>JBFXDD010000027.1:0-3610 GCA_050181465.1 Planctomycetota bacterium
GATCGCGAACCGCACGCCGCCCGATCCTGCGCGAGCGGACGCGGCTCCACTGGCGCTGTTGTCCGCGCCCCCCACGCGCGGCGTGTCCGGTGTGATCCATCCGACGACCGCGTTCGCACTCGGCGAACTTCCCTTCGCGCCGAGAGCACGCACCGTCCTCGCCTTCGGCGGGCTGCTGGCTCCGACGCCGTCCACCCTGGACACCGATCCGCTCACCCCCGACCTGTTCGGCGATCCGAGCCCGATCCATGCGCTGCTTCGGTTCGGCGGCGCGGTCGCCTACTGGTCAGCTCGGGATCGCAAGCTCGCCTGGATCGAGCGCGGCACCGCATCCGCCGACCCGCTGACCCTCGATGCGAGTGGACGCGTCACGTTCGCGGAACCGCGGAGCCTGCTCGACGCCGAAGTGGTGATCCTCGAGACGAGCGTGACGGCAACGAGCGGTCGGCTCGTGTGGATCACGACGCAAGGCGAGTTCGACGGCCCCGCTGCGTTGCCGCTCCCGCCGCCGGTGTTGCGCGACGGCGTCCACGAGTTCGCGGTCGATCTCACGCGACACGCACCGCTGCTGGTGGGCGCCACCGCCGGCATCGAGTGGATCGGCCTGCGCGTCGTGCTCGACGCGGGAGTCGTGCGTCACCTGCGCTGCTTCCCGGCACTGCCGGAACTCGCGGACGTCCCGCGCACCGACGGTCGCACGATCCCGCTCGACGGGTTGTCGCGCTCACTGCAGCTCCCCGAACAGCCTTTCGCCGGCGCGCGGGAACTCGTGCTGTGCACGCCGTCGGCGCTCTATGCGGTCGGCGTCGAGCCGAACGGATATCCCAACTTCACCGCCTGGATCGTCGACGATCTGCGATCCCATCTGGGCGCGCTCCGCGGTGAGCGCGTGTTCTGGTTCGCGCGCGCAAACGGACGACGCTCGGCGATGGACTCGTTCGTGTTGAGCCTGCGCTGAGCTGCGGGCCGCTCAGCGGTCGACGACGAAGCCGACATCGAGCCAATTCACGCGGTCTCCCAGGTCGAGGCCCGGACCGAAGTCGACGAACAGTTCGACCGTTTGGCCGGCTCGGACCGCGAGCAAGCCGAGCGGCACGAGCCCGTCGCTGGCGGTCAACGCCTTCCGCTCGAAGACCACCTGCTCGTCGATCGCAACCGTCACGTCGACCTGGCCGCGCACCGTCAGATCGCGCACCGAGTCGTCGATGGCAACCAAGCCGGTGAACCCGCTGGCCCCGGACGGTGCCACCCATCGCAACCGGCTCTTCGCATGCACGCCGACGCCGCGCGCGAACACTCGGCCCGCACTGCGCAAAGTCTCTCCCAGGGCGCTCTGATCGCGGCGCCAGCGCCACAGCGGCGATTCACCGGCACCGAAGTAGCTGCGCTCATCGACGACCGGATCGGGGAGGTCGGCCAGGGGCACGAAGCGATCGTTGCGTGGCGTGACCGAGGTCAGCTCCCTGCCGTCGACCATCAGTTCGCGATCGCCTTCGAGGCGAAACGTCCACCGCCCGTCGGCGAACCGAAGGTCGTCTCCGCCTACGCGGTCCCCGGCTCGCGTGATCAGGATCGCAGCGGCCGCGGTCTCGCGCTCGACCCCGCCGCGAATCCCGACTCCGGCGAGTTCCGTGTAAGGCAACCGCTGCGGTTCCTCCGCGGTCGCGAAGTAGAGGCCATCGGCCCCGAAGCGGTGGATCTCGCCGAACCGCAGATCGAAGCCGCGGCGGGCGACACGATAGACGCATTCGTCTTTGGGGGCCCGCTCGCCGGGCAACAGCCGTTCCAGGCCGGACGGCGTCGCGCGATCGAGGAAGACGAGGAGCGCGAGGCGATCGATTGGGATCTCGCAGCGACCCAGGGAACCGGACTCGAAGGTGAGGAACTCGCCGTCTTGGTCGCCCCCGGCGACTGCTCCGCGGAGGGCTTCGCCGCCCACCAGTCGCGCGAGCGCGCTCGCGGGCGGCAGCGGCGCCGCGTCATCGGCGTGTATGGCGATCAACTCGCGCAGCGGTAGTTCGACCCCCCGCCCGCCGGCGGCGCCGGCGTTCGCCGGTTCCAGCCTGGCCGCGGCGGCAGTCAACTCCAAGAGACGCGCGCTGCGCAGTTGCCCGTCGGTGCCCAACACCACCACCTGGGGGCCGGCACCGGCCGGAGCTGGCACGGTCTGCGCGAGGCCGGCACTCGAAAACAGGCCGGACACCAAGCCGAGGGAGAACCTGAAGGCGAGTCGTTGGATCATGCCGTTTTGACACCAAGCCCGGCGGCCCGGATGCGGCGAACCTGACAAGTTGACGGTGCGCCCGCGGGGCTGAGGACTCGGCTGTCGAGCGTCGCATACTCTAGCTCGACGGTCTGCGCCGGAAAGGGGCGCAGAAATCAGCCCCGCGGTGCCCCGCTCATCGGCTGCACCGCGCGCGGAACCCGGTTCGGGCACGACACCTACGCGCGCGGCACCGTCTTTGCTAGGCGGCGCGCCGCGCGGTCTCCGCGCACGATTTTCCGAGCAGGGCGCGCGGCGAACCGATCGAACGGTCGCTGGGGCTCTCTCCCGCTTCATGACCCCCCGAGGTTCCGCAACCGGAACCGACTCAAGACAAGATCCGATGGCCAAGCAACTTGCTTTCGACAGCGAGGCGCGGGAATCCGTCCTCCGCGGCGTCCAGAAACTCGCGAAGGCGGTCATTTCGACCCTCGGCCCCCGTGGCCGCAACGCCGTTCTCGACAAAGGTTGGGGCGGCCCGACCATCACCAAGGACGGCGTGAGCGTCGCCGAAGAGATCGAGCTCGAGAACGCCTACGAGAACCTCGGGGCGAAGCTCGTCAAGGAAGCCGCCAGCAAGACCAGCGACGTCGCCGGTGACGGCACGACGACCGCGACCTTGCTCGCCGCGTCGATCCTCGAAGAGGGCATGAAGTACCTCACCTCCGGCGCGAATCACGCGGAGCTGATCAAGGGGATCAAGAAGGCCGCCGATGCGGTGGTCGAGAAGCTGCACGGCATGGCGAAGAAGGTGCCGGGCAAGGACACGAAGGCGATCCAGCAGGTCGCGTCGATCGCCGGCAACAACGATGTCGAGATCGGCAAGACGATCGCGGACGCCATGGCGCGCGTCGGCGAAGACGGCGTGATCACGGTCGAGGAAGGCAAGAGCACCACGACCGAAGTGAAGGTCGTCGAAGGCATGCAGTTCGACCGCGGCTACCTCTCGCCGCACTTCGTGACCGATGCCGAGAACATGGCGGTCGAGTTCCGTGACTGCTACGTGCTGGTGCACGAGGACAAGCTGTCGTCGGTGCAGAAGCTCCTGCCGCTGCTCGAGCAACTGAAGACCGCGAACAAGCCGCTGCTCGTCATCGCCGAGGACGTCGAAGGCGAGGCCCTCGCGACCTTGGTGGTCAACAAGCTGCGCGGCATCCTCAAGATCTGTGCGGTCAAGGCGCCCGGCTACGGCGATCGCCGCAAGGCGATGATGCAGGACATCGCGATCCTGACCGGCGGCACGGCGATCTTCAAAGACCTCGGCATCGAGCTCGAGAAGATCAAGCTCAAGGAGCTGGGCGTCGCCAAGAAGGTCATCATCGACAACGACACCTGCACGATCGTCGA
>JBFXDD010000027.1:3710-62687 GCA_050181465.1 Planctomycetota bacterium
CCATGACCAACATTCGCCCCCTCGACGACCGCATCGTCGTGAAGGTCCTCGACGCCGAGGAAGTCAGCGCCGGCGGCATCCTGCTGCCCGACAGCGCCAAGGAGAAGCCGCAACGCGGCAAGGTCGCAGCGATCGGCAACGGCCGTCTGCTCGACGACGGCAAGCGCGCCACCCTCGAAGTCAAGAAGGGTGACGTCGTCATCTACGGCAAGTACTCCGGCTCCGACGTCAAGATCGACGGCCAGGAATTCAAGATCCTCCGTGAGAGCGAGATCCTCGCCAAGATGGAGGCCTGAACCATGGCAAAGCAAATCATGTTCGACGAGGTCGCCCGACGGAAGATCGTCGAGGGCGTCCAGCGCCTTGCGAAGGCAGTCAAGGTGACCCTCGGCCCCGCCGGTAAGAACGTCATCATCGAGAAGTCGTTCGGCGCCCCGCAGGTGACCCGCGACGGTGTCACGGTCGCCAAGGAGATCGAACTCGAAGACCCCTTCGAGAACATGGGCGCCAAGCTCGTGCGCGAAGTCTCCAGCAAGACCAATGACGTCGCCGGTGACGGCACCACCACCGCGACCGTGCTCGCCGAGGCCATCATCACCACCGGTCAGCGCTTCCTCACCGCGGGCGTG
Organism: Planctomycetota bacterium; assembly: GCA_050181465.1. Lineage (GTDB taxonomy): Bacteria > Planctomycetota > UBA1135 > UBA1135 > UBA2386 > JACRLW01. The sequence goes on from JBFXDD010000027.1 coordinate 4,340, forward strand.
AACCCGATGGACCTCAAGAACGGCATCGACAAGGCGGTCGCCGCCGTCGTCGCCGAGCTCGAGGCGAACACCAAGCCGGTCAAGAACCGCGACGACATCGCCAAGGTCGGCACGATCTCGGCGAACAGCGACACCGAGATCGGCAACCTGCTCGCCGAAGCGGTCGAGAAGGTCGGCAAGGAAGGCGTCATCACGGTCGAAGAGGGCAAGGGCTCGACGACCGACGTCGAGTACGTGGACGGCATGAGCTTCGACAAGGGCTACGTGTCGCCGTACTTCATCACCGACCCGAAGACCATGGAGTGCGTCTTCGAGGACGCGAAGGTGCTGCTGTTCGAGAAAAAGATCAGCAACGCGCGCGACCTGATCCCGGTGCTCGAGGAAGTGAGCCGCGCCGGCAAGCCGCTCCTGATCGTCGCCGAGGACGTCGAAGCGGAAGCGCTCGCGACCCTCGTCGTCAATCGACTGAAGGGCATCCTCAACATCTGCGCGGTGAAGGCGCCGGGCTTCGGCGATCGTCGCAAGGCGATCCTGCAGGACATCGCGGTCCTGACCGGCGGCACCTGCGTCAGTGAAGACCTCGGCATCAAGCTCGAGAGCGTGAACTCCTCGCACCTCGGCACGGCGCGCAAGATCGTCGTGAAGAAGGAAGCGACGGTCATCGTCGGCGGAGCCGGCAAGAAGGCCGACATCACCGGTCGAGCCGACAGCATCCGTGCGCAGATCGAGAAGACGACCTCCGACTACGATCGCGAGAAGCTCCAGGAGCGCCTCGCGAAGCTCACCGGCGGCGTCGCGGTCATCCATGTCGGTGCGGTCACCGAAGCCGACATGAAGCAGAAGAAGCAGCGGGTCGAAGACGCGCTGAACGCGACGCGCGCGGCGGTCGACGAAGGCGTGGTCATCGGCGGCGGCATGGCGCTCTTGCGCGCCAGTGCGGTCCTCGATGCGCTGCGCGTGAAGGGCGACGAGCGCTACGGCGTGGAGATCATCAAGCGCGCGTGCGAGGCGCCGATCCGCCAGATCGCCGAGAACGCCGGCGCAGATCCCGCCGTGGTCGTCGACGAAGCCGCCGGTCGCAAGAAGGCCAGCGAAGGCTTCGACGCGGTCAGCGGCAAGTTCGTCGACATGTTCCAGGCCGGCATCATCGACCCGACCAAGGTCGTGCGCACCGCGTTGCAGAACGCGGCGAGCATCGGCGGTCTCTTGCTGACCACGAACACGCTCGTCACTTCGCTGAAGGACGAGAATCCCGCCGTCTCCGGCGCGCTCAAGTGAGCGAACTCGTCTCGCGCGCGGGGCAGTGCACCCGCGCGCGAGGCGACGACGAGCGGAACCCAGCAGCAGGCCAGGCGGCAGCGGATCGACGACGATGAGTGGCAAGCGCGACTACTACGAGGTGCTGGGCGTCGCCCGCGATGCGAGTGCGGACGACATCAAGCGCGCCTATCGCAAGATCGCGCTCGAGAACCATCCTGATCGCAATCCCGGCGATGCCGCCGCGGAAGCACGTTTCAAGGAAGCTGCCGAGGCTTACGCGGCGCTCTCCGACGGCGACAAACGCGCGCGCTACGACCGCTTCGGTCATGCCGGCGTCGACGGTGTCGGTGGTCGCGGCGGCGGCTTCAGCAACGTCGAGGACATCTTCTCCGCATTCGGCGATCTCTTCGGCGGGGGCGGCGGCGGCGGGTTCTTCGAGCAGTTCTTCGGCGGCGGTCGCCGTGGCGGCAGACGTCGCGGCGCGAGCCTCCGCGCCGACATCGAGCTGACGCTCGAGGACGTCGCGAGCGGGACCAAGCGGACGATCGAGGTCAATCGCCCCGACACCTGCGAGACCTGCAAGGGCAGCGGCGCCAAGCCCGGCACTTCGCCGACGGCCTGCGCCACCTGCAAGGGCTCGGGCCAGATCACCCACAACCAGGGCTTCATCGCTTTCCGTCAGGTTTGCCCGCGCTGCGACGGGGCCGGCACTTGGATCGAACATCGATGCGACCCGTGCCGTGGCCAGGGCGTGATCGCACGGCGGGTGCCCATCTCGCTGACGATTCCGGCCGGCATCGAAGAAGGCCATGTGGAGCGCATCGCCGGCCAAGGCGAACCTGGCGAGCGCGGCGCACCGCCGGGCGACTTGGTCGTGGTCGTGCACGTGAAGCCGCACGAATACTTCCGCCGCGACGGCGACGACCTGCACGCCGTCTCTCGCATTCGCTTCAGCCAGGCGGCACTCGGCGACAAGGTCGAGATCCCGACCATCAGCGGCGAGACCGTCGTGCTCGAGATTCCCGAGGGCACCCAACCCGGCGAACGGCTGCGCGTGCGCAATCACGGCCTGCCGCGCCTGGATGGTTACGGACGCGGCCACCTCTACGTCGAGGTGCAGGTCGACGTCCCCAAGAAACTGAGCGCGGAGCAACGCGAGTTGCTCGAGCGTTTCGATGAGGTCGACGGCCGCAAGAAAAGCGGCACGACCAAGAAGAAGGGCATCTTCGAGAAGGTCCGTGACATCTTTCACTGACCGCAGGAGGCAATGCCGATCGCGAACGATGATCCGAACGACGAGTCGAGTGTGACATGACCGAGAACAAGAACGGCAACGACGAGATGCACGAACCCGGCACGGGCGGTGACGGCATCGACGCCGAGATCAACGAAGCGAGCAGCCGCGCGGAGGTGCAACTCCAGCGAGCCATGGCCGATCTGGCCAACCTTCGCCGTCGCATGCACAAGGAAGTCGATGAGGCACGCCGTCGAGCGATCGAGGGTCTCGCCGCCGAGCTCTTGCCCGTGATCGACAACTTCCACCTCGCACTGGGCGCGAAGAGCCAGGCCGACGCATCCCAAGGTCACATCGATCCAGCGGCGATCGTGGACGGATTGCGCATGGTGAAGAGCATGCTCGAAGGCGTGCTCGAGCGGCACGGTCTCAGCGAGATCCAGAGCGAGGGCGCTGCCTTCGACCCGAACGTGCACGAGGCGGTCGGGGTCGACAACAGCGGCACCGCGGAGCCGGGCCGGGTCGTGACGGTCATGGCGCGCGGCTATCGACTCGGCGACCGCGTGCTGCGGCCGAGCCGCGTCGTGGTGAGCGGTGGAGTCGAGAGCGGTCGCGAGCCGAAGTCGGAGAGCTGACCCGATGCCCACCTATCGCTACGAGTGTGATGCCTGCGGCCACGGCTTCGAGCTGTTCCAGTCGATGACCGACAAGGTCAAACGAAAGTGCCCCGAGTGCGGCAAGTCCCGCCTCGTGCGGCTGATCGGGGCTGGAGCCGGCGTCATCTTCAAGGGCTCGGGCTTCTACCAGACCGACTACAAGTCGTCGGGTCGACCCGCTGGTGAGGGCGGCGACGGCGTGGCGTCGGGCTCCGACAGCAAGGCCTCGTCCGGCGGCTCCGAGACGAAGTCGTCCGACGCCAAGCCGGCGAGCGGTGCGGCGAAGCAGCAGAGCGGCAAGCCCAAGAGCGAATAGCGCCACGAGTTCGGCTCCCGGTCCACTCGATGAACCCGAGATGCCGATGAGAGCGGGCGGGGCGCGCCGCCCCGGTTTATGGTGTCCTCGATGCTGAGATCCCCCCGCGCGCCCGCTCTGCTGGCGCTGCTGAGCTGCTGGACAGTCGGCCTGACGGCCTGCACGGGCTGGTTGTTCTCGCCCACCCCGCGACCCGATCGCTCGCGGCCGGTGGTGATGATCGAAACGCGCGAGGGTGTCGAGTTCGGCGCCGCGACGTCGGTCGGCGTCCTCTTCCTCGGCCGCACGGCAAAGGAAGGCCCGTGCCGCGTGCACCACTTCCTGGGTGAGCAGCTCGTCGTCGATGACGGCCGGATCGATCCCTTCGGCGGCGTCTACCAGCGCGCGACGATCGATCGCAAACACCAGGGCGCGCCCTTGTGGACCAAGCCGCTCGAGCCAGGTGAGTTCCTCGTCGCGCAGCGCATCGCCGGGATGACGGCAGAGCAGGTCGAAGTACGCGTCGCCAACGATCCGGCGGTCGAGGGCGACGCCCTCGTGGCGCCCGGAATTCCGCTCCCCCTCGGCAGTCCGTTGTTCAAGGAAGCGGACGGTCGACTCCACTTCGTGGGTCTGATCTCCGCGGTCGCGGAGTTGGAAGAACAAGGTGCCGGCCGCCGCGCCTTCCTCCTCTTCGCCGGGATCGATCGCCTCGCCGAAGCCCTTGCCGTGCCGGAGCGGATCTCCGAACCGCAGCGGGTTCGCATCCTCCAGGACAACCGCTGGGTGGTCGAACCGCCGCCGCGCGAAGTCGGTCGACGCTGAACCCATCGCCGGACACCGGCGTTGCACTCGCCGATAAGCGATGATGCCGGCATGAATGGAGATCGGAGTTCGTGGCTTGTGCTGCTCGCCGCACTGGCGCTGACGGAAGTAGTCTCCTCACAAGCGCCTTCCTGGGTGGCAGGCACGGTTCATGACCACTCGGGTAGTCCGGTCGTGGGTGCCGAGGTCTTGGTGATCAGTCATGAGCCGAAGGGATTGCCCGGCATCGTGCTCGCAAACCTGCCAAGACGCACCCGTACGTTGGCCACGGTGCGAACGAACGAGGGCGGTCGCTTCGTCATCCGCTACGAGCCGAGCGATGAGCTCTCGCTGGTCGCCGTCGATCCGAGCGGCGCGCGCTCGCAACCGATTGGGCCGATCGCTCCGGGCTCCTCACACGCTCTGACTTTGCGCAGATTGGTGTCGATCGAAGCTCGCATCGAAGCCGAGGCCGACGGGCTCCCGATCTCGGCGCAGGGAATGGCCGTTGTCGCCAGTGTTCCCGTTCGGTCAGCAGTCGACTCGATCGACTATGGAGCGGACGATCTGGGTGATATCGAGACGGCGACGGCGGATGCGGCTGGTCGAGTCGTGCTCCACACCCTCGAGGGTGTTGCGTGCCGATTGCGACTCGTCAACGCGGGGGTCGAGATGCGATTCGTAGCACCACCGCGTGAGGAGGTCGTGATGAAGGCGAGGCTCCATCGGCGCGCACTGCGGGTGACGGATCCGCTGCGCGCACCGGTTCCCGGAGCCCTTGTCAGTCGAGGTGGATTCGCAACGGCGCAGCAGGTCGAGACGGACGCCAATGGTGTCGCCAACTTCCTCGCGACTTCCCCCACCTTCGTGGCGGTGACCGCACCGGGGTATCGATGGACCAGTGTCACGCTCAATCGCCCCACCGTCCGGGTGGAACTGGAATTCGCGCAGCCCATACGAATGCAGCTTCGCGAGGGCAACCAGCCGCTCGCCGCGCGGCGACTGATGGTCTTCGGCTACGCCAGTGGTTCCGCGCCACCAATGCCGTGTGTGCGCGAGTTGTCCACCGGCGCGGATGGCTCGGTGGAACTCTTCGGCCGCAGCCGCTCGCACGGGATGATCGTCTGGATGGAAGACGGTGATGGATACCGTCGCGTGTACGACATCTCGAAGAGCATCGAGAGAGTCGATCTCGGCTCCATCGATGTCACACCGATCGAATACGTAGGCCGCATTCTGGCCGCCGATGGCGCGGGCGCTTCGCACGCGCCGATCTTTCCGATTTCGACGACCGACCCGTTCGGTCACGAACATGGCCTTGGTCGTTTGCCGCTCGTCTTCTCCGACCACGCCGGCCGCTTCCGGCTGACGGCGTCCGCCAATATTCCGGTCGAGATCGCGGTGCAAACCGCGCAGCACACGACCCTGTTCGCGGTCCTGCCGCGAAGGCCCACGAAGGCCATCGAACTGCGGCTCCAAACCGGCCAGGACATAGAGGGCGTGATCCTGGACCCGGCTGGCGCTCCGATCGCCGGGCAAACGGTGACGCTGATGGCCTCGCCGAAGCAGTCGCCGGCGCAACGATTTGGGCTACCGCGACGATGGATGCGGACCGATGTTCGAGGACGCTTCGTCTTTCCTCCGATCGTCGAGAACACGCCGCACTTCGTTTCGACCTCCGTCGGGGGGCACAGTCCCATTCATGAAAACGTGATCGCAAGGCCCGGTCAGAAGGGGATCGTCATCACGATCCCGCGCTCGGACTGAGCCCTCGAGCGTACCACGACCAAGTCGATCACTCCGCTCGGCCACGATGCTCACCAACTCGAGACCAACGTCTCTCCTCATCCATGCGGCGAACTTCGCGGCAGACCGCCATGCCACGCAGCGGCGCAGAGGCACGGACACTCCATACGTGAATCACCCACTCGCCGTCGCGCGACGCCTCATCGACCAGGGCGGCATCGACGACACCGTGACCCTTGCCGCGGCGATTCTTCACGACACGGTGGAGGACACGAAGACCAGCCACGAGGAGCTTCGCGCGCGATTCGGCGACGAGGTTGCCGCAGTCGTCGCCGAAGTGACGGACGATCGTCGTCTGCCGAAGGCGGAGCGCAAGCGCGCGCAGGTACGAAAGGCGGGTACACTGTCCGCAAGCGCGCGTGCGGTGAAGCTCGCCGACAAGCTCGACAACCTCAGCGACCTGCTGCAACTCGCGCCGCCGACCTGGTCGCCGGCTCGCGTGCGCGGCTACTTCGCATGGGCGGCGACCGTCGTCGACCGCATGCGCGGAACGAACCACGGCCTCGAAGCGGCACTCGACGCCGTCTTCGCTTCGGACCTGACTACCGCGGACGGCCGATGTTCTCGCGCGGTGCCGACAGGCGCAGCGGAGCGAGAGCACGTGCTCCAGGCTTACCTCGCCGCGATCGAAGCCGAGCGGGAGTGAAAGCCCTCGACAGCCGGGGGGAACGCAAGCCTCGACTCGCTGTGATGGGACGACTGGCGCCGGGCAGGTTCGCCATGCTGCGCCCTCGCTGAAACATCGCCCCACCGCTACCCTCCCCGCCATGGATCGACGCTCCTTCGTTTCCGCGGGCATGGCAGGCGCACTCTCGACGGCTCTGGTCGGCCGGGAAGGGCCGCGACAGGACCCGGTGCAGGACAAGCCCGGTAAGACCCCGCACACGAAGTTCGCGGTGAACGTGGAGATGTGGTGGGGTCGCCTCCCCTTCCTCGAACGGGTGAAGGAAGCCATTCGACTCGGCTTCCCGGCGATCGAGTTCTGGCCGTGGCGCAACAAGGATCTCGACGCGCTCGCCGCGCTGTGCCAGGAGTCGGGTTTGGTCGTCGCACAGTTCACGGCCTGGGGTTTCTCGCCGGGTCTGAACGACAAGAAGAACCATGACCGCTTCGTCAAGGACATCGAAGAAGGCTGTGCTGCAGCCAAGAAGATCGGCTGCAAGATGATGACGGTCGTCGGCGGCAACGACATCCAAGGTGTCGCTCAGGAAGCCATGCACGACGCGATCGTCGAGGGATTGAAGCGCGCCGCCCCCATCGCCGAGGCGAACGACGTGATGCTCATCCTCGAGCCGATGAACATCCGCGTCGACCACAAGGGACATTGCCTCTACGGCAGTGCGCCGGCGATCTCGATCTGCGAGCGAGTCGGCAGCGGCCACGTGAAGATCAACTGGGATCTCTACCACATGCAGATCACCGAAGGCGATCTGTGTCGGCGCATCCGTCAGGGGCTGGCCCAGGTCGGCTACGTGCAGCTCGCCGACAACCCGGGACGTCACGAGCCGGGCACCGGGGAAGTGAACTACACGCGCGTGTTCCAGGAACTCGAAGCGATCGGTTACCGCGGCTACGTCGGCCTCGAGTGCAGCCCTCGCGACGGCGAGGCCAAAGCTGCCGAGCGGGTGCGGCTCGCCGATACCTGGTAGTCGACGGTGTCGAACTCGTCGCTCGCCTTGACGTCGCGCCGCCGACGGCCACGGGCCTTCTGGTTGCTTGGTCTGGTCGTGCTGTACCTCGCCGCGGAGGCGCTGGGATTCCTCGCATTCTGGTTCGCGGCCGGAACGGCATTCACGCCGGCACGTGCCGACCGCATGCGCGAAGCCGTGCTCGCCGGCGAAGATCCAACACTCGCGCTCACCGACGGTGCGGCGGCAAGTACTCAAGCCGCGTTGAAGTCGGCCTTGTCGGCGCACCCCTACCTGGGCTACGTGCTCGACCCGAGCGACGAGAGTTCGCGCATTCCGGTGTCCGCCTTCGGCTTCCCCGGCACCGGATCGCCGATTCGTCGGCAAGACCCGAGCAAGTACGTCATCGCGGTCGTCGGCGGCTCGCTCGCCTTTCAAACGCTGCTGTACGCCGAGCCCACCTTGCGCGAGCGACTCGCCGAGTGCGAGACATTACGCGGCAAGACGATCGACATCGTCCCGCTCGCGGTCGGTGCCTACAAGCAACCGCAGTCACTGCTCGCGATCCAACTGCTGTCTGCGCTGGGCGGTCACTTCGACTGCGTGATCGCGCTCGACGGCTACAACGAAATCGCCCTCGTCGAGGACAACCTCGCCGCCGGTGCGCCGGAGTGGTATCCGAACTACTGGCCGACGCTGCTCGACTCCACACCCTCGGCGTCGCGCCTGTCGACCCTGGCGCGTCTCTACGGTCGCCACGAGACTCGACGCTCCGCGGCGCGCTGGTTCGACTCGCTGCGACTCTCACCGCTGGCCCAGTTCTTCTGGTTCACGAGCGACCGGCGGCTCGCCGCTGCGATCGCGAGTTCGCGCGCTGAGCTCGCCGCCTCGCCGTCGTCGACCCGCCACGCCCAGACTGGCCCGGGCCCGGCGTCGAAGGATCCCACCGAAGCCCGCGAGCGCATGATCGCACTCTGGCGCGAGTGTTCGCAGATGCTCGACGCGTTCTGCGAGTCACGCGGTGCCCGCTTCTTCCACTTCCTCCAGCCGAACCAGTACGTCGCCGACGCGAAGCCCATCGGCCCCGTCGAAGCGCAGGTCGCGCTGATCGACACGCCGCTGACCCGCAGCGTTCGTGACTTCTATCCGCGACTGATCGAGACCGGCCGCGAGCTTCGCGAGCGCGGAGTCGCGTTCACCGACCTCACCAGGATCTTCGCCGAGCATCCCGAGTCGCTCTACGTCGACAACTGCTGCCATCTCGGCAATCGCGGAAGCCAGCTCCTCGCGGCGAAGATGGCGGCAACCATCCGCGCCGACTTGGATCTCGCGGACGTCCAGCTCGACGGGCTCGAGGTCTCGCCGCGGGAACTCCGCTTCGAGAGCCCCTTCGAACGCACCGCGCTCACGTTGACCGCCACCGGCAGCGACGGTCGCGTCCGCCGCCTCGATCCGAAGACCGAGGGACTCGTGCTGCAGGCGATCCCGCGCACGGCACTCGACGTCGAGCCCGACGGCAGAGTGCGCGCGACGCGACGCGGTACCTCGCGACTGCGCGTCGAGTTCCGCGGGCGTCGCCATGAGCTCGACGTCACCGCTCAATGGCCGGACGTGGTCGTGGGCGACGATGAATTCGCCGCGGAGTCGCTCGGCGGACGACCACCCGCCCTCGTCGTCGATCCCGCGACGATTCGCTCCGCGGCCGGGCTGCTGCGACTGCGCGGCACAGACCTGCCGATCGGCGCGATGCGACTGCTTGTCACGGGGACGAACCCGCCCCCACCCACGCTGCTCGGCATCGAGCACTCCGACTTCATCAGCCTGCCCTTCGGAGCCGGGTCACCCACTCACGAGATCGAAGTCCCGATCCCACCGGCCGACGGCTCGCCTCTCTTCTTCCGTATCTACTGCGTGGGCGACGATGCATCCAAGGTGCTTGCGCGCAGTCGCTGCGTGGCCGTCACCCGGGAGTAGTCGAGCCATGACGATGCGCTAGCTCCCGCTAGCATGCGCGCATGCTGCGAAGCCTCTGCCAGGGTTCTGTTCTCATCGCCCTTTGCGCCGCCGAGTGTGGTGCACAGGTTCACTACCACGCAGACGGCCAGCCCTGGCGACAGCGGGCCCAGAGCGGGCCGGATGCCGAGGTCCCCGGTTGGTTCTACAACCTCGGCATCACCGGGCTTCGCGTGGAACTCGTCGCCGATGCTCCGACCCACCTGGTCGTGCGCCACGTGTTCAGAGACACGCCGGCCGCCGACAAGGTGCGCGTCGGCGATCACATCGTGGGAGCTGGCGCGAAGCCGTTCGCAACACCTCATCGCAACGGCTACGGAAAGGAAGTCTTCGGCGCTCTTGGCCCGATCGCCGACTTCGCCGAGGCACTCGATGCAGCTTTGGCATCGACCGGGAAGGGCCGCCTGAAGCTCTCGATCGAGCGCGAAGGAAAGCCGAGCGTGATCACGTTGCAGTTGGATCCGTCGATCCGCCCCTTCGCCCCGGACTTCCCTGCCGCATGCAAGGAGTCGAGTCGCGTCCTCGACGGCTTGCTCGACCGGCTCGAGAAGGAGCAGCGCGACGACGGCTCCTGGGGCAGCCCGCCGCACGACTTGTTCGCACCGCTGGCGCTGCTCGCCAGCGGTGAGGAGCGATTCGCGAAGTCGGTGCGCAAGGCGGCACGCTTCCACGCCGAGAACACGCGCGCGAAGGACCATGCCTCGCTGATCAACTGGACCTACACCGCCGCCGGCATTTTCTTGGCCGAGTACTACCTCGCCACGAAGGAAGAGTGGGTCGTGCCCGAACTCGAGGAGATCCAGACCTTTCTCCTGCATTCGCAGTACACCGATCTCGCACAGGTGAACCCGAAGGTGAAAGAGTCCCACCCCGATTCGTGGCCGAAGCTGCCCACGGACTCGATCGGCGGCTGGGGTCACAATCCAGGGTTCGAGGGCTACGGACCGATCGCGATGATCACCGGCCAGGGCGCGCTCGTGTTCGCGCTCATGCAACGCTGCGGTCTCGAAGTCGATCGTGCGCGGCACGATGCGGCCTACGACTTCCTGGCGCGCGGCACCGGACGCAACGGCTACGTGTGGTACGGCGACGAGGTTGCCGATCCCGACGGCTGGGCCGACATGGGTCGCACCGGTGCCTGTGGGATCGCCAACTGGCTGAGCCCGTGGCCCGGGGCGCAGTACCGCGAGCGCGCGCTCGCGAACGCGCGAGTCATCGGGGAACACCCCGAGAGCTTTCCCGACACCCACGGCAGTCCGACGATGGGGATGGCGTTCGCGGCGCTCGCGGCCAACGTCGATGCGCCGTCCTTCGCCCGACTGATGAAGAGCAATCGCTGGTGGTTCACCTTGGCGCGCTGCCCGGACGGCACCTTCTACTACCAGCCCAACCGCGACAACGCCGGTTACGGCGGCGACTCACGACTGTCGGCGAGCGCGGTCGTCGCGTTCATCCTCACCATCCCGAATCGTTCTCTGCACCTGACCGGCAAGCCCTTCGCGAAGTGAGCTGCGCCGAGAAACGAGGCACGATCGCCGATTCGATCGCGACCGACGGCGCTCACCGGACGAGCGTCAACACCTGGTCGAGCACTCCTGCCAGCGCGAACACCACCAGGTTGTCGTGCGCGGCGATCACGTCGTCACCCCGCGGCACCACGATCTCCCCGTTCTCGCGCGCAATCGCCCCGACCACGGAGCCGCGCGGAAACTTGGCGTCCTTCAGCAGCTTGCCGACGAGCTTGCTGCCCGGCGGGATCTCGAGTTCGACGACCTCTGCCTGGCCCTCCTCGATCGAGGCGATGCGATGCACGCTACCACCGCGGACGATCGACAAGATGGCGTTGGCGCACAAGAGACGCGGCGAGACCGCAACGCTCACCCCGAGCTGCTCGTACAAGGAGACGTAGTCGGGCTTCTGCACGAGCGCGACCGTGCGCTCGACGCCCAAGGTGCGCGCGAGCTGACACGACATGAGATTGACCTCGTCCTGATCGGACAATCCGAGGTAGGCGTCGCACTCGCCGACCCGCTCCTCGCGCAACAACTTCAGATCGGTGCCGTCGCCGTGCAGGATCGTGACGCCATCGAGTCGGGCGGCGAGCGCCTCCGCGTCGTCGCGCAACGGCACGATCATCCGGACCCCCACGCGCATACGACGCAACATCTCCGCCACCTGAGCGGCGATACCGCCGGCGCCGAACACGACGACGTCGCGCACGCTGGTGGTCACCGCGCCGACCTTCTTCTCGAACGCGGCCACGCCCTTCTCATCGCCGAGCACGAGCACTTCGTCGCCGACCTGACACATGTCGTCACCGCCGGGCACGATGACCTTGTGGTCGCGATCGATCGCGGTGATCAGCACGTTGCTCGGGATCTTCAGCTCGCGCACCGGCACGCCGACCAGCGGCGATCCCTCGGCGAGCTTCACCCGTCGCATCTGGATCTTGCCGTCGGCGAAGGCTTCGACGCCGACCGCCTGGTTCTCCCGCACGACATTCATCACCTCGTGCGCCGCGAGCGCCTCGAGCGAGAGGATCTGATCGAACTGCAGGTTCTTGCGGAAGAAGGTCAGGAAGCGATGGAACGGCGTCATGTCCTTGACGCGCAGCACCGTGCGCTTGGCACCGATGCGCTTCCCGAACAGACAGCTCAACATGTTGACGTTGTCGTCGTTCGACACCGCGAGCAGCAGGTCGATCGCGTCAGCGTCGGCGCGATCGAGGACATCGGGGCGCGAGCCGTCGCCGAGGATGGCGTGGACGTCCAGGTTGTCGCTCACCCGCCGCAGCCGGACCGGATCCGCATCCACCACCGTCACCGCGTGCCCCTCACCGGCGAGCACGCGCGCGAGGTGGCTGCCGACTTCACCCAGTCCGACGATCAAGATGTTCATGCAGGGGTCTGGGCCAGGATGGCCCAAAGGAGAGTGGACCCATCCCGCGGCCTCGCTTCAATTGCGCCTCTGGACATCCTGCTGCTCGACAACCGCGACTCCTTCGTCTGGAACCTCGCGCAGATGTTCCTAGCTCGCGGCCATGCCGTGGACGTGGTCCGCAGCGACGCGATCGACGCCGCCTCGATCGCGCGCCGTCGACCCGCCGCGCTGGTGATCTCCCCCGGACCCGGGGCTCCGCGCGAGGCCGGCTCGAGCATCGACGCGATCGCCATGCTCACCGGTGCCGTGCCGATCCTCGGTGTCTGTCTGGGCCATCAGGCGCTGGGTGCCGCCTTCGGCGCTCGGATCGAGCGAACGGCCCCCTGCCACGGCAAGGTGCGCCCCCTGCATCACCGCGGCGGCGGTCTCTTCCGCGGGCTACCCGAACGCCTCTCGGTGTGCCGCTACCACTCGCTGTGCGTCGCGCCGGACTCGCTTCCAGCCGACCTGTGCATCGACGCATGGTCCGACGACGAAGTCGTCATGGCACTCCGCCATCGCCGTCACCCGGTCTTCGGCCTCCAGTTCCATCCCGAGTCCTTCCGCACCGAAGTCGGCGACGCCCTGATCGATCGATTCCTCGAGTTCGCCGCATGAGTTCGACCGTCTCCATTCGTGGTCTGAGGAAGTCCTTCGCCGGCAAGCGCGTCCTCGACGGCCTCGACCTCCACGTCGAGGCCGGCGAGATCGTCGGATTTCTCGGCCCCAACGGGGCCGGCAAGTCGACGTGTCTGCGGGTGCTCGTCGGTCTGGTCGACCGCGACGGCGGCGACGTGACCGTGCACGGCATCGATCCGCGAACGGATTCGCTGGGAGTTCGACGGCTCACCAGCTATCTGCCCGGTGAGACCAGCGTCTACGGCTACATGACCGGCGGCGAATTCCTCGACTTCGCGCTCGGCTTCTATTCGGCGACTCGCGCGCTGCCGCCGCAGGTTGCCGCGGCGTTCGAGCTGCCGCTCGATCGCAAGGTGCGCACCTACTCCGCCGGCATGAAGCAGAAGCTCGCGTTGCGCGCGACCCTGTGCGCCGATGTCGATCTCTACGTGCTCGACGAACCCGATCGCGCCTTGGACGCGAGCGCCCGCTTCGCTCTGCGCGAGGTCCTGCTCGACCTGCGCACCGCCGGCAAGTCGATCCTCCTCAGTTCGCATCACATGAGCGAGGTCGAAGCACTCGCCGATCGCAGCGTCTTCCTCTTCCGCGGCCGCTCGCCGAGTCCGAGCGCCGTTGCCGCGGCACGCGCCGACCTCCGACGCGAGGTTCGCCTGCGGCTGACTCGCGAGGTGCCGCTTCCGCCGGGAACTCGCAACGTGGAGCGTGAGCCCGACGGCACGCTGCGGGTGCAGACGACGGCTTCGCCGTACACCTGGCTCGCGCAGTTCGAAGACGGCGTGATCGACGCCGCCGAAGTCGGCGCCACACGTCTCGAACGTATCTATCGATTCTTCGCCGACTCCGCGGATGCCCCCGAGGACGCGACCAACCCCGTCAACCCGGCGGACCGGGCGCACCGCGAGTCACCATCGCACAACGAGGGCAACCGCCGATGATCGCCAAGAAAACCTGGCGCGAGATCCGCGGGATGGTCGTCGCCTACACGCTGCTGCTCGAGCTGCTGTTGATCCCCGCGATCCTCTTGTGGCCCGACCTCCGTCGCGGCGGCAGCGCGATCGTGAACATGATGCCGGCCGACTTCCTCAAGAAGATGGCCGAGCAGGTGATGAGTCCCGACGACGACGCAGCCTACCTCGCATATCTCGCGGTGCAGATGTTCTTCAAGGGCGTCAACATCGTCGGGATTGCCGCAGCCGTGCTCATGGGCACCGGAATGATCGCGCGGGAGCGCGAGAACCTGACTTTGGAGTTCCTGCTCGCGCGGCCGATCTCGCGCGGCAGGATCCTCTTCGGCAAGTTCTGGGTCACCGCGGTCGCGATCGTGATCCCGATCTTTCTGACCTCGTGGTCGGCGATCCCGCTCTCGCGGATCGACTCGGTCGCGCAGGACGTGCCGTTCTGGGAGACCACGCTGTGCAGCATCCACTCTTCGGTCTTCGTGCTCGACGTGCTGATCGTGACGATGGTGTTCTCCACCTTCGCGCGCTCGCAGGTCGTGACCGCGTTCTGGATCGGGGCCCTGGTGATCTCCCAGGTCGCGATCTACTTCGTCCAGAAGATCCGCGTCGTGAGCCTGTTCCGATTGTCGGACTTCGAGCTGTACGGCCCGGTGATGGCGGGCAACGTTCCCGCGAGTGAACTGCTGCTCGGCACCACGATCTGGATGGTGCTCGGTGGCGGCGCTCTCTACGCCGTCGCCCATCGGCTGTTCTTGCGCTCCGGGCTCTGATCGCAGCCATGGCGCATCGACTCGAACTCGCGCGCGTCGTCGGCCGAGAGCTGCTGCGCGCCGTCGGGTTGCCGTTCAATCTAGCGCTCTTTCTGCTGACCAAAGCGCGGCATCGACGCGCCGCCGAGCTCGCGATCGCAAACTCGGCGACTCAGGCCGGTCCGCGCCCCGACGACGCACCTCGCCCCGGCCGTCTGCCCGACCCGCTCTTCCTCTCCTGCGGCGAAGCCTCCGGGGAGGAACTCGCGATGCGCCTGCTGGATGCGATCGAGGAACGACCGCGGATCCTCGCCTTCGGCGGGGAGCGACTACGAGCGCGCGGCATCGACGTCCGCTTCCCGCTCGCCGAGCACGCCGTGATGGGCCTCGCCGGAGTCTTCGCGAGCATCCCGCTGCTGGTGCGCGCGTTCCGCACCTATCTCGAGATCCTCGATCGCGAACGGCCGCGCGCCGTGTGTCTGATCGACTATCCCGGCCTGCACCTCGTGATGGCGGAAGCCGCCCGGCGGCGCGGCATCCGCACGATCCACTACGTCGCGCCGCAGTACTGGGCCTGGGGACCCTGGCGCATGCGTCGCTATCGCCGCGCCTTCGACGAGGTGTTGACGATCCTGCCCTTCGAGCCGAGCTTCTTCGATCGCGCGGGACTGCGTTCGACCTATGTCGGTCACCCACTGCTCGATGCGCCGCCGGCGAGCGCAACGTTTGCGCACGACGGCGGTCCGCTCCTGTTGCTCTTGCCCGGCAGCCGCAAGAAGGAGGTGAGGCTCCATCTCCTGCCGATGATCGCGGTCGCGCGCTCGCTGCGCGCCGAGTTCCCGAACTTGCGCGTGGTGATCGCCCACCGCGACGGCCGCCGTCTCGCCCTCGCCCGCGAGCTGCTGGCCGCCGAACCTGACCACGACTTCCTCGAACTCAGGGAGATCGAGCCCCGTGCGGTGCTTCCCCACGCCACCGCCGCGCTCGTGAAGTCCGGGACCGGTTCGCTCGAGACCTGCATCGCCAAGGTGCCCTGCGTCGTGGTGTATGTCGTCGCCGGGATCATCGCCCGCTTCGCCCGTCGACACCTGCTCACGGTACCGCACTTCGCGTCGGCCAATCTGTGCATGGGTCGCGCGATCGTCCCGGAGATCGGGATCGAGTCGGCCCGCGATTGGGATCGCGCTCGCGATCATCTGCGTGAGTTGCTGCAAGACAGCGCCGCGCGCCGCACGATGCTCGCCGATCTGCAAGCACTCGGCGGCCGTCTCGGCTCGCCCGGCGCGTCGCAACGCGTCGCGGCAGCCTTGTGTCGCGAGCCAGTTCGCCCCAACGAGCCGCTGTCGTGAACCCAGCCATTCCCCGCGCGCATCCGCTCCGCGATCTTCGCGCTCTGCTCGACGTCCTGCGGCGTGAAGGCGAGCTCGTGGAGATCGACGCCGAAGTCGATCCCGATCTCGAGATCGCCGAGGTGCATCGCCGCGTGATCGCCGCGGGCGGTCCCGCCCTGTGGTTCCGCCGCGTGAAGGGCTCACCGTGGCCGCTGGTCACGAACCTGTTCGGGACGGCACGCCGCGTGGAACTCGCCTTCGGCAAACGACCGCTCGCGCTGATCGAGCGGGTCGCAGCACTGCCGCACACGATGCTGCCGCCGACCCCCAAGCGCCTCTGGCAGCAGCGCGATCTGTTCGGCGCTCTCTTGCGAACCGGTCTTCGTCGTCGTCGCACGACTCCGCTCACGCAGTGTCTCGACCGGCCCCCGCGCATCTCGCGGCTGCCGCTTCTGCGCACCTGGGCGGAGGACGGCGGCGCGTTCGTCACCCTGCCGCTGGTCCTCACCGAGCACCCCGACGGTCTCGGCACCAACCTCGGCATGTATCGCGTGCAGCGGTTCGACGACGACCACTGCGGTCTGCACGTGCAGATCGGCAAGGGCGGCGGCTTTCATCTCGCCGCGCATCACGCCAAGGGACAGGCGATGCCGGTCGCGATCCACATCGGCGGACCGCCGGCGCTGATCCTCGGCGCGATCGCGCCCTTGCCGGAGAACGTGCCCGAACTCCTGCTCAGTTCGCTCATGCTCGGGGAACGGCTCGAGGTCACGCGCGGCGGGCCGAGTCCGCTGCCGCTCGCCGCGCACAGCGAGTTCGCGATCCTCGGCGACGTCCAGCCGAGTGCGATGCATCCGGAGGGCCCCTTCGGCGATCACTACGGCTACTACTCGTTGAAGCACGACTACCCACGCGTGGACGTGCACACGCTCGCGCATCGCAAGGATCCGATCGGTGCGGCGACCGTGGTCGGCAAGCCGCGACAGGAAGACTTCTTCCTCGGCGATTACCTGCAGGACCTGCTGACACCGCTGATTCGCGTCGTGATGCCGGCGGTGCGTTCGCTCTGGTCGTACGGCGAGACCGGTTACCACAGCCTCGCCGCCGCAGTGGTCGCCGAACGGTATCGGCGCGAGGCGATGACCTCGGCGTTCCGCATCCTCGGCGAAGGCCAACTCGCGCTGACCAAGTTCCTCCTGCTGACCGACCGCGCCGTAGACTTGCGCGACTTCCGCGCGACGCTCACGCACGTGCTCGCACGCATGCGTCCGGAGACGGATCTGTTCGTGTTCAGCAACCTGTCGATGGACACGCTCGACTACACCGGGCCCAAGGTCAACGAGGGCAGCAAGGGCGTGATGCTCGGTCTCGGCGATCCGGTCCGAACACTGCCGACGACCACCGACGGGCTCTCGCTGCCGAGCGGCTTCGCGCGCGCGGCCGTGTTCTGTCCCGGCTGCCTGGTCGTCGATGGACCGCGTTACGCAGGCGAGACCGATGCGGCCGCGCGCCTCGCCGCGCACCCCGCCCTCGCCGATTGGCCGCTGATCGTGCTCTGCGACGACGCCGAGAGCACGGCGCGCACCGCGATCCGATTCCTGTGGACGACCTTCACGCGCTTCGAACCGGCGGCCGACCTCGTGAGCGCGCGAACCACCGTCGCGCGCGGGCACGTCGTCCGCGAAGGGCCGATCGTGATCGACGCCCGCATGAAGCCCAGCTACCCCAAGGAGCTGTTCTGCGATCCCGACACCGCGCGACTCGTCACGCAGCGCTGGCGCGAGTACTTCCCGAGCGGCAAGGTCGAGATGGGCGACAGCGACGTCGCGCACCTGGAACCGACGAACGGTTGAGCGGCGCGCGGCGCGCGCAATCAGCGCCCGATCTGCAGTCCGAGCGCGTTGCTCAGGGTCAGCGAAGTGCCGACCAGCGGCAGCAGACTCGCGCCCGGATCGAAGAGGATCGACTGCACGATCAGATCGGCACCGAGCAGCGCGGTCTGTGACGGCACCAAGAGGAAGGTCTGCGCACTGCCGGTCGTGCTGCTGGCCGCGACGGCGAGCACGATGCCCGCGCCCAGATCGGGCTCGAGCACGCAACCGTTGCCGAGCGGCAGCGCTGCCGGCTGAGGGATCGCACTGGTGAAGAACACCACCGGAATGCTGCCGCCGCCCAGGCCGACGCTGAGCGACATCGCGGCACCGAGTTGCGGAAGGCCGACGCCGACGAGCAGCGGGGTCGATCCGGTTCCGTTGCTGCACCCCACGCCGATCGGCGTGACCCTGGCGATGCCCGAGGACTGCACGATGGTCAGCCGTTGGTCGGCCGCGACCGCCGTGCGGGTATCGGTCGTGCCGTCCAACCAATGCACGGTGACGCAATCGATGACCGTCGCGTTGCCGATTCCGAAGTGTCCGGGCAGGACGTTCTGACTGAAGGCTCCCGCGCTCGCGTTGAGCAGTCGCCACTGTCGCTGGCCCTGCACTTCGATCTCGACGGTGACGCCGATCGCAGCGCGATTGTCCCGCGTGCCGATCGCGGTCACCTGCAGCCAGTGATTCGCGTTCCCCGAGTTCCGATAGAGCCGATCCCGTCCGGTCGCCGCCGAGTGGATGTCGAGGTCACCGTCGTTGTCGTAATCGACGAACACGCAGTCGTAGCCCTGCTGGCCGCTGGCGTTCGCACCCGCCGCCGAGGGCACGACGGCGAACTGCATCCCGCCCAGATTGCGATACAGCACGTTGGTGCCCTGGAAGTCGAGCACGTAGATGTCGAGCCGACCGTCGTTGTCGTAATCGCCGACCGTGCAGCCGTGACCGTCGTTGATCGGGCCGGCGACACCGGCGGCGACGCCGATCTCGACGAAGGGCAGCGCGCCGTCCCAGCGATAGAGCAAGTTCGCTTCGCCGCGCGCACCGGCGACGAAGAGATCGAGGTCGCCGTCGTTGTCGAAGTCGGCGAAGTGGCAGCCGTAGGTATTCGGTGCGTAGTCCACACCGGCGAGCGACGCGATCTCGGAATACGCCGGATTGCCGATGTCCTGGTTGTTGCGGAACAGGCGGTTGATGGTGCCGGTCCCGCAGGTCGACACGAAGATGTCGAAGTCGCCGTCCTGGTCGTAATCGCCGAAGCTGAGGCCGTAGCCGTGCGACTGCGGGTCGCGCAGGTTGGTGATCACGCTGTCGTCGACGAAGGTGCCGTTGCCCTGATTGCTGAAGAAGCGGAAGGGGTCGAACTCCTGCGTGACGTAGAGATCGAGATCGCCGTCCTTGTCGTGATCGATCCAACCGACACCTTGTGCGAAGGAGCTGTCGGCGCAACCGCTGCTCTGCGCGACGTCGACGAAACTCTGCGGGAATCGATTCCGAAACAGGTTGTTGTCGACGAAGTTGCCCAAGTACAGATCGAGCTTGCCGTCGTTGTCGTAGTCGCCCCAGGCTGCTGACCAGCCGCTCGACGCGTGGCTCACCCCCATGCTCGCGGTTACGTCGGTGAAGGTGCCGCCGTCGTTGCGCAAGAGTCGGCTCGTGCCGCCGGAGTTCTGCAGATAGACGTCGAAGTCGCCGTCGCCGTCGTAGTCGGCCCAGGCCATGCCGCGCGTGCTGTCGCCGCTGGATGGAAAGCCGGCCGCGGCGGCGACGTTGGTGAAGGACTGCGCTGTGGCTGCAGTCGTGACCGAGAGACAGACCAGGAGGGAGCGATGCATGAGGACCGCGAGAGATCGACGATGTCGGCACGAATGCCGACCCGATTCAGACGACGACGGCAACCGCGCGCTGACGCGAAGCGAGGCGAACGACGAACCAGACCAAGAGCCCCATCGCCGCGCCCACTGGGAAGAACCACAGCGGTTCGCGCATCAAGACCACGAAGCCGTAGAAGCCCATCCAGGCCGACGCACCCCACGCCTGCGTGAGCGCATCGATCGGCAGCAAGAGCGGCGCGATCGCGACGCACAAGGGCAGGCAGACCAGCGGCGAGACCAGGCCCACGGCCAACGCGACGCCGAGGCCGCGCTGCGAGTCGCGCGAGAGCCACCGAGCGATCGAGGTCCAGAACACCGCGGAGACGATCGACGGACCGAGGACGGCCACGAGCACTGAGCGATCGAGGTCCGCTCGGCCGGCGAACGCGAGCATCCAGATCGTCGGCGTCAGGGCCGCGATCGTGCCCAGGATCCAGAAGACGATCGGCCGCACGCGCTTGGTCGGAGGGTTCACGACGCCGAGGATAGCAACCGGACCCGATCCTCACTTGCGCACCGCCGGGACGGAGCCGAAACCTGCCGCCATGCCCTACGCCCATCTCGATCCCAGCGCCGCCTCGGCGGCGCTGGCGGCTGCCCCACAGACCGTGGTCCTCGACGTCCGCACACCGATGGAGTTCACCCGCCACCGCATCGCGAGCGCCACCCTGCTGCCGATCGCCGAACTGCTCGATCGCATCGGCGAACTCGATGCCCAGACCGCCTATCTGGTCGTCTGCGAGCACGGGGTGCGGAGCCGGATGGTCTGCGATCATCTCGCCGGGTTGGGGTTCGCGCGGCTGACGAACCTCAGCGGCGGGATGGCCAATTGGGTCGCGAGCGGGCTGCCGGTCGAGCGCGGCTGAGGCGTCTCACCCTGGCGCGAGGTGCCCGCGGCGCTATCCTGTTCGCCCCGAATCATCATGCACCTCGCCGCTCTCGATCTCCGTCCCGGTTACCTCGTCCGCTACGACGGGCGCATGTGCAAGGTCATGTGGTGGAACATCCTCCGCAACGACCGCCGGCAGTTCATCCAAATGAAGCTCAAGGACATCCAGTCGGGTCGTGTCAACGAGCTGAAGGAGAGTCCGGATGCGAAGTACGAGGTCCTCGAGAACGAGGAAGTCGAGCTCACGCACTCCTACCGCGACGGCCCCGACGAGGTCTTCTTCACTGAGAACGGTGAGGAAGTGCGTTGCCCGGTCGCGGCGGCCGAGGACGCGCTGCTCTGGCCGTCGGAGGTCTATGTAGGCTTCTTCGTGCAGGAGCAGCTTCTCGCGGTGAACCCGCCGAAGACTTCGGT
Source organism: Planctomycetota bacterium (assembly GCA_050181465.1). Classification (GTDB taxonomy): domain Bacteria; phylum Planctomycetota; class UBA1135; order UBA1135; family UBA2386; genus JACRLW01. Next base: position 25,681 of record JBFXDD010000027.1, read on the forward strand.
GCTGAAGGTGACCGAGACCGCACCCGCCACTCGCGGCGGCGGCAACACCGGCATGAAGGAAGCCCTGCTCGAGAACGGCGTGAAGGTGAAGGTCAACCTCCTCACCGAGATCGGCGACCGGGTGCGCGTCGACACCGAGACGCTCGAGTTCAAAGAGCGCATCACCGGCTGAGTCCGGGAGTGCGTCAGAGCCACTGGGGCTCGTCGCGCCGCCGCGGCGAGTCTCTCGTCATGGATGGGCTCGGGCTCTTCCCGTCCGCGCGCGGTCTCGATCCAGCACTTCTCTGCGACGAGCGCGCGTCCGGAGCATGAGTTTCGGGGTCCGCGCCGCGGCTGAACCGCGGAGCCTCCACGAGCCCTTCGGTGCGACCCTTGGCAACCGCCTTGGTGGTCTTGCGTCCAGCAATCCCATCGCCGTTCGGACCGGCGGCGATCAGGATCGTGAGGTCGGCCCGCGGTTGCCCACTGTCTCTGACGCCCGGCCGCGTTCGCCCGCTTTGCGGCGATCGTCAGCTGGTCAGCAAAGACGTTAGGTGCCAAGGACAACCTCCGCCTCGCGGACACCATCCTGCGGGGGGCCGTAGCGCAGTCGCACGCGTGCCCCCCGCATGAAGTCCGCGGCCTCCAAGGCAGGTCGCACCGCGGCGAACAGCGCGTCTGCATCGGGCACGTACATGTAGAGGGTCCCGCCACTACCATCCGCTGCCACTTCGTTTCCGTCGAATTCGCCAACCCGGGCGCTGGCTATCGCGGCTTCCAGCCGCTCTTCAAGTGCGAACAGGCGGGACAAGTCCCGGCTCCCGTAGAGGAAGTGCACCAGCACCGCGTGCTCCGGGTCCGGGTTCGCGTGCACCACCTTCTTCGTCCTACCAAGGAGCTTGTCGAAGAGTCCCATCTGGTGTGCACCTAACGTCTTTGCCGCTCGATCGCGGGCGGCTCTTGGGGCCTCGTCGGCTCCTGCGGCTTGTAGGGCTCCATCTCCGGCCGACTTGCTGCAGTCACGCGTGCTTACTTAGGGCTCAATGTCACCCAACCCGTTGTAAGCAAGGGACGCTGGCTCGAGTCGAGGATCTGGATCTTGATCATGTTGTCCGTCGCTGGGGCAAGTCGCGCCCAGTAGTCCCCGTCAGGCTTGTCGCCTGGCTGTGCGGTCACTTCTGTCGACTTGAGGAGCAAGTTCCCTGCTTCCTCAGGCACCCGGACAGGCGCCTCGACACGAAACTTCCCAGACTTGTATGGGGTCTGCCCGCTTCTTGGTTCTTCAACCGAGCGATCGAACAGGATCGTGACTTCACCACCGATTTGCAGAGCCCCTGCCGCATGCAAAGTCAATTCCACCTCGGACTTCTCATTCTTCTGGGGATTCCCCACGGTTCGCTCCGCGATCCCCTTCCACGTTCCAGCGGAGGAGGGGAACGACGGCCGACTCAACAGCAGCTGTAGCCACCACGGCGCCGTCCCTCCTGCCAACAAGAGGATCAGCACTCCCACAGCGAGCCGCGACACTGGCTTCTCCTTACTGCTTGAATCACTCATCGAATGCTCCTGGTTCCTGGGCGTCCGCCCCCCGTCTCTCCAGCTCAGCCGCGGGCTGCGCACCGTGTTGCTTGATCTCGCGTTTGCGTGATCTCGCGGTCCGTCGCCTGCTGCGTCGGGCCGCCCAGCCTATCACCCCACGAGCTCATAGTCCAGTGTCACGATACCGTCCGAACGATCTGCCACGGACAGGAACGGCTCGGTGCTGTGTACATGGGAGACGAATTCAGCGAGATCATCGACCGAGTGGCACCAGCGCTCGCCCGCACTGAGGCCAAGGAGGCAAGCCTCGGGATCGAAGCGGATCGTGAGACGCAACTGCCAGATGTCGTCGTCCTCTCCGCCGACCGGGATCAACTGGCGAGTCACATCGAACTCGAACCGCTCGCCTTGTCCCCAGTCGTACGTGCCCCACTGGTACAGGAGCATGTCGCCGTGCAAGGCCGAGTCGCAGTCCTCAGCGCGAGCCTCGCGGAAGAAGAGCGTCATCCGCTCGAATGCCAAGCGGGGAGTCAACGACTGGAGATCGGCCCCGCTGGCATGAAGTGCCTCCTCGAATTGGACCTTGGCGTCCTTGGCGAGCATCGGTCTGACCGACACATCGGCCGCTCAGCCACGAGCAGCGCTCGACCTCGTTGGTCTTGCGGATGCGCTGGATCGCGGCTCGCGGGCGGCTGCGGCTAGGTGGGCGGCAGTCTACACCATCTCTCCACGAGCTGGCTCCAGAACTTGATCGGCCGGACCGAGTCGGGCCAGGGCCGGCGTCCAGGAAGCCTGAACTCATGGCGCAGGTAGTCCTCCAGGTCGAAGCCGTAGTAGATGAGGTCCGTCTGATGCACTGAGAACACAGGGTTGCCGGGACGATTGGGCTTCGATGGCAGCATTGGGTGCGAGTACACCGGAATGAGTCTTGGCGCGGCAACGATGAACGTGGCTGCCACTTCCTTGGCCTGAACGAGCGAGTCCGGACGCACGCCCCAGTCCTCTAACCAGAACCCATTGTGCTCCACGTCGAAGAGGATCCCGTTCTTGGGGCCGTCCATCCACGGCCTCGGCGAGCCGTTGACACCTCCTCGCCAGGTTTGGGAAGCCAGCACCCTTCGGGAGCGCAGTCTGCAGAAACCCGCGGAGGTCTGGTGGAAATCCGAAGTCGTAGGTCCGCTCGATCTGCGCGACCTCCGCGTCTGTGCGCCCAGAGCCAAACGCAACAAGTAGCGGCTTCGTCCCGGGCGTGACCATCCCGCGGCAGTACTCGGCGCCGGTCAACTCACCGACAAGCTCGGTCCAGTCCATGTCTCCGTCCTTCGGTTCCCCGGGGGCATCTGATCGCCCGTGCATTATCCCATCACACCAATCACAGCTACGCAGGCGAAGTTGATTTGCATCCTGCGCATGATCGGCCGCATGTCCGCTCAACGGATCGGCCGATGAGCCGCGAGCGCCGTTGCGACGCTCGTCGGCTCCTGCGGCGAGTTAGGCGGGATCGTACCACCGAACTTCGAGAGGTCGAGATCCAGGGCCAATGGACTCGGCGGATTGGCACGTGCGGAACTCGCCGCACTTCCGAACGGCTCGGCCCGCGTCGGTCATAAGACGCCCTCGCAGCAGACCCTGCAACTGCTCATGGCGTGTGCGATCGCTGGGTAGAGCAGGGTGGGAGGACTGATCCGCAAGCCCACGACGAAACGCGTCCTCCCAGCGTCGCCAAATCGTCCAGTCCTCAAGAGCAAGTGCCAGGGTCTCTGCGTCGATCGGCGTGAGGAGGAACGTGTCTGCGTAGTTGCCACTCTCTTCTCTCCACTCGGCCTCGTAGAGATGGGGAGCGCCGTCAAGATCAGCGATCCCGCACCGCGGGCCGTCGTAGTAGTCGGTTACCGTGTGAACGATCTCGAACACAGCAGCAATCTCCGCCCAACGGGTTTCCGCTCAGCCGCGGCCGCTGGCCGTCCGCTGTATCGGCATGTTACACGACGTTCCACGTCTCTGAGACACCTTCATATTCGAACTCTGCCCGCTCAAGGGCGTCCTCCAGGCTCTCGTGCCAGGTATCCGTCACCGTGTTCCACTCCGGGTCGCAGCCGAAGAGGTAGTAGGCCGTCTCCCCCTCGTACTGAGAAATCGCGAGTCCCGCAGCCGGGCCCTGAAGAACACCGGCAACGACTTGGCGGCAACCCCCAGTGGGCCGGTGGCGTCCATCGATCGCAGACCACCGCACCACCTTCGCACCACCGAGCAGTTCAGGAGGCGGCTTCATCGTTCGTCTAACGCCTTTGGCATTGAGCCGCGATCACCCGCTTGGGGGCGATCGTCGGCTTCCATGCCGTGTTGGGCATCCTCGAATCGCGGAGAAGCTGGCATGAATCGGACGGGAACACAAGGCGGTAACCTGGCTGCAGGATTATTGGCGTGTTGTCCCGCCACCACTGCGCTGCGGAAGGACTGGATCGCGTAAGAGCGTCCATGCAGTCGACTCCCTCCAACGTGTAGCCCGTCCACCACTGCGTGCGTCCTGTCAACCGAGACCATATGCGCCCCAGCAGTGTGCGGGGGGCAGTCAAGACTCCACTGGTCAGTACCCGAACCGGCTTCTCAGGGTGATCTGCCGGCAGAGGAACGATTACGCCCACCCACGCGCGACGGACGTCCAGTGGTGCCTCGCCGGGGGGAACAGAGATGATTCGAACTTGAGCCATACCAGGAGCGGAAGCATGCCCAACGGGTTGCCGCTCAGCCGCGGCCGAAGGTCCTCGGCTGCTGCGGTGAGTTAGGTTGATCAATCGTGCCAGTAGCCGGGGCGCCGGTAGCCATGCGCCAAGGCAACGACCACGATCGACTCGCCCGGGCCGGGCGGAACACGGTAGACGACATGAAACGGGAATCGCCCCAAGAGATACCGCCGCGTCCCCGACACGTGAATCGGGTATCGATGGGGCTCCTCGCCGATTCGCTCTCATGCAAGATCGATCTCTGCCAGGAACGCCGCCGCCGCGCTTGAGCTCCGCTCCGCGTACCACGCCCGTGCGGCGGCAGCTTCGGCTGCCGCGGCCGGATGGAACTCGACGGGGAAACACGAGGGCTACCCGGCGATGATGCGACGAGCCTCTCTCCACGAAATCGGCTTCACCGACTTCGCGTCCAGCTCGCGCACGCGCGCGGCGATCTCAGCTTCCCAGGCCGCCGCGGCGACCTCGTCGACCGCCTCATCGAGGGTCTCGATCAGCCTGCTGGCCAGCGCCGCCCGTGCCTCGGGCGGCAGCTTGAGCGCCTCATCGAACAGCTTGCGGGTGTCGGGGATCATGCCGCGGACTCTACCACAGACCCGAGCGCGCCTGGATCTCCACGTCATCGCGAAGCTCGCCTGCGTACTTGGGGTCAGCTTCGGAGCGCGTGAAGACGAGAGCGAACCCAAGCCGCCGATAGACGCGAATGGATGCATGAACGTCGCTCACCATCAAGACAGGGTGAACCGCTTCGAGCCTGCCCGTCATCCATGGGTCCTCGCGATTGAGACAGCTTCGCCTGCCGAAGTGCTCTGCCGCTCAGCCGCAGCCGAAGGCCGCCGGCCGCTGCGGTGTGCTAGACCGCTCGCCGGGAGGCTCCAGGTGCCGCGGTACCTCGGAGCAGCCCTGCGACACTGAGATCCTCATCCACGTCCGGCCAGTGAATCCCCTCACCATCGCCCAGCAACCGCCAGTTCGAGCGCTGCTCGGCCGAAGCGTGCAGCAGACGTGGGAACCACGCCAGCGGAACGATCACGCGACGGCCGTCGGCCAACGCGACGGACAGCTCGTCCGCGGTGACCAACACGTCAGTCGCACGCGGGTTGACGCTAGGTTCCGAAGTAGTCATGCCATGCCTCAAGGAAGTTCATCCGGTGCTCGCTCACCTCTCGCTCGAGCCGACGAAGCTCTCGGGCGCTGAGTCGGCTCGAAGACGCCAAGGATACCGGATCGAGCCAGAACTTGGCCACCGCTCCGGCCTGCTCGACGTGAATGTGCGGCGGCTCCGACCCCTCGTTCGAGTAGAAGAAGAACCGCGCTGGCCCGATCCGAAGAACGGTTGGCATCTCCGACGAATCTTAGCGGAGTCAGGCGGCAGTCCAAGGCGACCAGGGTTCGCGGATTAACGAGTTGCTGCTCACCTGCAGCCGGCGAAGCCGGCCGTCAGGTGCAGCAGCTGGTTAGATCGCCCCGCGCTCGGCCCCGCAAGCCCCACACCGCCGAGCCTGAGGAGTTCGGAGGGGCTTGCCACAGCTTGAGCAGGGCGGGCCGTACAAGGCAATCCTGTGATGGTAGATCGCGCGGAAGTTGGATTCGTGGCACCCAGTGATTCGCTCGAACTCCTGACGCGCTGGCGCGAAACGCGCGTCCAGATCGACATCGCCGAGAGGGACTCCGTGCGCACTTCGAAACTCCTTAGTCGCACGCATGCACTCCGTCAGGACGGAGCCGACCTGTGCGTATTCGTCCTCGTCCAGCATCGGGATGTCCATACGACACCGCCAACACCACATCGTCTTCATCGAGTGAATATCGAGTCGATCTAACGTCTCTGGCGCTGAGCCGCGAGCGCCGCTGCGGCGCTCGCCGGCTCCTGCGCCGAGTTAGGCGCCATCCTAGCAGCTCCCCTCGAAGGCCGCCGCGACCATGCCCCGGACCTGCCTGTAGAGATGCCTGTCCGCCAGCTCGACGTCGAGACCCTCGGCCAGGAACACGGCATCGGTGAACGCGCGCACGTCGCTTGGCGGATCCTGCGTCAGCTTCGAGCGGTCGGCAGGCGGCAAGCAGAAGCCGAGTTTGATGCACAGGTCGTCGAGCAGGCGATGAGCTTCGGGCTCGCTCAGCATTCGTTACTCCCGTGACCCCACCTGTGCGTGCCTAACGATGGAGTTCAGCCGCGGCCCGTGAGGAGCGAAGCGACGAGCCGGACGTCGGCTGGAACGACTGGTTGGGCATCAAGCGCGCAGCGCCATGCAAGTGAACATGAAGCGCGAGCCTGTCCGAACCAGGCGAACCGTGGCGCGGCGCTAACCGACAGGATCGAGATCCTTTGGGAATTCCGTGCACTGCTCCCACTCCTCATCGGTGAGATCGGCGGTTATGTTTCGAGAGTTCCAAGCTCTATTGAGGTGAGCATACACATGCCCCAAGTCAATTCGGAACTCCTCTTCCCCATAGCCTTCCTTAGTGGTCAGTTCTCGAACCAGTTGTGCTAGGTGTTCGCTCGCATCATCCAGTCCATGCACGAGCATTGCCCAGGCAGCGGGGTTGTCTTTTTGGTTGATCATGTCCGACGCGACCTTGATGCCCAACGTCTTTGGCGCTGAGCCGCGAGCGCCTCTGGGCGCTCGCCGGCTCCTGCGCCTAGTTAGGCGCCGCCGATGAGCGGCACTCTAGCGCCAGGATCCAGGCTCTGGCTACTGGTCCGCGTCGGCGGCGCTCGGAGAACTTGGCGAAAGCGATCGCCGCTGAACCGGATCAACCCACGCGGTGGATAGTCGATCTCGATGCGGTAGAGGTAGTCTCGGTATCCAGCTGCGTTGACGCGCAACTCTCGCTCGATGCCCCGCATGGAGAAGGGTGCGACCGCAAAGCCTGTGTAGTCGACGGAGAAGACGAACTCGAAGACGTCGAAGAAGACCAAGGTGGCGGGCGCAACCTGGAATGCCAGCGTCCCGTCGCCGGGCTGCTCCCATGCCGTGATGAAGTCGATGTCCAGCGTGAGCGTGGCTTGACCATGCGCCGCCTCGGCAATCCCCCAAGCGTGCACGTGGCAGTCGTGCCAGCTCAGCTCGTCGAAGTCCTGCTCGGTCCAGCTCTGCACCAGTGAGTCTCCAGCGAGCGCCTAACGTCTCTCACGCTGAGCCGCGAGCCGCGTGCGATGGGTTTGATCTCGCGGTTGGCTTCATCGCGGCTCGTCGGCTCCTGCGTGTAGTTAGGCGCCCACGACAACGTAGTCACCCGAGTCGAATCCGACCACAAGCTGCCGTCGCCCGGCAAGGCCCTCGGCACCGAAGCGAGAAACGAGCAGCGCTGCGCCGAGCTGTCCTGCGTAGCCCATGTAGGCACGCTGCCCGTCAGCACCTCGTCGACCGGCCTCGATCTCTGCTTCCTTGATCGCTGCGAGTGTCGCAGACGCAAGGTAGCGCCCCTCGGGCCACCACGCCGGCGAACATCGCGAATCGGGATCGTCCTCATCGAAGCCGCGAATACCGGCCACGTAGTAGCCGATGCACTCCGATCCCTCCTCGTCCACCGCATCAAAGAGACCGAACCACAAGGCGTCGATGTCGTCCGGCGGTGGATCTCGCTGGATGAGCTGAGACAGCTGTCGGTGCACGGACAAGACGTCGCGCTCGATGTCGACGGTCGAAAGCTGGTTCGCTGTGTCCGAATCGCATTGATCTGCGAAAGCTCGGACCAACTCGTTCCAGCCAGACCGAACGTCGGTAGCGGACCTGGCAATACTACTCACCAGGGCGAAGACCGCGGCAGGATCGTCCATGACGGAGAGTTGGAGCGCCTAACGTTGCCGCTCAGCCGCGAGCGGCGCCAGAAGTGTACCGCCTTCGCCGGACGGGCGAACGCCGCTCGTCGGCTGCAGCGGCGGGTTAGCCAGCGGGGTGATCGTGCCAGTCCTCGCCGCACCACAGACATTGCCGCGCACGCGGTGTACGAGCCACTCGATCGCAACGCGGGCAGCGATTGATGAACACCGACGATGCGTGTTCCCGCGGCACGCGCTGACGAGCTCGCGTCCGGAACACTGGCCAGCCCTCCGCGAGTGCTTGCTGAACGCGAGGATCGCTGGCGTAGCCCCAGCGTCGTCGGAGCTCCGCCGCCAACGCGCCGCTTGCGGCGGCCGCCTTCTGCTCGGCGCGGACGGCCCGACCGACGATCCGCTCCAAGTCGCTGAGCAGCGCCACGTAGTGGTTCCAGACGTACCGGTCGAGTTCGCTGTCATCGTCGTACGTCGGCATGGCCTGGCTAACGTTCGACATGAGCCGCGGCACAAAGGCTGCGAAGCAGCCTTTGTGACGTCGGCTCGATGGAGGGGCTAGGCGTCGCGTTCACTGCGCACAACTTGCGAGGCAAGAACGACGAACTCAGTCTCTCCCCGCGTGGATTCAACACCCCACGGCTGCTCGGTTGTGACGCGCACGAGCGAGCAGCCCCCGCTGTCTTCCCACTGTTCTAGGACAACACACTCGATGACCCCGGGGCGGGGATAGTTGCTCGTTGCCCAAAGATCCTCGGTCGTGACGACTGGCACCTTCTCAACAAACACGTGCTGCTCATTGGCCGCGTCTCTGAGCACGCACTCGACGAATCCAGGTTGATGCTCATCGACGAAGCGCACGATTGCAACGGCGAGTGCAGGCATGGAATTGCGACGCCTAACTTGAATTGGACAGAACTGCCCAACACCGAAACCACCACGCCCGTCGCCGCCTAACGCGACGCCGCCGTGGTGGAGAAAAACCGTCGAACCGCGCCAGACCTCGGATCCAAGCGGAACGTCACTCCGCCCGCGCCACGTTAGGCAGATCTGTCTAACTCGGCTCATGTTCGCCTCCTCCGAGCAGCCGGTCCGCGGGACTGCGCACTCCAGCCGGACCGCGGTTCAGGACGTGCGTGTAGGTCATGGTCGTAGAGACGTCGGCGTGACCGAGGAGCTCTTGTACGGCGCGGATGTCGGAGCCGGCTTCCAGCAGATGCGTGGCGATCGAATGGCGGAAAGTATGGCAGGTGACGCGCTTGTTCAGGCCCGCGGCGAGCACGGCCCGGCGGACGGCGTGCTGGAGGACCGTCTCGTGGAGGTGATGGCGGCGGCGCTCACCCGTGACCCCGTCCACATAGCTACGCGTCGCGGGGAAGACCCACTGCGAGGCCCAGTCTCGCCCCGCGGAACGCAGCTTCCTCGCCAACGCGTTCGGCAACTCGACCCAGCCCGCACCGCGATCGAGGTCGCGCTGGTGCTGCGCCCGCACGCGCTCCATCCACACCACCAAAGCCGGGCGCGCAATCCCCGGCAGCATCGTCACGCGATCCTGATCGCCCTTGCCCGAGCGCACGACGAGCTGATTGCGATCGAGGTCGACGTCGTTGACGCGCAGCCGGCAACACTCGAGCACGCGCAGGCCCGCACCGTAGAGAAGGGTCGCCATCAGACGCGGCACGCCTTCCATTCGCTCCAGCACCGCGCGGACATCCGCGCGCGACATCACCACCGGCAGACGCTGCCGGACCTTGGCACGCACGAAGCCGTCGAGCCAGGGCAGATCACGGCCGAGCACGTCTCGATAGAGGAAGAGCAAGGCGGCGAGGGCTTGATTCGGCGTCGCCGCCGAGACCTGACCGCGCGTCGCGAGCGAAGACAGAAACGCTGTGACTTGCTCCGGCCCGAGCTCCGCCGGATCGCGGCGGCCGCTGAACTCCCAGAAGCGACGCATCCAGCCGACGTAGGCATCCTCGGTGCGACGGCTGAAGTGCCGCAGGCGCATCGCTGCGCGAGCGCGATCGCCTAGTTGCAGACGGCCGACACCAGGCAGGCGCTGCGACCTCACCTCGGCGGGCGGGACGTCGTCGCTCGTCTCCCGCACGACCTCGAAGATCGGACGGACGAGCGACCACCTCCGCAGGGGTGGTCTGTCGAGCGCCGGTCCGCAGGCCATTCGCACGTTCATCCTCTTGGCATTACTCCGTCCGGCGAGGGACGCTAGCAACACAGCCCGTTGCCTGCAAGCACCGACGCGAGGGCGGCCCACTCGACTCAGGCCTGGAACTGCCGCCTGGCTACGAGATTGACCAGGCCGTCACGGGCGATCGCCCACGGCCCACATCGACAAACGATGGTCATGATCGCCGCGTTCGCCTCCAACGACGTCTAGTCCACCGCCAAGGTCTCGCTGCTCACCGGGCCTTTCTCTCTCGCAATCTTCACGACAAGTGCGAACTTATCCAAGCGCTCCACGCGAGCGAGCGATCTGGTTCAGATCACGCTCTGTGCCAAGAGCGAGCTGGAACTCAGGCATCCGGCCCGCGCAAAGCGCCGACGATGTCATCTTCGGCGAATCCGCACGACCGTTCGCTGCTCAACCATTTCGTTTCCTTCTCCCGTAGCCGATTGATCTTGCCCTGCAGGGCAGCGAGAGCCTCGACGTGCTGGCACTCCACCTTGGTCACGTCGATCGAGATGCGACTGATCGTGGCGGCCGCGAGGTTCAATCGACCGGCAAGCGCTCATCCTGGAGCCGACTGCCCTCGAGAACTGCGCGTCTTCCCGGGCGGTCGGCGTCACGGGGCGCAGGAGCGCGTTCCCGGTTGGGAAGAGTCATTCGTTCGAGCTTTGGACCGTGAGAGAGAATCGCCAACCTCGTTGGAGTCTCGCTTGCGCTGCCACGATCGAAAGCTCGCCGGTTGCGAGCTCGCCGATCTTCGCGAGGCCCGACTCCACGGCGAGTCGGACCACCAGCACGGACGGGTCGTCGAACTCGCCGTCGAACTGCCCGAAGTGGCACCTCAGCAATCCACGGATATTCCGACGGCCAGACCTATGGTCTCGAGAGCGCACTCAGAACGCGAAGTCCTCCGAGAGCTGCGATAGTAGAGCCAGATCTCCACGTTCACCCCGCGACGAAGACTCGCAAGACAAACACCCCGACGTGATGAAAGCCCGTCGAGGTTCCATGGATTCTCCACCGCTGCGCTCGCCGTCTCGAGTAAGCGCCTCGCCTGGGGCTCGTCAGCGCGAGGCAGCGATCGCGTCGAACAGGTCGCACTCGCGCACGAAGAGGCCGGTCTGGATTCGCGCGCCGCGGTCGTAGACCAACCAGGTGTCGCCCGCGCGGTCATGCTTCGGCCAGACCGCAGCCTCGGCCTCCGACTCGCCGTCGTGGCCCGGCTGGTTCGACTCGACCACTCCCGGCGCGCCGTCGCGTGCGAAGACGAGGATGTGCCGGCGCAGTTGCGTTGCGAGTTCGCGGTCCAGAACGCTCGCCCGCGCCGGCAGGGTTCCGAACAGGAATGGCAGCTCGATTCCGTGGATCACGCTCCGCGTTCCCGGCAGCCAGCTCGGTTCGTGAGCAAAGTGATAGAGCCACGCGTCGCCACCGGCTGCTGCGACCTGCCGCGCCATGCGACGAGACGGCGCGACGAAGCTCATCAGAGTGACCAGTCGGTGGACGGCCGCGGTCACGGACTCCTCACCGTCGACCGGGAACAGTTCGGCGACGTCTCTGGCGCGCGCGCCGAACAAGGTTCGCAGTGCGAGGCGATAGGCCATGGCACCGCGGATCGGGGAGGCGCGCGAGAAGACCGAACCGTCGTCGCGCAGGCTCCCGGTCAAGAACGGCACGCGGTGCATCTCACCGTCGCGCCAGATCTGCTCGGGTGACTTCGGGATGACGTGGCCGTCGACGATGGGGCCGAGTCGCAACGCGCGTTCGCCGCGACGGTCACCGCCGATGTTGCCGATGCTCAGCGGGATCGAGCGGATCGCATCGGCATCGAGGGCTCGCAGCGCCGCGAGGGCCACGGCATCCTCGCCGTCGATATCGAAGCGCTTGCCGATCTCCTTGCTGGACGCATAGGCGGCGGGATGGTCCGCGCCCGCTGCCGTGGTGAGGCCGGGCATGAACTCGTGGTAGCCGCCCGACATGGCGACCGCGCGATGAAACAGTCCCTTCGCCAGCGGAGAGCTCATCAACAAGGTGACGTCGACGCCGCCGGCGGACTCGCCGAAGATCGTCACGCACTCCGGATCGCCGCCGAACTGCGCGATGTTGCGCTGCACCCACCCGAGCGCGGCGATCTGATCGAGTAGTCCTTGGTTGCCGCTCGTCGCCGCGCCGCCGTTCGCGGCGTTCTCCGCACTCAGCGCCGGGTGAGCGAAGAAGCCGAGCACCCCGAGTCGATACTGGATCGACACCAGGACCACACCCGCTGCCGCGAGGGTCGCGCCGTCGTAGGTCGGCGCCGACGCGCCGCCGATGGCGTTGCCGCCGCCGTGGATCCACACCATCACCGGCAGTTTCCGTTCCCGGTCGAGAGTGCTCGTCCAGACGTTGAGATAGAGGCAGTCTTCGGACTGCTTCGGATAGGTGTGGGCGTAGGCGAGGTCCGCAGGCTGCAGGCACGCCGCCGCGAACTCGATGCACTCCCGCTCGCCCTCCCATGCCGCCACCGGCTGCGGCGGTCGCCATCGCAGATCCCTCACCGGCGCTGCCGCGAAGGGGATGCCGCGGAACACATGCAACTCGGTGTCTCGCCGCACGATCGTCTCGCCGCGAATCGTTCCGCTGTCGACCGCGACCCGCGGCCCCTCCTGCGCCGCAGCGGCCGCCGTCAAGAAGCTCGTCAAGAAGCTCAGCGACAAGACGAGGACAAGAGATCGCAACGCGAATCGAACGACATTCATGGGGCCAGTGTCCGCAGCGGTAGCTCGCATCTCCACAGTCGACGACGCGAGCCTGAGCATGTCGATGCGCGGATTCGCCGGCGCATCCCGCGATGCCGGCATGGATTGCCCGGAATCGCCGTCCGCTCCCTCATGCTGCCTCCACCTCGCGCAGAGCTCGCTCGAGGAGATCCGCAACGTCACAGCGCTCAGCCCAGTCTCGCAGTTCCGAGCGGTCGAGCGCGTTGCCCTGGACCTTCAACACTCCGAGCACGTCACGCCACGGTCGATCGCTGAGCTCTCCGCCCGCCCGGAACCAGATCAGCTCCTGGATGACATTCCCCTCCCAGGGCGGTCCAGGTGCAGTTCTTCACAGGCCGGGACGAACCGATCCAGGCGCAGCTTGGTCGACGGATGCAGCGCCTGGATTGCACGTCGGCAGCGGACTTCCTCGAGCGCCCACTTTCGTACCACCAAGAATTCACCGCCGAGCAGGCAACGCAACCCGAGCTTCTCCAGCCCATCCGTCGCCAGAAGAACAATCTCCAGATGGTCGGGGTCTCTCAAAGGCCCCACGCCTCCGCATCAACGCGGGACCGACGCGCTGCGCACCCACGTGACGATGCAACTCCTCCTCGGAGGCATCCGGATGACGCAGCCGAGCGCCCGCCAGCGCGACGCGATGGACGAACTGCGACGCCGTGACCCCAAGAAGAAGACGCTGTCGGGTGTCAGAGTCCGCAGATGTCCGAACAGCGCGCGGTCCACCCACTCGGCGACGTCCTGGGACTGTGATACGTAGTCACTCACTCGCCGAGAGGTATCACTCCGGGCACGCGGCAGGGCATCCGACACCTATCGGCGAGTGCACCGAGACCCTGCTCCACGTCGCGCCGCCTTGGATCGCCTTACAGGCGCTTGTGCGCGCGGAGGTACTCCGCCAGTTCGTCGTACTGCCCGCTCTCGTTGGCATAGCGGACATGGTTCTTGGCCGAGGCAAGCCACTCCTCGGCGGTGCTGCGCATCGCACGCAGCGCGTTGAGCAGATCGGCCGTCGTGACCGGCTCGAGCTTGCCGCCCATCAGCGAGGCTTCGAGCGCCCGCTCGCTTGCACGCTCGGCGAGCGCGCGCATGTCCGCACCGGTGAACAGGTTGGTGGACTTGAGAACCTTTCGGACGTCGAGCTTGTCCTTGCCGGGGACCTTCGCCAGCGCGTTGCGCAGGATGGACTCACGCGCGGCCTCGTCGGGCGGCGGCACGAAGAGCACACGGTCGAAGCGGCCGGGACGGCGGAACGCGGAGTCGACGTTCCACGGCATGTTGGTCGCGGCGAACAGCAACACGCCGTCGTTGCGCCCGCTCACGCCGTCCATCTCCTGCAAGAGCTGGTCGACCAGTGTCTTCCAGAAGTGCGATTCGACTCGCCCGCGCGCGCCGCCGAGCGCATCGAACTCGTCGAAGAACAATACGGTGGGCGTCTGCCGTCGCGCCTCTGCGAAGAGGGCATGCAAGAGCTTCTCACTCTCGCCCCAATACTTGTCCACGATCTCGTGGATCCCCACCGACACGAACCGCGCCTTGCACTCGCCCGCCACCGCACGCGCGATGAAGGTCTTGCCGCAACCGGGCGGTCCGTAGAGCAGGATCCCGCCGCCGCCGCTGCGTCCGAAGGAGCGATAGATCTCGGGGTTCTGGAACGGCGCGATGATCTTCAACCGGATCTGCCGCTTGACCTCGTCGAGGCCGGCGACGTCGGCGAAGGTCGTCACGAGTCCCGACCAATCGAACTGACTCGCCCAATCCTCGGGATCGAGCGTCTCGCCGACGGCCGCGGCCTCGGGGGCTCGATCGGACTCGGACGACGAATCGCGCACCGGCGTCGGCGGTGCAGACTGCGCAGAATCAGCCGGCAGAATCGGCGGTGCCGACTCGATCCCCGTCGCCTCGTCCTCGCCGCCGCGCGCGCGAACCACCCGCGCCAACTCCGCGCGCATCGCCGCATCGTTGGGGTCCTTCGCCAGCAGATCCTCGGCTAGGATCAACGCCTCCGCGAGCTGCCCCTCTTCGCGCAGCAACGGCACGAGGCGTCGCTTCGCGCGGTCTGCCACGCCGGCGTCGATCTGCGCCGTGCGCAACGCCGCGATCGCCTCGGGGCGCCGCTTTCCGCTCGCGAGGAGATCGGCATACAGGAGCCACAAGAGCCCGGCGCGAGGGTCACGCTCGACGACGGCACGCAGAGCGACGAGAAGATCCGGATCGATCATCGGAGCGGGAACCAACGGGTCCATCGGCGAAGGATCGGCATTCCGATCCACGTGTACAGGACAAAGATCAGATAGCCCAAGCCGACCCAAGCGATCGCCCCTTTGTCCACACCCATCGCGCGCATCCCGCGCAGCGTGCCGGCGAGCACGATCCACACCGTGAATTGCTTGCCCGGCAACTTGTCGACGAGATGTCCGAACCAATACAGCGGCAATCCGCCGGGTCGCGTCAGGGGATCGACTGTCTCGAACATCTCCGCGTTGCGAGTGCTCGGATCGATACGGACGGCCTCGCGAAGGAGGTCGCGCGCACGAAGCGGATGTCCCGATTGGAATGCCGCGATCGCCAACGCGATGTAACCGGAATCCTCGTCGGGCGCGGCCCGCAGCGCTCCGGCTCCGTGGTGCGCTGCTTCCTCGTGCCGCTTCTGTGCCGACAAGATCAGCGACAGAGTCGAATGGGAATCCTCGTCCTCGGGATCGAGTGCGAGCGCGGCGCGCGTGACCCGTTCGGCCTTCTCCAACTTGTCCACGCGATAGAGCAAGCGCGCATAGGCCCGCAGGTAATGGACGTCCTCCGGATCCCGACGCAACGCCGCGAGAATCACTGTCTCGGCCTCGCTGTGTCGACCACTCTCGGTCAACGCCAGCGCGAGCACGAAACTCGCGCGCCAATGCGTGGCATCGATCGCGAGAGCTTCCTTCGCCGTGTCGACGGCCTCACCGTGCCGCTCCTCGGCGAGCCGCACGTGCGCGAGGAGCGCCAGCAACTCCGCGGACTGCGCATGTTGCGCGAGACCCTCGCGCACCGCTGCTTCGGCCTCCGCATGGCGACCCATCTGCAGGTACCGCTCGGCCCGCATGAGGAAGGATGCACCAGTCGAGATCCCGGCGAGATCCGACGGATCCTGCCCGTCCGACTCGAAGTCCTCCGGCTCGAAACTCCCCGATTCGTCTTCGTTCATTGTCTGGACTCAACGCTTGGCGAGGTAAGTGATCCCCACCGCAAGTGCGATGTTGAGGAGGAAGAAGACGGACCCGATCCGGAACGCGCTTCGTTCCTCACCACTGCTGCGCTCCCAGATGTCGTAGCGCTTCGCCTGTGCACCCAAGATCGCCAATGCCGGCGCCACGGCGACGACCTGGAGCGCGAAGCGAAGGAAAGATCGCAGCTCAGGCTTGCCGCGCAGGTCGGGGGCAAACCACAGGAACGCGACGTGGGTTGCGAGGAATACGAGGAGGAAGGCAGCCGCCGTCGGCAGCACCGCGCGCGGTCGGCCGAGCCGTCGCCAGTTCGTCGCCATCAGGACTCCGCCCAATAGTGCACCGGTGAAGAACACCACGAGTGTGAGCGAGATCGGTCGGTAGGGGCGATCGAAGGCCGCGAGGTCGAGGTCTTTCGTGACGACCGGCTCGAACAGGTCCGCCAGTTCGACTCCCAAGTGACCCGACGATTCGGCGGCGTTCACCTCGACGGCCCTCATCGGCCCTCCCCCCACAACCATGTGCGCAATCCCCGCGCGCAGCGCTCGACGAGATCGAGATCGACCCACTCACCGGTTTGATGTGCCATCGCCTTGGTGCCGGGGCCGAAGTTGACCGCGGGGACGCCCAGCATCGAGAACCGCCCCACATCCGTCCAGGCCTGCTTGCTGCCGATCTCGAGTCCGCCGAGCGCGTCGCGCACCGCTCCGCTCAGAGTCTCGAGGAGCGGATGCTCGCGCACGACCGCCCCGCTGGGCCAGAAGCTCGTGATCTCGAACTCGCCGACGTCGGCAACCAGTTCGCGGAGGGTCGCGATCACGTCCTCCCTCGTCCGGTCCGGGGCGAAGCGAAGATTCAGCCCGATCTCGCAGCGTTCGGGAATGACGTTGATCGCATCGGGCACCACCTTGCAGGTCGTCGCGCTGACGACCTCGATCCACGGCAATCCATCGATCTCGCGGGGCATGACGTCTCGCGCCGCGAGGCGAGCCAACAGCGGCGCCGCCTTCTCGAGCGCGTTCACACCCTGCCACGGCCGCGCGGCGTGCGCCGCCTTGCCGGCGATCGTCACGCGAACCTGCGCCGCCCCCATGCAGCCCAGTTCGATGCGGCCGTCGGTCGGCTCCATCACCAACGCCAGCGCGACGTCGGGCAGCGCGAAGAGACCGGCGGCGACCGCCGCGTCGAGGATCGCCGGCAGCGCACTCGCCTCGTAGGGACCCTCTTCGCGCGCGTAGAGAATCGCCGCGAGATCGACGTGCGCCGGCGCCCGCGCGGCACGCGCTACGAGATCGAGGATCGTCGCGACCGCGGCCTTCATGTCCGACGCGCCGAGCCCGAACAGCCGGCGGCCCTCGGTGCGCACCGGATTGGGTTCGGTGCTGCGCACCGTGTCGAGATGTCCGCACAAGAGCACGAGCGGTCGCCCTGGCCGAAGCACCCGCGGCAGGACGGCGAGCGAGTCGTCGGCGCGCACGATCCGCGCCACGCCGCGCTGCCCTAGCCAGTGCGCCACGTGCTCCGCGAGCGGGCCTTCCGACCCATAGGGACTGGCGACCCGCAGCAACTCGGCGCTCAACTCCGCCAGGTCCGCGCCGCCCTCGTCTCGCGTCACACTCATGGGCGAGGAAGACTCGCCGAGCGAGCCGAGGATCGCAAGCCGCCCTTCCCGTCGCGGCCTCGATCCGGTGTGATCGCCGCCTGAATGCAAGAGCCCAAGGCCGGTAGGCCGCCCGACTTGACCGCAGTCGAGGAAATCCAACTGGTAATCGGTGCCAAGGGCGGCGATCGACCGGCGTTCGAAGTGCTGGTCGAACGCTACCACGGCAAGGCAATCGCCGTCGCGATGGGCTACGTGCGCAATCGCGACGACGCCGCCGAGCTCGCGCAAGAAGCCTTCATGCGAGCCTGGCGCGGGTTGACGGGCTTCCGCGACGGCGAGCCCTTCGCGCCCTGGTTCTTCCGCATCCTCCGCAACGCCTGCCTCAGTTTCCTCGAGCGCAAGAAGCACCGCCGCGCGCTCTCGATCCACGCTCCGAGCGAGGATCAGCCCGGCATCGACGTCGGCGATCCCGTCGGCCGACGTCCCGACGAACTCGTCGATTCCAAGGACAGCGCCAGCGCATTCCGCGCGGCGCTCGACCGCCTCACCCTCGCCCACCGCGAGATCATCGTGCTCCGTCACCTCCAAGAACTCGAATACTCCGAGATCGCTGCGACCCTGAACATCCCGATCGGGACCGTCATGTCGCGCCTCTTCCACGCGCGGCGCAAGTTGCGCGAACTGCTCGAACCGTGGCTGCCCGAGGGTGCTGCGGAGCCGTGCACCCCGTCACCCAAAGTCCGCCCCAAGTCGTGAGGGCAGATCCCATGAACGCTGAACCTCACGATCCGCCGCTGAGCGAGCGACAGGCCTTGATGATGGCCTATGTCGACGACGAACTGAGCGCGGCCGATCGCCGTCGCTTCGAAGCGATGCTCGCCGAAGATCCCGGCCTCGCCGCCGAGACTGCCGATTACCAGACCATGCTGCAGCTCGGCCACGCCGCTGCGAGCCTCGAGCCCACCGATCGCGAACTGCGCCGCTTCTGGTCGCGCTTCTACAACAAGACCCAGTGGAACCTCGGGCTGATCCTGTTCCTGTCGGGACTGCTGATCTTGCTCGGGTTCTGCTTCCAGTGCTTCGTGATCGAGGCCGAGCTGCCGCTGCTGGTGAAGATCGCGATCGGCTGCACTCTCGCCGGCGGCTGCTTGCTCGGTTGGTCGGTCTTCCGCCAGCGCCGCATCCAACACCGCTTCGATCGCTACCGCGGAGTCCTCCGATGACCGAGATGATCGTCGTCACCACCGAGCAGGTCCCCGGCCGCCGGATGCTCGCCGCCGTCGGCATCGCGAAGGGCACCGCCATCCGCACCCGACACCTCGGCCACGACTTCATCGAGTGGCTGCGCAACCTGTTCGGCGGCGAGCTCGACCACTACGTGAAGATGTTCGCCGAGACCCGCGAACAGGCCCTCGACCGACTGCGGCAAGACGCCCGGCGCCTGGGCGCCGACGCGGTGGTCGGGCTGCGCTTCGAGACCAGCAAGATCGCCAGCGGGGCCGCGGAGGTGCTGGTCTACGGCACCGCCGTGCGGCTTTGCCCCGCGTCCCCGGCCGGGGGCCACGGCGAGGCCGACGCCCGCGCCGGCTTGGACCTTCGCGACGCCTGAGTCCCCGCCCCGACTGAACCATTGCGGCCGGCGACCGTTCGTCCGACTCTGTCGGCGAACGCGTCGCCAACCCCGCCATGATTGCACCTCTCCACCTCGGCCTGACGGTCCTCGCCGCCCTCGCGCTTCCTTTCGCCGTCACCGCCACCGCGCAAGGCACCACCGCCACCGCACAAGGCACCACTGCCACCGCACAAGGCACCACCGCGCCGACGAGCCCGCTGCGCGCCGCCGACGCCGCCGTGCAGGACGCGCCGGCCGCGACCGCCCCCGCGAAGCAGCCCTTCGGCACCATCCACAAAGGCCCGGTCGACGACGCGATCCGCGCACTCCGCGACCGGCGCGCCGGTGAGGGCTTCGGCGATCAGAGTTGCCGTCAAACGGCGATGGTGCTCTGCGCGATGGGACACTGCCATCGCTTCTACTTCCTCGAAGACGGCCCCTACATGCGCGACGCGGTGCGCTACCTCTTCCGCGCTCGCGGCAAGGACGGCGACTTCGGCGACGCCAACGACCGCGATCCTGCGGCGCGCGCCGCCACCACGCAGTGGGTTGCCGATGCGCTCGCGGTGATCGGCGGCAAGGAGCTCGCGGCCGATGTGAGCAGCGCCCAGCGCTGGATCGCTCGCCAGAGCAACGCGCCGACCGACGGTTTCGAACAGCGGGTCACGGCACTGCTCGATCGCTGCGCGCGCGAGAACACCGATCCGAAGCGGCTCGGGGAAGCCGCCGCCGCCAAGGTGAAGGTGCTCATGGACGAAGCGCCGAGCAAGGTCGGCAATCTCGTCGAGCCGCTCGTGGAGTTGGTCGTCTGCCAGACCGCGGCACGCCGGATGGACAGCGGCATCGCCGCGGCCAAGGTTGCGGCGGCGAGTTGGAGTGAGTCGCAGGGGAAGGGTCATGCGTACCTGTCGGGCGTGCTCGGTCACGGCCCGCTGCCCGATCTCGGCCTCGCGGCGTTGGCGACTGCGGCGATGCAGACCAAGCCCGCAGCACTTCGCACGGACGCCGAGAAGAAGCTGATCGACGAGAACTTGAAGCTCTTGATCCAGGCTCAGGCCGAGGACGGTTCGATCGGCCAGCGCAACACGAACTACACCACCTGCGCCGCGGTGCTCGCGCTCGCGATGGCGGAGCGTGCCGAGTTCCAACCGACGATCCAGAAGGCGCGTGATTACGTGCTCGCCATCCAGAACGTCGAGTCGCGCGGCTATGCCCGTGACGACCGCGATTACGGCTCGATCGGTTACGGCGGCAGTCAGCGCGGCGACCTGTCGAACCTCAACTTCGCGGTCGAGGCGTTGCGCGCGTCCGGACTCGGTGCCGACCATGAAGCCTTCGCGAAGGCGATCGTGTTCCTCCAGCGCACGCAGAACCTGCGCAGCGTGAACGACTTCGAAGGCCGTGCGCGCGACGAAGAGGGCAACGACATCGAGGTCGTCTCCGGCGACGACGGCGGCGCGGCCTACTACCCGGGCAACTCCGCGGCGGGTTACGTCAATCTCCCCGACGGCAAGAAGATCCCGCGCAGCTACGGATCGATGACCTACGCGCTGCTGAAGACCTACACGCTCGCGGGATTGCCGGCGACGGACACGCGCGTGAGTGCGGCGGTGCGTTGGATCGAGCAGAACTGGACCCTCACCGAGAACCCGGGTTGCGATCCCGCGCTGGGCGACGCGCGCTACGCCGGTCTCTATTACTCGTACCTGATGATGAGTCAGGCCTTGAGCGCCACCGGCATCGCGAAGCTGCGCGTTCCCGGCAAGGGCGAGACCGACGAGGCGCTCGAAGTCGACTGGCGTGAGGAGTTGCGCAAGCACCTCGCGAAGGTGCAGAAGGAAGACGGCTCGTGGGTGAACGCGCAGAACGGCCGCTGGTGGGAAGATCAGCCGGTGCTCTGCACGATCTACTCGCTGCTGGCTCTGCATCACGCGCGATGAGCCTCGCTGCCGCCTGGCCGTCACAGCTCGCCTGGTTCGCGCATCGCGTCGCGGGTGCGCGGCGACTGGGCGTGTTCGACCCGGTCACGCAGCGCCTGCTCGACGTCGACACCGGCTTCGCGGGCGACGCCGAGCAGCAGCACCTCGCCGCGGCGGGCCTGAGGCAGAGCGACCTCGCCGCTCTCGCGACGCGCGGCCAAGCACTCGATCCCGACACGATCGAATGGGACACCCCGCTGCGTCGACCGGGCAAGATCCTCTGTCTGGGCAAGAACTTCCTCCTTCACGCGCGCGAGTTCGGCGCCGAGGTCCCAGACGAGCCGATCTTCTTCACCAAGCTGCCCGACACCCTGCTGCCGCATCGCGGCGCGGTCGTCTTGCCGCACTGGGTGACCTCGCGCATCGATCATGAGGTCGAGTTGGGTGTGGTGCTCGGCTTCCCGGATCCCATGCAACGCGGCCGCAAGTACGTGAGCGAAGCCGAAGCGCTCCAACTCGTGGCGGGCTACACGATCCTCAACGATGTCACCGCGCGCACGATGCAGCACGAGGATCGGACGCGGCAGCAGCCCTGGTTGCGTTGCAAGTCCTTCGACACCTTCCTGCCATTGGGACCGATGGTGGTTCCGGCCGACGCCTTGTCGCATGACTTCGACCTCGCCATCGAGTGCCGGGTGAACGACGCCGTGCGTCAGTCCAGTCGCACGAGCCTGATGGTCGTCGGCGTCGCCGCCGCGATCGCCTACCTGAGCAAGCACGTCACCCTCCGCCCCGGCGACCTGATCGCGATGGGCACTCCCGAAGGTGTGGGGCCCTTGCAAGACGGCGACCGCGTCACCTGCAGCATCGAGAGCCTCGGCACCTTGATGAACTCGGTGGTTCGCGAGATTGCGCCGCGCTGAACCCGCGCAAGCGATCCGCCGCGCGCGCACCGCTCAGCCGAGCGTCAATCCACCATCGATCGTCCAGACGTCGCCGGTGATGTAGTCGCCCCCATCGCCGAGCAGCAACTCGACCGCGCCCAGGAGATCGGTGATCGAACCGACGCGGCCGGTTGGGATACGCGAAGCCATACGCGCCTGACTCTGCGCGTGGCTGTGCGGATGAGCGATGATGCCCGGCGCGATGACGTTCACGCGCACGCCGCGCGGCGCGACTTCCTTGGCCAGAGAGCGCGCGAGCGATGTGAGCGCGGCCTTGGCAGCGAAGTAGACCGGCGCGCGCGTCTTCGCCGTGCGGTCCTCGGCACCCGCCGCGGAGAAGAAGATCACGCGGCCGCGACCGGCCTCGCACATCGCCGGCACCAGGGCACGCGACACGACGAAGGCACTGGTGAAGTTGCTGTCGAGCAACTCGCGAAACTGCGCATCCGTGGTCGACAAGAGCGGGATCTCGTCGAAGCAACCGACCCCGTGCACCAGGCCGAAAGGCACCCCGCGCGTGCGCAACAGCTCCTCGCTCGCGCGCCGCACGCTCGCGACATCGGTCACATCCACACCGTTGTGGCTGCGCGACCACACCACCGCACGCGCGCCCAACCGCTCGGCGATCGCTCCCGCGATGCCGCGATTGCCGCCGGTCACCACGATCGGCGCGGCTGCCTCGTTCACGCTGCTCATCCCGACATGCTCCGCACCTCGCGGCGTGGATCCAGCGGAATGTCCGACTCAGAGCGCGGCGATGCGCGACGGCGGCCAGAAGCGCGCGCGCACCACTCCACGCAGCAGCGCCACGGGCACCAGACCGAACTCGCGTGAGTCGAGCGAGATCGGACGGTTGTCACCGAGCACGAAGACGTGGCCCTTGGGGATCGTCAGCGGCGGAAACTCGGCATGATCCGCGATCGGGTGGAACCACTCGTGCACCGGCACACCGTTGATCACGAGACGGCCGTCGTCGAGCGCCACTTGGTCGCCCGGCAGTCCGACCACCCGCTTCACGTAGTCGACCACCGGGTTCTTCGGGTTGCCGAGCACGACGACGTCGAAGCGCGACAGACCCAGCAGGTCGGGACCGACCCGATCGACGACCAGGCGGTCGCCGTCGGTGAGCGCCGGCTCCATCGAGTGGCCGCGCACCACCGAGATCTGCACGACGAAGGCGTGGAGAATCGCTACAGCGAAGATCCCCAGCAGGATGTCGCGCAGCCATCTGGGGCGGCGCCGGGCCAAGCGAGCAGTCGTCGGCGGGAGAGTCTCTCGCGACCACCACAGCGTCCCCGGCGTCTTCGCCGGTGGCGACCGCAGCGGTTGTGTCCGCCGCGGGCGCGTCCTCGGCCCCATCACTTGCACCGTCGACCTATCGGTCCGCGACGGCGTCCGACTTGCGCGGGCCCCGCCGCTGTGGCCGGCAGCCGCCTTCGCGGGAGTTCCGAGTCCATGCCCTCGTCGGTCGCGTCCGCCTCGCCGGCCCCACCTTCGCACGATGCTCGCACGTCTCGCCCCTCCGCTTTTCCTGTGCCTCACACTGGGCGCTCAGCAGCCGACGCCCCCAACCAACCCCGCCCCTGTCGCCGTTCCCGATCGGCCAACCCTGTCGGAACGTCTCGCCGACAAGCTCGCCCAACCCTTCCTGCGCCTCGCTCCCTGGCACACGAGCCTCGACGCCGCGAAGCGTGCGGCGGCGGCAGACGGCAAGCTCATCTTCGTCCACTGCACGCGCTCGTTCACGCCCTGCGGAACCTCGATCGCGTGTGAACGCGGAGTTCTCAGCTCAGCAGAGTTCCGCGAGTTCAGCCGGCGCGTCGTGCTCCACTGCCATGTCACGTCGCACCTCGATGCCGAAGCCGATCGCTTCCTGGCGGCCACACGCGGCAGCGGCTGGCCACATCACGTGGTGATGGATGCCGGCGGTCGCGTGCTCGGCGTCCACGAGAGCCATCGGGACAAGAGTGTCGTCGAGTTCACGGGCATGCTGCTCGCCGCCGAGGAGTTCGTTGCGCTCGAAGCCGAGAGTGCGCGCGCGATCGCGACCATCCAACGCAATCGACTCGAAGCCGGACTTCGCATCGGCGCTTTGGATCTCGCAACCGCGCGATCGCTCTTCACCGAGTGCGGCACGCTCGAGCCGGCGGACGTAGAGCGCCTCGCGGCGGCGATCACCGATCTCGAGGTCGCGGCGATCCTCGCGCGCGTGGACCGTTTCGATCCCGCGGTCCGTCCGGTCGTCGGCGCGGAGTTCCAGACCATGTGGCGCGCCGGCAAGCGCCCCAGCTCGCGCAATGCCGCGCGCGACTTCTGGGCGGGGATTCTCCTGCATCAGGAGACCCTCGAACGCCCCGACCTCGAACTGTACGCCGAAGGCCTGGCCAAGCTCACCGACTCCTTCGGCGAGCTTCGCGGCTACCGGAGCTTCCTGGAGGAACGCCGTCAGAAGCTCGCGGCGATGCAGGCCTCGGCGCCCACGCCCGCGCCCGCGCCCGCGCCGATACCAACTTCGAGCAAGTGAGCGCAACGCGCACACCGATTCACTGATAGCCGAGCGGCAGAGCCCCACCGCTGGAGTTCACCCGCAAACGGACATGAACATCCACTGCACTCGGTCCGCTCGCAGGATCGTTCACGTATCGAATCACCGCACCGTGTGGGAACTCCCCGGTCGCCGGTGACCAGAGCGCCGCGCCGGTCAACTGTCCGTCCTCATACCGATACAGCACGTTCGCGCCGATGCAGTTGCCGTCTGGCTGCCACATCGGCGAAGTCTTCGGGACGTGCACGAGGTTCGCGCCGAGTCCGGGATCGATCGAGCTGACCTTCTCCCACTTGCCGTACTGGTTGCCGAACGACTGACTCGCCGAGGGCCCGAAGTCATTCACGGAGTGACCGAAGGCGTTCAGGTACTTTCCACCCCACGTGCCGGTCACCGAAGAGTCCGCGACGATCCCGACACGACCGCCGAAACCCAGAGCGAGCGCGTAGTCGACCTGGAAGCTCGTGTCGAATCCGGCGGTCGTCTTGCGATCTCGACCCCAGAACGCAATCGTCCGACAGGCGACCATGGTGACGTGCCGCAGCGTCGTCGCTCCCGAGGCATCGCAGTCGATCCCCGCGATCGAACAATCGATCGCGACCAAGTTCTCGCCGTGATTCCCGTAGGCGTACGTGTCCTCCTGTGGCTTGCCGGCATCGAATCGGCAGAGCTGCTCGCCGCTGTCCTGACAGTTGGAAGCGAAGCGGAAGCCGAAGGGGCCGTCCATCGCGATGCAACCGAGCACACGGTTGTGGTCGCCCGTGACCTGGATGCCCTCGCAGTTCTCGACGATCACGTTCTGCACGAGACAATGATTGCTGAAGTAGCAGACGACTCCTTCGTCGCCCATTCCCTGCGCGACATCATGCGATACCCTTCCCCCGCAGATGTCCGCGCGATCTCGCGAGTGCGCATAGCAGCGCGTGATCTCGATCGCTTCGGAGTCCGAGATGCTGAAGCCGTGGCGATGGAACTCGTAGGCCTCGCTCTCCGTGATCACGCATTTCTGGCACCGGACGAGTCGGAAGATGTGACTGTTGTGGAAGCGGTTGTTTCGCCGACCGAGCAATCGCTGGAGTCGAAGATGCTGTGATCCCGCGATGTCGAGCACGCTCCAGGCAGAGCCGCCGTCGTGGTCCGCGGCCTCCAGGCGCAGCCCGTCGAGAACCCAGTGCTCGCAGTGACGGATCGAGAAGGCCGCGGCTCGACCGTCGCTGCGAAGCAACGACTTCCGTTCGTTCCGCGCGCGGATGGTGATCGGGGCGTCGGCGGTTCCGCGCTGGTACGGCCAGAAATACTCCGGGTTCACGGCACTCGGATCGCAGTCGACGGCAGGCAGACTTGCGTTGAGAAGAACCGGCTGGGGGTCCGACACCTGCTGGACGCTGCCGTTGGTCCACGTCCCCTCGCCGACGATCAGCACATCACCCGGCTGCAACTGTGACAGCGCGAAAGGCCAGGTCTGCCACGCGGTGGCTGCCGTCCCACCGTCGTGCGTATCGTCGCCCGTAGGCGAGATGTGACGCTCGTTCTGCGGTGACCGTGCGCCCGAAATCGCCGCCTCCATTGCCGAGACATTGCCGGAGACGCAGAAGAGCAGCCCGAGGGTCACCGCGAGCCAAGCCGTCGAGTCATTGGAATTCATGCCAAGACACCAAGCGCGGTGAGAGGCAAGTTTCCCCCAGGAAACCTCCAGAACTCCTGCCGACGTCGCCCAGGGAGCCAAGAGCCGGCGACGCGAGACGCAGCCGCGAATCAGGCCTTGTCGTCGTCGCGCTTCTTGCGCTTGTTGGCCTCGTCCTTCTTCTTGAGGCGGGTGTAGTCCAGGTAGTGCAGGTTGGCCTGGATGTTGTCGGTGTTCGAGTAGACGTAGGCGAGGAAGAACTCGGTGATGGTCGCTTCGCGCTCCGCAAGTTCCTCGGAGAGCCGCAGCACGAGGTGCAATCGCTCCTTGTTCTCGCTCTCGAAAGCCTCCCACCACTTGCGTGCGCTGCCGCTCGTGCTCGGCCAGTCCAGCTTCTCGGCCTTGAGGCGATCGATCGCGTCGCGCAACTGTGCCGGTGTCCACGCGCTCTTGTCGATGTCGGCGCTGGGCGCGTTGGTTCCCGGTGCCGGACGCGGCGGCATGCCGCGCATGCACTCGCGGCGCAGCTCCTCGTCGACCCGCTCGTGCTCCGCCGCACCCTTCTCCAGGCGCGGCTCGCTCGCGCCGCTGATCGTCGCACGGTCGATCGTGACACGCGTCACGCCGTCGGCCGCCAGCTCCGACCAGCGGTGGTCCACGCTGTCGACCGCGCGCCCGATCAGGCGGTGCAGACCGCGCGCACCGGTGCCGAGCGCTTCGGCCTCCTCGGCGATCGCATCGAGAGCGTCGTCGGTGATGACCAGCTCGATACCGTGCAGCCGCGCGAGCTGCTGTTGGCGGGCGAGTGCGGAGCGATCGACGCTGCTGTCGAGGATGGCGCGCAGCGCGGATCGCGGCAGGTCGTGGAGCACGGTGATCGTCGCAAAGCGGCCGATGAACTCGGGGATCATCCCGTACTCGA
This sequence comes from Planctomycetota bacterium, assembly GCA_050181465.1. Lineage (GTDB taxonomy): Bacteria > Planctomycetota > UBA1135 > UBA1135 > UBA2386 > JACRLW01. The sequence goes on from JBFXDD010000027.1 coordinate 53,031, forward strand.
CGAGATCGCGAGTCTCGACGCGGCACAGCGCGTCGTACACCGAAGGATCGCCCACGTCTTCGCGTGCTTCGAGCGGACGCCGCGCGAAGCCGAGCTGTGAGCGCCCTTCCCCGAGTCGTCGCCGAACGAGCCGATCCAGTCCGACGAAGGCGCCGGCGCACACGAACAGCAGCCGCGACGTGTCGACACCCTTGTGGTTGCTGCCCTGTTCACCTTCCGACATCCGTCCATCGAGCAGGGTGAGCAGTGCGTTCTGCACCCCTTCGCCGCTCACGTCGCGCGTGCCGCCGGTGTCTTGGCGACGGATCTTGTCGATCTCGTCGAGGAACACGATGCCCTTCTCGGCCTTGCGCGGATCGCCGCCCGCGCGGCCCAGCAGGGTGGCGACGAGGGTCTCCACCGAGTTGCCCTTGTAGCCCGACTCGACGAGACCCGTCGCGCTGGTGAACCCCAGCGGCACCCCGAGATGATCGGCCAAGGTCTTGACCATGTAGGTCTTGCCCACGCCGGTCGGTCCAAGCAGCAGGATGTGATGCCGCCCAAGATCTTCACCGCCACGATCGCGCCACGCCTGCGCGAGGTAGTGGTTGTAGACAGCCACCGCGAGATCCTGCTTCGCGCGGGTCTGGCCGTGCACGTAGCGATCGAGGTGCGCGATGAGTTCGCCGGGGGTGGGGAGGATGTTCATGCGGGTGGCTCTGCAACCGGTGCTGGGTGCAGGGTTAGTCGAGAATGCGCTTCGCGATCTCCTCGAGCAACTGGGTCCGACGGCCTTCGTCCCAGACGATCTCGAGGCTCTTGGCAGCCGCCCACCGCGGAACCGTGTTCTCGATGAGATCGACGGCAGCAGCAGCCAACTTCGCGGACGTCGTGACGGTCTCGAGCGCGGGCAGTAGATCCGGCTGAGCCTTCCACGAATCGAGGATCCCCTTCTTGGCTGCCGGCACTCGAAGCGGGTTCCCACCGACGCCGTCGAGACGGTGCGCGATGAGGACCAGCACCTTTTTCCAACCCCCATCACTTCGCTCCGCAAGTCCGTGGAACATGGAGCTCAACTCGTGCATGCACCACTGCGACCGCCAGTACTTGTCGCTGTGCACGACGACCACCTTGTCCGCCTTCTCGATCCTCAGGTTGTAGGCAGGGATGCTGTCGCCGTCCTCGAGCACATAGCGATCGCGAAGCAGCTCGATCTCGCGATCGGACTCTCGCAGTCGTTCGCAAATCGCGTCGACCGGAACCTCATAGCCGGCGGGCGCTTCACTGGGCGATGAGCCTCGCTGTTGCGGGTCCCACGCGTACGAGATGAAGACGGATCTCACGCCGCGCTTGCCGCCCGCGTCCTCGACCGGGTTCGTCACCACACGCCGCCGTCCGATCGCATCCGCAAGGTAGCTGCCGATCTTCTCGGCAAGTGAGTCCGCGGTGGACTCTGCGTCGGTACCGAACACCCTGACGCGGATGCTGCCGCCAAAGCCCTTCGAACCGAGATCCAACTCCAGCACGATCGCCTGCCCGGCCGCGTTGACCGCCTGAAAGCCGTCACGCGCGTATTGCCCCTCGCGACCGAACTGCTCCCCGAGCCAGCGCAGGATGCCGTCCCAGTGGGCCTGATGGAGGCCCGAATGCTCGACGCTCCGCTGCTGCGGGTGAAACTGCTCGCGATCCAAGCTCAGCGTCGCCGGGTCCATCTCCTTCCACGTCAGGTCGCTGTGGCGTGGCAGATGCGTCAGGCTGAGATAGGTCGTCTCGTCGAACCAGGAGTTTCTGGCTTCGATCAGCGGGAAGCACAGCCCGATGCGCTGCATGAACGAGATCAACAGTTCGCGCTCGGCTTCCAAGGGCACCAGCCGGTCCCAGCCCCACTCCACCAGATCACGCATCCGGAACATGCCGTGATTTGCCGTCAGTCTCGCGAACACCGGCGGCTGGCCGGGAAGGCCGCGCTCGAGCAGCGTGTAGATGCCTCTCAGGGCCCACTTCTGGCCGACGATGATCCGACCCTCGAAGAGGTCCGGTGCCCAATACACCCATCCGCTGTGGCTGAGGAACGCAAGCAGGTGGTCGAAGCGGCGATCCTCCAGTTCGAGCGCGTTGGCTGCGACGAGCTTCTTGAGCAGGGGAAAGCGCGCGTTGCGGTTCGAGTCCGCGATCCATCGTGTGAGCGCTTCGTGGAACTGCGCACGCGGCAGGGAACGATGAGCTTGTTCGAAGTCCGGATCCGCCTCGCTCCAGTGAATCCAGTCCTCGATGAGCTGCTGGGCGAGTTCCCAGGTGGCCGGCACCGCAGTTCCCTGGGTAGTCACCACCTTCGCGATCTTCGCACGGAGTTCTTGCTCGAGTTCGTCGAGCTGGCCCGCTCTTGCCAAAGCATCGCAGTAGAAGATCTTCGAGAACTCGCTCAGATCGTGCTCACCACACTCCGCACGGATTCGATCGCGCAATCCCGCAGATTCTTCGCTGGTGCGCGAACACACGAGGAGGATCTCTGCCTGGGGCCCGGCTGCCTGTCGGACGTACTCGATCCAGTACGCCAAAGGTCTCGACCGGTCCTGATACTCACCGCGAATCCTGGGCCCATGCGCACCGCCTGCCAACGCCTCTTCCGGATTCCACACGATCACGAACACGGTGCCTGCCGACAGGAACAGTTTGTGAGTGTTGTGATAGATCTCCTGCCCGCCGAAGTCCCATACGTGCACGTGAACTTCGTGGGTTTGCTTGTCGGCGGCCGCTTGCACTTTCCAGTCATGGAACCGCACGCCGTGCGTCGTCCCGATTCGATCGATCTCCGGCTCGTAGTCCTTCCTGGTTCGCTGCGGGTCGCCACCGGTGAGTCGCAGCGACAGCGCGGTCTTCCCAGCACCACCATTGCCGAGGATGAGCACCTTGCAACGCTTGACCTGGCCTCGCCCCACGCGTTCGCACTCGTCGAAGTACTCCTTGGTCGTCCGCGCGACGTTCTGATCGACAGCACTGCCGTGCTCGGAAGCCGGCGGAACGAGAACGCCCGAACCGCAGAGAAAGAGCGTGCGCACGCGGCGCCAGTTCTCCGGCAAGCGGCGCAGCCGTCGCATGCCGCCCAGATCCAGGTAGTCGATCGAGTCCGGCAAGTCGGGCATCGCCTCGTCGTCGAGCGGCGTGTTGCGAAGTTCCAGCCGACGGAGGGTCGGCGGCCACGCCGGCAGCAAACGCAGAGGCACGTCGTTGAGTCGCAGATCGACGATTGCGGCAGGCCATCGTTCGATGCTCCGCAGGTTCGCCAGTCCAGAGAGATCGACGACTTCGAGACGACCGCCGGCGTGCACGAGTTCCTGCGCACTCGCTTCGCTGAGATTGGCGCTGCCGCGCAAGCACAGCTCGATCAAGTTCGGCAGTTCGGCCGCCGCGCACTCGAGCGCAGTCACCGCCGGGCAGTCCTGCAGGATCAAGCGCTCGAGGGTCGCCGGCAGCTCGGGCACGGTCTCGAGATCAGGGCAATCGCGCACGTCGAGCACCGCGAGCTTGTCGGGCAACTCGGGCAGGCGGTGTACGCCGGCGAGCCGCCAGAGGTACAGGTGCGTGAGATTGGGGAAGCGCTTGGCGAGACCGCCATCGGCGAAGAGCGCCTGATCCAGACCCTCCCAGGTGCTCTGCTCGTCTAGATCGCCCAGCACGATCTTCTGCACTTGCTCGTCCCACGGTTTGAAGTCGGGCAGCGCGTCCTTCGCGTTGATGACTTGGGATGAAGCGTTCATCGATTCTCCGGATCCGTCATGAGCGCGGGTTGCGAGGTAGATGCTGGCCGTCGAAGTCTTCGTCGGACTGCGCGCTACGGCTCGGTCGGGCTAGCTCCGCGCCGTCCCGGCGCCCGCTCGCACCTCCCTCGCCTTCGCTTGCTTTGCTGCTGTGCTCGTCCACCGGACTGGGGAGCAAGCAGACGCGGAAGCCCAGCCTCCCGCTGCGAACCTCTGGCCTCCCTCTGCCGCGGTAGGCGGAGCGGCACCCCCACGCAGAGATTACGAATGACCCGCCGCGAAACATCCGGACCCGCCGGCGATCCGTCACGTCTGCCAGTTCGCGCGCCAAGCGCGCATCGTGCGACGACACCGCTGCAAGTTCGCGATACTTGTACTCTCTCCAAGGATCCAGACACCACTCCCAGACGTTGCCGTGCATGTCGTACAGACCGAACTCGTTCGCGGCCAGCTCACCGACAGGATGTGTCATGCCTCTCGAATTGGCGTCGAACCAACCGAGCTCGCGGAGAGCCGCCTCACCGTCGCCCGACGCATACTCTGATGCCGTCCCCGAGCGGCATGCGTACTCCCACTCCAGTTCCATCGGAAGCGATACCGACCATCCCTCCGGGAGAGCGGAACTCTCGACCAACCAATCGCAGAAGTCCATCGCCTGCCACCAGTCGATGTTCTCTGCGGGTCGCAGAGTGTGCGCGCCATTGCTGTAGCCGCGCGCCTCACCTTTCGACCGAAAGTACGCATCGAGCTGCTGCTGCGTGACCGGGAAGGTCCCCAGGTAGGAGTCTCGCAGGATGCGCACGCGATGCATCGGCTCCTCTTCCGGGTCGTACCCCCGACTCCCCATCACGAACTCTCCAGACGGAATCCGTCGAAAGAACATCGGCCCACCGTCAAAGGGCAACTCGAGTTCCAGATCGCGCGCTCGTGCCGCCGCGCGCCAGCCTGCGGTGAGCTTCTGCTTCACGCATCCTCCGGAAGGCGCGGCGGTACCCCAGCCGACGCCTTCTCCGCAGGATGCTCCATCCCGTGGATCTCAGCCTCGACTGGGGCCCGGCCGCAGGGTTCGTCTCCCATCGCTCGCGCAACGAGGGCGCCGGAACGTGCGACGTCCGGTGGTCGCACGGACTCGCCGTGCCGAGGAACAAGCAGACGCGGAAGCCCATCGTCCTGTTGCGGTTGTCGGGCCTCCTCCTGTTGCGATACGCGGAGCGGCACCTCCTCGCGGAGTTGTCGAAGGCCCCGCCGCGGATCACGCGGTTCTGCCGGCTCCAGCACCTCCCGATGGCGGGTCCGAGCCAGCAAGGCTCGTCGCCAACCAAGATCAACCGCGTTCCGCGCGTGCGCGAAGAGCGCGGTCGCGCGCTGTTGCTGTACAGGTTGGAGGCAAAGAGTTGCGGTTCTTTGGGTTGGACCAAGCTCGCGAATCGCAGGAAGCATCCACGAGGTCGTGTTGAGACGGCATTCGGGACGCAAGCTCTCGAAACTGTCTAAGCGAAGACACCGTGAGATCAGGAAGGGGCGACGAACCATCCGACTCGCCGCGAAGTCTAGCGGCGCCGGCGAGGAGGGAGACGCAGAGACTCGATTGAGTCGGCGTCGGACCGCGCTGCGGCTCGGTCGGGCTCGCCGCGCGCCTTCCCGGCGCGCGCTCGCTCCGACCTCGCCTTCGCTGGGCTGGCTGGCTGGACCCCCGGACCGGGGAACAAGCAGACGCGGAAGCCCATCCACCCGCCGCGGAAGCCGGGCCCCCTCCAGAAGCGACACGCGGAGCGGCACCCCCACGCGGAGTAGTCGAAGGCCCCGCCGCGGGTCACGCGGTTCCGCCGGCTGTCTTCATCCTGGCGAATGGCCTGGCGAATCGCAGCCGGATGATGCTCATGGATGGGCAGCCGATCGCGGTAGGGCTCGTCCTCCCAAGGATCGAAACACCACTCGCGGACGTTTCCGTGCATATCGAACAACCCGAACCCACTGGCGGGAAGTTCGCCCACCAGCAGTGTCCCGGACTCCCACTCGCGACCGAACCATCCGACATCGCCAAGTGCAGCCTCACCATCGCCTGACCAATACTCGGTGTCGGAACCGGCGCGACACGCGTACTCCCACTCGATCTCCAGCGGCAGGCCGAAGTGGGTCGGAGAATCGGCCAGCAAAGCGAGGGAGTCGGAACTCCAAGGCCGAGAGCTCAACCAGTTGCAGTAGCCGTTGGCTTCGAACCAGGTGACACTCTCCGCGGGAGCCTCGTCCCGGTCCTGGAAGTGATTCGAGTGAGTCTCGTCCTGCCAGGCCTGCCTGCGCCACGCGGCATAGCTGCGCGACTTGGTCCACAGCCGAAACTGCCGCTGCGTTACCGGCGTCTCCGCGAGCCAGAACGCCACGCCGTCCGTCCGTCCCGGGATCGGTGGGATGATCACCGTGTGCTGCGGCTCTTCGAAGGAGGAGAACCCCCGACTCCCCATCACGAAGCTGCCCGCCGGGATCGCGCGAAAGCGTATGCGCAAGCCCTGCGGACGATCGTCGAGCACCAGCACGGGCAAGTCGCGAACGCGGGGATCCAGGTGCGCGGAATCGATGGGATGCGGAACCAAGTCGAGGCGGGATCCTACCCAATCCCACGCGGACTGCCGAGACGACGAAGGGGGATCGCGCGGCGTCGCGCTTCGACCTCACTCCGGCAGCCACCCCGCCGCCGCTCGCAAGCCCGCGTGAACGACAGCACTCCGCGCCCGCAACGCGAGCACCGCGCGCTCGACCTCGATCGCCGCGCGCAGCGACATCGCCCACGCGCGCAGATCGCCGCGGCCGGTCGACCACGCTGCGCGCGCGACACTCGCCGCCTGCCGCAGACTCGGCACGACCTCGGTATCGAGAATCGCGCGCTGCGCACTCAACGCGTCGAGCATCGCCAACGCGACGTCGATCTCGGCCGACGCACCGACCAAGCCCTGCCGCTCGCGCGCCCTCGCCGCCAACTCCGCGGCACGCGCACGCGACACCGCGGCGTCGATCGCCTCGTGCCGAAGGAACGGCAAACTCAACATGCCGCCCAGCGTGAGTCCACCATCGCCCATCAACACCGAACGTAGGGAGAAGCCGGGCTCGCGATCCCACTCGGCCACTTCCAACCCCGCTCGCGCCGCAACCCGTTCGGCACGCAGCACGTGCAAGGCCGGGTTGCTCTGCACACGCGCGCGCAGAGCCTCGGCCTCGCCGGCCGCGAACTCGTGCGGCTCCGGCACTCGCCCCACCGCGACGAAGCCCGGTGCCACCCCGCCGAGCAACACGCGCAGCTTGGCAGCGCGCTCGATGCGCTGCACGGCGAGCGCCTCGAGTTCACTCTCGTTGCGGGCCCACTCACTCTGCGCGGTCAACAACATCGACTGATCGGCGACCCCGCTCTGCAACTTGCCGCGCAACGACTGCACCTCGATCGCGAGCACATCGCGCAGTTGCCGAAGCAGCGAGTCCTCCGCGTCGATACGACCCAGCTCGATCACCTCTTCCGCGACATCCCGTGCGAGCCGAATCCGCAGCGCGTCGAATCGCGCAGCCGCTGCCATCGCGCGCGCGAGCGCGGCGTCGGCGTTCGCACGCAGACGACCCGGGAACACCAGGTTGTTCATCGCCTCGCTCGCCAACACGAGACCCGTGCGATCGAACCAGGCTCCACCACCGAGCCGATGATCCAGACCGATCATCGCGGTCGCCTCCTGCGAACCGGCCATGGGCACCTCCTCCAACGCCGCCGACCACTCGGCCCACGCCGCCTCGATCTCCCCGTTCGCCAACAGCGCATGGGCTACGTAGTCGGCGAGCACGGCCGACTCATCGAGCACCGGCAGGGCCCGTTCGCTGATCGGCGGCTGCAAATCCGCTCCCGCACGTTCGAGCTGCGCGCGCGCACTCGCTTCACCCTCCGGATGCACGGTGCAGCCCGCGACGACGCAGGTTGCAGCGATCATCGCGAAGACTTCGCGAAACCACCTCATGCGGCCACCTCCACGAGCTGCCCGCGCAACTCCCACCGCTTCCACAACAGAAAGATCACCGGATACACGAGCAACTCCATCAAGAAGCTCACCGTGATCCCACCGATGAGCGGGGCGACCAGACGCCGCGTCACGTCGGCGCCGGTTCCCGTCACCCACAACAGCGGCAACAGCCCGATCATGTCGGTCGCCACCGTCATGGTCTTCGGGCGAATGCGTTTGACCGCCCCCGCGTGGATCGCGAGATGCAGATCGCGCATCGTGCGCAGCCGACCTTGCCGCCGCGCGTCCTCATACTCGCTGTCGAGATAGAGCAGCATCACCTGTCCGGTCTCGGCGTCCACACCGAGCAGCGCGATGATGCCGACCCACACCGCCAGACTGAGGTCGTAATCCAGAACCCACAGGAACCAGAAGGCACCGATCAGGGAGAACGGGACGGCGAGCAGGATGACGCCCACGCGGAACCAGCTCCGTGATCCAACATACAGGAGCAACACGATCAGCAGTCCGGTGATCGGCACGACGACCAGCAGGCGTTCGTTGGTTCGCTCGATCTGCTCGAAGGCACCCGAATACTCAAGCGAGTAGCCCGCCGGCAACGGCACCTCCCGCGCGATCGCCGAGCGCAGTTCCGCGATATAGCTACCGAGGTCGCGACCGCTGAAGTCGACGTACACCCACGCGGTCCGCTGCGCGTTCTCGCTGCGCAGCATCGGCGCATCCTCGGCCCATCGCAGGCTCGCGAGCTCGCCGAGTGGAACCTGCGCCCCGCTCGCGGTCGCCACCAGCACTCCACGCAGATCGTCGAGGTCCTCGCGCAGCTCGCGCGCATAGCGCAGATTCACCGGATAGCGACCGAGCCCCTCGACCGTGGTGGTCACCGGCATACCGCCGATCGCGAGCGCCACCACGTTCTGCACATCGGCGATACGGAGCCCGAAGCGCGCCGTCGCGAGACGATCGACTTCGACGTCCAGGTACCGCCCGCCCTGATTGTCTTCCGCGTAGGCACTCGTGGTGCCGGCGACCGCCTGCGTCACCGCCGCAGCCTTCGCCGCGAGCCGATTGAGCTCGCTCAGATCCGGCCCGAAGAACTTCAATCCAACCGGAGTCTTGATCCCGGTCGTGAGCATGTTGATGCGGTTCTCGATCGGATACGGCCAGGCATTCGCCATCCCCGGCAGCTTCACGATGCTGTCGATGCCGTGGTGCGGCGTGCCGTCGGGATCGTGCCAACCGTACTTCAGCTCCTCCATGGTGATGCTGCGCTCGCGCGGCCACACCCAGGTCAGCGCCGGCAGCAAGGGCTCGCGAAGCCAGTCGGGCCAGCGGTCGTAGAAGTTCGCGACCGGCACCTTGCGCCACTTGCTGCGATCCGTCTCGATCTGCACGACCGTCTCGATCATCGAGAGCGGTGCCGGATCGGTCGCCGTATCCGCGCGCCCGATCTTGCCGTGCACGCTGCGAACTTCCGGGAAGCTCGCGATGAGCTTGTCGGTCTGCTGCAGCACCTCGCGCGCCTTGCCCACCGACACGCTCGGTTGCGTCGTCGGCATGTAGAGCAGATCGCCCTCGTCGAGCTTGGGCATGAACTCGCTGCCGAGCTGACTGAGCGGATACAGCGTGCTCGCGCCGAGCAGCAACGTGAAGATCAGCGTGGCGAAGGGATGACGCAGACACACCCAGAAGAAGGGCTCGTAGATCGCCTCGCTGAGCCGATTGATCGGATTGCGCTCCTCGCGGGGAATCCTGCCGCGCACGAGATAGACCATCAACGCCGGCACCACCGTGATCCCGATCAGCGCGGCCGCGGCGATCGCGAAGGTCTTGGTCCATGCCAGGGGACCGAACATGCGCGCCGACTCACCGCCCAGGGTGAAGATCGGCAGGAAGCTGACCGTGATGACGAGCAGCGACGAGAACAA
>JBFXDD010000027.1:62787-65577 GCA_050181465.1 Planctomycetota bacterium
TCAGCGCGGCCGCGGCGATCGCGAAGGTCTTGGTCCATGCCAGGGGACCGAACATGCGCGCCGACTCACCGCCCAGGGTGAAGATCGGCAGGAAGCTGACCGTGATGACGAGCAGCGACGAGAACAATGCCGGCGCGACTTCGCTGGCGGCAGCGAGGATGAGCGAACTCTGTGCGGGCATCGGCACGCCGTCGCGTTCCTGTGCCTCGCGGGCGCGCTGCAGGTGTTTGTGAGCATTCTCGATCAGGACGACGCCTGAGTCGACCATCACGCCGATCGCGAGCGCGAGCCCGCCGATCGACATGATGTCTGCGTTGATGCCGAGCAAGGTCATCAACAGGATCGAGACGAGCAGCCCGATCGGCAGCACCAAGAGCGCGACGATTGCGCTGCGCACGTGGGCCAGGAACAGGAGGCAGATCGCCGCCGTCACCAGCAGCTCTTCGATCACCGCGTCCTCTAGCGTGTCCACCGCGCGATCGATGACCAACGAACGGTCATAGGTGGGCACGATGCGCACGCCCTCGGGCAGTCCGGCTTCGAGTTCCGCCAACCGTGCTTTGACTGCCGTGATCACCGCGTGCGCGTTGCTGCCGAATCGCGCCACCACGATGCCGCCGACGGCCTCGCCTTGGCCGTTCAGCTCACCCACCGACCGGCGCGCGGCACCACCGACCTCGAGCTGTGCGACATCTCCGAGCAGGATCGGCGTGCCGCCCGCCCCCACACCCACCGGCACCAGCGCCAGATCCTCGACACCGCGCAGGTAGCCGCGCGATCGCACCATGAACTCCTGCTCGCTGCGTTCGACGACCGAGCCGCCGACATCCTGGTTGCTCGCAGCGATGGCGTCGCGCAGCCCCTGGATGGAGAGCGAGTAGGCGCGCACGCGCTCCGGATCGAGCAGGACCTGATACTCCCGCACGAAGCCGCCGAAGCTCGCGACCTCGGACACACCCTCGACCGCGCTGAGGGGATAGCGCAGATAGTAGTCCTGCAGACTGCGCAGCTCGGCGAGATCGTGCCGATCGCTGGTCAACGCGTATTGGTAGACCCAACCGACACCGGTGGCGTCCGGTCCCAGGCGCGGCGTGACACCGCTGGGCAAGCGGTTCGCGGTCGCGCTCAGCGCCTCGAGCACGCGACTGCGCGCCCAATAGATGTCGGTGCCGTCCTCGAAGATCACGTAGAGGAACGACAGCTCGAACATCGACAGCCCGCGCACGTCGGTGGCGCCGGGCACGGCCAGGAGCGTGCTCGCCAGCGGGTAGGTGATCTGATCGTCGACCACCTGCGGGTTCTGGCCCGGATAGTCGGTCATCACGATCACCTGCACCTCGGAGAGGTCCGGGATCGCGTCGAGCCGGATGTTCCGATAGCCCCAAGCGCCGGCGACCAGCAATGCGATCGTGCAGAGCAGCACGAGCGCCCGATGCTTGACCGACAGCTCGACGATGCGCGCGATCACTTGCCGTCCTCGGCGCGCAGCGGCAGTGTCCCGACGGCATCTCCGCACTCGAGCATCTCCGAGCCGTAGAACGGATTGCGAAGCTGTGGCCCGAGCTGCACCCAGTCGATCGGCGCCATCGGGCAATGGAAGACGTGCAACTGCGCGCCGAAGCTCGCGCTCGGCCTCGCATTGCGGAACAACTCGATCGCCGCGGCACTGATCTTCGGTAGCGCCGCACGGCGTGAAGCCAAGTCGTTCGCTTCGACTGCGATCGCATCCGCCAGGGCCTGTGCATGCTGTCGCAGCACCGCCGGACTCTCACTCGCGAGCGCTCGCGCGGCTTCCTGCATCGCGACCCAGCCCAAGGCGTCGTCCTGGTCGGCCGCGAAGGCTGAGGTGACCTGCAGGTAGCTCCTCAGGATCGCATCGACGCGCGCCTGGGTCGCCGCGTCGAGTTCGAGAACGGCCGGCTTCATCGCCGCCGCTCCCTCAGCGCCGAGCGGCAACAAGCCGGTCGCCTCACCACATTCCAGCATCTCCGAGCCGTAGAACGGATTGCGAAGCTGTGGCCCGAGCTGCACCCAGTCGATCGGCGCCATCGGGCAATGGAAGACGTGCAACTGCGCGCCGAAGCTGCTGCTCGGTCGTGCCGCGCGGAAGATCGCAATCGCGGCGGCACTGATCTTCGGCAACACCTCCCGACGGGTCGCCAGGTCGCCGGCGTCGGTCGAGGTCGCTTCGAGCAAAGCCTGCGCGCGTTCGCGCAGGAGTTCCGGGCTCTCGCTCGCAAGTGCTTCCGCGGCGGCTCGCAGCGCCGTCCAGCCTTCGCCGTCATCTCGATCGGCGGCAAACGCCGTCGTGACCTGCAGGTAACTCGAGAGGATCGCGTCGATGCGCGCCTGGGTGGGTGCGTCGAGCTCGAGGGCCGGCGGCGGCGGCACTTGGTCGCCGTCGGCGATCAACCCCGCGTCGTCGAGCATGCGCATACCGCCGCGCAATCGACTCTCGGAGTCGATCAGGAAGTGTCCGCTCACGACCACCGCATCGCCGTCGGCGATCCCGCTGCGTACCGCGACCCGACCGCCGTCGCCGCGCGCACCGAGCGCCACGATGCGCGGCTCGAAGCGCCCACCGCCGCGCGCCACCCACACCACATCGCGCCGGCCGGTGGAGATCACGGCGTCGTGATCGATCGTGACGACGGCGTCGGGCGAACCGGCGTCCAGGCTCACGCGCGCGAACATTCCCGGCACGAGCTTGCCGTCGCCGTTCTCGACCTGGATGCGCACGAGGAGCGTGCGCGTGATGGGATCGATCGCGGGTGCGATGAAGACCACCTC
>JBFXDD010000028.1:0-62470 GCA_050181465.1 Planctomycetota bacterium
GACGAATTGATGGAGATCGAGCGCGTCGTCGGCCCGCTGCAGGCGGCCTGCCGTCGAGACTTACCGCCAGACGCATTTCACCCGACTCTCTGCTCCTATCTGGAGGCGGTGGCAGCGCCGATCCCGCAATGGCTGAGTGCCGATCTCCTGCGTCGTTCGATGGCAGCGGTCCGACGGCTCGATGGTGAATGGAGGAAGTTGCCGATCGGGGCCACCATGGAGCTGCGTTTCGTGATCGCCTGATTCCCCCTCTCGGTGGGTGAATCGCCCGGCTCCGCCAAGATTCGGTAAACGGTGCCCGACTGGGCTGACACCTGCGATCAGCTCGCTAATCTACTTGCCCCCGAACTCGGTCTTGCCGCCGTACGGCGCGAGCGAGCCGGGCCCTGCCTACCAGAAGAAGCCTTACACACATGCGCTTTCCCCACCTGATCCTCAGCACTCTGTCACTCACTGCGCTCGCGACCGCCCAAGTCGTCGTCAGCGATTCCTTCAACTACACCGGGGCCCTGACGGCCAACGGTTGGACCGCGCACAGCGGTGCCGGCTCGAACCCTGTTCTCGCCAACGGCACGCACGCGAATCTGGTGCACGGCTCACTCACGCGTGAAGACGTCAACCTCCCGTTTGCGGCATTCACTGCCACGGACACGATCTTCGCGTCGTTCCGCTTCCGCGTTCCCTCCGGCACCCCGGTGAACCCTGACGGCCAGGGTCTCTACTTCGCGCACTTCAAGGATGCGGCGACCGCGTTCCGTGCTCGCACGGGCGTGCTCAGCCCGGCGGCCGGCGGCGACTTCGGATTGGCGATCCACGCCGACAACGCGGATCTCGGCGCCGGCACGGCTTGGCCGACCGACCTCGTCTTCGACACCTGGTACTCGGTCGTCATCTCCTGGGATGCGGCGACGGGTCGCAGCGAGCTCTGGCTCGATCCGACTTGCACGACCATGCCGAGCATCACCCACACCGGCACCTTGACCGGCACCCTCATCGCCGGATTCGCGCTGCGCCAGTCCGCAGACTACGCCGGTCCGATCGACGTCGACGACGTCGTGGTCGGCCGCTCCTTCGGTGACGTCCTTCCCGGAACCGGCACCTTCGCCGTGAGCTGCACGAGCTGTCCCGGCCTGACGCAGGTCGCTACCGGAAGCCCGAACATCGGCGGCAACGTCCGCTACGACGTCGCTGGCGCCAACGCGGTGATGGTCGGTTTCGCGAGCATCTGCACCCCGATCTGCGCGATCGGCTGCAACATGGGCTCGGACTGGACGGTCCTCTCCGGCGGCTCGCAGCTCAACCTCTCGATCCCCTGCCTGCCGATTCTGGTGGGCGCGAGCATCTTCACTCAGGGCGTGTCGATCGGGAACGGTGGTTGCCCGGCGAGCGTGTTCGGTGTCGAGATCGGCACCTCCGACACGATTCAGACGACGATCGGCGGCTGAGTTCCCCCACGACTCTCGGCACCGCGATCGGTGCCGTGACTCATCGCTGCACGTCGATCCGAACACCGTTGGAGGTCGCGAACACCCCGTTCGCCGCGCCGGTGTCCAACGTGATGAACTGCGCGTACACCGATCCGGCCGGCAGGTTGCTCGGCAGATTGAACGAGACGCTGGCCTGACCCGTACCACCGGTCGATACGGCAATCGCAAGCCCGCTCGCTGCGTCCGCGAGAAGGTTGCAACCGCCCGGCAGGTTGACTGCCGCGGGGCTGGCGGCGATCAGGAAGAGTGCGGTCCCGTTCGCGACGCCGCCGCTGCCCAGCAGCACGATTCGATTTCCGGCCGCGGGCATGCCGTCCGCCGTCGCTTTGGGTTGCCGGCCCGCTCCGCCTGCGCAGCCGTTGCCGTAACTCGCGACGAATCGCGGCTCGAGCAGGAGTGCTCGATTGTTCGGGCCGAAGCTTCCCCAACAGGCGATGTTGCCGTCGTCGGTGATCCCGCGAACCGTGTAGACGCGCACGGGTTGGCTGCCGAGCACGAGGTCATCCAACTTGCGGAGTCCGAGACCGTCCACGTGGAGATAGCCGAAGTGGAAGTAGGTCGGAGGGCTGATGCCGCTGCGAACGTATTCGGTCACGACGATCCGCCCGAAGCTGTCGATTCCGCCGACGTCCCGGAAGTTGCCCACCGGCGCTCGCCCGAGGTTTTCCCAACCGACTCCGTCCGTCCTTCGCATGAGGGCGCCGTTCGACGGATCCAGCCCGGCCATCTGACCGAGATCGTTCAGTCGCTCCGGTTGAAAGGGTCCTACCGGCTCGAGTCCGATCCCCGGGGTCAGGCGAAACGGCAGGTCGTCGACCATGAGGCACAGTTGGCCCGCTTCGTTGATGTCGAAGGCGATCGAGTTCGTCGCATTCGGGGCGACGGTTGTCAGCGGGCCCATCAGGGTTCCGGTGAAGGCGATCGACCGACCCACACTGGTGCTGCCGATACGGGCATTCACGAGGACGCGCCCGGAGTTCGTGATACCGACACCGAAGCTGGACGACCAACTCGCTTGATGCAGTAGGCGAACCGCACCGTTGGGAGTCCAGGTGACGGCGCGATTGCCGCCGAGCAGAGTTCCCGAGGAGCCGATGCCGTTGCCGAGGTCGTCGACGCCGTTCACCTGCGCGAGGCCGTCGCCTGCGGCCTTCTGCAGTGCCCGCATCCCAACGCTTCGACTCCAAACGAAGGGTTCCCATACCGAGTAGCCGCCGACGTGATCGCCGTTGGGGCTGATGCATTCGGCGCCGACCCCCGCGATCGGGCTCTGTCCGATCGGAACGCCGAGGTCGATCGCCTGGTAGGGGCGGCCCTGAGCGCTCGATGGACTCGTCATGGCGAGAATCAGGACTCCGAAGACGAGCTTGGATCGGTGCATTCGACGAGAAGCGCGAACCCCGTGCCGCACTCGATGAGGCAGCGGCGCTGCTCGCTTCGCGGACGCATCTCGACCGCGAAGCGAACGTCTCGATCCTTCACGCCGGCGAACTCACCGGCAGCCGCCGGCGCCGCCGTTCCCGATCACGATATGCACGCCGTTGGTGAGGACACCGACGCCGAGCAAGGGTCCACCGCTCTGTAGCATCGCGCTCTGGAACCAGAGGTCGAGTCCCTCCAGCGCGGGATCACTCGGGACCGGTGTCGGTATCGCCCAGTTGCCGAGAGTTGCCGTGGTGAAGGTTGCGACCGTGAAG
Organism: Planctomycetota bacterium; assembly: GCA_050181465.1. Lineage (GTDB taxonomy): Bacteria > Planctomycetota > UBA1135 > UBA1135 > UBA2386 > JACRLW01. The sequence continues at coordinate 3,185 of JBFXDD010000028.1, forward strand.
GTCGAGTTCGAATCCAGATACAGCGTGCACTGGTTGCCGAGGTTGATGTTCGCGGATGCGGGCGCGGCCAGGAGCACGCCCGGCGCGCGGAACGGTCCGTTCTGGACCAGCATGCCGAAGCTCGGGTTCGGGATGGTCGGCCGATTCGGCGAGCCATAGCTCGTCAGGCTCGGGTCGCCGTGCCCGCAGCCGGCACCGATGGGCTCGATGAAGTTGTAGCCCGGGGTCTGGGTCGAGAGCGCGAGGGTCATGGCGCCGGGGCCTGGTCGCGCATGATCGATCTGAGCGTTACCGGTGATGGGTCCGGCGTTGGCGTCGAAGGAGAAGCTGTAGACCGAGTTCCATTCGACGGCGTTGTTGGGCGTCGCGAGGAAGGAGATCTCGGTGCTGGTGACCTGCGCGGTCCAATCGGTCTGCGGATTGCGATCGATGTCGTGGAAGCTGAGGTTGCTGACGGTGACGTTGGGGCACTTGGCGATGCGAAGTGCTGCGGCACCGCGGGTGTTGTCGCGATTGTGGAGCGCGTAGCTGTAGCGCCAGAGGCCCTGGGCGTTGGGCCCGGTCACCTTCACGCCGAGGTAGAAGCGACCATCGTCCTGGCCGTCGTTGACGGAGCTGACGCTGGCCCCGCTCCAGTTGGAGAGCAGCGGTCCTTGTCGCGGTGCGGAGACGTCGTTGAACGACCACCCCGGCGCTTGCCCGGTCACGCGCACTTCGCGCATGACGGTGTTGTTGCCGCGGACGGCTTCGGGCTCGCCGAGGATGACGATGTAGAAGCCGTAGTAGTAGCGCGCCCCGGAGGCGCCGAGATCGGCATCGTCGACCTGCACACGGTGCGCGGTGGGCGGCAGGTTGTCGGACATGGTGCGCGACAGGCTTCGCGCGCCGTCGATGTTGCGGGGTGCACCGACGTCGGGATCGCCGCGGTCGAAGTAGGAGCCGACGGGATTCCAGACGCCGGTCCAAGGGTTGATCTCTTCGGGCGGTCCGAGCCAGAAGCGGTCGGCGTTGAGTCCGGAGCCGTAGGTGTCGGAGCAGTTGGGTCCGAGCAGACGACTATCGGTGGTATTGCAGGTGGCGCAGGCGTTGGCGTTGATCGACGAGAAGCCGTGTTTGAGCCAACTCCAGCCGGAGATCTGTTCGAAGCGGCCGTCGATCTCTCGGCAGAGGATCGGGGCGTAGACCGGGTGTCGCGGGTCCATCGGCGCTTTCCAGTCGATGTCGACGGTGCCGACGTTGCAGACGGTCACGCCGAAGGCGAGTCCGTTGATCGAGCCTTCCCGGCCGTAGTTGGCGATGCCATCGGTGATGGCGAGCGCGGCGTCGGTCCCGGGGATCTGGTTGGATTGCCCGTTCACGAAGGACGCGAGGGCAGCGATCGCAGCGAAGTGGAGTGGTCTCATCGATTCAGCGCAGCAAGAGAGGGGGAGCTGCGTACTTCGCAGCTCCCGTTACGAATGGCGAATGCTCAGCGGCAGCCGCCGGCGCCGCCGTTCCCGATCACGATCCGAACACCATTGGTGAGCACGCCTGCACCGAGGAGCGGGCCGCCGTTCTGGATCAGCGCACTCTGGAACCAGAGTTGCGCACCTTCGAGCGCGGGGTTGTTCGGGACCGGGGTCTGCAGGACGGCGAATCCGAGCGATGCGGTCGTGAATGCGGCGACCGTGAACGTCGAGTTGGGATCGAGGAAGAGCGTGCATTGGTTGCCCAACGGCACGTTGCCCGGGGCCGGTGCGGCGAGGAGCACACCGGGAGCCACCGACGGGGCATCCTGCACGAACATTCCGAAGCTCGCGTTCGGAATCGTCGGCCGATTCGGGGTTCCGAAGCTTGCGAGGATCGGGTTCGGGGTGCCGCAGCCGTTGCCGATCCGCTCGATGAACGTGTAACCCGGGGTCTGCGTCGAGAGCGCGAGGGTCATGGCGCCGGGGCCTGGTCGCGCATGATCGATCTGAGCGTTACCGGTGATGGGTCCGGCGTTGGCGTCGAAGGAGAAGCTGTAGACCGAGTTCCATTCGACGGCGTTGTTGGGCGTCGCGAGGAAGGAGATCTCGGTGCTGGTGACCTGCGCGGTCCAATCGGTCTGCGGATTGCGATCGATGTCGTGGAAGCTGAGGTTGCTGACGGTGACGTTGGGGCACTTGGCGATGCGAAGTGCTGCGGCACCGCGGGTGTTGTCGCGATTGTGGAGCGCGTAGCTGTAGCGCCAGAGGCCCTGGGCGTTGGGCCCGGTCACCTTCACGCCGAGGTAGAAGCGACCATCGTCCTGGCCGTCGTTGACGGAGCTGACGCTGGCCCCGCTCCAGTTGGAGAGCAGCGGTCCTTGTCGCGGTGCGGAGACGTCGTTGAACGACCACCCCGGCGCTTGCCCGGTCACGCGCACTTCGCGCATGACGGTGTTGTTGCCGCGGACGGCTTCGGGCTCGCCGAGGATGACGATGTAGAAGCCGTAGTAGTAGCGCGCCCCGGAGGCGCCGAGATCGGCATCGTCGACCTGCACACGGTGCGCGGTGGGCGGCAGGTTGTCGGACATGGTGCGCGACAGGCTTCGCGCGCCGTCGATGTTGCGGGGTGCACCGACGTCGGGATCGCCGCGGTCGAAGTAGGAGCCGACGGGATTCCAGACGCCGGTCCAAGGGTTGATCTCTTCGGGCGGTCCGAGCCAGAAGCGGTCGGCGTTGAGTCCGGAGCCGTAGGTGTCGGAGCAGTTGGGTCCGAGCAGACGACTATCGGTGGTATTGCAGGTGGCGCAGGCGTTGGCGTTGATCGACGAGAAGCCGTGTTTGAGCCAACTCCAGCCGGAGATCTGTTCGAAGCGGCCGTCGATCTCTCGGCAGAGGATCGGGGCGTAGACCGGGTGTCGCGGGTCCATCGGCGCTTTCCAGTCGATGTCGACGGTGCCGACGTTGCAGACGGTCACGCCGAAGGCGAGTCCGTTGATCGAGCCTTCCCGGCCGTAGTTGGCGATGCCATCGGTGATGGCGAGCGCGGCGTCGGTCCCGGGGATCTGGTTCGATTGCGAGAGCGCCGACGAGGTCAGGGCGACGAGCGCCACAGCAGTGAGATTCTTCATGATGTCGTGGAGGAGCGTGTTCGACTTCGTCGCGCCATGACGTGGCGCGACACGCGAAGCTCACGCAAAGGAGTGTTCAGGGATAGGTGATGGCCACCGCGTTGGAGAGGGCGATCCCACTCGCATTGCCGGCATCGATGACGGCCCACTGCGAGAACAGCGTGCCGGATGGCAAGCCACCCGGGATGGTGAAGGTCGCTTCCCCGGCGGCGTTGGTGCTGAACACCAATGAGAAGTCGATGGGGAAAGGAACCACCGTGCCGAACGGCGCGATGTTCGTCGGGTTGTTCTGCGAACTGAACAGAACTGCGGCTGGCGCGTTCGGTGCCGCGCTGCGGAGCCAGCACTCCGCGGAGTTCCCCGCGCTCAGGAGGCCGCACACTTCGTAGCGTGGAACCAGTCCATTTCCGCCGGCGGTGCCGAAGCCCAGGTCGCGAGCAGGAGAACCTCCACGGGGTACGACCTTCCACACCGTGCCGCTCGCGCTCACGATGAGGAGCTCGCCGTCCCAGTCTTCACCGAACGAAGTGATCGAGGTGATGCTCGCCCCGGTCGGCGCGAGCTCCGCGGTGCGATTGACCACCTGCGTCACCGCGCTGCCGTTGAATCGCAGCGACCAGATGGTGTTGCTGCAGTAGTCGGCGCAGAAGTACCAGCCGTCGAGATCGGGGATCGCGCAGCCGCGGTAGCGATAACCACCGGTGATCGAGCAGCCGGAGCCGTGTCCGTAGGTCCATACCGGCAGTTCGAGGAGTGGGCTGTTGCACGGGGGGAAGGTGCCCGTGCAGGCGGCGGTGCTGAAGCACACGCTGCCCTCCATGATCTTCCAGCCGTAGTTCTCGCCGCCGGTGCTCGAGGCGGGGGTGAAGTGGACCTCTTCCCAAGCATTCTGTCCGACGTCGGCGATCCAGAGGTCACCGGTCTGCCGATCGAACGACCAACGCCATGGATTACGCAGGCCGAGCGCCCAGATCTCCGGCAGGTAGGCGGTGTTGCCGACGAAGGGATTGGTGGGGGGAATCCGCGAGGTCGGGTTGTCGACGTCGAGCCGCAACATCTTCCCCAGGGCACTGGTCGTGCGCTGGGCGAAGCAGGATGGATCGCCGCCGGAGCCGCCGTCACCGAGGCCGTAGTACAGGTAGCCGTCCGGCCCGAACTGGATCCCGCCGCCGTTGTGGTTCGAGAACGGTTGGGCCACGGGGCCGTACATCACCAAGCCGCTGTTGACGTCCGCGGTGTCCTCCGTCGTCCGCTGGAAGCGCTCGACGATCGATGCACCGTCGCCGGCTCGCGTGTAGCTCACATAGAAGAAGCCGTTCTGCTGGTAGTTCGGGTGAAACGCCAGCCCGAGCAGTCCGCGTTCACCGCCGCTGCGAATCCGCGTCAGGATGTTGAGGAAGGGAGTCGCGTTGATGACTCCGTTGCGAACGATCCGGATACGGCCGGTCGCCTGTTCGGTCACGAAGATCCGTTCGCGATCCCCGGGAGCAGCCGTCGCGTAGGTGGGAGCGCTGAAACCGCTGGCCACCCGCACGGTGGTGAGTTGGGTTTGGGCCGAGAGCTCGGCGGAGCCGAGGAGCAGCGGGAGGACGAAGACGGAAGAGAGTCGTCTCTGCATGGCTTGGTGGAGTTCGGGCAGGTGGCGGGCGGGCCAAGTCTCCCCTAAGCCGCCGTGGATGGGGAGGGGTGTTCCGAAACCGAAGTCATTGCGGTGGACCGCTATTCGGATTGGAATTGGGTCTACCATGCCTCGCTCGCAGTTGCTGGTGATCGGTCACGTCCGCTCGAGGTGAGGCGCGCGGCGGTCAGGAATCGACGATCCCGACCGCTTTGCAGAGTGCGATCCTTCTGTGGTTGCCGTCGTCGACCACGGCCCATTGCGAGAACGGCATGGTTCCTGGCGGTCCGGCCGGGAGTCGTGATGAAGGCGTGGTCTCCGGTGTCGCTGGTGACCGCGAGCCAAGAATCGATCTGAACGAGTTCGAGCGATCCGAACGGCAGGACGTCGCGCCGGTTGGTCCGTGCGATAGGGGGCACTGACGTCGTTGCGCTCACGTCGGTGCATCGACTTCAGAACTGCGCGATGCAGTGAGTGTTCGTCATCGGGACGACCGCGCCGGCTCCTTCCATCACGATCCCTGCGGCCCGTGCGGCAAGTGCATCGATCGGGGTGGCCACTGCTGCCGCCGGAGTGACGACACGACGGCAGCGAGTCCGGCCTCCGGTGTCCCGGTCCCCGAATCCTTCGTGTATCGGCGCCGCCGCCTTGGCCGACCGATCGCGAAGTCCTTAGATGCCGCTTCCGATGATCGATCCGTCCACTGCCCAACGAGGTCAGCGCGCGCGCGCTGCCCGGATCACGCTCGGTTCCGTCCTCGCGGTGGCGCTCTCTGGCTGTGAACGCGACGTGGAGCCGATGCCGAGGCCCGCTCCTCTCACGTGGACCGACACTGCTCCTCGACTTCCCGACCTTCCACCCAAGCTCTGGCTTCGTGAAGGCCTCACCCTCCGCACGGTTGCCGCCGAACCCTGGATCGAGAACCCGGTCGCCTTCGACGTCGACGATCGCGGCCGCGTCTTCGTGGTCGAGACGCATCGCTACCTCCGCTCGGTCTTCGACATCACGCAACAGCCGGCGTGGCTTCGCGCGGATCTGTCGCTGCGGACCGTCGCCGATCGCGCCGCCTTCCTCGCCGAGCAGTTCCGCAGCGAGCCGCAGCTCCTGGAAGCCGACAGCGAGCGCGTGCGACTGCTGATCGACCTCGACGGCGACGGCACGCTGGATCGTGCGACAACGATCCTCGATGGGTTCCGTGACCCGACCGCGGGCACCGCCGCAGGAGTGCTCGCGCACGGTGACGATCTGTGGTTCACGTGCATCCCCGATCTCGTGCATGCGCGGCTCGATGCAGGACTCCGCAACGAGCCGACTCGCGAGGTCGTCGCCACCGGCTTCGGTGTCCACATCGGGGTCAGCGGCCACGATCTCCATGGACTTACCTTGGGGCCCGATGGGCGCATCTGGTTCTCCGTCGGCGATCGCGGCGCGAGCCTGACCACGCGCGAGGGCAACCGGATCGACATCCCCGATACCGGTGCAGTGTTCCGCTGTGAGCCGGACGGCTCGAAGCTCGAACTTTTCGCGACGGGATTGCGCAATCCGCAGGAGTTGGCGTTCGACGATCACGGCAATCTGTTCGCGGGTGACAACGACACCGCGGGGGCGGACGCGTCGCGCGTTCTCTATGTGGTGGAGAACGGCGACTACGGCTGGCGTTGTGCCTATCAACACATGGACGGGTTCGGGCCGTGGGTTGCGGAATCGGTGTGGAAGGGAGGCATCGATGGGCTGCTCCCAGGTGCGGGGTTCGCTGCGCAGGGGCCGTCCGGAATGGCCTTTCATCCCGGCACCGGACTGACGGAACTCGCGGGGCGCATGCTGCTCTGCGACTTCCCCGGCGGGATCGTCTCGTTTCGCCTCGACCCGCTGGGCGCGGGCTTCGAGGTCGAGAATGTCGAACGTGTGGTGTGGTCGCTCTGGCCGAGCGATCTGTGCTTCGGTCCGGACGGTGACTTGTGGGTCCTCGACTGGGTGAGTGGATGGGCGCAGCCGAACAAAGGGCGCATCCATCGGGTGACTGCCAAGGCCGATGCGACCGATCCGCTGGTGGCGGAGACCAGGCGATTGCTCGCAGATGGAATGCACGCCCGCTCGAACGACGAGCTGGCGGGACTCCTCGGTCATGGGAATCGCCGCGTGCGGATGCGGGCGCAGTTGGAACTCGTCGCGAGGGGAGCACGTGGAGTCGAGTCGCTCTCGAACGTGCTCACCTCGGCGCAGGTGCCGCTCGCGCGTCTGCATGCGCTGTGGGGACTCGGCATCGCCGGCCGTCGCGGTGCCGATGTGGCGGATGCGATCGGGCTTGCACTCAACGATCGCGACACCGCGTTGCGGGAGCACGCGGCTCGTCTCGCCGGCGAGCTGTCCGTGCACGAACTTGCCCAACAGCTCGGCGGGAAGATGACCGACGGCTTCGCGCGCGAGAAGTTCTTCGCCGCGATCGCGCTGGGGAAACTGCGAGCGACCGCGGAGAGCAGCCGGGTCCTCGCGATGATCGAAGCCAATGCCGACGGCGATCCCTTCCTCGTGCATGCCGGAGTCGAAGCGATCGGAGCGCTGCATACGCCTGAGGAACTGGCTGCCATGCACGCGGATCCGGTCTCGGCCGTGCGACGAGTTGCGATGCTCGCGTTGCGTCGCCGCGCGTCGCCTGAGATCGCCGTGTTCCTCGCGGATGGCGACCAGCGCATCCGCAGCGAGGCGGCGCGCGCTATCTACGACGTGCCGATCGAGCCGGCGCTTGCGGCCCTCGCCGATCGGGTCGAGAGCATGGACCTGACGCCGTCGATGCGCGGGCGCGCGATCGGTGCCGCTCGTCGGCTGGGTCGATCGGAGGATGTGCTCGCTCTCGCGAGGTTGGCCGGCGAGCCGCTTGCCGAGATCGAAGCTCGCATTGCAGCACTCGACGCGCTCGGTTCCTTCGCCGCCCCTGATGCCGTCGACCCGATCCTGGGCGACTGGCGGCCGATTGCACCGCGGGACGCTTCGATCGCTCGCGAGGCGGTCGAGCGATTCGCCAGTTCCATCCCGTCGGCGTCCGACCCACGACTCCTCTCTGCCTTCGTTCGCGCAGTCCGCACGCTGGCGATCCCGTCGTCGGGCGCGATCCTCGCGAAGTTCGCGCGCGACTCCGGCGATCCTGGAGTGCGGGTGGAAGCGCTTCGCGGCCTCGTGGAGGCGGGAGAGATCGAGGCGGTGACTGCTGCTATCGAGCAATTGATCGCGAGTTCCGATCCGGAACTCGTGCTCGCCGCGATCCGCGCGGTGCGCGATGCAACCGCTCCCACGATCGACGGACGTCTTGCGAGTCTGGCCGGCGATGCCGCTACACCGCTGACTCTACGACAAGCGGCGATTGCTGCTTTGCCGCGAGGCGGTCGCGAGTGCGCGGCGACTCTCGCGTTCCTGACATCGAACCTGGCTGCACTCGAACCGAGTGTTCGCCTCGACGTGCGGGTCGCGGCGGGACTCCCCGCGCCGGACGATGCGAAGGATCCGCTTGCCGCCTGGCGCGACTGCCTCGACGGCGGTGACGCCGTCCGCGGTCGCGCGATCTTCGAGCAGCGGCAGGACGTCTCATGCATCCGCTGCCATGCCGTCGCCGGCGTCGGTGGAACCGTGGGACCTGCGCTCGACAAGATCGGTGCTCGTCGTGATGCCGAGTCCATCCTTCGCTCGCTGGTGCAACCGATGGCCGAGATCGTCGACGGCTACCCGGCGGCGATGCCGGATGTCGCACGCCATGCGCTGACTCCGATCGAACTGCGCGACCTCGTCGCTTGGCTTCGATCGCTGCGTTGAAGTCGAGGGCGACCGCCTGCCGAACGGCGATCGCAGTAGATGTTCACGAATAGTTCCGGCTAGGTGCGGACGGCGAGCTCCGTCGCGGCGTGCACCAGCATCAGGATCAAGTAGATCCCGAGCACGATCGGCAGCAGCGACCGCGTGCGTCGGAACCGCGCGTGCAGCAGCAGGAAGAACACGCACAGACCGGTGATGCCGAGCTTCAAAGCCGTGAAGGCTGCGATTCCACCTGATTCGTAGGCCCAAGCCATGATCGGGTTGGCCTCGCCGACGCCGCGGCGAAGGTGCGCCCAGGTCCACGCCCAATCGATGACCGTCAAAGTGAGCATGCCGAGGATCGAGAGCCACTCGGCGCGGGAGTAGCGATCGACGTAGATGTCCGCAGTCTCGCCATCGCGCCGTCCGCCGCGCCGCCGTCCCCGAAGCCAATAGCGGGAGAGCATCGGGGTCGGCCTTGCCCTGCGATCGACGACGAAACGCTGGCCGTCGCTCGCACCAATGCGGGCAGGGTCGGAGTCGGTCGGGGATTCCTCTGGGTGCACCGCGCGAATCCTCGCGCGTGGACGCGGGGCGGTCGAGAGGGATACTCCCGGTTCGAGACCCCGCCATGGCAGCCCCGTTCACCGAGTTCCTCCGCATCGCTCGCGAGTTCGATCCCACCACGGCCTCGCGCAAGCTGGCGTTGTTGCGTCAACTCGGCCGGGCAAGCCTTCGCGGCGCGGCGCAGGTGGTCGACTATCACGAGACGCTCTGCTTCCTGCGCGCATACCCGGACAACGCGGCGGTTCTCGCCGAGGTGGAACGGCAACTTGCGGCGTTCGCGTCGCGCGCCGACCTTCGTCGACACGCGTCCGCGCTCCGCGACACCGGAATCGCCGGCACGGCGATCCAGTACTCCTTCTTCGGCCGCATGGCACGGTGGTTGGCGGATCGCTATCCAAAGCACCTGCGCATCCTGTGGGATGAGGTCCGCAAGCCCGAGCAGATCGAGGAGCGTTTGCCGCTGCTCACGGCGTTCGCCGAGAGTGTGAGCCTCGACGAACTCGTGATGTCGCCGCGCGAATGGATCGACCTCATGCGCGGCAAGGAGCGCGACGCGACCTGGCTCATTCGGCGTTGCGCAGCGTTGGGGCTGCCCGACGGCATCGCAGAGAAGTTCTACGAGGACATGGACATCGAGGTGGAGATCGAGGGGTTGCCCGGCGGTCCCAGTCGAACGATGGCCAAGGCGCCGGTCGAGCGAGTCGTTTGGCAGAGCGGGCCGATGCGTCATCAGCGTCCGGACCTGCGCGAAGCCGCCGTCTTGGAACCGCGCGCGATCCGCGAGCTGGATCCTGCGGAGGGTGCGGCATGGATCGATCGCGCGCGGGAGGCGATGGTCACTCGCAGTCGAGACCTGGATGCGTTCTCCTACGGGGACCCGTCGGACGTCCGCGTCATCGAATGGGAAGACGGTCTGTCGTTCATCGCAATCGGTGTCTTGCCCCATCGGCGACTCTTGCTCGAAGCGGTCTATGCCTACCTGACGGTCAAGAACGGAGTGCCCATCGGTTACGTCCTCAACAGCGCGCTGTATGGGTCGGCCGACATCGCCTACAACGTGTTCGAGACGTGGCGCGGTGCCGAGGCGGCGTGGATCTACTCACGCGTGGTCGCCACGGTGCGCACGATGTTCGGCGCCGACTCCTTCACTGTCTATCCGTATCAGTTGGGCGATCAGAACGAAGAAGGGCTCGCGTCGGGATCGTGGTGGTTCTACCAGAAGCTCGGCTATCGGCCGCGTGACGCAGCGGCGCGCACGCTGATGGATCGAGAGCTGGCGCGCATGCGGAAGCAGCCCGGTCACCGCAGTTCACGTTCGACTCTCGTGCAACTCGCCCGCCACAACGTGTTCCTTCATCTCGGCCGCGAACGCGACGACGTGATCGGACTGATCGGCACTGCCTTCGTCGGACTCGCGATCAGTCGCGAACTGGGCCGACGCTTCGGCGCGGATCGTGAAGGCGCCGAGGTTGCGTGCACCGCGGAGTTCGCTGCTCTGGCCGAGGTCGAGGACTTCGCCGATTGGTCGGTCGGCGAGCAACAGTCCTTCCGTCGTTGGGCACCGCTGGTCGCGGTGCTGGACGCGGGCAGTTGGGGTCGGGACGAGCGAATCGCGCTCGGGCAGATCGCCCGGAGCAAGGGTGGGCGTCGTGAGCAGGACTTCGTCGCTCGGTTCGATGCGCATCCCCGGTTGCGCAAGGCGGTTCTGCGCATCGCCGCTCGAGAAGAGCAGCGTCTGGATTGACCGCGCTGGCCGGGTCGACTACTTGATGCGTATCGACGGGGGGCGGCGCCAGAACTTGCGGAACCCCTGCGGTTCCCCTTGGCGCGACCGCGCTCCGTCTCCCTCCGAATCCTCCCGCGCGCCGACACGGCGCAGCCACGACAAGCCATGCAAAGCCTTCGATTCCTCTCTTCCCTGCTTCTCGCCACGTCGCTCGCGGTGCCCGCGATCGCGCAGGTCCAAGTCTTCGGCGGCAACGGCGAGCGCGCCGCGTCGACCAAGATCTTCTGGGACAACGGTCCGGTCGGAATGGTCTGCGTGCAGTACGGCCAGCCCGAATGGAAGGACGAGTACGACTCGATGCTTCCCAAGCTGAAGGGCAAGCAGCACCGTCTCGGCAAGGACTTCTGGACGACCTTCAACACCTCGATCCCGGTCACGATCGGTCAGACCAAGGTCGAGCCCGGCTCCTACTACCTCGGACTCAAGGTCGACGCGGACGGCGGCTTCCACCTCCTGGTGCTGGACGCCAAGAACAGCGACAAGCAGGGTTGGGCGCCGTTCATCGCCGACGCCTGGAAGGCGGACTACACCGTCGCCATGACGAAGGGTGAGACGGACACGGTCGCCGAGAAGCTCCTGATCGAGCTCGCGGCGAACGGGGATGACGTCACCAACATGACGTTCCGCATCCACTGGGGCATGCACACGGTCTCCGCGCCTTGCACCGCGCACCTGGCGACCAAGAAGGCTCCGGCGAAGGGCACTGCCGACGACGCGGCCGGCAAGAAGAACGGCTGAGGACGCCGTGCGCGCTCGCGCACGGTCGGCTCACGCGCGATCCGACACTGTCGCCAGTCCTTCGAAGAAGGCGCGCGCGTTCGCGCCGAGAGACGTGGTGCGGTAGCCGCCTTCCTGGACGACCAGGGTTGGCAGGTCCAGCGCGCGAACCATGGCGCCGTTCTCCGCGAAGTCGATCGTTCGGAGAGTCCAGGTGCCGGTCGGATCCTTGCGAGCGGTGTCGAGCCCCAATGCGATCACGAGGTGTTTCGGCTCGAACTCGCGGATCAGTTCGAGAGCTTTCGCCAACTCGCGACGGTAGTGCGGTCCATCGACTGACTCCGGCAGCGCAAAGTTGTGATTGAAGCCGAAGCCCGAGCCGACGCCGCGTTCCTCCGGGAAACCGGTGAAGAAGGGATAAGCGAAATTCGGATGGGCGTGGATCGAGATCGTGAGAACGTCGTCCCGGTCGTAGAAGATGTCCTGCTGCCCGTTTCCATGGTGATAGTCGAGATCCAAGATCGCGACCTTGCCGTGTTCGGAGAGAAACTGCGCGGCAATCGCCGCATTGTTCAGGTAACAGAATCCGCCGAAGACCCGTCGCTCGGCGTGATGTCCGGGCGGGCGGACGAGTGCGTACGCGTACCGCTGACCGTCCAAGATGGTGGCGGCGGCCGTCAACGCGCAGTTCACCGCGCCCCGAGCTGCCAGCCAGGCGTTGCGGTTGAGCGGCGTGAAGGTGTCGATACACCAATAGCCCGCGGCGTAGGCGAGGTCCTCCGGCGGCCGGGTTTGATTGCGAACGGGGAAGACGTAGGGGTAGATCGACTTGCCCGGTTCGACTTTGGCGCAGGCATCCTTCAGGTAACGGACCAGACCGGGATCGTGAACCGCCAGGATGTGCTTCTCCGCGAACGGACGTGACTTGGTCGGCCAGAACAACTCGCTGCTCTCCAAGTGCGTGAGGATCGAGGCGATCCTCGCCGGGGCTTCGACGTATCCTCGTTCCCGGACGTGGTGAATGTCGTGCTCAGAGTTCACGACCAACACGATCTTCTGCTCACCCGTCGGGATTCGAGACCGCTTCTTGCGATAGCGCTGTTGATAGCGTGGTGCTCGTAACGCCACTGGATCGTCACGGAACGAGCCGACGACGCGATCCACGTACTCCGGAGAGCAGAGATCTGCATACTTGCGCTCGAGGAAGGCTCGCACCACACGGACTGCGTCCTCGCGACGGAGCGGAGCGCCGCGACCCAGGTCGTCCCACACCAAGTGGGGCATGTCGAGTTGGCCGAGAGAGAGCGGCAGCTCATAGTCCGTTCCGAGGATCGGGCGCGCACCGAAGGACTCGTAGAACGACAACCGCTTGGCGTTGTCGACGGCGTACTCGGGCTTGCTGCAAGCGCTCGGTTCGTCCGGCAGGCACTCGAAGAACAGGCCCAGAGGCGCCAGGGATCGAGCTGCTTCGCGGACGCGTTCATACAGAGCGCCGCCGACGCCGCCGCCAGACAGTCCACTGGCGGTCGCGAGATAGTCGAGTACGCAGAACCCTTCGTCCGGCGCGTGCGACAGCAGTGCGAAGCCCTTGTACTTGCCGTGGAGATCGTCGGCGACGAAGAGCATCGCACGGAACCGATGCGAGAGCGGATCGCGAATCTTGTCGGGCAGCGCTTCGATCTCGTCGCGAGGAATCCCGGGAAGTCGCTCGCGGAGAATCTGCTGGATGAGCGCCAGTTCGCGCCGATTCACGGCAGAGGTGTCGTCGTCCAGTTGTCGTATTCTGAACATGGATCTTCGAGGTGAGCCGGTTGGTCGGACGAGCAGTGCAGATGCGACGACCCGAATGGTCGGGTCGTGTGCCGGCTCTCAGACCAGCAGGACCGGGAGCTTGCTGCGCAGGATGAGTTCGCGTGCCTTGTGGGCTGCGGGGCTGCCGGGTCTCCGGTCCAGTCCGACGACGAGAATGCCCTCTCGTTGGCGGGCTTGTTCCAGCGCGACATCGATCACCGCACCGGTGCGCACCATCACCTTCGCCAACACGCCGCGTGCACTCGACTCCTTCTGAAGCGCTGCCGTGAGCGCCGCGGTACGGGCGCCGTGCAGCGCCGTCAGGTCGGCTTCCTCGATCTGTGCCGGATCGAGCCACTGACCGAGGATCTCCTCGCGCCCCTGCGGCTGGGTCGGATCGACGACGCCAAGAAGGGCGACTTCGCCACCCGGCGCGGTCAGCGCGAGAGCCATCGCCGTCGCTTCACTCTTCCGCTCGAGGTGCAGGTCGAGGACGACGAGTGGTGCGTCGAGTGCCTTCGCGTCGGCCAGTTCGGGTTCGCGAATGCACAGCACCGGCGTGTGTCCGCGCGCAAGCAGGATGTCCAACGTGGTCGAGAGGGTGTAGCTGCCGACCGCGGCGTGATCGGCGCCGAACGGGCTCGGGATCACGAGCAGGTCTGCAGCTTCGCACGCTGCGAGGATCGCTTCGTGTGCGAGCTCGCTCACCTTGCCGACCCATTCGCCGACTTCACTCGAATGCCGCGTTGCGATCGCGCTCGCCAGGGCGACGGCTGCAGGGTCCTGGTTGCTGCCGTCCCGTGCGACCAGGATGCGCTTCAGGCTCGGCGGAACCAGTTGGATCGGTCGGGCGATGCGCGCAGCTTCGAAGGCTGCCATCTGTCGTTGCAGTTCGTGGTCCATGTCAGCGGGTCGAGGGGATGGGCGGAATGAGGCCGAAGGAGTCGAGCCCGAGGATCCAGGCCAATACGAAGACGATCTGGACGAGGAGGATCACGCCGCCGACCTTGAGGTACTCGCCCCAGCCGACCTTCTCACCGGTCGCGTCCGACAGTGCGTGCAACGCGATGACACACGAAATGCTGCCGATCGGTGTCGCGTTGCCGCCCAGATTCGCCGACATGAGCAAGCCCCACCACAAGGGTTCGGCGCGCAGGCCAGAGCCGATCATGCCGCGCACCACCGGGATCAGCGTGGCGGCCACCGGAATGTTGTCCATGATCCCGCTGGTTACAGCGGTGAAGACGACCAGCAGGGCGATGGCGATGGTGACGTTGCCGTCGGCGATGCCCGAGAGACCGCCGGCGAGTGCCGTCAAGAGGCCGGTCTCCTCGACGACACCGATCATCACGAACAGCGCGACGAAGAACAGCACGACCGACCAGTGCACCTTCTTGACCGCCTCCTCGGGATCCAGCCCGGAGAAGAACAAGGCCGCCGACCCGCCGGCCAGCGCAACCCAGTCGAGCCCTATCCCGAAGTTGCGCGCGAACGCGAAGCCCAAGATGGTCGCCCCGAGGATCATCGCACAGCGCCAGAACACGCGGCGATCGCTGACCATGGCCCATTCGTCGAAGGTCGCGATTCGCTCGGCGCGTTCCGCGTCGGTGATCTCCGGCTTGGCGAGTCGTGCGCCGTAGAATCGGAGGATGAGGAACCAGGCGATCGCGGCGGTCACCAGCGCGACCGGCAACGAGAGCATCAGGAACTGCACGTATGGGATGCCGGCCGCGGTTCCGACCATCAGGGTGCAGATTCCCGACGCGAACGTCGCGAGTGCCCCCGAGTTTGCCGCGACCGCGATCGCGAGCAGATATGGCTTGGCTTGGAGCGAGAGTTCCTTCGCGAGGACCAGGGCCAGGGAGACCACGATCAGAGTGCCGGGCGCAATCGTGAGCAGGCCGACGAAGAGGACCGTCAACGCGACGATCGTCGCCAACAAGCGCCGCGGCGAGCCGCGCGCGCGCTTGGCGATCTTGATGGCCAGGAACTGAAACAGCCCCGACTGGCCGGCGACGTCGACCAGGATCGATGTTCCGACCAGCACGCCGAGCACGCCGAGGTCGTGGGACAGTCGAGTGTGGATCTCCTCGTAGTCGTGAACCACGCCGAGCCAGAGTCCGAGTGCCACGGCGATCAGGGCTCCGATCATTGCCGCGACGAGCTTGTGGACCTTTCCGGTTCCGATCAGCAGGTAGCTGACCGCCATCACCGTGCCGAGGAGGATCATCGGCAGGATGCCGCCGCTGGTGTTCGCCAGGACCATCGCGGATCAGCATGACGAGCGGCCCGATCGAG
Organism: Planctomycetota bacterium; assembly: GCA_050181465.1. Taxonomy (GTDB): domain Bacteria; phylum Planctomycetota; class UBA1135; order UBA1135; family UBA2386; genus JACRLW01. Next base: position 18,821 of record JBFXDD010000028.1, read on the forward strand.
TGCACGCGGCTTTCCGGTCGCGCGAGCGGTCTGGCATGCTTCCTCCTTGCTGACCCGGACTGCCGACCAGGACTGCCGACGAGGACTGCCGACGAGAACTGCCGAACAGATCGTCCGAAGCCATCCGGCGCCGCGGTGTGTCACGCGCAGTCCTTCCGGTTGCACTCCTCGAGCATCGAGATGATCACGCATCCGCTCTCACCCTTGTTTCGGCCGCGCAGCGTCGCGGTGGTCGGCGCCAGCGAGCGTCCCGGTTCCCTCGGTGCTGCGCTTTGGCAGAACGTGCGGAGCGGCGGGTTCCGCGGCCCTTGCTACGCGGTGAACCCCAAGTACCGAAGGATCGACGGCGAGGTCAGCCATGCATCGCTCGCCGATCTGCCGGACGCGGTCGATCTCGCGGTCATCGCAGCGCCCGCGCCGGCAGTCCCAGGCATCCTCGCTGCGGGTGCGCGGTCGCAGCTCCGCGCAGCCGTGGTTCTAAGTGCGGGCTTTCGCGCGAAGTCCGCCAGCGGGACGACTCTGGAACAGGATCTGGTGAGCGTTGCACATGCGCACGGCATTCGCGTTCTGGGCCCCAACTGCCTGGGTCTCACGCGAGCCGATGTCGGCTTGAATGCCACATTCGCACGTGCTCGCGCGATCCCGGGACGAGTGGCGTTGGTGTCGCAGTCCGGTGCGATCTGCACCGCGATCTTGGACTTGGCTGCCAGCGAGGACTTCGGCTTCTCCAGCGTGATCTCTTCGGGCGCCGCCGCCGACGTCGACTTCGGCGAGATCCTCGACTTCCTCCGCCAGGACTCAGCGACCGAGGCCATCCTGCTCTACATCGAGGGGATTCGCGATGCGGCGTCCTTCATGCGCGCGCTCCGCGAAGCGGCAACCGTCAAGCCGGTCATCGCCTTGAAGTCAGGACGCTATGCCTCCGGTTCCAAGGCGGCCTCGAGCCATACCGGTGCACTAGTAGGCCGCGACGAAGTCTTCGACACGGCGCTGCGTCGATGCGGTGCCGTGCGGGTGATGACCTACACCCAACTGATCGCTGCGGCGCGCACCCTCAGTCGAGCACGCGTGCCGAGTGGGGACCGACTCGCGATCGTGACGAACGGCGGCGGACTCGCCGTGATCGCCGCCGACAGTGTGATGCAGAACGACGTCTCACTCGCGAACCTCGGCGATCGAACTCTGGCGGAGCTCGATCGTGTCCTGCCACCGGAATGGTCGCACGCCAATCCCGTCGACATCATCGGAGACGCATCTGCGGATCGATTCCGCGACGCAGTCACCACCACTCTTGGCGATGACGGTGTGGACGCCTTGCTCACTCTCTATTGTCCCACCGCTCCGGCGGATCCGGTCGCCTGTGCGCGAGCCGTCGCCGACTCGGCGCGCACGAGCGAGAAGCCGGTGCTCGCGGTGTGGCTGGACAGCAAGGAGCGCGACTCCTGCGCCGAGGTCTTCGAGGCTGCGGGAATCGCGCACTTCGCGAGCCCCGAGGACGCGGTCGAAGGTTTCGCGGTCCTGGAGACCTACCGCCGCAATCAGGATCAACTGCGCAACGCGCCCGCGCCCGACTCACAGGCCGGCAGCTTCGACGGATCGGCGCTTCGTGCGGCAGAAGAATTGCGGCGGCATGCAGAGGCGGAAGGCCGCACGCTACTGAGTGAGCACGAGGCCAAGAATCTTCTGCGGGCGCTCGGATTCCCGACCGCGGCGACGATCCTCGCGCGGGATCGTGGAGAGGCGATAGCGGCAGCGCGGCGCATCGGCTTTCCGGTCGCGCTGAAGATCCACTCGCCCGACATCAGTCACAAGTCGGATGTGGGGGGTGTGTGTCTGAACCTCGTGGACGAGGCGATGGTCGCAACGGAGTACGAACGGATGTTGGCCCACGTGCGAGCCTTGCGGCCTGGCGCGCGCCTCGACGGCGTCGCAGTTCAAGCCATGTTGCGGTTCGAGCATGCACGTGAGGTTCTGATCGGTGTCGCGACCGACTCGATCTTCGGGCGTGTGATCAGCTTCGGTGCCGGCGGTGTCGCCGTCGAGGCGCTGCGCGATACGGCGATCGGACTCCCACCCCTGAACGATCCACTTGCGCGTGAACTCATGTGCGATACGCGCATCCACCGTGTGCTCGGTACGTATCGGAACATTCCTGGTGTCGACATGGACGCGCTGACCGGGTTGCTGATCAAGGTGTCGCAACTCGTCGTCGCACTCCCGTGGTTGGCCGAGCTGGACCTGAACCCGGTGCTGGCCCATCCCCTCGGAGTCGCCATCGCCGACGCGCGTATCGTGATCGCCGGACCCGCCTCCGGCGGCGCATCCTGATCGCCGACCGAACCTGGAGGACATGGCCTCGCACCGTAGCTTGCTCGCGCACGCGCTCGACTCCGCAGCGACGATGCGGGAGTTCGGAGTCACGACCTCGGGCTTGTCCAGCGTGGAGGCCGAGACTCGGCTGCGACGAGAGGGCCGCAACCGCTTGCCGGCCGCACGCGGCAGGAGCGCACTACGCCGCTTCGCAGGGCAGTTCGACAATGTGCTGATCTACGCGCTGCTGGTATCCGCGGCGACCACGGCGCTCCTCGGTCACTGGATCGATACCACGGTCATCCTCGGAGTCGTGGTCGTGAATGCGATCGTCGGATTCGTGCAGGAAGGTCGCGCCGAGAATGCTTTGGCGGCGATTCGGAGCATGCTCTCCTCGGCGGCCGCGGTCCGGCGAGACGGGCAACGCGTTCGCGTCGATGCCGAAGAGCTCGTTCCAGGCGATCTGGTTTCTTTCGAGGGCGGTGACCGAGTGCCGGCGGATCTGCGTCTGATCGAGACTCACGAGCTGCAGATCGACGAGTCCGCGTTGACGGGCGAGAGTGGAGCGGTAGCCAAGTCCGTAAGGCCGGTCGCTGCGGACGCGGTGATCGCGGACCGCACCTGCATCGCACACTGCGGGACTCTGGCGACGTACGGTCAGGGCCTCGGTGTGGTGATCGCCACCGGCGAAGGTACCGAGATCGGTCGTATCGGTCGGATGCTGCTGGACGTCGAGGACAGGAACACGCCGCTGATGCGCAAGATCGCCGCGTTCGGGCGACGACTCGCGATGTTCACCCTGCTGTTCGGGCTGGCGACCGTGGTCTTCGGCTGTCTCGTTCGCGGGTATTCCCTCGAGGAGATGTTCCTGGTGGCAGTTGGGCTCGCGGTCGCCGTGATCCCGGAGGGCTTGCCCGCGCTGATGACCATCACGCTGGCCATCGGGGTGCAACGGATGGCGAAGAGGAACACGATCGTGCGGCGATTGCCGGCGGTGGAGTCGCTCGGTTCGGTGACGGTGATCTGCACGGACAAGACCGGCACGCTCACGAAGAACGAGATGACCGTGCAGCGGGTCGTCACGGCGTCAGGTGTGTACGAAGTGAGCGGCAGCGGTTACGTGCCCAGTGGAGGTTTGAGCTTCGAGGGCATTCCAGTGGTCGCTCTGGACACACCGTTGCTGTTCGAAGTCGTGCGTGCCGGCCTCCTGTGCAACGACGCCACGCTTCGGCACAACGGTGGGCAATGGGAGATGCAAGGCGATCCGACCGAGGGAGCTTTGCTCACTCTCTCGCTGAAAGCCGGCATCGAGCCGAGCACGTATGGCCGAGATCGCGCGGACACGATTCCCTTCGCATCGGCGAATCGTTACATGGCGACCCTGCACCGAGACGCCGTGCAGCACTTCATCGTGGTCAAGGGTGCACCCGAGACCATTCTTGCGATGTGCGCCGCACAGCGTGGGGCGAACGGGGACGAACCGCTGGACCTCGCGTACTGGACCGGACATGTCGAGGCGTGCGGCAAGTTGGGGATGCGTGTTCTCGCAATCGCGGAGAAGCAAGCCGGTCGACTCGAGAGCCTGCGGGACGAGCCGTTCCGAAGCGAGTTCCGCCTGTTGGGTCTGTACGGGATTCTCGATCCGCCGCGCGAAGAGGCGATCGAGGCGGTCGCGCGGTGCCGGCGCGCCGGGATCCGAATCAAGATCATCACGGGAGATCATGCGGCCACCGCATGTCGGATCGGATTCCAGCTCGGTATCGGCGACGGACACCGAGCGTTGATCGGTTCCGAGATCGAAGCGATGGAAGCGATGGCCCTTTGCGATGCAGTTCGCGAAATCGACGTGTTTGCGCGGGCGAGCCCACAGCACAAGCTACGCCTGGTCACCGCTCTCATGGAGAACGGTGAAGTTGTCGCGATGACCGGCGACGGCGTGAACGACGCGCCGGCACTGAAGCGTGCCGACGTGGGGGTCGCCATGGGTCGAAAGGGCACGGACGCCGCGCGGCAGGCAGCCAAGATCGTTCTGACCGACGACAACTTCCGTTCGATCGCGGCCGCCGTCGAGGAGGGTCGAACGACCTTCGACAACATCACCAAGGCGATCCTGTTCACGCTGCCGACCAACGGCGGCGAAGCCGGCGTGGTGATCGGAGCCTTGCTCGGCGGCTTGGCCATGCCGATGACCGCGGTGCAGATTCTCTGGGTGAACATGGTCACCGAGATCACGCTCGGTCTGGCACTCGCGATGGAGCCGGCCGAGCGGAATGTGATGAGTCGGCCGCCACGCGATCCTCGTGCGCCCATCCTCAGTGCCCTCTTGACCTGGCGGGTGTTATTCGTGTCCACCCTTCTGGTGGCCGGCAGTCTCGGTCTGTTCCTGTTGGAGATGGAACTGCACGGCGATCTCGCCGCGAGCCGCACGGTCGCTGTCAACGCTCTCGTGATGGGCGAGATCTTCTATCTGTGGAACAGCCGGTTCACCCACGACGCGGTGCTGAATTGGCGCGGTCTGTTCGGAAACCGCTACATTCTCTACGCCGTTGCCGGGCTCGTCGTTCTCCAGGCCCTCTTCACGCACGCACCGGTATTGCAGCGACTGTTCGGCACCGCCGAGCTCGGGATGGAACAGTGGCTGCGCATCGTCGGCTTCGGCGTTGTCCTGATGCTCTGTGTGGAACTGGAGAAGTCGGTTCTGCGACATCGACTGCGTCGTGCGTTGACTCCTGATCCGCGGTGAGACCCGCACACCGGGCGGTAGGTCGATTCGGCGGACGCGCCGGCCTGCGCGTTCGGGATCGCTGTCTGGCATGCTCTCGGAATGCACCATCCGACTGCGGAGGACTTTGCCCGCCATCACCGCGCGCTGCTCGATCTCGAGCGGCAGGCCGAGGTGGATCGCGTTCGCGTCGATCGCGAGCAGCGGAGCAAGGAAGAGCTGGAGCGGCGTGGCGTGCTGCTCCGGCGGCTCTGCGTCGCCGATCTCGAGATCTCGGCGGGTGGTCGGGCGACCGTCGTGCTCGCTTCATCACGTGGTGACGACCTGCCGGGCACGCGCTTCCAGTCCGGTGACGTCGTCGTACTCGTCGATGCTCGGGCGACGGTGGCGCCAAGCGAGAACGAACCGACGGGTGTCGTCGTCAAGGTTCGGCGCGACTCGATCGCGGTGGCGCTCGATGACGAGGATGCCGACCTACCTTCGCTCATCGATCTCCATCGCGTTGCGCCCGATGTGACTTATCGGCGAATGGCCGCCGCGCTGTCTCAGTTGGGCAAGGGCGGGACCAGTGCCGCGACGAAGCTCGTCCAGGCGTTGTTCGGGCGCGACACGTCGATCCGCGCCGGCGAATCGTTGTCGGTGCTGAGCCCGCTGAGCGGCGAATCACTCGATCCGGCGCAGGAGCGGGCAGTGGCGACCGCACTGGCAACCAGGCCGCTCGCTCTCATTCACGGTCCGCCGGGTACGGGGAAGACCACCGCGGTCGTCGCGTTCGTGCGTCGCGCGGTCGCCGCGGGCGAGCGCGTGCTCGCCTGTGCTCCGTCGAACGTCGCGGTCGACAATCTCGCCGAACGCTTGGTCGCTACCGGCCTGCGCGTCTTGCGGCTCGGTCATCCCGCGCGCGTGTTGGCGTCGATTCGCGATTGCACGCTGGACGCTCGCATCGAGGCCGGCATCGACGACAAGATCCGGCGCGAGATGCGGCGCGAGACGCAGCTCGTCCAGCGCCGAATCGAGTCGGCATCGGACCGGCGGGAGCGTCAACAGCTTCGAGCGGAGCTGCGAGCGCTTCGCGCCGAACGGCGCCGACTGGAGGACGGAATCGTGCGCGGCGAACTCGACCTTGCGGACGTCGTGCTCGCGACGCTGAGCGGAGCTGCAGATCGCGTGCTCGAAGACCGGGTGTTCGATCGTGTCGTGATCGACGAAGCGGCGCAGTCCATCGAAGCTGCCAACTGGATCGCGTTGTCACGCGGTCGCGCCGCGGTGCTCGCAGGGGATCATCGACAGTTGCCGCCCACGATCCTGTCGCCGACCGCTGCTCGCGACGGATTGGCCCGCACGTTGTTCGAGCGCGCAGCCGAAGCGGATCCCGCCGAACTCCGCACGGTGATGCTCACTCGCCAATACCGAATGCACGCCGCGATCATGGCATGGGCATCGGCGGCGATGTACTCGGGTCGACTGGAAGCGGCCGATGCCGTGCGCGGCCATCTGCTTCGTGACCTGTCCGGTGTTGCCGACTCGCGGGATACCTCGCTGCCGATGCTCTGGATCGACACGGCAGGCTGCGGGCTCGAAGAGTCCGTGAGCGCAGACGACGAGAGTCGTTCGAACGACGGCGAGGTCCGGCTCGTGGATGCTCATGTCCGGGCGTTGCTTCAGGCCGGCGTCGGCGGCGCGGACATCGGCGTCATCACGCCCTACAACGCGCAGGTGCAACGGCTGCGATTGGCGTTCGCGGATCGTCCGGAGATCGAAGTCGACACCGTCGACGGATTCCAAGGTCGCGAGAAGGAAGCCATCGTGCTCAGCATGGTGCGCAGCAACGATCGTGGCGAAGTCGGCTTCCTGGCGGACTCGCGCCGGATCAACGTCGCAGTGACCCGCGCGCGCCGGCATGTGGCGCTCATCGGCGACAGCGCGACGTTGGCGAACGATTCCTTCCTGGCCGCGCTGATCGATCACGTCGCGGCGTCGGGCGAGCACCGCAGTGCTTGGGAGATGCTCGCTGCCGAGTCCTGATCCTCAATCCCGGCTGCGCATCAACAGCACGAGGATGTGCTTGAACAGCAACACGACATCGGTGAAGAGCACGATGGCCGCAGCGATGTGCTGATGCGTGCCGTAGTGGTGCAGGATCCGGCTGGTGTCGTACAGGATGTAGCCGGCGAAGAGGATCACGCCGATCACCGAGTACCAGAGGCCGATCGTGAAGCCGAAGATCATGCCGGCGATCGCGACGCCCAGCATGCCGAACAAGGCGATGCTGAGGACGCCGCCGAGGAAGGAGAAGTCCTTCTTGGAGAGGAAGGCCCATGCCGTCATGCCGGTGAACACGAACGCGGTCAGGATCGATGCCTGGGTGAGGACCACCGGCGCCGTGTTCGCCGCCACCAGAACGATGGGGGCCAGCAGGAGTCCGAAGAGGAAGGCGTAGGTGAAGTAGGCGACGACGTTGATCGGCGACTTCTCCGCCACCGCGTGCACGAGCCAAGATCCACCGAGCACGATGGCGAAGCTCAGCCACGGGTTCATCCGGTAGAGCCCGACGGCGAGTTCGCGCACGGAGGCGACGTTGCCGGCGGCCCACAGGGTGGCGACGAACACCAGGACCCCGGCCAGCAGGAAGCCGTAGGTCTTCTGGATGAATTGGGCACGGGCGTCGGCGGGCGCCTCGGCCGCGATCATGTGATCGAGTGCGTAGGGATTGGGCTGGTTCATCGGTGGGTCTCTCTTCGGCCAGCATAGCCCGGTAGCCGTGCTCGCGGCTACCGCGCCGGGCGGAACGGCCACACGACTTTCGCGAGCCGCCGCAAAGTGTCGGGCCGTAGAGTCCGACAGCCCCGCGCGTCCACCCCGCGCGCCTGCCTCACCCACATTGATGTTCCACCGCGCGGATCCCTCGTCGACGCTTCGTGTCCACTCGCGTTCGGCCATCTCGCCGTCCGTCTCGTCGGCTCTGGTCGCGGCCCTCGCCGCCATCGGCTTGGCCCCCTGCGCCGCGGCGCAGGCAGAGCTGGTGGAGAACCAGCGGATCGCCGCTCCCCATCACCCGGGAAACCCGGGCAATGATCCTGGTCTCAGCGGTCTCGACGTCGATGGCAACACGTTCGTCGTCGGCGCGAACCTGATGGCTTGGAGTCAGGGTTCGACGGTCGTTCCTGCCGTCGGTGCCGCCTTGGTCTACACCCGCTCGGGGTCCGGTGCGGCCTGGTCGCTGGAGGCTGAACTTCGTCCCAACGACCCTGCCGCGAGCCAATTCTTCGGTTCGAACGTCGCGCTCTCCGGTGATCGCGCGGCGATCGGATCGATCGGGGCGGTCTACGCCTTCGAGCGCAGCCAGGGCGTGTGGCGGCAGACCGGACGATTCGCGCGTTCGCCGGTCGCTCGGGCCGCCAGCCTGGACGGCGACCTGCTCGCGATCGGGGACTGGAGTGTCGCCGTGGCCGGACGAGTCAATGCCGGGCGGGTGTCGCTACATCGGTACCGTGCCGGCGCCTGGATTCATGAGGCGGATCTGTCCGATCCGTCGCCGGATGCCGAGGACTCGTTCGGTCGGCACGTGTCCGTTTCTGGAGATCGCGTGCTCGTCTACTCGGCGAATCACAGCGCCGGCATCTCCTCGCCGGTCGCGCACGTCTTCGTGCGCACGTCGACCGGCACCTGGCAACACGAAGCGGCGCTGCAGCCAGACTGGGGGACCGGCTCGCTGGCCCACGTCTTCCGGCTGAGCTCGGCGAGTCTGTCGGGCAACTCGGTTCTGATGCAGGGTGGCTCGCTGGCTGCGATTCTCGAACGGACGCAGCACGGATGGGTGCAGACGCAGGTGATCGACAAGCGAGCCTGGGGATTCCTCGCCAATGACTACCACCAGGACCTGCGTGACGACGTCTTCGTCGTCAGTTCCGGTCGGCGTGTGCACGATGGTCTGGGCTTCGTCTCGTTGGTGTTCCGCCGCGTCGGCGGGACGTGGATCAAGCAGGCAGTGCTGACTCAGACCGCCGGCTACGGTCTCGCCCTCCCGCAGATCGACGGCGACACGGTGGTCACGGCGCGCGGCGATGTCCACATGCCGTGCGCGGTGGGTAGTCCGCCGACCTGTGGTCGCGGAACGATCCATACCTACGACCTCGATGCAGTGCCCGAGGCCTACGGTGTCGGGTGTTCCGGTGCTCGGATCCCGCTGTTGTCGGTCGGAGCGATTCCGGATCTCGGTGCCGCCGCCGACACCACTGCGGCGCGCCACATCGACTTCGCGGTGGCCAACGCGGCACCGGCTTCGTTCGGATTCCTGGTCGTCGGAGTAGGACGCGTCGCGGTCCCGATCGGCGGTGAGTGTGCCGTCCAACTCAATCCCATCCCGAATGCGATCGGCCCGCTGCTTCTCAGCGGCTCCGCCAACTCACCCGCCGGCAGCGGCCAGCTTGCGCTCCGCCTGGCGCTGCCGCCGCGCCTCCTCGGTGCATTTTCCGTACAAGCACTCGTGATCGACTCCGCGAGCGCGAACGGCGTGTTGACGGTAAGTGCGCCGTTGGAGATCGTTGTCCCGTGAGAACATCCGCGATCGCCTCGTGCGTCGCGGCTGCGAAATTCAAGCGCTGCCGGCGCGCTAGAACTGCGATTCGAAGCACCGCTTCCAAAGAAGATCCCCGCGTCGGCCCGAGCGGGGATTCTCGACTGCCCCAGGGTCCTCGTTCCACCATGCGATCGTCTGGTCTCATCAACCTGTCTCGAATCCTCTCCGTGCTCGCCGCCGTCTTCGTGATCGCGGCGGCCGACGTCTCCGCGCAGGGCTGCAACAGCTCGATCACCTTCACTGGCCAGCCGCGCCTGGGTGCACGCGTCACCATGACCATCAGCGGCAGCGCCCAGTGCCATAGCTGCCTTTGGATCAGCAAGAATCCTGGCCCGATCCAGATCGGCTCGGTCGTCGTGCCGATCGGCGTTCCCTTGCTCAACGCGCTCGACTACGGCCAACTGCCGGCCTCCGGTTCGATCAACGTTCCGATCGTGATCCCGACGAACCCGAACACCGTCGGCCTCACGCTCTACTTCACGAACGTGTCCTTCCCCTCGGCCCAGGGTCCGACCCTGTCGAACGTGGTGTTCTCGCCCGCGGCTTCGCTGACGATCGTTCCCTGAGCTTCGACTCGAAGGCTCCACCCCGCCCGGCTGGACGGAGCGGGGCGCGCACTGTGCTCACTCGGGGGTAGTTGCTATGGAAGGTCCATGGCTTCGCCCCGAGCACTCCGCCGTGTGATCCTCGCCGTGCTCGCCGCGGCGAGCGGTGGTGCTCTCGCGTGGCTCGCGCTGACGCGGCTGCGCGAGCCGGAGACCGGCAGGATCACCAAAGATCCCGTCGACTCAGCCGAGCAGCCAGAGCTGACCTGGAACGACAAGGAAGCACTCGTCGTCGATCCCGTCGCCGGCTTTCGGCCGCGGCGCTCCTTCACCTGGGAGCATCCGATGGCCGCCTTGGACGGCAAGGACGGCGGGATGATCGTCAAGCGCCGCGATCGCCACGGCTTTCTTCGCGAAACGGATCTGCCCGACCTGGCGGATCGACCGCGGGTCCTGGTGCTCGGCGACAGCCACGTCGATGGTGTGGTGTCGACGGCCGACAACTTCACGTCGATCCTCGAGCGTCGGTTCGAGAGCGACGCCCGGCCGATACACGTGCTCAACGCCGGTTGCGGGCTCTACAGCCTTTGGCAATACGCGCTGCGAGCACGGACTCTGGTGCCGCAGTATCGACCGCGTGTGGTGGTGGTGGGGGTCTTCCTCGGTAACGATCTTCTCGACTTGGAGAACCGCAAGGTGCCGCACCTCGACGACGACCTTCGCGAACAACCCGCTGCGGCGGAAGCCGCTGCGGAGACCACCAGCGAGCGATCGCGCGCGTTGGCGATCGAGAGGCAGTTCGAGCAGATCTTCTGGCAGGGTCTCAACCAGGCTCTGTACTTGCATCGGCAGCCTGATCGATTGCAGCCGATTCTGGCGAAGGCGCGACGGTCGGTCGAAGATCTCGAGCGGACGGCCGCAGCGAACGGCGCAGCGCTGCTCTGGGTGTTGATTCCATCCTTCGATCTCGTGCAGCCGAAGCATGCGAGTGGACTGTCGAAGCTCGCCGGGGAGGTCGTCGATGGCGGCGTGCAGCGAAAGCTGCGCGACGGCTTCATGGCACTACTGGCCGATCGTTCGGCAGACGTGATCGATCTCGAGCCGGTCTTCGTCGCCGACGGCCGACTCGAGCTGTACGCGCTGGACTTCCACATCTATCGCGAAGGTCATCGACTGCTCGCCCTGCAAGTCGAGCCTCGACTGAAGGTGCTGCTGTCTCGATGACGGCTTCGGAGCGGATGTGCACCGTGCTGCGCGAGTCGACTCCGTCGCTGGTCGGCTGGCTGGTGACCAGGTTCGCGTATCGCGATCGGGAGCGATGGTCCGCAGCGCTCGGCGCGGGGCAGGTCTTCCTCGATGGAGAGCGAGTTTGCGAGGACCGTGCCGCGCAAAGCGGTCAGCAACTCGAATTGGAACCGGCGGACACCGTCGACGACGAACCCGAAGTCCGGGTCCTCTGGAGCGACGATCGGTTGGTCGCGATCGACAAGCCGGCGGGCCTCGTCTGCGTGCGGCTGAGCGCGTTTCCGCAGCGGACCTTCCTTCGCCGGTTGGAGCGCGAACTCGGCGACGACCCGGGCTCGCGGCGATTGGAGCCGGTGCATCGGCTGGATCGCGGCACGAGCGGAGTCTTGTTGCTCGCGCGCGGGGCGGAGGCGTTCGCGGAGATGCAACGGGCATTCGCTGCTCGCGAAGTCCGTAAGGAGTACCTCGCGGAGACCGCGAACCACCCGCAGTGGCAGAGCTTCACGATCGACGAACCGATCGGCGTCGATCCGCGTGCCCCGCGATCGCCGCGTCGATTCACCGCGAGCGAAGGAGGGATGGACTTGCGTACGGCGATGACCGAAGTCGCGAGATGGGAAGCGCGGCAAGATCACGCACGACTCCACGTAGTGCCGCACACCGGACGTACGCATCAGATCCGCGTGCACCTCGCGCACGTCGGGTTGCCGATCGTCGGCGATGTTCTCTACGGTGCCGAGAGCGGCGACGCCCGCGACTACGCAGCTCGCCTCGCCGCCGCGGAGCGATCCCACCCGAACCTCGTCGCGCGAACTCTGCTCCACGCAAGGCGATTGCGTTTCACCCACCCGCGGATTGGACAAGAGATCACCATCGAGTCGCCGGTGCCGGAGGACTTCACGTAGGGTCGACACCGTGGAATCGACGATGCAGCGTCGACAGAAGAGAATGGACACGTCAGAGTCGACACCGCGGAGTCGTGCTGCCCCGGGTTCCGATCGACGCCCCCGACTCACCGCATGATCGGAAGGCTTCGCATCCAACGTTCTCGGCTCGATGGGGCGCAGCGACGAGCCTACCGCGCGGCGTTCTGCGCGAGTTGCCATGCGCTCCACGACGTCGGCGGTCGATACAGTTCCGTATTGACGAGCTACGACCAGACCGCGTTGACGGTCGTTCTGGCCGGACTCGGTCGGTGCACGGAGCAAGAAGTACGAAGTTGCACTGCGCTGCCGATGCGTGCAGTCTCGGTGCAGGTGCTGAGTGAGCCTGCGAGGGCTCTCGTCGGCGCGCTCGCCATCGGCGGCGCCTTGGCGAAGCTGCGCGACGATGTCGAGGATCGTGATCGCCCGTTGTTGAGGCGACTGCTGCTGCGATCCTTGCGACGTGCCGGTGCGCGCGCCGATGCCGTTCTCGAGCGACTGGGGTTCCCCGCGTCGATGCTCGCGGAACTCCCGGATCGGCAGTCCGCCGCCGAGTCGAGTGCGACACCTTCGCTAGCCCGAACTACTCGTGAACGTCTGCTGCGATCGCCGCAAGCCGCGCCCGGCGGCGTCGCTCCGTCGGCTCCTCCCTGGCAGCGTAGCTACAGCTACGCTTCGGTCGTCGATCGACGCAGCTCCTTGCCGGATATCGACCTGCGGCGATCTCGCGACGACGTTCACGAATCGTCCAGGCTGGCGATGCTCGCGGAACCGAGTGCCCGGCTGTGCGGGCGGTGTTCGCGCACGCGGGGCGACTCTCCGATCGCGAAGCGGATGTCGGTGCGCTCGCCGACTTCGGCCGCGCGCTCGGTGCATGGGTCTATGTCTTCGATGCCTGGCAGGACCTTGCCGAGGATCGTCGGCGTGATCGCTTCAATGCCTTGGATGCGGCATGCGACAGCGAGCCGTGTCCATCGATCGTCGCGAGCCACCTGGTCGCCGGAGTCGAATCCGCGCGCGCCGCACTTCGCCGCGTGGACCTGGGTCCGGCGACGGCGGTCGGTCGATCCGCGTCACCCTCGACGGATCGCCGCGACCGGCGCGAGGCAGGCGACTGCGACTTGGCGTGCGCCGGCTGTGAAGCGGTCGGCACCGGTTGTGAGTCGACGGCGTGTTGCTCCGACGTCTGTTGGTGTTGGACCGCCGAGGCGACCGAGCGGCGGGCGATGCGACGGGAGAAGCGCGCACGGCGCCGCGGCCTGGATCTCGCCGACACGGATCTTTCCGGTCTCGTGGGAGCAGAAGGGCGTGCTGTGACGGGGATCCTGCCGAACGGCCGGGTCGAGATCGACGGCCTCGAGTTCGACGCCACCGCCGAGTCGGGACTCATTGCGACGGGCGACCTGGTCACGGTTGTGGGATTCGTGCGGGGCCGAATGCTCGTGGCACGTGCGCCCCAGGACGGCTGACCCAACCCGGTTCACTCGTGAACGTCTGCTGCGATCGCCGCAACTCGCGCCCGGCTGCGTCGCTGCGTCGATCTCTCAACGAGTCCTAGCCCGAACCAGCGACCCGAACGCCGGGCGCGGCCGGTCTGCAGGTTGCCCGAAACCAGCGCAGTTCGCGCAGAGCTCCTTCGCTATCCTCCCGCAGTGCTCCGCTCTCGTCTCCTCGCCTTTCTCGTTCTCTCCGCGGTGACATCTGTCCCGGAGCTTCGCGCTCAGCGGGCTCTCGCCGAGGGGGCCGATCCCGTGCTCGCTCGCGCCCGGTGTGCAGCCTGTCACGGTGACCCCGGCGAAGCGGCGAGCGCGCCCGATCTGAATCGCGCGGTTCGATCGCGAACGCGATCGGCGCTCAGCGTCCGGCTTCGCGATCATGCGCGAATCACCGAGGCCGATTCCGTAGCGCTGGCCAGTTACCTTCTGACCGAACGGTCGGCGGCGCGCACCGAGGTGAGCGTGGCATCCGGAGCGGTCGAGCTGGGCGGCCAACTCTGGAAAGAGAGTGGCTGCATCGCCTGTCATGAGCCCGATGGAATTCGCGATCTCGCTGCGACCTCGTGGTTCGACGCCGTCGACGAGTTCCTGGGTTCGCGCGCGAAGCAGGCGGTTCCTAGCCACGAGTTCGGCTTCGGAGCGGACGAGCGTCATGCAGTCGCTGCGTGGCTCTTGCGCGACCAAGTGCGCGGCGATGCGCCGGCATCGCAGCCGGGACTGCAGGTCGAGTGCTTCGAGCTCAAGATCACGTCGGCCGGGCTTCCGGAACTCGATGGATTGACTCCGGCGTCGACCGGCTACGCGACCGCGGTCGACGTGGCGAAGCGCACGCGCAATGACCACTTCGCGCTCCGCTTCCGCGGCTTCCTCGACGTGCCGGCTGACGGCGAATGGCGGTTCTGGCTGGGTTCGGATGACTCGTCGTGGCTGTGGTTGGACGGCGAGCTCGTGGTCCGCAACGAGGGGATCGCGCCGTATCGGGAACGCAACGCGAAGCGGAAGCTCACCCGCGGCATGCACCGCATCGAGGTCGTCTTCACGGAAGCCGAGGGCGGTGAGCAACTCGACTTGCAGTGGGCCGGGCCGGGCACGTCGCGTCGTGACGTTCCAGCCGCGGTGCTGAGTTCGAGCATCGTCACGCTCGACGGTCCGCAGCTCGATGCGCCATTCGATCGCGAACTCGCGCGACGCGGCGAAGCGATCTACCGCGAGTCGCGGTGCGCGGCGTGTCACGCTCCCGATGCTGCCACACCGCCGTCGCGCCGATTGGCGGAGCTCGACCCCGCGCGCGAATGCGCCAGCGTGCCGATGACTGCGGCGACCCGTCGCGCGGTGCTCGACGTCGGCGAGCCGAAGTCCGCCGCGATGCACTTCGAACGCACTCTTCGCGTCGCCCAGTGTGTCGCGTGTCATGCGGTCGGTGAGGTTGGCGGCCTGCGCGCGGTGGCGCGTGAGAGTGCCGTCGAGACCGAGGATCTCGGCGACGAAGGTCGTCTGCCGCCTTCGCTGACCCATGCTGCCTCGCAACTGAAGCCGGAGTGGATTCGGAAGGTCGTGGTCGGCGATGCGCGCGCGCGGCCCTATCTCCGCATTCGGATGCCTCACTTCGATGCCGACACCGCCAGCGCCGTCGCGACGTTGGCCGGTGCTCTTGCGCCGCTGGCCGAGGACGTTGCCGCGGCGACCGAGGTTGCGGCCATGCGTGGCCGCACGCTCGCGGGTACCGGTGTCGGTGGCTACGCGTGCGTGGCGTGCCATCGGGTGGGCGGATTCGCGTCGCTGGGGCCGCAGGGCATGGATCTCGCGCAACAAGCCGAGCGACTGCGTCCGGCTTGGATCCGCGAGTGGCTGCTCGATCCGACGGGTAAGCGCCCGGGAACTCGCATGCCGGCCTTCTTCTCGGATCGCTCGCAGGCTTCGCTCGCACGCGTCGACGACTTGACGGTGTGGTTGTCGCTCGGTCGCGCGATGCCATTGCCTGACGGCATCAAGACCGACGGTGCCGGTTGGCGACTCCCGGTCACCGATCGTCCGCGAATCCACACGGCGTTCCTGCACGGGGTCTCTGCCCGCGGCTTTGCGGTGGCGACGCCGATCCGCGTGAATTGGGCCTACGACTTCGCCAACGCGCGGCTGGCGTGGGTCTGGCGCGGGGAGTTCCTTGATGTCGCCGGCACGTGGGAAGGGCGAGCGGGTCGACTGCTGAAGCCGCTCGGCGAAGATCATCTCGATCTCACCAAGGGCGCCGATCTTCGGTTGTCGTCGGGCGACGAGGATTCGCTTCTCGCGCGCGTGCGCGGCTGGCGACTCGATACGGAAGGGCACCCCATCGTCGAGATCCAGCTCGGCGAGTGTCGCTTCGAGGATGCACTGCGACCGCGCATCACCGGTGACGGCTCCGTGATGATGCGAAGGCTCACGGTGCTGCAAGGGCGTCTGCGCGTTCGACCGCCCGAAGCTGCCGGCGATGCGGCTCGCATCGAACCGGCTTCCGAACGCATTCTCGAGCGCGGCGACGTCGCGGAGTTCACGTACCGATGGTGATCTGTCTCTCCTCTCTGTTCGTCGTCGCGTTGCTGACGACGCAAGAACCAACCGAACCAGTGCGCATCGTCGGGGTCGACAAACCGGCCGACGTCGTGCTCGAGGCCGGTGGATTGTTGGCGCGAGGCCAGAATCTCTTCGTCTGCACGAGGCGTGGCGAGATCTGGCGAATCCAAGACGCCTACGGCGCCGCTCCGAAGTTCAACCTGTTCGCGGAAGGACTCTCGGAGCCGCTCGGACTGCACGAGACCGACGATCCGCGCGCGTTCTTGGTAGCGCAGCGCGGCGAGTTGTCGCGGGCCTGGGATGACGACGGCGACGGTCGCATGGATCGACTCGAGACCATCGCGTCGGGCTGGCCCCTGTCGGGCAACTACCACGAGTACTGCTTCGGACCGGCGCGCGCCGCCGACGGCTCGCTGTGGCTGACTCTGAACAAGCCCTTCGGCGACGAGCCCTTCGGTCGCGCGGATTGGCGAGGGTTCGCGATCCGCGTGCTCGCGGATGGTCGCTACGAACCGGTGTGCGCGGGCCTTCGCTCTCCGGCAGGTGTGGCGACTTCACCGTGGGGTGAGGTCTTCTATTCCGACAACCAGGGCGAATGGTGTCCAACGAGCAAGTTCTCGTTGCTCGAGGTGGGCGGGTTCTACGGACACCCGCACGGCACGGAGTCGTGCGAGAAGCCCGAGAGCAAGGTCGCGCCGCTCGGCAAGATCGAGAGCGGACTCACGGAGGAGGAGTTCGCTCGTCGGCACCCGACCTATCGCCTGCCCGCGGTCTGGATCCCGTACGACCGACTCGGTCGCTCTCCGTCCGGGTTCGTCTGGGACGACACCGGACGCTTCGGGCCCTATCGCGGCTCGGTGTTCATGGGTGATCAGTACTCCTGCGAGGTCATGCGGCTGACGCTGGAGAAGGTCGACGGCCGCTGGCAGGGTGCGTGCTACCCATTCGTGAAGGGGCTGGCGAGCGGGATCACCCGAGTGGCTTGGGGTACCGACGGCAGCTTGTGGTGCGGCTTGACCGACCGCGGTTGGACGGCGACCGGCACCGCGCGCGACGGCGTGCAGCGGATCGTGTGGACGGGCCCGGCGGTGTTCGACCTGCTCGAGGTGCGTGCGGCTCCCGGCGGCTTCGTGATGCGATTCTCGGAGCCGGTCGATCCGGCGAGCCTCGCGACGGAGTCCCTCGCGGTGTCGCGCTGGCAGTATCGCCACCACAGCGACTACGGCTGTCGCGAGATGGACGGCACGGAGTTGACGGTGACGGCGTTGACGGCGGGCGCGCAGCCGAACGAGGTGGTCGCCACGATCGATGGTCTTCGCGCCACCTGGGTGCATCGTCTGAAGCTGAGCGGAGTCCGCAGTGCCAAGGGGGGAGCGGCGCCTTGGCATGACGAGGCGTTCTACACCCTGAATGCGCTGGCGCGGTCGCGCTGAGCCGCGGGTGGGAGCGAGGATCGGGCCAGATGTCCCGGTTACCTCCCGACCGGCACGAGATAGCCCGGACTATTCGTGAACGTCGTCGCGAGATCGCCGCAGGTCGATGTCCGGCAAGGAGCTACGACGGTCGACGACCGAAGCGTAGCTGTAGCTACGCTGCCAGGGAGGAGCCGTCGTAGCGACGCCGCCGGGCGCGACTTGTGGCGATCGCAGCAGACGTTCACGAATAGTTCGGGCTTGAGGTCGCGTCGCCTGCCGTCGATCTGCCCCGATCTCGCGACGACGTTCACGAATACTCCGGGCTAGCATTCCCGACCCGATGCGTCCCTCCTCCCGATCGATCGTTCGCGGCGCGTTGACGACCGCTCTCTTGGGTTCGCTGATTCCGGCCCAAGCCGACGAATGGCGAAAGCATCTCGCCGCCTACAACGAGTGGATGCAGCGACCGGCGCTGCACAAGCGCACGATCGCGCGCGAGAAGCTTGCTGCCACCGGTGATCCGCGCGCGCTCGAGCTGCTCATCAAGTCGTACGCGAAGCCGGAGGAGCCGATCGAACAGAATCGCTACCTGATCGCGAGCATCGCGGTGAACGCGTTCCGGCGTGCCGCCGATCCCGCAGTCTTCGAGTCCTGGCGGAAGAAGCACGCCAAGCCCGAAGACGCCTGGATGTGGTTCCTCACCCTGGAGCCCTTCGCGCGCGATCTGTTCGACGTGATGGGCAAACAGGTCCTTGGCAAGGGCAACGCCTTTCTCCGCGCCGTGGCACTCGAAGCCTTCGCGCACGCGGCAGCGAAGGGCTACGAGCCCGAGAACCTCGCGATGTTGTGCCTCGAGATCTTGGATGCGTTGCCGAAGTCCGGTGTCGACCGTGCGCTGTTGACCGAGGGTGTGGCGCACGTCTTGTTGGCGGTGCGCCGTCAGGTGCGTGGCGAGACCTGGAAGCCGGTCGCCGAGGCGCTCATCCGCCAGTTCGACGAGCCGGCGACCGAGCAGCGCACCAAGGTGGTGCTGTCGCGCTACTTCAGCAAGATCTTCAACGTCAACAACCTCGGCTACGAGTCGCATTGGTGGCGCAACGAGCTGGAGCGCGCCAACGCCGGGACGAAGCCGAAGGGCGGCACGACCACGTCGGTTCCGTTCTACGCGATCCGCACGGTCGGCTTCCGGTTCGTCTATGTGATCGATGCGTCCGACTCGATGTGCCGCCGGGTCTCCGATCGCGAGAAGCGCGACATCGGCCCCACGACCGGGAAGCAGCCCAAGAAGGACGACGGCAACGATGGGGGCTTCGTGCCGAAGGAGAACGAGCTGGATTGGAATCGGATCATCACGCGATTCGACGTCGGCCGTGAGTTCGTGCGCCAGTCCCTCCTGAGCTTGCAGCCCGAGCACTCGTTCGCCGTCGTGCTGTTCGGCGATGAGGCGCAGACCCTGAAGGCCACGCCGAAGCTCATTCCGGCGACACCGCAGAACGTGCGGGCAGCGGTCGCCGAACTCGAGGGCATGGAGCAGGGTCCGCCGAAGCAGGATCGACCGGACGGCGTGCTGCTGGGACGCACGAACCTCCATGCGGGTCTCGCGCGCGCGTTCGAGATCACCACTGCGGGTCTCACCAAGCGCGAGGAGTACGTCGATCCAAAGGCGATGACGGAAGGATGCGACTCGATCTTCCTGCTCTCCGACGGTGCGCCCTCATGGGACAACTGGCCGGCGGAGGATGCGCGCGATCCCGAGGATCAAGCGGGCGATCCCGAGACGGGCGTGCAGTACGCCAACGTGCCGCGCTTGATCTTCCAAGGGCCTTATGCGCGGCCGCCGCACGACTATCTTGCTCAGGACATCCAGCGCATGAATCTGTTCCGCAAGGCCGAGATTCACTGCGTGGGCATCGGGGAAGCCAATCACCACCTGCTCGAGCGGATCGCGCAGGTGGGCAAAGGCACCGCGCTCAAGATCGAGGGCGAGAAGAAGTAGTCTCGCGGCGTCGTGCGACCGCGGCACGCAACGCGGCTTCCTCTTGCGAGTCGAGCGGCCGAATCGTTCCTTCTGCTTGGGAGCCGAGCGTGATCGGCCCGATGGCGATGCGGTGCAACTCGCGCACGGCATAGCCGCGCTCGCCGCACATTCGCCGAATCTGGCGGTTGCGGCCCTCGTGCAACACGAACTCGACGAGCGTCGGATCCTCGGCGTCGATCGTGACACCCACCGGCGCGAGCCGTTCCTCGCCGGGCAGAGTCATCCCACGGCGGTATTCGGCGATGGTCGGTTCGTCGAGCGGGCGGTCGAGGCGCACACGGTAGATCTTGGCGCAGCTCCCGGGGGCGGTGACGGCATCCGCGAGCCGTGAGTCGTTGGTGAACAGCAAGAGCCCGGAACTCTCGAAGTCGAGGCGGCCGACCGCGGCGAGGTACGGCAGCTCGGGCGGCAGGAGATCGAAGACGGTGCGTCGGCCGAGTTCATCGGCGCGCGTCGTCACGACTCCGACCGGCTTGTGCATCGCGAAGATCGCGGCGGCCTGCTTGCGCACGGCCTGGCCGTCGACCTCGATGCGGGCGCGATCCGGATTCACGGCCGCGAGAGGATCGCGCGCGGGTTGTCCGTTGACCCGCACGCGATCGTCGGCGATGAGGCGGCGCGCTTCGCCGCGCGAGGCGACCCCGAGTTTGCTCAGAGCGCGCTCGAGAGACACGGTGCCGCGCGGGAAGCGCTTCAGGCCTGATACTCCTTCATCGTGCGCTCGAGCTTGCCGAGCTGCGTGAGGAGATAGACCGCGACGAGCAGTGCTGCTCCGGTCAACACCAGGAAGAAGGTGCTGGGTGCCAAGTCGTTCTGGATCTCGCCGAAGAAGCCCGAGAGCTTGTTGCCGAAGGCCGTGGCGCAGAACCAGCCGCCCATCATCATGCCCACGAGCCGCTTCGGTGCGAGCTTGGTGACGAGCGAGAGTCCCATGGGCGACAGGCACAGTTCGCCGATGGTGATCACGGCAAAGGTGCCGACCAACCACATGCCGGCGACCTTCGTGCTCGCACTCTCATAGGCGAAACCGGCGATCGCCATCACACCCATCGACGCGGCGGTCAGCAGCATCCCGTAGAGCAGCTTGCGCGGCGTCGAGATCGCCGCGCCCTTGCGGCTGCGCGCGGCGAAGAACGCCACGACCAGCGGCGTGAAGAGAATCACGAAGATCGGATTCCAGGACTGGTAGACGACGGAGTCGACGACCGTGAGGACTTCGCCGACCGGCAGTCGCGCTGTCGAGGCCTTCTTGTAGACCTTGTCCTTGTCCGCCTGGGTCAGGAGGAAGAGAGGAGTCGTCTTTTCCTCGGCCTTGCGCAGAAAGACGACCTTCGAAGTAGGCTGCGCGCCGTCGGCAAGCCTGATCTTGACGGCCGTCTTTCCATCCACGGTCTTGCTCTCGATGCTGACCGCGGAGTCCGGATAGATCTCCGAGGCGAAGGGCTTCCACTTGTCGTCGGCCGCGGTGGTCTCGGTCCCCGCGGGGCGATCGCGATCCCAGAGCGTGACCACCTCGAGTCCGGCGATCTGGCGAATCTCGCCGAGCATGGTCTGCGTGATGCGCTTGGTGCCGTAGGCCTTGGCCTTCACGTCGTCGACCACCTCGAGCGCGATCTCGGGAGGACGCGGCACCTCGGGCGCAGCATTCTCGAAATAGGAGGGCAGGGCGGTCTGCGTCCAGATCGCCGGAACCATCGCCACCTGTCGATCGGTGTTGTCCTTGGCCCACACCGTCAGCGCCGAGCTGTTGAGGTGCAGGACCATGAAGAAGGTCCCGCCGGCGACGAACACCGGAATCAACGCTGCGAGGCCTGCGCTCTCCTTCGGCGCGACCGTCTTCGGCAAGCGGACGAAGTAGAAGATCACCGGCAGCATGCCGACCAGGAAGCCGAACATGGAGTCCGTGACCGGCGAGTCCTTGTCGAGGATGCTGTCGTGCAGGAAGTAGGCCGCGCCGCCCAGCACGAGTGCCGGCAGGAGGATCATGCCGAAGACCTGGCTGGCCGGTGTGTCTTCCGCGGTTCGTTCCGGCGGCCGGTCGGCGCGTTCCAAGGTCTTCCAGTTCGCGACGAGCACCACGAGACCGATGCCGATGCCGATCGCGGCCGCCCAGAAGGTCCAGCTCCAGGAGATGTAGTTGCGCAGCGGCGCGGCGGCGAGGTTCGCGGTGGCAGCGCCGACGTTGATCCCCATGTAGAAGAGATTGAATCCCGTATCGCGATTGGGGTCGCCCTTCTCGTAGAGGTTGCCGACCATCGCCGAGATGTTCGGCTTGAAGAGGCCGTTGCCGAGGCAGAGGAAGATCAGCCCGGCGTAGAAGAAGCTCATGCCCTTGATGCCGAGCAGCACCAGGCCGGTCGCGAACAGCAGCCCCCCGATGAACACCGAGCGGCGGTAGCCGAGCAGTCGATCGGCGATCATGCCGCCCAGGAAGGGCGTGAAGTACACGAAGGCGAGGTAGGTGCCGTTGATGCTGTTCGCGGCATCGCGGGTCAGGCCGAGTCCGCCGCTCTCGACGTCACTCGCGTAGAGCACGAGCACGCCGACGAGCAGATAGAAACTCAGCCGTTCCCACATCTCGGTGAAGAACAGCGGGGCCAGCCCCTTGGGATGCTTCGCAAACACGAGGTTCCTCGACGTTTCGATTCAGTGGCAGAGTGAGCGCGCCTCAGCGCGTGCCCGGACCGGCCCGGGGGGTTGGGGAGGGTAGCGCATGGGGCGGACCGGCGCTTGTGTCGAGCTCCAGTGGTGACCACGATCAGGGAAGACTCGCCTTCCTGACGAACCAACCCGCCTCTGAGGTGCGTCAACGAAATGGCGGGTCGTGGCGATCGCCCCAAGAGCGTTGTCGCTACCAGACTGCGGTCGCGTCGCATGCCGATGGCGCGATTGTCGGACACGTCATTCACGGCGGTCCTCAGCGAACTCCGCACGCCGTTGTTCGGCACCCGGCAGCGATCGAATGCGAACTCGATCACTTTGCAGTGGGAACACAAGCGTGACCGCGGCACTTGTCACGCGGCTACCACTCTGGGTGGGAGACGGATAGTCCCTGCTCGGTCTCTACGAACGGCCGTACGCTGCCTGACGCCCTCACACCGAAGGTCACATCGACCAGGGCAGCGAGCCCGACTTGTTCGGCGGACACGGGGTCTGTGTGGCACCAAGTGCGTGCAGAGCCCGGCGCGTCTTGCACCGGAGCGGCCGCAGACAGTCTGGTTATGGCGACGCGTGGAGCTGCCGGGATCGGCATGGCGAACCTGGCGGAGAGACCCGCCGGCGGTCGTCCAGGAGATCCGCCCTGTCCGCACTCCCGTGGCGTGAGTGCTGCCACCGTCGGGCACCCATTTCCCTAGCCCGGATTATTCGTGAACGTCTGCTGCGATCGCCACAAGTCGCGCCCGGCGGCGTCGCTACGACGGCTCCTCCCTGGCAGCGTAGCTACGGCTACGCTTCGGTCGTCGACCGTCGTAGCTCCTTGCCGGGCATCGACCTGTGTCGATCTCGCGACGACGTTCACGAATAATCCGGGCTAGCCCTGCGGCGCCTGGCGCGGCCGCTCCGGGCAACCCGAATCGAGCGTGTGTCCTGTGTCAAAACGGTGACGAGGGGCGAGAAAGTCGGAGACCGGCCGGGCGTTCGGACTAGGCAGGGCGTTCCGCGCGCGGCTCGGCCTGGCAGCAGGTTCGGCGGCGCGGGGCACGCCCTCCACCCGCCCCGCAAGGGGGCCACTCCCTGACCCAGGGCCGCCTGCCCTGCCCCACTCCGCCATGACCTCCGAACTTCAGAACGAGCGTTCGCCGCAACCGCGGCTGACGTCCCTGATCGACTGCGCATGGATCGCCATGCGAGCCGGTCGACCCGCCGACGCCCGAGCGCTCCTCGACCGGGCGTCGTCTCAATTCTGGGCCGCCCACGGCGGCGGCCAGCCGGCCCACCGGCATCGTCCGCGGCCAGACCTCAGCGGTGCCGCTTTCGGGCGAAACTGAGTCCCAGTCGACTACTTCGACTTCCCCTTCGTCGCGGAGGTGTCCGTCGACGGCGACACTTCTTCCTCGAGCGCGGCGGCCTCGGCGTCGCGTCCGAGCGCGCGAAGCGTGGTCGACAGCTTTGCCCGCACCACTGCGGTCGACGAGTCGGCCCGACCGAGAGTCGTCTCGAGTCCAAGCAGGGCCGCGCGAAGCTCCGGCTCCGCGCGGTCGTGCGCGCCGCCCTTGGCGAGATAGGCGCCGTACTTGCCACGAAACTGCGCGGTCAGATGGTGATCGGCGCCGAAGGCGATCGCCGCATCGTCGACGACGGTCGCCATGAGACTCGTGGCCTCCTCGAGTTGTCCCGCGAAGTCGAGGTAGTGAGCGAGGTTGTTGCGCGCGATCACGGCGTCGGAATGACTGGGACCGTGGAGTTTTACCATCTGCTCAGCGGTCTTGCGCTGGAGTTCCGCGGCGCGCGAGTATTCCTTCCTCGCGTAGTTGATCGAAGCGAGATTGCCCAGCGTCACCATCGTGTGTGGGTGGGATTCGCCCAGCTTCGCGAGCCGACCCTCGTAGCAGGCGCGCATCTCCGATTCGGCTTCGTCGATCCGCCCCAGTCGCTCGAGGTAGTTGGCGTGGTTGTTCAGCATCGACAGGGTCTCGACGTGCTGTTCGCCGAAGCGCTCGCGTTCGATCGCCAGTAGTTCCGCCGTGATGGCCTCCGCCTGCACGACGTCGCCCTGCTCGGCCAGGTAGTAGGCGAGGTTCGCGCGACTTCGCAATGTTCCCGTGTGAAAGGGGCCAGAAGTCTGCTGGCGCAACGGCAACGCGCGGCGCAGGAGGTCGATCGCCTCGCCGTACTTGCCCCGATAGCCGCGAATGCTCGCGAGGATCTCGAGCCCGATCGCTCGTTGCTCCTGTCGTTTCACGTCGGGGACTTCGAGCGTCAGCAGCTCCTCCAGCACCGCCTCGGCTTCGTCGATTCGATTCTGGGCGATGAGACAGGTCGCGAGGTTGCTGTAGACGTGCGATGTCTCGGGCGTTCGAGATTGGGGGTGAGCCCGCAGGTGCGAGTGGGCCCGCTCCAGGATCGTCACGCTCTCGGCAGTGCGGCCACGATGGTGAAGGATCAGTGCCCGGTTGGCCTGCGCGAACAGGGCATTGGGGCTGAACTCTCCGTACACCGTCGTCGCGTGTGCCTCCGCCTTCTCGGCGAGCGACTCCGCGAGTTCGAGGTCGCCGAGGTTTCGCAGCAACTCGATGAACTTCGTCATCAGGAAGCCCTTAGTGTCGGCATCGTCGATGAACCGCGAATCCAGCGGCTCGACGGCGCGGCGCACGACTTCCACCATCTTCACGTCGGGACCCATGGCGATGGGATCGACGGTCGCGAAGGTCTCCGCGAAGTAGTCGAGTGCGACCTGGGTGCGAGCGACCTGAATCAATGCGTCCCGTTCGCGGTCCTTGGCGATCTTCGCGAAGGCGATCGAGACCACGAGTCCGCCGACCAGCGCCGCGAGCGCGACCCCGCCGGCGACGAACCAGCGGGCGTGGCGCCGTGCAGTCTTTCGGAGGAGGTACCAAGAACTGTCCCTCCGTGCATCGATCGCCTCGCCGGCGAGGAAGCGCCGCAGATCGCGCGCAAACTCGTCGGTCGACTGGTAACGGCGTTCGGGCTCCTTCTGTAGGCACTTACGAAGAATGACGTCGACGTCGACCGGCAAGGTCGGCAAGTGCTTCCTCGCGCTCTGTGGTTCGCGGAAGGCGATCTCTTCGAGCGCCGTCCGCAAATCGCCGTCCACCCGGTACGGAAACCGACCGGTGAGCAACTGATAGAGGATCACCCCGAGCGCATAGACGTCACTACGGACGTCGATCTGGTCGTTGCGGCCGGCTGCTTGCTCCGGGCTGGCCCAGGGCAGCGAGCCGATGAAACTGGGTCCGCCGAGACTCTGCGAGAGCTCGAGCGAACCGGCGGCCGGCAGCATTTCCTTCGCGAGACCGAAGTCGAGGATGCGCGCGCGGCCGTCGGCGTCCATGCGCACGTTGGCCGGCTTCAGGTCGCGGTGCACCACGCCGCGACGGTGGGCGTAGGCGACGCCATCACATACCTCCAGGAATCGCGCCAGTGCTCGGTCGAGATGTTTGCTGCCGAAGTTCACGGCCCGCCCGTCGACGAACTCACTCGCATACTCGAGGGTTGGTCCGTCGACCAACTCCATGACCAGGTACGGACGTCCATCGGTCAATAGGCCGCTGTCAAAGATGGCGACGATGTTCGGATGATCGAGAGTCGCGGCCAGGTCCACTTCGCGACGGAAGCGATCGGCGGCACGAGAGTGCTCCGGAAAGCCCTCGCGCAGTGCCTTGATGGCGACGAGCCGACGGGTAGATACCTGCGTCGCCGAGTACACTACTCCCTGTCCGCCCTGCGCGATTTCGCGGAGGTCTACATAGCCGGGGATCGTCGGCATTGTCGCTTCGGAGCGAAGGCTGCGACAGACCTCGCGAACGAAGAGGTCGTCATCCTCGAACCACGAGACCGAGTCCGCCGTCGACGTCATGGAGTCGTTCTCCATCGGCTCGGCGTCATCCCTCGATCTCGATCTGCTCGGCGACCAGGGCCTTCAGTCGCTTGAGGATGCGCGACTTCGCCTGATAGACCGAGTCGACGCTGAGGCCGAGCTCGGCTGCGATCGACTTCGCTTCGCGGGCATCGCGCGTCGCCATTTCGAACGCGCGCAGATCCGAAGCGCGGAACTCGACGCGGATGCGCTGCAGTGCGTGGCGCAGGTGATGCTGTCGCCACTCGGAATCCCAATCGAGTTCGTCGCCGTTGCTCGCCGACCCCAGGAGTTCGTCGGCGGTGGACTGGGACAGAGCCGGAGCCTTCCGGCGGAGTCGCTTCCCGATCGCGCGGACCGCAATGGTCTTGAGGAAGCCGCGGAAGCGGCCGCGCTCGGGGTCGTAGTCGAAGGTCTTCATCGCCGTGGCCAGGGCGAGGAAGACCTCTTGGAGGATGTCGTCGGCGTCGCTGGCTTGCAGGCCACGGCGCAGGGCGAAACCGCGGATCAGGTCGGCGTAGTGGGCGGCAAATTCGCTCCATGCAGAGGCATCCGAGCCCGACGTCAGTCGCGCCAGGAGGCTCGCATGAGTCGACTGGAAGTGCGCCACTCGAGCAGTCTAGCTCGTCGCCGGTACCCGGCGGATCCGCACCGAATGCCGTCGACGTCTTGGCGCCGTTCGAGCGGTCGGGCGAAGGGTCGGGGTCTGCGGGCATCCAAGCTCGATTGCTCGGCGCCACCGGGATCTGACGGAGAATTCCTAGCCCCGATTATTCGTGAACGTCGTCGCGAGATCGACACAGGTCGATGCTCGGCAAGGAGCTACGACGGTCGACGACCGAAGCGTAGCCATAGCTACGCTGCCAGGGAGGAGACGAGGTAGCGGCGCAGTCGGGCGCGAGTTGCGGCGATCGGAGCAGACCTTCACGAATGATCCGGGCATGGTTCGTTGAGCGCCGTTTTTTCGCTGGTGCGGAAGGCCGGGTGTCGACGTCTCGGCTCGAGCATCCGCGACTCAACGTAGTCGCTCGATCAGGCTAGACTCCGCCCCGAATTCCGCGACTCGCGGAGCTGACACCATGGCTATCCCCAAGCTTCACTCCTTCTTCGTCATCTCATCCCTGGCTTGTGTTGCATCAGCACAGGTCTCTCTCAACCACGTCGGCACGGTCGATCTCAGCTCGACTGCCAACCCGGCAAACGCGCAGTACATCGGCAGCAACCCGGGTGCGATCGCCTGGGACGGCACCAATCTCTTCGTCGCCGGCTTCAACAACAGCAACGCCGCAGGCAACGTCGGCATCACCACGGTGAGCAACGCGCTCACCACGCCGACCTTCGCCACCTCGTACGGCTTCATCGCGACGCCCTCGTTCCGCGGCTACTCCGGCCTCGATCTCGAGCGCACGGCCGGTGTGTTGGTTGCCGCATACGACGACGGCGCATCCAACACGAACGGCATCTCTGCATACGCGGTCGCGGGTGGTCAACTCTGGACCGCCACGGCTCGCGGCGGCAGCGGGATCGGCATCGATCCGCGGTTCCCGGTCGGCTCTGCGAGCAGCGGGGTCGCCTGGACCACCTTCGGATCGGGACGCCGTGCGATGCAGGATCTCGCCGGGGCAGCGGTCTACACGACCAGCAACGGCATGGTCGTCTTGACCCCGCAGGGGACGTTCTGGCGCGACATGGCGTTCGATCCGACCAACGGCGACATCTGGCTGCGCGAGGGCAACAACGTGATCAAGGGTGTGCGCACCGGGGACAACAGTGTCGGTGCGCTCACCGTGCCCTTCGATCCCGCCGATGCGGACACCGTGAATCAGCAGAACATCGCATTCTGCCGCACGCCCGGCGGCTCGATCGTCGTCTTCAACGATCGTGGCTCGGCGACGCCGAATCAGGACTTCTTCTTGGCCCAGAAGGCGATGCGTGCGGATGGAACGATGCAGACGATCGACTTCGGCACTTTCGTTCCGGCCGGCAACGGTGGTGCGAACTACGACTACAGCTACGACGCCGCATCGAACACGCTCGTCATCCTGGACATCTTCAACCGTCAGGCATACGTCTTCGACGTGGTCGTCCCGCCGTACTTTCCCTACGGCCAGGGTTGCCCGGGCTCCAACAGTCTCGTGCCGGTGCTCGGCATGAGTGGTGCGGGCACCCCGGCTTCGACGGTGTCCTTCGACTTCACGAACGGCGTCGCATCGTCGGCCGCGTTCGTGCTGATCGGCTTCGCCGAAGCGAACACGCCGGTGTTCGGTTCGTGCTCGCTGCTCATCAGCCCGGTGCTCCCGGTGACCATCGGACCCGCGATCCTCGACGGTCTCGGAGCGGGCTCCACCGCGATCGGCCTGCCCGCCGGCACGTCGGGTATCGGTCTCAACTTCCAAGGTGTCGTCATCGATGCGTTCTCGCCGCTCGGCTTTGCGCTGAGCAACGGAATGCGTCTCGACATTCCCTGATCGAACCGGGCGGATCGCGGGTCGTCGCGCGGGTCAGAAACCGGACCCGCGCGTGAACCCGCCGCCGCGGCGAGAACTGCCACCGCCGCTACCGCCGGATCTCGCACCACCGCCGAAGTGGCGCCGCACGCCCCGCCGCGCCGCGCCGCCGACCGACGAGCTGCTGAGTGCAGCATCGGCGACGGCCGCTGCCGCATGCAGAAGAATGCCGCCCAAGGTGCCGAGGCCGCTGCCAGAGCGCCCCAGGGAGTCAGCATGCTGACTCACGTGCTCCAGTGTCGGACGAAAGGTCTCGGCGCGCGCGAGATCTTGCTTCAGGGATCCGATCTCGTCGCGACCTTCCGCGATCGCTTCGACGCGACGCTCGAACGCGCTCGGGGTCATTCGCTCGAAGGAGCAGCGAACCGAGTCGCACTCCCGCCGACGGAGATCGAGGACCAACTCCGAGAGAGCCTTCGCACGGTCGACGGCCTGCTCGCGTGCCGTGCCAACGCTGCCGGCGCTCGCACGCAGCGCATCGATCTCGCGCTCCGCGGCCTCGATCGCGGCGACCAACCGGTCATCGACGGGGTCTACCGTCTCGAGCGCTCGGGTTGCGAGTTGGCGCAGACCGGCGCGGTCGAAGTGATCCCGGAGCCTGGCGAGTGCTTCGACATGGAATTTGCCGGTCGCTGACTCCGACTCCGCGAGTTCCGCGCGGCGGCGGACCTCGTCGGCCTGAGCGGCCTCGAGGTCGGCGAGCATCGCCTCACGCTGCTTTCCGAGCGCTTCGCCGTCCAAGCGAACCGTCGAGAGTCCGACTTCGCGTTCGATGCGCTCCTCCATCGCATCGAGCTTCTCCATCGTCGACTCGAACTCTTCGCGCCGCCGCTCGACCTCGACGGCGACCAACTTCGGAATCGTGTTCAGGAAGTCGTAGCCGGCCTTCGTGCGCGGCCAGTCGACCAACTTGGCCACCATCCGGTCCATGCTGCGCACGAACCCCTTCTTGGTGTAGTTCGGCGTGCCGAAGCCGATGTCGAGCAAGTAGCGGAATAGTCGGCTGCCTCGATATGCCGGCAGCTTGGCACGCGACTCGGTCTGCAACTCTTCGACACGCGCTTCGTCGCGCTCGAGTGCAGCGGTGGCGTGACCGGCATCCGCAGTCAGCCGTTGGAACTCGGCATCCGCGGCCAGTCGCTCGGCGACGAGGGCTTCCAGTCGAGTGCGTTCCGAAACCAACTGGTCTAGCCGCTCGGTCGTGACTTCGAGACGGCCCTCGACTTCGTCGCGCTTCCCCGCGGCAGCGGTCAGCGCGTCACGCAGTTCACCGATCCTCGCGCGTTGGCGGAGCTGCACCATGTCGAGTTCTCGACGAGCGTCCGCGAAGAGCTGCGCGACGTGATCGTCCTGCAACGACGGCAGGTAGTGCTTGGCCAAGGCGCTCAACGCGTTCCCGCGAGCTTCGACGGCTGAGAGGATCCGCGACTGCAACATCGTGAATTCCTCCGAAACGAGATCGGCTCGCCGCTGGGCCGCTCGCGCGCCGCGTTGCAGGATGCGAACAGCCTCGGTGCCGGGTAGGGACATGCTCAGAGGTTCTCGGTGATCTGTCGCCCGCGGGTGAGTGGCGTGCGGCCGTCGACATCGGGAAGCACGATGGTCTCGCTCAGGTGCCCGCGCTTCTTGGCGGCGAAGTCCTTGCCGTCGACGATTCCGTCCTCCTGCTTGTCGCGAGCGACGCGGT
The DNA here is from genome assembly GCA_050181465.1 of Planctomycetota bacterium. Taxonomy (GTDB): domain Bacteria; phylum Planctomycetota; class UBA1135; order UBA1135; family UBA2386; genus JACRLW01. The sequence continues at coordinate 49,376 of JBFXDD010000028.1, forward strand.
CGTAGACGGCCTTGGGGACCTGTTCGCCCCAGGTTCGCACGGTTCGCATGCGTCCCGTCTCGGCGTCACGCACCTCGCGCGCGAGAACTGTGCCGTCGGCGCGGACGGCTTCGACGATCAGGTAGTAGCCGCTGACTCGCTTGCCCTGGCTGTCTTCGAAGTAGGCGTCGATACCGCTGCGCTGGCCCGGTCGATTCACGATGCGGACGGCGTATTCCTCGTCGAGCTTCGCATTCATCGCGCGAGCTTCGTCGGTGAGCGCGGTGACGACTGCCCGCGGCGCGTTGTCCGTGAGTGCACTCGTGCGACGTTCCAGGTCGTCGATCGCAGCGATCGCGTCGGTCGAAGTCGCCAGTCCGCGGGCCTTGGCAATCTCGACCGCGAGGGTCTTTCGAGTCGCGGCCTCGCGCTGCGCGACGGCCTGCCGCTCGGCCGCAGTAGACAAGGGTCCGCTCGAGAACAGCCAGTAGCCGAGACCGCCGACCGCGAGCAGGAGGACGCCAACGACCAAGATCTGCTTGCGGCGGATCCATGCATTGGCGAGGAACAGGCGGAAGCTCGGCTGCGGTGGGCGGAACTCGAACTGGCTGCCGAAGTACTGCGTGATCGCGGCTTCGATCTCTGCCTCGGTGACCGGGTCGCCGCTCTCCACGGCTGCCGCGCGCAGCCGTTCACGCAACCGTGCTTTGGTCTCGTCGATCGCGAGCTCGCGCTGCGCCCGCTCGCGCTCGCGGCGCAGGGCCGAAGCGACGTCGAGGATGCGGAGCATCTCGGGCACGGTCGTCGGATCGCGCGTCACGTCGTCAGGCATGGCGCGCGGATGATCGGGGTGGCTGCCGCCTTCGACAAGGGGCGATCGCACGAAGTGGGCGGCCGTTGTCGTCGAGGTCGTGCGCGCGGATGCTCTCGACATGCCTCGACTGCGACTGCGCATGGCAACCGGCTCCGACTTCGACGCGATCGCGGATCTGGTCAACGAGTTCATCGTCAATACCACGACACACTTCGGTTGGCAGGTTCAGTCGGCTGCTGAACTGCACGAGGCGTGGCAGCTCGATCGTCGAAGGTTCCCCTGGCTCGTCGCCGAACTCGACGACCGCTTCGCCGGTTACGCGAAAGCCGGCACTTGGCGGAGCCGCACCGCGTACGACTGGACGGTGGAGACCGGCATCTATCTGCGGGCGGAGTCGCGTGGACAGGGCGTCGGCAAGCGTCTGTATCGAGCCTTGATCGACCTGCTCGCTGCCCAGGGCTTCCACGGCATCGTCGCCGGCCTCACGTTGCCCAATCCGCATTCGGAGGCATTGCACCGAGCGCTTGGTTTCGTGCCAATCGGAGCGGTCCGTCAGGCCGGCTACAAGTTCGGCGGCTGGCACGACGTCGTGTTCTATCAGTTGCTCCTGGCGTCATCCGGTCACGCCGCGGCGACGATCGTCGATCCTGCCGCGATCTGGCGAGATACGGAGTTCGCCTGAATCACGATCGGGTGGCGCTTGAGCGGCGAGTGCCGCGCGTGATGCGTAGATTCACCATCTCGACGGCTACCGAGAAGGCCATCGCGAAGTAGACGTAGCCCTTGGGAATGTGGAAGTCGAGACCGTCGCCGAGCAGCGCGACACCGATGAGGATCAGGAAGGAGAGTGCGAGGACCTTGAAGGTCGGATTGCGCTCGACGAAGCGGGCGATCGCGTTCACGAACGTCACCATCACGACCACGGCGACGATCACGGCCGCGATCATGATGCCGATCTCGTCGACCATCCCGACGGCGGTGATCACCGAGTCCAGGGAGAACACCAGGTCCAGGATCAAGATCTGCATGATCACCGCCCCGAAGGTCGCGACCTTCGGAGTCCGCTCTTCCGGCGAGTTCGCCAGTTCGATCTTGTGATGGATCTCTCGCGTGCTCTTGCCGATCAGGAACAATCCGCCCAGGATCAAGACCACGTCACGACCCGAGATCTCGCGCTCCAGCACGGTGAACAGGGTCTCCTTCATCCGCATGATCAGGCTGAGGGAGAACAGCAGGGCGATGCGGGACAGCATCGCGAGCAGGAGGCCGATTCTTCGGGCCGCCGGTCTACGCTCGGGAGGCAAGCGTTCGGCCAGGATGGTGATGAAGATCACGTTGTCGATCCCGAGCACCACTTCGAGTGCGGTCAGGGTGAAGAACGCGATCCAGGCGTCGGTCGAGGTGATCCAGTCGAACATGAGGTTGGGGCTGAGCGCGATGGGACGATACGCGCTGTCAGCCTGGGTTCGACTCGCTCTCGCCGACATCGTCCGGTCTGGCCGGCCCTGGGGGACGACCCGCTGGCACGAGGAAATTGCGGTGCCTTCTCGAACCCTGAATGCTCGTGGGTCAGCGCCGTAGTCGGCGCCTCGATTCGCCACACCTCCGCGTCCACGCCCGATGGACTTCACACGCGCGAGGTCCCGCGCGGTGGTCCGAGTGACAGCCGCGGGGTACCCTCCCGAACCGATCATGACTTCGCCAGGCAACCCTCCCGCTCCCGTCTCTTCCTCCGGCTCACAACCCACCAGTGGTTCGTCATCCGGGATGCAGCGCTACCTCGACAAGGCGCTGAAGGTGCTTCAGAAGTACGGCATCGTCGCCGGCAATCAGCAGCCTTCGGAGCTGACTCGCCTGCTCGATGACGTCAAACATGTCGACGAGCCGAAGGTGATCGCGATCGGTCGCACCATCCAGCACATGAGCACGTTCAATCAGCTCGTGCGCGACAACGTGGAGGACATCCGGATCGGCGATCGCTACCTGGAGATCTCGAACATGTTCGACAGTGTGCGCGACGACAGCAAGAAGCTCATCGCGCAACTCGATGACGGCCGCATCAGCTTCGGCGAGAAGCTGTCGAATCTGTGGATGAAGATGCGCCGCGGTACGCCGAGCGACCGTTTCGAGAAGATCGCCGACATCTACAAGGCGGTTGCCGGCGATACCCGTGAACAACTGGAGAAGGAGGAAGCGATCATGAACGGCTACATCGACTTCCGCTTCGCTCTGAAGGAGTCCGAAGTCACGGCTCGCGAACTGCTGGAGAAGCAGGTCGCGAATTGGGAAGGCGCGAAGGCAAGGCTCGCGGCCGCGCAGAAGGTCATGGATGAGCTCGCGCAGGTCAGCGACACGGAGCGCTCCCGGGCACAACTCGCGCGAGATGAGGCGCACAACGCCTTCCAGAGCGAAGATCGCACCTATCAGCTACTCAAGGACGTCGCCGAGAACCTCGCGATCGGCTACGACGTCGGCGAGACGCTGATCGCGAAGTTGAAGCAGACGCATGACGTGAAAGACCAGATGTACCGTCGCTCGGTGACGTTCTTCACGACCAACGAGCACGTCTTCACCATCCTCGGTGCGGTGTACACGAGTCAGCACGGTCTGCACGAGGCGACGCAGGCGCACGAGGCACTGAAGGAAGGTGTCAACAAGGGAATCGAAGACGTTGCGGACCTCGGTCGCGAACTCGAGCGTGCGGCGTTGAAGGCCGGCTACGGCTCTACGATTCGCCCCGAATCGGTCGAGAAGTTGGTCAAGGCGATCACCGACTACCAGGTCGAGTCGCTCGAGACGATCGCGAAGCTCCGCAAGGAGAGCGAGGAGAACGCGCGCGCGATCCGCAAGGTGGTCGAGGACGGCAAGAAGCGGGCCCAGGAGACTCTGGCTCGATTCGCGCGCGGCGACGCATGAGGAACGCGTGGACCGCTCTCGCCGCGGGCATCGTTCTCGCGGCGGGCTGTCGCGTGCCGGAGGACCGCTCTCGCGAGAAGGCAGACCGCTCGGCGGCAGCGGGCCCGGTTCTCTACGTGCTGGGTCGCGCGCAGGATGGCGGGTTGCCGCATCTCGGTTGTGAACGGGAGTCGTGTTGCGCGGCGGCGCGCCGCAGCGGTCGTCGCGAGACGCCGGCATGTCTTGGGCTTCACGACGATCGGGACGGCAAGGTCTACTTGTTCGAGGCGACGCCGGCGATCGAGCAGCAGGTCGCCCTGCTCCATGACCTGGCTTCGATCGAGGGGCGCGGTCGCGCGCCGGTAGACGGCCTGTTCGTGACGCACGCTCACCTCGGGCACTACCTCGGTCTCGCGTGGCTCGGTCGTGAGGTCGCTGCCGCGCAGCGCATGCCGCTCTTCGTCACACCGCGATTCGCGCAATGGTTGCGCGACAACGGGCCGTGGAGCCAACTCGTCGAGTTGGAACAGGTGGAGCTGCGCGCCACCGAGCCCGGCGGCACGGTCGAGTTGGGCGCCGATCTCGTCGTCGAGAGCTTGGCTGTGCCGCACCGCGACGAGTTCTCCGACACCGTGGCGTTTCGCATCCGCGGCCCGCGCACCACGGTGCTGTTCTGCCCGGATGTCGATGCCTGGACGCGCCACGCGGGTCTACTCGATCGACTGCTCGAAGGCGTGGACGTCGCCTATCTCGATGCGACCTTCTACGACGGCCGCGAACTGCCGGACCGCATCCGCGCCGAGATCCCGCATCCGCCGATGCTGGACACGATGGATCGTCTCGCGGCGCGGGCCGCGGCGAAGCCGGGAACGATTCGGTTCCTGCACTTCAATCACACCAACCCGGCATGGAACGACCGGGTCGTCGCGGACTCGATTCGCGCGCGCGGCTTCGCGATCGCCGAGATCGGCGAACGCATCGACCTCTGATGCGCCCTGGGCTCAGCGCGCTGTCGCTTCGACCATCGCGGGTCGCGTGCTTGCACCCGCCGGTCGGAAGTCGACACGCATCGGTTCCGATGCGCTGCGGACTTCCACATACCACCAGACTCGCTCCTTCGGATCGTAGGACGGGCTGATCGCCTCGAAGGATCGGTTCGCGGTCTCGTGACTTGCGTGAGTCCCGTCGTCGTCGACCGCACTCATGGTCAGGGCTTGGAACGGACCACGCCGTGAGGTCGCGAAGTGGAGCACGACCACGTCGACCTCCGAATCGGCGGCGAGGCGCGCACGGACGACCAACTCCGACCGACCATCTTCGCGGCGGCGCGACTCTGCATCGACCGTTTCGAGTTGCGGCCACGCTCCCGTAAGGTCGGCATGTTCGAGCAGGCTCCGTCGGCGCGTTTCTATCGTCGTGCGCAGTGCCGTCAGACTGCTCTGGAACTGCTCGAAGTCGCTCAGCGACTTCTCGTCGGCGCGGACGAAGGGTTCGATCCGCGCGTGGAGTGCCTCGAGGAGAGGGCCGACGGTCGTCCAGTCCAGTTGGGCGGCGAGCGTGCGGACGTGAGCCAGGTAGGTGGCACGCCACGCGGGAACGTGGAGGAGGCGCGCGAGCGGGCGATCGTCGGCGGCGAGGATCGCGAGCGGTCCCGAGGTGGGCGATGCACCGCCCATCGGTCCGCCGGGTCCGCGACCCCGACGCGGTCCGCCGGGCATGCCGCCGCCGCGCATCGCGCCACCGAGGATCTCGTTGCTGTCGTAGGGGATCGGGCGGAAGCGGCCGTCGGGACTCTCCCAGAGGATGAAGTCGCTGGCGCGGCTCGCATAGCCGTCGCCGTCGAGTGTGACGCAGTCCAGCGCCAAGAACCAGAGTGCGGCGTCGATGTCGAGGACACGCGGCAGGGTCGTCGCCAATTCCGCATCCGGCGTCTCGCCGAGGTCGCGGCACAACGCGATCAGTCGCTGCCAGGCGCCCGCTTCATCGTCGACCGCAGACTTCAGTTGGTAGGCGCGTCGGTAGGGTTCCACGTCTTCACCGAGCCAGCCCAGGCCGCCGCCGCCGCGCGGATTCGCCGGCACTTTCCAGCGCACTCCCTGCTTGGTGCCGTACTCGCGTTCGAGGAACACCTTGTCGAACTGTTGGACGTTCGCGTAGATGCCGAATGACTCTCCGTTCACGACGACGCGCACCAAGCTGGCTTGCATTGCCGGCATGAAGGTCCTGGCCACCCGCGCGTGCAACACTTCGCGCAGGAACGACGGATCGGCGTGACAGTTGAGGAGATTCAGATTGCGAAAGCCCTGGAGCGATGCGTCCTTCTCGCTCGCATCCACCGAGACGGCGAACGACTTCTTGCGACCTTGGGCGGCGAAGTACGAAGAGTTGCCGCGGAAGCCGACACCGACGCCGCGGTATTCCTTGCCGTCGACTCTCATCGTCGCCGGGACCTCGACGTCGGTGCGATAGAAGTCACTCAGCTCGTCGAACCAATCGTCCTGTTCGAACTCCAGGAAGATCGTCCGCACGACGGCGGGGTCGTACAGCTCATGATCCGGGAAGTTCTCGACCTCGGTTGGCGCGACGCGTTGCGGGGGCTTCGCGACGGAATCGTTCCGAGTACTCTCGGGGAAGGGCGGCTGCCCGCCGCGGCCGCGACCCCGCGGGCCGGCAGGCGCGCCCGGGCCGCCTGGGCCACCGGGTCCGCCAGGGCCACGCCGCGGCTGGCTTCGCAACCACTCGCGTGCGGCCGTTCGCTCGGTGCGGTTCAGCTTGCCGTCGTGGTCGCTGTCGAACTTGTCGAGCACCGCAGTCTCGCGTTCACCGCCCGGCCCGCCCGGTCCGCCGGGTCCGCCGGGCCCGAATCGTCCCGGGAGCTCCGGTGGTTCTTGCGCGATCGCCAGCGCGGACAGGGTCGTGAGCGTCAGAACGCGACGGAGCGCTTGGTGCATGTGGATCTCGTTCGGTCGGGCTTGGTGGGATCGAGGCGCAGCGCGTGTGGATTGCCGGACTCAACCGTTCGATTCGTCCGGTGCGAAAGACGCTCGCGTGACCTGCGGTAACGCGAGCAACTCGTTCAACAGCGCCGGCGCCTGTCCGGGTTCGACGCCGGCGACCGACAGCCGGAGATCGAGCTCGTTCGACTTGCGTTCGACGGAACACTTCAGGATGCCGTGGCTCTGCGCGTATCGATCGAGGACGGCGGTCCAGATCTTCGGGTCGACATCGGGGGGTGTGATCACGAGCCGCAGGTTGGCCCCTTCGCGGCCGGGATAGCGCTCTTCCACGGCGCGCAGCACGAGCACCACCACGGCGATCACGCCGAAGCCGGTCGCGGCGACGACCAAGTTCAGCGCACCCGTGGCCATGCCGACCGCGACGGAGAAGATGACGAACGCCATGTCGCGCGAATCCCGCAGCGCTGAGCGGAAGCGGACGATCGCGAGTGTCCCGACCAGAGTGAAGGCGGCAGCCACGTTCTGCCCGACGGCCGCGGTGACCATCGCGATCAGTGGTGCCAGCAGGACCAAGGTCTGCGAGAAGCCGGGCTGGCGCTCGTCGGAGCGGCGCGAGAGGCGGTACAGCAGTGCGACGGCAGTGCCGAGTACCGCGGCCAAGAGGAGGCGGAGCAGGATGCTCGCGAAGCTGCCCTGGGATTCGACGGCGTCGGTCCACCAGTCCCCGAGGATGTTCCCTTGGATCAACGAATACCCTCGGTAGGGGAGTGGGAAGTCGAGTCTTGCACGGTTCGGATCGGGCCGCGCTGGAACGTGGCCGCCGCGCCAGGATTCACCGTGCACGGGCGGGTGTCCAGGTCTTGCGGCTCTGGCGGACCAGTGTGTGCGCCCAGGGGGCGGCGGACCGAGAGCTTGCAAGGAAGACGAATGTCCTGTTTCGTCGTCGACTTCCCTCTCCTCCGCGATGGCGAGCTACGTCCCCCTGTGGTGCAAGACCAACTTCAGCTTCCTCGAGGGTGCCTCGCATCCCGAGGAGCTGATGGAGCAGTGCGAGAGCACCGGCATCGGCGCGATTGCGATCACCGATCGCGACGGCGTCGCGGGCATCGTGCGCGCCTACGTCGCCGGGAAGGAGCGCGGCGTGCGGGTGATCGTCGGCAGCGAGTTGACGATCGATCAGGGCGGCACGTTGACCGTGCTCTGCATCGATCGTTCAGGCTATGCGAATCTTTGTCGCCTGGTGACGCGGGGGCGGCTGCGATCGCCGAAGGGGAGTTGCCGGGTCGGAGTCGCGGAACTCGCGGACCACGCCTCGGGGCTCGTGGCGCTCTGGAGCGATCCTGCTTTCGACATCGAACCGCTGCGCGACGCCTTTGGCGATCGATTGCACGCCTTGGTCACGCGGCATCGCCGTGACGACGAACCGGCGCGGGAGATGCGTCTGCGTGCGCAGGCCCGTCGACTCGGGCTCGTGACCGTCGCCGGCAGTGAGGTCCTCTACCACACACGTGCGCGACGACGCCTGCAGGACGTACTGACTTGCATTCGCCACGGCGTGAAACTCACCGAGGCGGGTGCGCGAACGAAACCGAATGCGGAGCACGTCCTGCATGCGCCGGCTCTGTTCGACAAGCTGTTCGACGACGACCCCGGCGCGGTCGCGCGAACGCGCGAAGTCGCCGAACGCTGTCGATTCGGGATGGCGGAGCTTCGCTACGTGTATCCATCCGAGCGGCTGCCGGACGGCAAGACCTCGGGCGAATGGTTGCGTGAACTGAGTCACCGCGGTGCACGTGTTCGCTACGGCGAGGTGGTTCCGATCGCGGTGACCCGACAGCTCGAACGCGAGCTCGGCATCATCGATCAACTCGACTATCCGGGTTACTTCCTGACGATGCACGAGATCGTCGAGTACTGCCGCTCGAACGACATCTTGTGTCAGGGGCGAGGTTCAGCAGCGAACTCCGTCGTGTGTTTCTGCCTCGGTATCACCGCGGTCGATCCCGTGAAGATGGACCTGTTGTTCGAGCGATTTCTCTCGCTGGAACGTCACGAACCTCCGGACATCGATCTCGATATCGAGCACGAGCGCCGCGAAGAAGTGATCCAGCACGTCTACACCAAGTATGGACGCGATCGTGCGGCGATGGTGTGCAACGTGATCCGCTACCGCACCAAGTCGGCGATCCGCGAGGTGGGCAAGGTGCTCGGGATGCCGGCGACTTCGCTCGATCGTCTGGCTCGCGTGGGCGGTCGCAGTGACGGGGATCTCGGCGCGCTCTTGCGCGAAGCCGATCTCGATCCCGACTCTCCGGTGGCGGCGCAGTTCGCCGAGTTGATCGACGAGATCCGTGACTTCCCGCGCCATCTCTCGATCCACCCAGGGGGCTTCTTGCTCGGGCACGATCCTGTGCACGATCTCGTGCCGATCGAGAATGCGACGATGGCGGATCGCACGGTGATCCAGTGGGACAAGGACGACGTCGAAGCGCTCGGACTCTTCAAGGTGGACCTCCTGGCGCTCGGTTCGCTCACGCTCTGTCATGAGGCGTTCCGTCTGCTGGACAGACATCGCTCTCTGGCCTTGGACTTGGCGAAGATCCCGCCCGAGGACCCGGCGACCTACGACATGATCTGTCGCGCCGACACGGTCGGTGTATTCCAGATCGAGAGTCGCGCGCAGATGGCGATGTTGCCGCGACTACGACCACGCACCTTCTACGACCTGGTCGTCGAGGTCAGCATCGTGCGACCCGGCCCGATCTCCGGTGACATGGTGCATCCGTATCTGAGGCGTCGGCACGGCCAGGAGCCGGTGAGTTACCCGCATCGCTGCCTCGTGCCGGTTCTCGAGAAGACGCTCGGTGTGCCGCTATTCCAGGAACAGGTGATGAAGCTCGCCGTCGTCGCCGCGGACTACACGCCGGGTGAGGCTGACCAGTTGCGTCGCGACATGGCCGCATGGCGCAAGCACGGCCGCATCGAGCGACATCGAGAACGACTGATTGCGCGGATGTTGGCGAAGGGGATCGAGCGTGAGTTTGCCGAACGAGTCTTCGAACAGATCCGCGGTTTCGGTGAGTACGGCTTTCCCGAGAGCCACGCGGCGAGTTTCGCACTCATCGCCTATGCGACCGCTTGGCTGCGATGCCACCATCTCGACGTCTTCACGTGTGCGTTGCTCAACGCGCAGCCGATGGGCTTCTACTCCCCGGCCACGATCGTCGAGGACGCGAAGCGCCGAGGACTCGAGGTGCGACCGATCGACGTCACCCGCAGCGAGGATGTGTGTTCCCTGGAGGAGGTGGATCCGCGGTCCGGGTTGTCGGCTTTGCGTATGGGTTTGGGTTGGCTGCGCGGCGTCAGCCGGCAGGATCGGCAGTCGATCCTCGATGCGCGCGCGGAGCGTCCTTTCGCGGACCTCGCGGACTTCGTCCGGCGGACCCAGCGACCCTTGCGGACCTTGGAGGTACTCGCGACGGCCGGCGCCCTGCGATCTCTCGAAGCGTCGCGACGGGATGCGCTGTGGGAGCTTTGGGCCGCGGCGCGCGAGCCGCGCGAGCCGTTGCCGTTGGTCCCACAAGGCGCGGTCGCGGAGTTCGTCGAACTATCCGACTTCGAGTCGGTGGCCTGGGACTACCACGGCAGCGGGCACAGCACGGCGGCGCATCCGCTCGAGGCGCTTCGCGACGCGCTCGAAGCTGTCGGGCTCCGGCCTGCCGCGGACCTATCGGTGTTGCGCAACGGTGCACGCGCTCGCACGGCTGGGATGGTCATTTGCCGACAGCGACCGGGGACGGCCAAGGGTGTCGTGTTCCTGACCCTCGAAGACGAGACCGGCTTCTGCAACGTCGTGATCTGGCCGGATGTGTTCGAGCGGTTCGCGGTGCTGGTCAAGACCGAGTCGCTCCTCGGCGTGGAGGGCAAGGTCCAGGTGCAGGACGGGGTCGTGCACCTCGTGGCGAGCGAGGTCTTCGTGCCCGAACTTGCCCGCCGCCCGCCTTCGGGGGGGAGTCGCGACTTCCACTGAGTTCGATATCCTCGTTCCCTCGGGCGCCGGGTTCCCTCGGGTCCAAGGCTCCCTCGGGTCCAAAGTCCCCAGGCGGCAGAGGAACGGGCCGACCTCGCGCAAATTCCGTGGAAGTCTGCCCAGAAAAGTGGCGGAGACGCGTCGCGAACGACGCTTGGCCAAGATTCGCATCGACATGTCCCAGGCCCAAGGCGAGCCCGACCCGGCTGCTGCGACTCCGCTCGCAGGGATCACCGTGCTGCTCCGGCGGGCCGCGACCGGCGACCGAGTGGCTGAGAGCGCCCTGGCGACGGCAGTGTATTCGGAGCTGCACTCGATGGCGCGTCGGCACATGGCTCGCGAAGGCAAGGGCCACACGTTGCAAGCAACGGCCCTCGTGAGTGAAGTGTGGATGCGGCTGCTCAAGTCTGGATCCAGCTTCCGCGACCGATCGCACTACCTGAGTGTCGCGGCCCGGGCGATGAAGTGGGTCCTCATCGACCACGCGCGTAAGAACCGCCGCGAGAAGCGTGGTGCGATGGGGAAGCGCGTGTTGCTCGACGAGGTCGTCGATCTCTTCGAGCAGCGCTCGGGCAGTCTAATCGACCTGGGCGAGGCTCTGGAGCGGATGCGTGAGTTCAATCCGACGATGGCGCACGCAATCGACTTGCGGTTCTTCGGCGGCGCCAGCGTCGAAGAGTGTGCGCAGATCTTGGGGATGCCCCGGCGAACCTTCGAACGTCGCTTCGAGATCGCCGCAGCGTGGCTACGCGCCGAACTCGGGGGCGACGTCAGTTGAATCACGAACGCTGGGCCGAGATCGAGCGGCTGTTCATGCTCGCCATGACGATGTCGGCCGAGGAGCGAGGTCGATTCCTACGCACCCAGATCGAGGACGTCGAGATTCGAGCCGAAGTGGAGCGGCTGATCGAGAACGCCATGCCCGGGGCAGGCTTCCTCTCGCCGCCGACGGAGCCCGAAGTCGCCGAACGACTGACGGCCATGTCGTGGCTGATCGGCGAACGGGTGGGCGACTACGTGATCGAGTCTCGCATCGGAAACGGCGGGATGGGCGTGGTGTTCAAGGGGCGGCGATTCGACGACGGCGCGATCGCGGCAATCAAGGTCCTCTACCCCGGAAGCTCCGCACACAGCGGCGAGCGATTCCGACGGGAAGCCATCGCCGCCTGCCGACTCGATCACCCGGGCGTCGCGAAGATCCTGAGTTACGACGACCAGGGCAGCTTCCCGTACTACGTGATGCAGTTCGTGGATGGCTGGAACCTTCGCGAGCTGATGGACTCGGCCGTCGCGGGAGGACCGGATCTGGGGGATCCGAAGACCGTCGCTCGGCTCGTTCGTGAGGCAGCGGACGCCCTGCGGCATGCGCACGAGTGCGGAGTGATCCATCGCGACATCAAGCCACACAACCTGCTCGTGACTCGTGACTCGCACGAGATTCGGATCATCGACTTCGGCCTCGCGAAGCTCACGGCCCTGGAATCGATCAGTCGGACCGGAGACACAGCGGGAACACCGCTGTACATGAGCCCCGAGCAGATCCGGTCGACTACCCATGAAGTCGACGGTCGCACGGACATCTATTCTCTCGGCGCTGTTCTCTACGAGTTGCTATCGGGTTCGCCGCCGTTCAGTGGCAGCAATCCGGAGCAGGTGCTGTATCGAATCGCGAACGAGTCACCGCGGTCCTTGCGATCCGCTGCGCCAGATGCGCCGCAGGAACTGCGGGTGATTGCAGCCAAGGCCATGCGACGAGACCGCGAGAAGCGCTACGCGAGCGCTGCCGCGATGCGAGACGATCTGGCTCGCTATCTGCATGGTGACGCGATCATTGCGCGGCCGCCTACCTGGATCGAGCGCGCTCGCGAGTACTTGCGCAGTCCTCGCCGCGCAGCGATCTTGGGTGCCGTATCGGCGATGCTCGTCGCAGCGAGTGCCGTCTTGTCGCTCGTTCACTTCGTGGCTGCGCGAAGTGCCGACGCGACAGCCCCAACCATCGCGGTGCGTGTGTCGTTGCCCCAGAGTCCATTGCGAGCGAATCTAAGGGTGGCGCGCTACCTGCCGGAACAGGATCGCTACCTCGACCTTGGCGTTTCGACTTCGCTGCCCACCGATGCCATTTCCTTGGAGGATGGCTTCCACCGATTCACGATCGAGGTCGAAGGCGGCGGCTTTGGGGAGTTCGAGCGGGTCGTGAAACGCACCGAATCGCTGACTCTGAGTCTGGACCGTATGCCGGTGCAACCGGTGCGCGAGGGGATGGTGCTGATCCCTGGTGGTCAGTACGCCATCCGGTCCGACCCGGGTACATGGGTGACACTCGTGTCCGGGCACATGGGTAACACTCGAGCGTGACCGTGGGAAGCGCCGTGGGTTTCGTGTCCGGATGCCATGGACCAAGACCGATCCTGTGATCGAGA
>JBFXDD010000029.1:0-33054 GCA_050181465.1 Planctomycetota bacterium
CCTTCGGGTTGGCGACCTCCGAAGGGTTGGACCTGCGGCTCGGCATTCGGTGAGTGGGTCGTGCTCGAGCGGCAGGTGGTCTGCCTTCCGGCAAGACGGGCGACCTCGCCTGGTGCGGCACCATCGTTCCGCGCAGCCTCACCGACTCAGTTCGTTGGGAACCCGTGTGGATCATCCTGAGGAGCGCCGCCTGACTTGCTCGACACCGGACACACGGGCCTGCTCAGAGTCCGGAAGGCGGAATCCGTCGCATGTCGCATCTGCATGCACGTCCAGTATTCGACGCGCCACATCGTTTCGAGCCGCTTCAGCGCACCACCTGGAACTTGACGGCTCGTGAGCCAGCTCTGCCGCGCGCATCCACAACCACGACATCCCCCGGGTTCAGTTGACGATCCGCCGCGAAGTACCACCCGCATTCGAGTGCTCCGCTCGACCCGAAGTGCGCAACCAAGTCCGGTCGCTCGGCGCGATGGGCGCTACCCAGCTCCACGCCGTTGAGCCAGATCGAGATCGAAGTGGCCGGGGCAGCCGAATCCGCGGCCCATCCCCCGCACTCGACCCACCAAACGGCCCTCCGGCGCGCACACCGTCGATGCACAGCAATGGCGGCACCGAGATCTCGATCCCCCGCAATCGCTGCTTACCGACGAGCCACACGTCCTGATGCCTGTTGAGTCCCTTCCGATAGTGACCAAGCACAACTCCACCGACTGACTCGATCGCCTGAGCGACAAACGTTTCGGTTACATAGGTATCTCCGTACCCGTCAGGCGCGTCGAACTTGACGTCATACGGCCTGAACGCGTACTCGGTATCAGCGGCCTCCGAACCCTCCCGAATCTCTATGTCATGCACCGTGAACAGCAGGACACCGTCTTCCCGGATCAGGCTCAGCAACCACGCGACCCAAGTCGAGAACGTCGCCTTGGGCACATGCGTGAGCAGAGAGATCGCCGAGACGACGTCGAAAGCGTCAATCGACGAATCGAACGAAGGAGTTGATTGCGCGGGAACGACCCCGACTCCGAACTTGGAAGCCTGAAAACGGACGGCCTCCGCCTGGATATCGGAAACAAATATGTCGGCATCCGGCAACATCCTCGAAAGAAATCGGGTCGAGCGCCCGTGCCCCGACGCATAGTCAAGGTGGCAACGGCAACATGAAAAGGGACCCCGCGGCAGTCTGAAAAGGGACCCCCTCCCGGACGCCGCGTAGGGCGCAAACCGGCCCTCCCAGCCACGATCGGGTTTCCAAACGACCGGTCACAGCCAGGAGGGCCAGGAGTGCTCAGGATGACCCAGTGGGCAGAGATTCGCCACCAACACCAAGTCGACGGCGTCCCGAAGAAGGAGCTGGCGAGGCGGTTCAACATCGACGTGAAGACAGTTCGGCGCGCGCTGCAGCAGGAGACGCCGCCGAAGCGGAAGACGGCCAAACGGCCGAGCCGGATGGATCGGTTCCGTGTCCGGATCGAGGAGCTGCTGCGCAGCGACCCCGACCTGACCAACAAGCGGGTCGGCGTGCTGTTGCTGCAGCAGGGCTGTGACGTGCGCGAGCGCCAACGCAACGGCTACATCGCCAGGGTGCGGCGGGAGCTGTTTCCCAAGGAGGTGTTCGTGCACCGCACGCACAAGCCGGGCAAGACCATGGAGGGCGACTTCGGACAGTCGGTCGCCAGGATCGCAGGCAAGGTCACGAGGGTGTTCTACTTCGTCGCGGCGCTGCCGGCATGCAATGCGTACGCAGCGAAGGCCTTCCCGGTCGAGCGGCTCGAGTGCCTGCACGATGGCATCAACCACGCGTTCGAGATCTTCCGTGGCTTGACCGAGCGGCTCGTGCTCGACAACACCTCACTGGCCGTTCGTCGTGTCCTGCGTGGCACGGATCGCGAAGAGACGGACGGATTCCACGCGTTTCGCGGCTCGTTTCCGATCGGCGTCGACTTCTGCGCACCAGCCAAGGGCTGGGAGAAGGGCTCGGTCGAAGGCGGCGTCGAGTTCGTTCGGCAGAACTGCTTCATGCCGATGCCGGATGTACCGAGTTTCGCGGCGCTCAACGAGCTGATCCGCAGCGAGCTCGCAGCCGACATGGAGCGGCGTCGACTGCCGGATGGACGCACCGTGGCGGAGGCTCTGACCGCGGAGCGCGAGCACCTTAGGCCGCTGCCGGCGGTCATGCCCGAGCCGTGTCGGACGACCACGCGCGTCGTCGACAAGTTCGCGCAGATCGTCATCGATGGAGTGCGCTACCAGGCGCCGACCGAATGCGCCTACAAGCCGGTCGTCGTCAAGCTGTTCGCCGACCGCGTGACCATCGTCGCCGACGGCAAGGTCGTCACCGACTCGCCCCGTTCGTTCGACCGGGGCACGCTGGTGCTGGAGCCGCATCACGTGCTCGACCTGCTGGTGCACAAGCCGCGGGCCGTTCCCGAGGCCACCGCTTTGCTGCAGTGGTCGTTGCCGCCGGTGTTCGAGACCCTGCACCGGGCGCTGTGCCAGGTGACGCGCAAAGGCCATCAGGAGTACGTGATGGTGCTGCGGCTCATCCGCGAACGCGGTGAAGGCCGCGTCGCGGAGGCTGCGGAGGAAGCCCTGCGCTCAGGCTCGCCGCGCCTCGAGACGATCCGGCTCTGCCTGCAACGAAAGGGGCATGAGCACGTGCCGCCGACACAGATCGCGGATGCACAGCTCGCGAGCATCGAGGTCGCGACTCCGTGCCTCGCGCTCTATGACCAGCTCGTGGAGGAAGCACGATGAGCAAGTTCATCGAGCCACCACATCTGGCGACCGACCTCAAGGAGCTGCAGTTGCCGACGATCCTCGGCGCCTGGCAGCAACGCGCCGAGGACGCGCAGAAGAAGCGACAAGGCCATTCCGAGTACCTCGCCGACCTCGTCAGCCTCGAGGTCACCGGTCGTCGCGAGCGGCGCATCCAGCGTCGGATCCAGGAAGCACGGTTTCCCATCCTGAAGACGATGGACACCTTCGACTTCGCTACTCAGCCGAGCCTCGACCGCGAGGCGATCGCCGAGCTGTTCCACTGCAGCTTCGTCGAGCAAGCCGGCAACGTCGTGCTCGTCGGGCCTGTCGGCACCGGCAAGACGCACATCGCAATCGCCCTCGGCATTGCTTGCTGCCAGCGCGAGCACCGGGTCCGTTACATCACCGCGGCCGAACTCACCAACGCGCTCGTCGAAGCCAAGAAGGACGGGCGCTTTTCACGGAAGATCGAGCTGTTCGCACGCTTCGACGTCGTCGTCCTCGACGAACTCGGCTACGTCCCGTTCGACAAGCAGGGCGCCGACCTGTTGTTCGGCTTCATCACCAGGGTCTACGAGCGCCGTAGCTTGATCGTGACCACCAACCTACCCTTCGCCAGGTGGTCGGAAGTGTTCCTCGACGCCACGGCCGCTGCGGCGGTCATCGATCGCGTCGTGCACCACGCGACCGTGCTCAAGACCGATGGCGACAGCTACCGGCTCAAGGTGGCCAAGGCCAAAGCAGGGCGCGGCAAGGGAGCCAAGGCCAAGTGAGACATCTGGTCCGATCGCGTTTCCGGGAGGGCGTTCGGACCTCGACTTTCACCCTCCCGAGTTTCCCCCGCGCCCTACGCGGCGTCCGGGAGGGGGTCCCTTTTCAGACTGCCACTGGGGTCCCTTTTCATGTTGCCGTTGCCACGAATTGGAGATCGCGCGCCATTGGCCGATTCTCGCGCGAACTCGGGGGGGTAGGAATTAGGTCCTGCAGGACTCGAACCTGCAACCGATCGGGTATGAGCCGACTGCTCTGACCGATTGAGCTAAGGACCCGGGGGAGCGGAAGGGTATAGGATCAGGCGGCGATGCCCAAGATGGTCGACGATGAATCAGTGGCGACGGAGTGGGCGCCTCGAATCGCGGAGCTGGGACGGCGCGTGAGGGCGGCGCTAGTGGCGCGGATGGCTTCGCGCGAGAGCGAACACGGCGCCGTGGTGCGCGACGGCGAGGGGGACACGATCTTCGCCATCGATGTGGATGCAGAAGCGATCCTCCTGGAACTGGCAGAGACCTGGAGCAAGCAGACGAGCTTCGAACTCGTCGCCGAGGGACTCGAGCCGAGTGGTCGGCTTCGATTCGGAACCGGCGAGCCGACTGCATGCGTGATCGTCGACCCGATCGACGGCACGCGCGGGCTGATGTTCGACAAGCGGAGCGCCTGGTGCCTCGCCGCGGTGGCCCCCATGCGAGAGCACACCCCGCGATTGCAGGACTTGATCGCCGCCCACATGTGCGAACTGCCGACGAGCCGACAGAATCGAGTCGACGAACTGTGGGCACGCCGCGGTCGATCCGCCGAAGGACTTCGAACCGATCTCTCGACTGGGCGAAGCGAACGCTTGATCCCACGCCCGTCGACGGCGACCAGCCTTCGTCACGGCTTCGCCACCGTGTGCAACTTCTTTCAAGGCGGCAAAGAACTCACAGCGCGGGTCGACGAAGAACTGATGCGCCGCGCCTTGGGACCTTGGAACCACCAGAAGGCTGAAGTCTACGTGGATCAGTACATCTCATCGGGCGGACAACTCGGCGAGCTGGCACTCGGCAGAGACCGCTTCGTGCTCGACATTCGGCCCCTGGTTCACCGCGCGCTGGGCTTCCCCGATTCGCTGTGCAGCAAGCCGTACGACCTCTGCTGCGCGCTCGTCGCACGATCGGCCGGCTGCATCGTCGAGGCGGTCGACGGCAGCCCACTGGACGGTCCACTCGACACCACCACGAATCTCGGCTTCGCCGCCTATGCGAATCCCAGCCTCGCCGAGTTCCTGCGCCCCCTCGTGCGCGAGACGCTCGATCGTTTCGGTCTCTGGATGTGAAGGCCCGGCATCGGCTCGTGCTCGCTTCGGCGAACCGCGTCCCGATCTTGGACAGCCGAAGGCGACGGCCATGACGTTGTCGAGAAACGCAACCGCGCGAGCCGATGAACAGAGCGGACGTCACTCGCGAGGAAACCATGCGCTCCGTCATCACGACCTGTTCTCTTCTGCTTTCTGCGATCGGCCTGACGGCCTACTCCGCCACACCCTCGCCGATCGATCCCAACGTGGTCGACTTCCGTCGCACCCTCGACGCCGCGAGCTCGGCCTTCACGTCGCAAGCCTACTTCACCTCGATGGAGCAACTTCAGCAGGCGCTCCAGATGGCAAACGAAGCCCAGCAGAGCGCAGTTCTCGAACTGCTTCCTGCCGCGCCCATCGGCTACCGCGACCTGCCGATTCCCGCTCCCGTCGAACGGAAGGGACTCGATCCGCTGGCCAAGGCGGTCATGCTCGCCGGCGTGCGTCCCGCCGAACGTCGGTACGAGTCGATTGAGAGCGGCGCGGTGATCACTCTCGCAGTCGCTCCCAACGCGCCTCTGGCAGCGAGCTTGAAGCAGCAGATCGCGAATGCCGCGGGCAAGGAGCAAGTGTCCATCGTCACGCTCAACGATCGCGCCGGTCTAGCAACCGAATGGGGTGGGGTCACCTCGATCCGCTTCGCATTACTCGATCGCCACCTGCTCGAGATTCGCGGCCAAGGCGCGAGCAAAGAAGAGCTGATGGACTTCCTCAAGCGCGAGATGCTCGACAAGCTCGAAGCGACGCTCTCCCGCTGATCACTGCCGCGGCGGCGCAATCGCAGGGACCTGGACCACCCGATCCTCCTCCGCGATCCACGCAGTGAGCGTACCCCCGTACACGCAACCACTGTCGAGCGCGATCACCCGCTCGGTGCGATCGAACCCGCGCCGTGCCCAGTGCCCGAAGACGACTCGGCGAGGTAGTCGATAGAACTCGTCCCACGGACGGAATGGTGGATCGGGCACCGGCCAGTCCGACCGCGGCCGAACGCCGTGCTCGTCGCAGTAGCGCACGTTGGTTGCAAAGACGCTGTCGCTCGCTGCGAGCCGCGAAAGCTGTCGATCGGACCAGTGGGGGTGAAGTCCGGCATGGACGACGATCAGGTCCTCGAACTCGCGCACGACGGGTGACTGCGCGAGCCAGTGCGAGAGAGTCTTCGAGTCGATCCGATTCGCGTGCAGCCACGCCAAGTCGTGATTGCCGATGACCGGCTTTGCATGCAGGTCCGCAAGCAAGCTCAGGACACCGGGCGAATCCGGTCCTTTCGCGACGAGATCCCCTACCGGGTACAGCTCGTCGTGGCCGACCTGGAAGTCGAGTGCGGCCAGCAATCGCTCCAGAGGCTCCCTACAACCGTGAATGTCGCCGACGAAGATCCGTCGCATGCTGGGTGCGCCAAGGCTGCGAAGCCGAAGATCGCGACGATCAGGGTTGGATCGTCACCGATACCGGCGGTGCCCACCGCGCGATCCCGGAGGGGAACGACGCATCGAGTGTCAGTCCGCCGACATGGAGAGTCACGCCCGCGAGTGCGGGAATGTCCGGGACGTTGAGGGTCGCGACCGCAGTCGAAGATGCGCCGAGTATTCCAAGGTTGTTCTCCAGCACCGGCGACAAGGACAGCGATGCGGCCATCAACGCATCGGGATTCAGCGGCAATGTCCGTCCATCGAGTTGAACTCCGGGTGAGGTTCCCAGCGACAAGGGGATCCAGTACCCGAGTCCCACGTCGCCCGGTGCCGTGTACGTGATCCCGACCGCGGTTCCAACTCGACCGTTGCCGGTGGTGGACAGCGTCGCCGGCACGAAGTTCGGCAGGAGGTCTACATCGATCGCAAACGGATTGTCGTAGTTCGTGACCACCACATCGCGCGACTGCGACTCGTGCCCCGGCGCGCTCCAAGTGACCCGCCAAGTGCCGAGCGGGAGCCAGAGTGCATAGCGCCCGTCTCGACCGCGCGAACGATCGACCTCGCCATGGCTGAACTGATTCGGCGTGTAGGTCACTGTCGCTTCGAGCGGCGTGAGACCGCGCAGCGAACGCACATGCCCACGGACGGCAGGGCGCCAGGTCGTGAACGCTTGTCGCAAGCCAGGCCACACGCGTGCCTCCTCGAGAACCGTCTCGGCGAACGGAGGCTGAAATGCGGTTCCGATCTCTACCAAGAACGACATCGTACCACTGCTCGTCCAGTGGTCCTCCGGCGCTTCGCCCGATGCCGAAGGATCGCGCGCCGCGTAGTTCATCGGCGAGCGCAGGCTATCGACGTAGCGATCGAGGAACGCATCGATCGTGGCATTCGGCGGCAAGCAGGGTGCATAGGTATGGAGCACTTCGCGACCGCTGCTGTGGATGTCGATGTAGATCTCGGGTCGCACGGATGCGATCAACGCGCGCATGGTCTGCGTCTCCGGTTCGCTGGCCGGCGACGGACCCCGATAGGTCTGCGAGCCGGTGTTCGTCGACGACCCACACAATCCGAAGCCTGTCGGGTAGTTGCGATTGAGATCCACGCCGAAGTTGGTTCCGTTGTTGCGTCGATTCTTTCGCCACAGATCGTCCACGGCCCAGACGTGGTTCACTCCGTCGGGATTCACGCAAGGAACCAACCAGATCTCGTAGTCATCGACCAACGTCGCGAGCACCGGATCGCTTCCTCGGCCGCTCAGTATTCGCGTTGCTGCACCGATGACGATGTGCGGCGAGTTCAGCTCGCGAGCGTGGTGCTGGGCAGCGAGCACGATGGCAGGTTCGTCCTCCTCGCTCGCGACGTTGTCCGAGATGACCAGCGCCCAGATGGACTGATTGCCGTGAGTTCGGGCTGCGCCGGGGAGAGTCGTGAGGTCCACACGCCGCGCGTAAGCCGGGTGGGCCGCTACGAACTGATCGATCTGCTGGAGGATCTCCGCCGTCGTGTAGTAGCCAGGGTCCGGAACCGTCGGTGTGATCCCGCCGAAGGGCACGCCGCTCCGCACCAGCTCGACCTCGGGGAACCAAGCGAGCAAGAGGTCGCGCTCCGCACCAGGCTCGACGAACACGAGGAGATCGGGCTCGGTCCCGCTGCGGTGGCCGAGATCGAAGGTGGTCTCGAGGACGGCGCCGCGTGTCGCATCCAGCACGAACGGGATGCGATAGGCCAGGGTGGTACCTTGTGCCAGCACGAGCGGCGAGAGCACGGAAAGAACGGTGAGCGCGCGGAGCATCATCGGGAAGAGCGTCGAGTGGGCGTCGGAAGAGCATACGCAAAGCCCGCCCCTGCCCACGAAAGGTGATGCACGTGCGGACTGGATTCCCTATGCAGACGGCTACTCGGCGCCGAACCCGGCGCTGCCATGGCCGCCAGGATCCCAAACCTCCGCGACGCTTCGTTCGCCGACCTCGGTGAGGTCCCGGGATGAGCATGCTCCGTGCCGCCGGCGGCATGTCGATCCTCACCCTCGCCTCGCGCATTCTCGGCTTCGTCCGCGACGTGGCGATGTACGGCGTGTTCGGCGCGAGTTGGGTCAGCGGCGCCTTCGTGCTGGCCTGGATGATCCCGAATCTCCTGCGCCGCCTCTTCGGCGAAGGCGCGCTCTCCGCCGCGTTCATCCCCGCATTCACGAGGAGTCTTCGTGAGAACGACGCGACCGCTTCGCGCTCGCTGTTCGCGGGAGTCCTCGGCGGCATCACCGTCGCGCTGTTCGTCGCGAGCATCGTCGTGACCACGGCAGCACTCCTCGTCCCGTCGAGCTTCTGGTCGCTGGATCCCGGGAACGATCCAACGGGTCAGGCGACCTCCGAGACAGTCGGCGCACTGTTCGGCGAGTTGCTCGCGATTCTGTTCCCGTACGTGCTACCGGTCTGCCTGCTCGCGATCGGTGCGGGAGCACTCAATGCGTTCGGCCGATTCGCCGCCCCGACAGCGGCACCGGTGCTCCTCAACTTGCTTTGGATCGCGACGCTGCTCGCGATCGGCGATCGCGATGCCGCACAACTTCCTGCCGCCATGCGCACCGTCGCATGGGCGCTCTTGATCGGCGGCTTCCTGCAACTGTCGCTCGTGGCGATTCCGCTTCGACGGCGCGGAATGCTGCCGATGCCGACCTGGCCCGCCGCCGGACACCCGGCGCGCGCGGTCTTCATCGCGATGGTCCCGACAGCACTCGGCATGTCGGTGGTGCAACTGAACGTGCTCTTGGATCAAGCGATCGCGACCTGGCTGATCGGCACCGAGGCGACCAATCACATCTACCTCGCGAATCGCCTGCTGCTGTTCCCGCACGCGTTGGTGGCGCTCCCTCTGGCGACGGCGGTGTTCCCGACTCTCGCGCGACATGCCGGCAACTCCGACCTCGGCGCGGTCGCCGAGCAACTGCGCCGCGCAATCCACTACACGATCGCGCTCGCGTTACCGGCTGCCGCCGGTCTCGCCGTCGTGGCCGACGAGCTGCTGGCGATCGGCTTCGTGCACGGTCGCTACACGGAAGCCGACGCCGCGGTCACCCGCTGGACCACAATCGCGCTCGTCGCCGGACTTCCTGCGATCGGCACCAGCCAGCTCCTTGCGCGGGGCTTCTATGCCATGGGCGACATGCGCACACCCGCCCGGATCGCCGCCTGGATGGTCCTGGTCAACGTCGCGATGAACCTCGTGTTGGTCGGAGGATTCGAGGCAGGCGTCGCCGGACTCACCGCTGCGACTTCGCTGTCGGCCTGGTGCAACAGCGTGTGTCTGCGATCGCGTCTGCGTCATCACGGGGTCCGCATCGCGGTCGGCTTCCCGGCGATCTCGCGTTCGGTCGTCGCGACGATCGCCATGGTGGCCGCCATTCTCGCGATCGAGCGCGTGGTGCCCGCCGGGGACTCACGGCTTGCGCGCGCACTCTGGCAGCTCGTGCTGCCGATCATCGTCGGCATCGGAGTCTGGCTGCTCGTGCAGCTCTGGCTGGGGCGCGAACTACTGAGCGTCATTCGAACACGACTACAGCGCAGACGCGGCTGAGTGGATGCGGCGCTCCGCGAGCGAGACCGGCGCTTCTCACTCGATGCGCGTGAATTCGATCCAGTTGCCCGGCGCCTTGACGATGCGGAGCTTGCCGCCCACGAACTGCACGGTGCGGCGTTCGATGAGCCCGATCGCCTCCAGGTGCAGCTTGCGATCCCCGTAGTTGTCGTAGCCCAGTAAGGATGACGTGGTCAGCACCTCGTTCTCGAGCCGATAGGTGCGCGCGCCGCCCTGAATCGAGATCGGCGCTCCGGGACCGGGCAGCTCGAGGATCTGGATGGAGAGATGACTCCGTCCGGCGATTAGAAAGGCGCGCAAGCCCTCCTGGAGTTCACGGCCGTTGACGGCGAACGACGACGATTGCCACACGCCCTCGAGCGGACTCGGCGGCAGCCATGCGCGTCCGAGATCGCGGCGATCGACCTCGATCGGTTCGTGTACCGGCGGGAGCTTGGGTGCGTCTTTCGGCGGCTGCACCACCGTCGGCTTCGCAGCGCTCTCCGATTTCGGCTTGTCCTGCGGCGCCGCGCCGCCGACGGCGGCTACGTTCGTCAACCACGGACTGCCGAGCAAGAGGGCCGCGACGGCGATCGGGAACACACGCATGGTGTCATGCTCGGCGCGCGCTCGACGGAGTCAATCGGAGATCCTCCGCGACGCGACGAACGAGCGGTTTCGGATCAATTCAACGCCAGACGTGATCGCCGCCGTCCGGACATGTCCAGTCGTTCGCGAACCAGCCGGCGCCGAGAATGGCTGTGAGGCCATCGCGCGCGAACGTTGCGCGGAACACCGTCCAGTCCGGATAGGCGACACCGGACACGAAGTACGGCATGTCGGTGGTCGCGCGCATTCCGATCAGACCGGTGCCGCCCACGATCGCCACGCTCGCCATCGCGCTGTCGCGGCGCGGTCGCACGGCGAGCAATGCGAGGTCCTCGCCGAGGAACTCGCGAGTCCCGACGCGCAATCGGCCCTGATCCAAGTCGATCTCCGTGCCCTGCAGCACACGATCCCAGGCGGAGTTCGTACGTCGGTTGCCGAACAGGACGACGTTGCGGTCGCGATCCTCTTCGGCGTCGAAGTCATCGTCGCGAACCACATCGACTGCACCGTTGCCGCGATAGCGCCACGTCTCGTGGTCGTAGCGAGCCTTGTCCAACGCCCACGCGTTCTCCGCAGCCGAGCCATGAGTACCGACGACGAAGAGCATCCGATTGCGGAATGCTTCCTTGAACGGTCCGGCGCGTCTTGGGTTCTTCGCCGCGGGGTTGGGCGCAGTCGCAATTCGCCAAGTTCCGTCGTCGCTCCTGGCGAAGGAAGTCCTGGGCTTCGCAGCGGTGAGTTCCAGCGACAGTTCCACTCCGTCCAAACGGATCGACCACGTCGCCGGCTCGATGGTGCCGAGCGCGGAGGACCAGTCCACGGCGAGTCCCGTCACGTTCTCGGACGTCATCTCCAACTTGTGCGCATCCGGGTCGAGCTTGGCGGTCGATCGCGAAGGCTTCATCGCGCGATGCTGTTGGAGGATCTCGATCCAGCCGCACTCACTGCTGATCGCGGGATTCACGGTGACGAACTCGAGCTCGCGTCGCGAGCTCGGCGCAGGGCGCTGATTGCGCCGAAGAAAATCGATCAAAGGCGGCCAATCCACGCAGGCATTGCCCCACCAGTGCCCGGCACCCTTCTGCTCGTAGTAGGCGAAGTTCGGATGAAACCCAGCGAGCCTGGTCCGCATCGCCCGCGCTTCGCGCACCGGCACGTTGTCGTCGGCATCGCCGTGAAGGACGTAGACGCCCAACCCCGCATAGTTGCGATCGAGAAGCGCCGTTCGGCTCGCGTTGTGCGCTCGCTCGAAGAGCTTGCCGATCGGATCATCGGCGGGGAACGTCGCGCCGCCCGCATACGACCAGAAGTCGCTCCACCCGGCACTCGGTGCGATCGCTGCAAAGCGATCCGCGAAGTGCGCGCCCACCTGCCAGGTGCCGTGCCCGCCCATCGAGTGACCGGTCAGGTACGTGCGCAGCGGATCGGTCCGATAGCGTTCCATCGCAAGGTTCAGGACCTCGATCGCATCCATTCGCCCCCAATCTTCCCAGTCGAACCCGAAGGGTCGGCGATTGGTCGGCGCGACCACGATCATGTCGGGCTTATTGGTGTACGCCGCAGCCTGGCCGATCGCCTCCACGCTCGCGCCGTGCAAGCTCAGCAGGAGTGCGGCCGACTTCCCCGTCGCGGGAGCTTCATCCTGGTTCGGCGGCGTGACCGCGAAGTACTGAACACTGCCGTCGATCGCACTGACGAAGGTCCGCCGATGCACCGCACTCGGCGCTCGCACTTCGATTGACAACCGATCTCGATGCATGACGGCGCCTTTGGAGTCGAGCAACTCGAGTTCGATTTCGACGCTGCCCGGCGTCGTTGCAGCGCTTGGTGGCACGCGCACGCCGCACTTGCGAAACGCTCCGGCGAAGATCGTCGGCAACTCCGTTTCCAACGCTCGATCGCCGATCCGTGCGCGCATCACCAACCCGTGTGCATCCTCGATCGTCGCATTCGAGACAATCTGTCCGATCCAGACTGCATCGCCGTCGCCGACCAACAGATCCGGCATCGTTCGATCGCGCGCCTCCAGATAGACCCCGGCCGGGGCCGGCTCGAGCGCGATACGCATTCGGCCCCGCCCGGATCGCAGCAGCAGTTCGACGCGACCGCCGGACGACGCGAGCGGGACGGCAGTCGTTCCGAGCTGATACACGTCGCCGGCGTGCGGCGCGCCGTTCACGTAGAGCATGGACGCACCGTTCACGTCGAGTCGCCACGCACCTGTTGTCGGCACTTCGAGCACTCCATACGCCCAGCCGCCGCGGAGTTCTCGTCCGCTGAGCCAGCCGGCGTCGTCGGAACGCAAGCTTCGCCATCGCCGCTCTCGACCATCGCCGCCCACGACCGCGGCGCCCTCGACGGGCGCAGCGAACGCGCCGGCCACGATGTCGGCCTCGATCGAGTCCTGGTAGATCGGGGATCGCGAACGAACTCCGGTCGCCGGCACTGCGAGGACTTCTCTGAGCACGACGGGATCTTGAATCGCGCAAAGCAGGAACAGGCTCAGCATCGCCGGGAGCATGCTGGAGTCGTCGACTGAGATCTACATCACAACCCCGGGACCGCAGTCGGATCCGCGCTCTTCGCGCAACGGAAGCCCGCGGACGGAGTCGGTGAGCCGAGGAAGCGCGGCATCAGGCGTCCCTCCTGCACCACCTCATCGAGGGAATCGAGCCAACACCCGCCGTGAGAACGGCGCATGACTGCGGTACCGGGATGGATGGGGAGCAGCGGGTCGTCCAACCACTGTCGAACGTTGCCGAAGGAATCGATGAGACCGTGAAGAGAGCGCGGGCGAGCGGAAGACACCGGCAGCGTCATGGTCAGAAAGCTCGCGAGGCTCTCGTCGATCACTCGCGAGTCCATCGAGCGCAGTCCGTAGCTCGTCGGATCCGAACGCATGGCATCCAGCTCCACAGCCGGCGTGCGTTGCGTGATGATCTGCCACTCCGCTGCCGTCGGCAGTCGCTTGCCCAACCAACTCGCATACTCGACGACCTCGCTCCAGCTCAACCCAACCATCGGCAGCGCGTCGAAGTCCTGCCGCGGCGATGCGCGCCAGGCATCGAGCCAACCGCGGTGGTTCGACCACGATGTCGGAGCCTCTCGCCCGTGCTCGGCGAGGAAGCGGCGGTAGTCGCCGATGGTCACCGGTGCGACGTCGATCCAGAAGGGAGCGACGTAGGTCGAGGTGGTGGAGAAGTCGCGCCGAGTTCGCCGCTTCGACGGCACGAGCGCTGCAGCCAACTCGGCGACTACGGACGTGTGGCCGCCGTCGATTCGCACCATGTCCCGGTGAACGATCTCGTTCGGCAAGAGGCGAGGTCGCAACTCGGCTTCGGACTCGCCCTCCGCCACCAGCACCCGATCCTCCGCGAAACGGCCGTTGGCGTCGACGACGGTGATCGCATACTCCCCGGCCTCGAGGAGCACGGTGACCACTCGCTCAGTCGTGCTCACGAAGTCCTGCACGCCGATCCAACCCGGGACATCGATCCGTCGCCTCGCCCAGGCGACACGATGCGCGTGGTCGCTTTCCGGCAAGTGGATGCGAAGCCAAGCCGGCACCGGTCGGTCAGATTGGGCGAGCGCAGGACGAGGAGTGAGCGCCGTTCCGCGCGACAGACTCGCGCCGACCCACACCGCCGCAAGGGTCGCCAGGACCGTCAGGACGATACTGCCGACCAGGGAATGCCGCTCGAGCCAAGCTTCGCAGCGACGGAGCAGACCCGGCGGACGCGCGTCGATCGACTTGCCCGCCAGATATCGGCCGAGGTCATCGCGAAGTTCTGCGGCGCCCGCGTAACGATGTTCGGGAAGCGGCTCCAGCGCCTTCTCCACCAACGTGGCAAGAGCCGGAGCGACGCTGGGCACCACGCTGCGCAACTTGGTGAGACGGCGCGAATCGATGGCCGTCAGCATCTCGGCGGGCATGCGACCCTCGATCGGCTTGCGACCGGCGATGATTTCGAAGAGGACGACGCCGAGGGAATAGACGTCGCTGCGACCATCGAGCCCGATCAGCCCGAGTCGCAGTTGCTCGCGACTCATGTACGAGAGCGTTCCGCCGAAGTCGCCGTCTCGGCTGAGCGGATCGAGACCGTCGACCTTGGCGAGCCCGAAGTCCGCCAATCGCGCGGTCAAGTCGTCGCGAGCGATCAGGATGTTCTCCGGCTTGACGTCGCGATGGAGGACGCCGCGGTCATGGCAGAAGGCCAACGCATCGGCGATCTGGAGAGCCCAAGTGAGCCGGGCTTCCAGGTTGTCGAAGCGAGCCTGAATCAGCGGATCACCGCGCTGGTCGAGCAACTGACGGAGGCTGCAGCCGTGCACGAACTGCATCGCGTACCACAGCACGCCGTCGGTCTCGCCCGACGCGAACACCGGAACGATCGACTCGTGAACCAGACGAGCAGCGATGATGCTCTCGCGACGGAACCGCTCCCGCGTGTCTCCGCTCACGATGCTCCGTGAGTCCAACACCTTGAGCGCGACGATCCGCGACAATCCTTCCTGCGTCGCCCGGTAGACGACACCCATACCGCCGCGACCGATCTCCGATTGAATCACGAAGTCGCCAAGGCGACAGCCGATGAGGCTTCCGAGCGGCGGCTCGGCGGTGGTGTTCGACGGAGCGTCGAAGTACGCGCTGCCGGCGGTGGGCAGATGCTCCAGGATCACCATGGCCTCGCGACGGACCTCGTCACTCACGTCCGCGCGCCGGACGAACTCGATGCGCTCGGTCGGCGGCAGGTGCTCCACCGAGTCGAGCAGCTCGTTGACCTTCTCGAACAGCTCCGGGCTCATTCCCCACCGAACTTGCCGCGCAACCATGCACGGGATCGTTCCCAGTGCCGTTCGAGGGTACGACGACTCACGCCGATCTGCTTCGCGCACTCTTCCATGTCGAGGCCGCCGAAGAAGTGCAGGTCGACGAAGGTCAGGACATGCGGCGCGAAATCGGCGAGAGTCACGAGGATCGTCTGCAGATCGACCGTGGTCCCGATATCGCACTCGATGCGGCTGACGATCTGATCGAGCTCGATCTCCGCTCGAGACAGGTCACCGCCGCGACGCAGTCGGCGCTTGCGACGCACGTAATCGATGATCATCCGCCGCAGCGTGAGACTGGCGAGCCGATGATCGGTCTGCCAGTCCGGCTGCGTGCGATCGAGGAAGGACTGCAGTCTCAGCCAGGCTTCGTTGGCGAAGTCGGTGGGCCCGACGCTCCACTCCTGCTTCTCACGCCGCAACAGTTGTCGCGCGCGTTCGCGCAAGCGCAGGTAGAAATCGAGGATCGCCGTGTCCTCTGCGTCAGGTTCGCCGTCCGATCCAGCCGCCGCCTGCAACTCGAAGTCGACCATGGTTCGCCGTGCCCGCGATCCTAGCCCGGACGACTCGTGAACGTCGGCTGCGATCGCCACAAGTCGCGCCCGGCGGCGTCGCTACGTCGGCTCCTTCCTGGCAGCGTAGCCACGGCTCGGCTTCGGTCGTCGACCGACGCAGCTCCTTGCCGGCCATCGATTCGCGTCGATCTTGCGGCGACGTTCACGAGTCGTCCGGGCTGGGCGGGCACCCGTCGACTGAGGAGCGCCGGTGCGGGAGCGCGAGCGGGCGCATCGCTGAACGGGTCGTTCGCCGCACTCTCAGCGGCGAACGGAGAGCTCGACGCGGCTGATCTCGCCGGTTCGGACGGTCACGACCTGCGGAGGACCGGCCGCGTTCTCGCCCTCGGCTCCGATCGGAGTCGCCCGCAGTTCGTAGTCGCCAGCGGCGAGCCGATCGACGCGGAATGCGCCGTTCATCGCGGTCTCGCGACGTTCGTCGGATTCGCTGCCCCCGACCTTGCGAATGGTCACCGTGGCAATCTCGGTGTCAGCTCCTTCGGCGGCCTTGATCTTGCCGCGAATCGACCCGGCGCCCGTGAGCGCCACCGTGCCCGCGTCGGAATCACCGGCTACGCTGATTCTTCCACTCCGTCCATCGACGTGCTTGTCGTGCTGCACTTCGGCGATGTAGTCACCGAACGGAACCTCGGTGAAGACCACGACGCCGTCGTCATCGGTGCGCAGTGGCTCCACATCGCCGTCCAGCGTCATCTGCTGCGTGCTGTCGCTGTCGTCGTTCTCCTCTCGCGAGATCATGACCATGGCGAACCGCGCCCGGCGCGCCGGCCGCGGCGACTGCCCCTCGGCGTCCGCGGGCACCAGTCGCACGCGCGCTCGCGACAGCGGCAGTTGATCGGTCGCAGAGACGACGCGCACCCGCACATTGGCCCCGCTGATGGCCAGGTCCTGTCGCAACTCGGCGAGGTCGGGGGCGATGTCGATCGTGGTCCGTGCGAACACCGGCCGACTCTTGCGGCGCCACTGGAGTTCCCAGCGGCCGGCAGGGATGTCGACGAACTCGAACCGGCCCTCGACATCGCTGGTGGCGCTGCGACCGCCGATCATGGGTATCGCATCTTCCCCGTCATCGACCCGATTCAGACGAACCTCCACGCCGTTGACGACGCCGGAGGCGTCCGTGACTACGCCATGCAATCGGGTGAGGATCGGTCGCTGCAGCCGGGTCTGTGTGGTTTCCCCGGCGCGGACTTCGATGGAGCAACGGGACGAATCGATCTCGCCGCCGTTGCGATCCATCACGATCTGCATGCCCCCCATCGTGGTCGGAACCGGCGGCAGTTCGAGCACGGCGTCGTAGCGCCCAGGCAGAAGCGGTCCCACCTTCGCCGTGCCCGCCGAGCCGGAACGAGCAGTGTGCTCCTCTGAGTCATCGCCGCTCGGGCCGCGCAGCAGGATGCTGATCCCCTCCACCGGCGCACCGGCGGTGTCGACAACTTCGATCGCGACGAAGCCGGCTTGCCGAAGCGTTGCGATCGCCTCGACTCGACCGCGCTGCGGAAGCACGGTCTCGATCGCTCGCGACGCCGCGTGCTCCTCGTGGGTGGCACTGACAGCTACAGCGCCCGCAGGGAGGCCGGTCAGCACGACATGACCGTCGGCGCCCGTGCGACCGGTTCGCAAAGGCATCGCCATGCCTGCGATTCGCAGATCCGGAGCACCGCCCGATCGCGCGCGGATGGAACGCGCGATACGGCGAGCGCCGTGTGCCGGCCCGACGCTCTCGTGAGCGCTGGGCTGACTCACTTCAACTTCGGCATCGGCGACAGGGCGCCCCGCAGCATCGACGACCTGGACGTCGATGGAGGCACCCGTCTCCGCGACCAGCTTCACGTGTTCGATCGCCGTCCCCGGCAGAGCCTGCATCGGCGCGCTCACCGTCGACAAGTGCGAATCGCCGGTCGCAACGAGCGTGACGGGGCCCGGCCGCACGCCTTCGATCAGAAACTTGCCGTCGACGTCAGTCGTGGCAGTCCTGTTGCGGCCGGTGTCGTGGATTCCATCGAGTTCGAAGCGCGGACCGGAATCGGCGACGTCGGCACTCGCGCTCGCCCGCACCTCGCTGCCTTCGAGCGGCTTGCCCGCAAAGTCCGTGAGCACTCCGGCGATCGACGCCAGACGCGGCAGACGGATGAGCAGATCGTTGCGCCCGATCGGCACGCTCGTCATCGACTCGGCCGCGTAACCTGGCTTCGAAATGCGGATCGACGCCGTCTGGCCATCGATGCCGCTGACCACGAATGCGCCTCGCTCATCGGTGAGAACCGACTCGAGTCCGTGAATCTGCTGAACCTCGATGCCGCCCTCGATGCGCTCGTGACGCAGGAGACCGATCCGGGCACCCTCCAGGGGAAGTCCCAGATCATCGGTGACCATGCCGGCGATCGCCGCACCACGGTTCAGCTTGATCTCGACCTGCGGAGCGGTGCCCCCAGCGATGAACTCGACTCGCCTTCGATGCGGAATGAAGCCGTTCGCATACGCGCTCACGAACACATCGCGGTGCTCGAGGCCCAGGACTTCGAAACGACCTTCGCCGTCCACGGCCAGATCGGTCGTCACGAGGCCGAAGACGTGACCGTCTTCCGAGACTCGCAACGTCGCGCTCGGGATGCCCAGACCCTGCTCGTCGACGACGCGCCCGCTGAGAGACCAGCCGCCGACAGTCTTCACGGTGCCCAGATCCGTGTCGCTCGCGGTTGGATCCACTCGCAAGGAACGTAGCCCGGTCGTCGCGAAGACGATTCCGGAGCGACGGTCGAGCGTGACGCCGCCACCGCCGGAGAGATCCGCGACGATCTCGAACCGGCCGTTCGCGTCGGTCGCCACTTCCACTTCACCACTCGCCCGGTCACCTCCGCGCGGCATGCGGATCAACACCCCGCGTTGACCCGGCTCCCAGCGGATCGGCACGCCCGAACGCGGCTGCTCGTTCTCGTCGACGATGCGCCCGGTCAATCTCTCTTGCGTCGCCGCGGGGTTGGGGTCCGCCGCCGGCACGGTCGAGCGCGAAGCCGGATTCGCGGCCGAGGCGTCGTCCTCGGCTGTGCGGCCGCGGCCGCCGTCCCCCGCCACGATCTCACCCGACGCAGCGCCGCCGGACGCGACGGTCGGCGACTTGGGATCCAAGGTCGGCTGCTCCGGATCGCCGCTCCCATTCCAGAGGAGGATGGCACCGATGAGAACGGCGACCATCACGAGGAGAGTGACGACGAGGAAGTTGTTGCGACGAGCCATGCCGGATTCGGGGGCGCGCATGACGGGGCATGCTAAGGGAAACTCCAGATCGGTCGCATCTCCGCGCTCGCCATCCACGCGCTCGCGAGCCCGGACTATGCATGAACGTCGTCGCGAGATCACCGCAGGTCGATGTCCGGCGAGGAGCTGCGTCGGTCGACGACCGAAGCGTAGCCCGGATTATTCGTGAACGTCGTCGCGAGATCGACACAGGTCGATGCCCGGCAAGGAGCTACGACGGTCGACGACCGAAGCGTAGCTGTAGCTACGCTGCCAGGGAGGAGCCGTCGTAGCGACGCCGCCGGGCGCGACTTGTGGCGATCGCAGCAGACGTTCACGAATAATCCGGGCTAGCTGTAGCTACGCTGCCAGGGAGGAGCCGACGTAGCGACGCCGCCGGGCGCGATCTGCGGTGATCGCAGCAGACGTTCACGAATAGTCCGGGCGAGCCCGGACTGTGCGCGAACGTCGTAGCGAGATCACCGCAGGTCGATGTCCGGCAAGGAGCTGCGGCGGGCGACGACCGAAGCGTAGCTGTAGCTACGCTGCCAGCGAGGAGCCGACGTAGCGACGCCGCCGGGCGCGATCTGCGGTGATCGCAGCAGACGTTCACGAATAGTCCGGGCTAGGATCCCGCGGATGCCCAGTCTCGAGTTCCACCGTTCGCGCCGGAATGCCTTCCTCGACTCGATCGACGGTCCCGTGCTCCTCTTCGCCGGTGGCTTCTTGCCGCGGAACTACCCCGCCAATGTGCACCCTTTCCGCGCCGACAGCACGTTTCTCTACTTCTTCGATCGACCGGAGCCCGACGCCGCCGCGCTCTTCGATCCGGCAGCGCGGACGGTGACGCTCTTCCTTCACGAGCGCACGGCTGCAGATGCTCTCTGGCACGGGGCGACACCGCCATTCGAGGAGGAACTGGTTCGCCACGGCGTCGATGCGATCTTGCCCGTCGAGGCGCTGAAGGAGCACGTGCTCCGGCTGGCGAGAGGCCGGAAGATCCGCTCCCTGGCCGTCTCCGATCCCAAGACCACGGCGCTGGCCAACCAGATCACGGGTGAGTCGCGAGTGTTCGATTCCGTCGGCGGCCTGACCGACCCGGCCCTCGCTGACGCCCTCTTCGCACTTCGCAGTCGCAAGCTGCCCGCTGAACTGGACGAAATCCGGCGTGCTGCCGCAGTCACCCACGAAGCCCACGTGAGCGCGATCGCGTCAACCGCTCCCGGTGGGACCGAGGCTGCGCTCACCGCCATCGTCGAAGGTGCCTTCCTTCATCACGGCTGCACGTGGGCATACCCGACGATCCTCTCCGTGCGCGGCGAGGTCCTGCACAACAATCATCACGGCAACGATTTGCGCGGGGGCGATCTGGTCCTGCTCGACGCGGGTGCCGAAGCGCAGAGCGGCTATTGCGCCGACGTGACGCGCACTTGGCCGGTAAGCGGTCGCTTCGACGCACTCCAGGGGGAGATCTACGACATCGTCCTGCGCGCCGAACTCGCTGCGATCGCCAAAGTCCGGCCCGGAGTTCGATATCGCGATCTCCATCTCGAGTCGGCGCGAGTCATCGCCGACGGACTCGGACAAATGGGATTCCTGCGCGGCTCGCCGGATGCACTGGTGGAGTCCGGAGCACACGCGATCTTCTTCCCGCACGGTGTGGGCCATCAGCTCGGCCTCGACGTCCACGACATGGAGGCCTTCGGCGACCGATTGCATTACACCTCCGGCCGGACACGGAGCGAGCAGTTCGGCACCTGCTACCTGAGAATGGACCGGGATCTGCTCTCAGGCATGGTGTTCACGATCGAGCCGGGCATCTACTTCGTGCCCGCGATCCTGACGGATCGCGCGCTCACCGAGCGCTTCGCCGGTCAAGTCGACTTCACCCGAGCCTTGGAGCTCGCGCGGAAGCACGGTGGTCGCGGCTTCGGCGGCGTGCGAATCGAAGATGATGTGCTGTGCACCGAGACCGGAGCCGAGGTGCTGACGAGTTCGATTCCCAAAGAGCGCGCAGCCATCGAGAGTCTCGTCGGAAGCGCGCGAGAATGAGCAGCGCGAAGACTCGCTGCGGCTGGGTGACCGACGACCCGCTCTACCTTCATTATCACGACGAGGAATGGGGCGTGCCGGTGCGGGACGATCGCGCGCTCTTCGAAATGCTCACCCTCGAAGGTGCGCAAGCGGGCCTGAGCTGGTTGACCATCCTGCGCAAACGCGAGAACTATCGTAGAGCGTTCGCCGGGTTCGATCCGCAGAAGGTCGCACGATTCGGCAAGCTGGATGTCGAGCGACTGTTGCGAGACGCCGGCATCGTTCGCAACCGACTGAAGATCGAGTCGACCGTCGACAACGCTCGTGCCTTCCTCGACTTGCAGCGTGAAGTCGGGTCTTTCGCCGATTGGCTGTGGGCTCACGTCGAAGACGATCCGATACGGAATCACTTCGCCACGCTCGCCGAGGTGCCCGCGAAGACGGAACTGTCCGATCGCATCTCGAAAGCACTGAAGAAGCGCGGCTTCCGGTTCGTCGGTTCGACGATCGTCTACGCCTTCCTGCAGGCGGTCGGTGTGGTAGACGACCATCTGACCGACTGTTTCGTCCGACGCCGACGCCGCTGACCCTCCACCGCTGTAGCCCGGATTACTCGTGAACGTCTGCTGCGATCGTCGCAGCTCGCGCCCGGCGGCGTCGCTTCGTCGGCTCCTCCCTGGCAGCGTGGCTACAGCTACGCTTCGGTCGTCGACCGACGCAGATCCTTGCCGGTCATCGACCTGCGGCGATGTCGCGACGCCGTTCACGAGTAATCCGGGCTGTCGGCCGGTGAAATATCGTCGAATGCCGATATATTGTCGGGGAAATGTCCTCTCTGGCCAAGTCCTCGCGAAGTTCCGCTCTGCGCCGCATCCTCGCCTGGCTGAAGCCGATCGCGGTCCTCCTGGCCATGACGTTCTTGGTCTTGTGGCTGAGCGGGCTCTTGCACGAACGGATCCCGGCGACCGCGAAACCCGACCGCCGGCTGAGATCCCTGCCCGCTGACGTGCCGGTGCTCACGGTCACCACGACGTCGACACCCGTGG
Source organism: Planctomycetota bacterium (assembly GCA_050181465.1). Classification (GTDB taxonomy): domain Bacteria; phylum Planctomycetota; class UBA1135; order UBA1135; family UBA2386; genus JACRLW01. The sequence continues at coordinate 22,193 of JBFXDD010000029.1, forward strand.
TGGAGGAAGCCGTCGGCAGCATCCGTGCCGTCCAACAGGTCGAGTTGGCATCGCGATTGTTGGCGCGGATCGTGCAGCTCGGTGTGTCGGGTGCCGGACAGCCGGTGAAGCAGGGCGAGATCCTCGTGACGCTCGAAGACGCCGACCTGCGCGCCAGAGTGCTCGAAGCGAAGGCCGCACGACAGGCTGCCGAAGACAGCCGAGTGCTCGCGCAGGGCGACCTGGAGCGCGCCCGACAACTGCACGCGGAGAAGATCGTCAGCGAACGCGAACTTCAACAGCAGACGACTCGCTTGGCCAATGCCACCGCGGAGGTCGAGCGGCTCGCGCAAGCCGTGATCGCGGCGGAAACGATGCTCGGGTTCGCAGTTCTCCGCTCACCGATCGACGGCATCGTGATCGACAAGCTGGTGGAGAGCGGCGACACCGTCACCCCAGGACAGCCGTTGATGAGGCTGTATGACCCGACGCGTATGCAACTCGTCGCCAGCGTTCGCGAACGACTAGCCAGCCGACTGAAAGTCGACGACTCCGTCGAGGTTGCGGTCGACGCGCTCGGACTCCGCTGTCATGGCACGGTCTCGGAGATCGTGCCGCAGGCAGCCGCAGAGAGTCGGACCTTCGACGTCAAAGTCACCGGGCCGTGTCCCGACGGCGTCTTCACCGGAATGTACGGCCGCGTGATGGTGCCGCTCGGCAAGCGTGAAGTACTCAGCATTCCGCGTTCGGCCGTCGAAGCGGTCGGTCAAATCGACCACGTATTCGTCGTGCGCGAGGACTCCTCGCTGACCAGGCGCTTCGTGGTTGTCGGTGAACCTCTCGAAGATCGAGTCGAGATCATGAGTGGACTCGCAGTAGGTGAACGCATCGTGGCGGACGCGAGCTTGCTGCGCGAGGCGTTCCGGAGATGAGCGATCCCACGACCGAGATCGGCGACGTCAAGGGCTTCACGGCGCGAGTCGTCGCCGCGTTCCTGACCGGCAACCTCGCACCGTTGTTCGTCATCCTCAGCCTCGTCCTCGGAGCCTTCGCGCTGCTGCAGACACCGCGCGAAGAGGAGCCGCAGATCGTCGTGCCGCTCGCCGATGTGATCGTCGAGGTTCCGGGCGCTTCGGCGCGCGAAGTCGAGAGCCTGGTCACGACGCACCTCGAGCGACTGCTCTGGCAGATCGATGGGGTGGAATACGTCTATTCGTCCAGTGAGGCGCATCGCGCGGTCATCACGGTCCGCTTCTTCGTCGGTGAGGACCGTGAAGAAGCGCTACTCGCGCTGCACACCAAACTGGAGATGCACCGCGACGCGATCCCGCCGCAAGTGGGGCGATGGACCGTCAAGCCGATCGAAGTCGACGACGTGCCGATCGTGTCGCTCGCACTCTGGTCGCAGACCGTCTCCGATCATGAGCTGCGGCGTATCGCGGAGGAACTCGAACACGTAGTGCAAGGGGTGCCGCTCGCCGGCCCGACGCAGATCGTCGGCGGACGCGCGCGAAGGATCGAGATCGACCTCGATCCTGATGCTTTGCTCGCGCGCGGCGTCGACATCGACGACATCGCCGGCGCACTCGCGGGTGCTTCAGCGTCCTCTGCAGCAGGTCGCATCGATGCCATCGGCACGCAGATCCAGGTCGAGCTCCGCGGTCGCACGCCCTCGGTGCGCGAGCTGTCCGAGCTGGTCGTCGGCGTACGCAACGATCGACCCGTGCCCTTGCGGGATGTCGCGGTGGTTCGCGACGCCGCAGCCGAGCGCACCACTTACACCAGGATCCGCTTCGGTAAGGCAGCAGCGGAATTCGTGGCGCTGGGTGACGGCGATCATCCCGCAGTGATGTTGGCCGTCGCCAAACGACGCGGCAGCAACGCCGTGGAAGTCAGCGCGGCCGTGCGCGCCAAGATCGCAGCAGTCGCCGCCGAGATCCTCCCCGACGACGTGTCATGGCGTGTCGTACGCGATCACGGTGAATCCGCCGACCACAAGGTCGACGAGCTGCTCGAAGGGCTGTTCGTCGCGATCGTCATCGTGGTCGCGCTGATCGCGCTGAGCCTCGGCGTTCGCGAGGGACTGATCGTAGCCACTGCGGTGCCCATCACGTTCGGCTTGACGCTGTTCGTGAACCACATGCTCGGGTACTCGATCAACCGCGTGACGCTATTCGCGCTGACGCTCGCACTCGGGTTGGTCGTCGACGATCCGATCGTCGATGTCGAGAACATCCACCGTCACCTGCGGATGGGTCGACGACGACCGCTGGATGCGGTCCTGCATGCCGTGAATGAGGTGCGGCCGCCGATCATCCTGGCGACGCTGGCCGTGATCGTGAGCTTCCTGCCGCTGTTCGGGATCACGGGCATGATGGGGCCGTACATGTCACCGATGGCGCTCAACGTGCCGGTCGCGATGCTCATGAGCCTGCTGGTTGCCTTCATGGTGACACCGTGGCTCTCCCATCTCGTTCTTCGCAACCACGTGAAGGCGGATCCTGCGGCGATCGCTGCCGAGGACGACACTGCAAGCATTCGCAATTCGTCGGTCTGGCGACTCTATCGCGCGGTGATGCAGCCGCTGCTCGCCTCTCGCAGCCTGCGACTGTCGGTGCTTGGAACCACCGCGATCCTGTTCGCGGGATCCTGTTGGTTGGCACTCGATCGTTCCGTGCCGCTGAAGATGCTGCCGTTCGACAACAAGAATGAACTGCAGGTCGTGGTCGATCTGCCGGAGGGTAGTTCTCTCGAGGCGACTCAGGCCGCGTTGGAGGAGATGGCGGAGACGGTGAGCGGCGCCGCGGAAGTCACCGACGTGACGACCTATGCCGGGACGTCGTCTCCGATCGACTTCAACGGCATGGTGCGACACTACGCATTGCGTCAGTCGCCGCATCTGGGGGATCTGCGGATCAATCTGGTCGGAAAGCGAGAGCGCTCGGCGGACAGCCACTCGTTGTCGTTGCGCATCCGCTCGTGGCTGCTGCCGATCGCGGAGCGGCACGGTGCGAAGATCGCGATGGTGGAACAGCCACCCGGCCCACCGGTGATTCAGACGCTGGCGGTCGAGATCCACGGCGAAGCCAATACGACGCACGAACAGCTCCGTGAAGCAGCGTCGAGGGTCGAGGAACGACTGCGCCGAGAGATCGGCGTCGTCGATGTGGACAGCACCGTCGAGGCACCCTGGCGCATGCTCCGTTTCGAACTCGACCGCACGAAGGCATCGCTCCATGGCGTGACCGACGCCAAGATCGCCGAGGTCCTGAGCGCAGCAATCGGTGGCCGCACGGCTGCCGCGTTCCATTCCGAGCGTGAACGGGCGCCGCTCCTTGCGTCGATTCGACTGCCGCGAGCACGACGCGCCGACATCGCAGTTCTGGAACGATTGACGGTCCGATCGGCGATCGGCCAATCGGTTCCGATCGGCGAGATCGGTCGGTTCGTCGCCGACGCCGTCGATCCTGCGATCTGGCGGAAGAACCTCGAAGCCGTTCAGTACGTCTTCGCGGAGGTTGCCGGACGCGCGCCCGCGGAAGTCATCTACGACGTCGACGCCGATCGACTGCCGGACGGAGCCGACGTCGCCGGATCGGAAGTCAGCGGACGCGAGCGACCGATTGGGGAGCGCACCTACTTGGCGTCGGGAGCAGGACTCCCGTGGTCGATGCCGGCGGGCACGACTGCGCTGTGGAAGGGCGAGGGCGAGTGGAAGATCACGATCGATGCGTTCCGCGACCTCGGCCTCGCCTTCCTCGCCGCCTGTTTCGGGATCTACGTGCTGCTGGTGCACGAGACGAAGAGCTACTTCATGCCGCTGATCCTCATGATGTCGATCCCGTTCACGATCCTTGGGATCCTGCCGGGATTCTGGCTCCTGAACCTGCTGGGCGCGGGTGAAGTCGCCGGAGTGCGCACGCCGATCTTCTTCACCGCCACCGCGATGATCGGAATGATCGCGTTGGCGGGCATCGCGGTGCGCAATGCCATCCTCTTGATCGAGTTCTTGCAGGGTGCGCTGAAGCGCGGCGAATCACTCCGCGATGCGATCGTGATGGCGGGGGCGATCCGTCTGCGTCCGATCTTCCTGACCGCGGGCACTGCGTTGCTCGCGGCGATCCCGATCACGCTCGACCCCATCTTCTCCGGGCTCGCCTGGGCGTTGATCTTCGGGCTGTTGGTCTCGAGCCTGTTCACGCTGGTGCTGGTCCCGATGGTCTACGCGATGGTGTACGGACGAACGCACGAGGCAGGTGAGACGACGTCGGCCTGAGAGGAGACGATTCCGTTCACGCCACCGCATGGGGAGATTCGGCCGGCGGTCGGACTCGGCATCGGCAGCGCCCCAGGTGTGGCGTATCATCCGGCGATGCTCCGTCACCTGCTCGCCTGCGCGCTGGCACTCGTCGTCTGCGCCGCACCACTCTCTGCGACTTGGTCGATCATCTTGGTCAACGTTCGGACCGGTGAGATCGCCATCGCCTCGGCCACCTGCCTGACCGGACTCGATCTCGCGCGCTTCGTGCCCGTGATCGTGGTCGGCAAAGGTGCTGCGGCGGCGCAGAGTTTCGTCGACTCCACCGGCAACAACCGCATCTTGTTGCGCGACCAGCTCCTCCTCGGGACCGACCCGACGCAGATCCTCGGCCTTCTCGCCAACAGTGATCCTGGTCACCAGACCCGGCAGTACGGCATCGTCGACATCCGCGGTCGCGCAATCGGTTTCACCGGTACAGCAGCCGGCGCCTATGCGAGCGACCGGGTGGGACAGTTCGGCGACATCGTCTACGCCATCCAGGGCAACGTGCTGACCGGGGGCGCCGTGTTGGCTGCTGCGGAGCTCGCGCTGTTCACGACGCCGGGCGACATGGGCGAGAAGCTGATGGCAATGATGGATGCCGCGCGCGACTTCGGCGGCGACGGCCGTTGCTCCTGTCGCGAGACGGCTCCGACAGCATGCGGCGCACCGCCGCCGGGCTTCACCAAGTCGGCGCACATCGCCTTCATGATCGTCACGCGGGGCGGCGACACCGACGGCATCTGCAACGGCACCGCCGGCTGTGCAAACGGCTCGTACTACATGAACCTGAACTCCGGCGCGCTTCGCGAGACCGATCCGGATCCGGTCGACATCCTGGCGCAGCAGTTCGCGCAATGGAAGACCACCCAGGTCGGACGGCCAGACCATCTGCAGTCGCTCGTCACTCTTTCGACGCCGACACTCCCGGTCGACGGACTCTCGCGCGCACGAGTGCGCGTGCAGTTGCGTGATCGCGAAGGCACACCGATTCGCACCGGCGGGGCCACGGTGAGCGTCGCCCTGGACCAAAGAAGCGCGGGCAACATCGGCTTCGGTCCGGTCACCGACAATGGCGACGGCACCTACGAGTTCGATGCGATCGCCGGCACCCGCATCGGGCGATCCTTCATCGCGATCACCGTCGACGACGGCCGCGGTCCGCGCGTGCTCGCTCCGGCACCCGAGATCAACGCATCGACAGATCGCCTTTGGGCGAGCCTCAGTGAGATCTCCTGGACCACAGGCGGCACGATCGAATTCGGTATTCAGCCGCGCGCGCCGAACTCGGGAAACAAGCTGTGGGTGCTGCTCGGCTCGATGTCCGGCACCTCGCCGGGGCTCATCATCCCGCCGGGTTACCGGCTCCCGCTGAACGCGGACCTCTTCTTCCAAGCGACCACCCTCGCCGCTTTCTACGGAATCGAGCCGGGTCTCTTGGGTCGGACGCTCCCGAGCGGTGTCGCGACGACGTCGCTGACACTGCCGCCCGGCCTCTATGCGATTCCGGTCGGCACGACGCTCTCTTTCGCGTACGTGACCCTCGATCCGATCACGCTGACCAGCAATGCGGTCAACGTGCGGATCGTCCCGTGAGCAGCCGATCGGGCCTCCAGGTCGACGACTTCGTCCGCCAGGTCACCACGGCGCTCCATCCGAGTCGTCACTTCACGAGCAACGTGACGTGCGATCGCGAGCACGTGGCATTCCGGGGCCAGCGTCTCGAGATCAGCGACGCGCGAGGCATTACGATCCTGGGTCTCGGCAAGGCAAGCGTCGAGCAGACCGCGGCACTCTACGACTTGTTGCGGCAGCAGCTCGGATCGGCAATCGCAATCCCGCGGCCGTTGGCCGTGACCAAGTCGGGATTGCACGCACAGGCCGAGGAGATCGAGATCGTGACGGGTTCGCACCCGCTCTGCGATCGGTCTTCGCTCGACGCCGGCCAGCGCCTCCGCGCCGCGTTCGCCGCGATCCCGCGCGATCATGTCGCAATCCTCTGCCTCTCCGGTGGCGGGTCGGCGCTCGCCGTGGAGCCCATCGCCGAGGTCGCTCTCGAAGAGAAGATCGCGATCAACGCCGAACTCCTGCGCATCGGTGCACCGATCGAGCCGACGAATCGGATTCGGCAGGAGCTCTCCCGACTGAAGAACGGCGGACTGCTGCCGGCCTTCGGCGGATTGCGCCTCTCGACCTGGGCAACCGTGGACATTCCCTCGCAGGACCCGAGGTTCGTCGCGTCGGCCCCTACTCACCACGTCCCGCGCGACCCGTCGCAATGTCTCGACGACGCGACGCGATGGCTTCCGGCGGAACACGCGATCCTCATTGAGCGGGTCTGCACGAATCCGCAGCGCGCGGAGCGACAGCGCGCGCTCGCGGAAGCGAGTCGTCGGATCTCGTCATCCTTGGTCTCGTGTGGCGACTGGACATCGCTGGCGAACCTCACTCGCGCGCTTCTCATGGATGCGGGGATGCGCACCGTGCACATCGAACCCGTAGCTCTGGACGCGACGATCGACGAGGGCCTCGATCATGTTCTCGAGCGATTGGAGTCGCTTCGTGATCTGCCGCGACCGCTGGCGCTCGTCTCCGGCGGCGAACTCGGTGTGAGGGTCGGCGGTGCAGGCCGTGGCGGTCGTAACAGCGCGTTCGTGGTCGCGATGGCGCGAGCGTTGTTCTTCGAACGACGCACCTCATTGCCGTCGGATCAACTCGACTCTGCGTTGATCCTGAGCCTGGCCACCGACGGCAGCGACGGCAACACCGAACATGCCGGCGGCTGGCTGGACCGGTCACATCTCAGCGACTCCGGGATTACCCGCCGAGAACTGGACGACGCGATCGCGAACAGCGACACGCATTCGTTCCTGGCGAGACGCGGAACCTCGATCCGGACCGGTGCGACCGGGACGAACCTCATGGACCTGCGCATCGTTGCGCTCGGCGAGTGAGCCTCGGCGATCGAGTCACTCGGTTCCGCCGAGCATCCAGCGCAGGTCGGTGTTGCCACCGGTGAGAATCACCCCAACTCGACGACCGGCGAAGCGCCCTTTGTGGGCAGCGATCACCGCGAGACCGACGGCGCCGGACGGCTCCACCACGAGCTTCATGCGCTCGATCACGTCACGCGCTGCGGCACGGATCTGTCGCTCTTCCGCGGTCAGGATCTCGACGCCGTGCGCGCGAAGAACCGCGAAGTTGGGCTGGCCCAGTCGTGTCAGCAGGCCGTCGCAGATCGTCTGCGGATTCTCGACTCGGGGCTGATGCTCACCGGTTGCCAGCGACCGCGCGGCATCGTCGACAGCGGCGGGTTCAGCGCCGAACACTCGCGTCGACGCGGACGTCCCTGCCACCGCGATCGCGGTCCCCGCGAGCAGACCGCCACCACCGACCGGACTGATCACCGCATCGAGCGCCGGGACGTCTTCCATCAGCTCGAGCGCTGCTGTGCCCTGACCGGCGATGACCGCCGGATTCTCGAAGGGATGGATCATCGACAGGCCGCGCTCACTCGCGAGGCGAGCCGAAGTCGCATCGCGCTCGGCGATCTCGCAGAGAACGACTTCAGCGCCATAGCCGCGCACCGCCTCGATCTTCACCGCCGGGGCAGTGCGCGGCATCACCACCACACAGCGGATTCCGCGTTGGCGTGCCGCCCATGCGAGCGCCGCACCGTGATTACCCGAGCTGTGCGTGATCACGCCGCACGCGGCCGATTTCGAGTCGAGTGATCGAACGGCGTTGAGCGCGCCGCGCGCCTTGAACGCGCCGACCTTCTGCAGATTCTCACACTTGAAGAAGATCCGAGCGCCGCACCACTCGTCGAATGTGGCGGACGTCATCACCGGAGTGCGATGCACCAGCCCGGCGATGCGAACGGCGGCCTCTCGCACCTCGCGGATCGTGATCACGCGATCAGTCCGAACTGACCTTCAGCTTGCCGTTCTTGCGCTCGATCTGGAACAGCTTGTTGCCGAGCGGGATGTTGGTGAGCTTGAAGTCCGGCATGTCGTCGATCACCGGATCGTCTTGGATCTGCCCGAATCGGATCACGAACCCGCACACGGCGCGGAAGATGTTGTCCATCAGGAACGCGTGCAGGTACCAGTCGATCCCGCGATAGCGCGAGGGACGTCCGTTCAGCGGGTGATAGTGCTCGAACACGCGCGCATCGTCGGCACCCTCGAGCTTGCCGCTCACCATCTCGACGGTCTTCTTCATCAGCTCCTTGAGCAGTTTCGAAGCCGCCTTCTGACCACGTTCGGCGTGGTAGATCAGGCCTTCTGCGATGTGGCTGTTGATCATCGGCCACACGCGACCATTCCATGGGCAGTTGCGACGCGTACCCTTCCATTGACCCTCCGCATCGAAGTACGGATCGCTGATGGCGAGGCTGGGGACGGGGTACTTGGTCCAGAACTCCTTCTTGTCGCCGAGCGTGGCGAGCATCGCCTCGACCTGCTTTGGAGTCGGGATATCGGTGGCGAGCGGATAGAAGCCGACGGCGGCTTTCACGCCCGTGCGACGGCGCGACTTCGGATCGATGTCCATGAAGATGCCGGCCTTGTCGTCCCACATCTTCTTACGGATCGTGTCCTGGATGTCTTCCGACGCCGCGATGAAGCGATTGGCCATCGCCTTCTCCTGGATGTCGTCGGCAACGCGCGCCAGGTACTTCACCATGCGATACCGAAACACGCTGACATCGATACCTTTCAGCCGGAACTGCTCGGCGAAGTCTTCGGCGCGATCAGCCTTGTCGTCGATGATCGTGTAACGACGCGAGAACTCCTGACCACCTTCGAAGTGATTGCAGATGTCGGTGAGTCCGCTGCCTTCCGGGTCACGATTGTTGGCAAGCCACTTCGTGTAGCGTTCCATGCCGCGGATGATCTGCCGCTTGATGTTGCGGTCGGGATGCACATCGTCGAAGGCCTCGAAGCCCCCACCCCAATCGGCGTGGTAGAAGTCGGAGCCGGACAACGACGTCATGTAGACGCGACCCGGCACCATTCCGTTCTGCCGGAGGTTCTCGAAGAACAGCCGAAGAATGCCGCGACCCAGCGTGGGGTCGGCGAGCCACCGGGTCTCCCGCAGGATGGCCGGGGCCGAGAACGCGATCGGCTCATGAAACAAGCCGTTACCTTCGGCCACCGACGGGAACGACACGTTGCCGACTCCGCCGGGCATGCGGAGGAGGTGGAGCGCCTCGAGACGCCCCTGGACCACGCGCTCGACCGCCTTGTCCTCGCAGGTGAAGCGAGGCGCCTTCTCCATGAACGATGCGTAACCGTTCTCGTCTTTGACGTCGGGGCGGCGCGGTCGATAGTTGATCCCCTTACCCTTGAAGACCACGTTCGCCTCGAAGCGATGCGTGGCCGACTTACCGGCTTCCAGCGCCACCTGTCGGAACAAGCCGCAATAGCAGACCGCGGTGGGCAGGATCGGGCTCGGCTTGACCAGCGGCTTCTTCGCGCGCGGCGTAGGTAGTTCGATTCGATCGAACCACGGCGTCTCTTCGTAATCGGGACGGCCGCTGTTACCTTCGGCGAAGAAAGCCTGTAGGCACTTGGCGCCCTTGCTGTCGGGGCTCGAATAGACCAACTCGATCGGCACCGGCGGAAAGTCGTGCGATTGCAGGGCTCGACGCAACCGGAACGAATCTCCTTCGTGCGAAACCGGCTCGCCCTCGACATCGGTCGTCGTCCACATGACGACCTCGAACTCCCTGGCTTCCTTGGACGAGTTCTCCAGCGTGACATTGCTGACGAAACGATCGTCACTCGTGACCAGGCGAGTCTCGGTCAACTTCAGCGACTTGTCCCCGGACACGTAGTCGACGGTGAGAATGCCGTTCTTCAGTTCATGGCGAGTCGCATGCAGCGCGATCGGCACGCCGGCCCGCAGCACCGACAGCACGAACATTCGCGGCAACTGAGCATTGAAGATCAGGCACTCGTCGGCAAAGCCGGGCGTGAGCTGGTGCCGCGGAAAGCGAGGCGCATACAAGCAGAATCCGCCACCGCCGAGCGCGATCTTTGCGTTCTGATTCATTCCGTCGATCCGAAGAACTGGTCAAGACTGAACACTGGTTCGGTTTCGGTCGACCGAGCCAGAATCGAGGAGTCGCCGCAAACCCTTTCGAGACAGCCACTTGGGTCGCCACCTTAGGCGTGCAACCACCTCGAATCGGTCTGCAAACTACGATGCGACCGTATTTCGGCCACCTCGATCCACCGCATCTTGGGAGAGGAGGCCCGTCTGTCAAGCCTAGCCCGGACTATTCGTGAACGCCTACTGCGATCGCCGCAACTCGCGCACGGCGGCGTCGCTACCTCGGCTCCTCCCTGGCAGCGTAGCTACAGCTACGCTTCGGTCGTCGACCGACGCACCTCCTTGCCGAGCATCGACCTGCGGAGATCTCGCAACGACGTTCGCAAACAGTCCGGGCTGGCCCGGACTATTCGTGAACGCCTACTGCGATCGCCGCAACTCGCGCACGGCGGCGTCGCTACCTCGGCTCCTCCCTGGCAGCGTAGCTACAGCTACGCTTCGGTCGTCGACCGACGCACCTCCTTGC
>JBFXDD010000029.1:33154-62345 GCA_050181465.1 Planctomycetota bacterium
GCCCGGACTATTCGTGAACGCCTACTGCGATCGCCGCAACTCGCGCACGGCGGCGTCGCTACCTCGGCTCCTCCCTGGCAGCGTAGCTACAGCTACGCTTCGGTCGTCGACCGACGCACCTCCTTGCCGAGCATCGACCTGCGGAGATCTCGCAACGACGTTCACGGGTCGGTCGGGCCAGAGACTCGATCACTCCGGCTCGCTTGAAGCGAGTCCGGCCGCGTCGCGGCCGGAACGCCTCATCGGATCGGAATCACGACCTGATCCACCGATGCCGCAATCGGCGCGCCGAGTGCTGTCCGGAACGTCACACGATATTGGAGGAAGGGCTGGCCGGTGATCCGTTGCGGGTCGCGGATCCATGCCGTCGCGCCGCCACCCATCGCGTTGGTTGCACCGCGGAATTCGAGATCGACGGCGGTGCCCGGAGGGATCGATGCCGACACGATCGCCTGGCCGTAGATCGGCGAAGCGACCGGGGATGCGAGCCATCGCGATTCCACCACGCTGACCTCGCGAGCGAACTCGAGTTGCAGGTCGTAATAGGCGTTATCGCCGGAAACGGCCTGGGTGATGGTGAAGGGATCCACCGTCGGCGGTCCGGAAATCTGCCCGCCGGTGGCGAGCACGCGCGAGTTCGGTCGCTCGGAACTCTGGACCGTCAAGAACACGCGCAGACCGTTGGCAGCAATCGCCTGCGCATCCGGCGGCACCTTGAAGTCGAGAAGCAAGCTGCTTCGACCGTCGTAATCGAATCCCGAGATCGGCGGGAAGGGCACATAGCCGTCGGGACGTCGGGCCGAAGGATCGATCACGTAATCACCGGCGAACACGCGTGTCGCCGATTGGCCCGGTGTGATGTTGCTCGCGAAGGTCTGGCTGAGACCCGAGGCCGGAAACTGGGGCAACCCAGTCCATGGATCGATCGTGTAGTCGGGTGCGACCAAGCTGTGCGCGACGTCGATGGCCATGCCGCGAAAGACGTCCGCGGTCACCGGCAACCGCCCACCCGGATACCAGCGGATCGCGGACAGTCGCTCCGGCTCTCCGGTGGCGCTGAGATCGCCGGGACGGATCACCATCTGCATGCGTGAACCCGCGGCGCTGAGCGGCGTGGCGATCCCCGCGGGAAACTCGATTGCGCCCGGGGGAACCACGTTCACCGTGCGGGTGCGGGCCGCAAGGCCACGCAGGCGCCCGGTGACGTTGCGGTCGAATTCGCCGGAGAAGCCCTGAGCGATCGGATCGAGAATGTCGTCGACGAGGACGCCGCGCGAAGCGACGAGCACCGAGCTCTCGCCGTCGCTGACCGTGAAGCCCGCAGGGCGCGCGGCATCGAGTGCCACGGCTTGCCAGTAGATCGGCAAGCCGGTCGGGCCGATCGTGACGGGGAGCTGATGCACCCGGAATCCGCCCAGGCCGAGGGTCCCGGACTCGATCACGCCGAGCCCGGACGACAGGGACAGATAGATGGTCTCGCCGAGGAAGCTGCGTGGGCCGCCCGCGACGTCGAAGAGAATGGCGAAGGACTGCTGCGGCCGGCCTGCGACATAGAAGTCGAGGCTTTCACCCAGACGGACGGCCGGGCTGACGCGAAGCTCTACGGCCTGGGCGACGACCGACGGCGCCAGCAGGGCCGTGCAGCCGAGGACCTTGAACAAGGACAGTTGAAAGGACATGTAGCGAACTCGGAGGTTGGTGGCGACACCCCCAATAATCACCCGCCGTCGGAACGTAACAGCGAAGAACGCGCGGACCCCGTGCGGTGTTCCGGCTAGCGTTTCGGCACACATTCATGGCAACTCGCAAGAGCCCTGTCCAACGCGCGACATCGAACGACTCCGTGCGCTATCGCCCCCACCCGGGACTGCGGATGGAGGACCGTGCGCGAGCGAAACTGCACGAGACCACGGGGAAGAGCTTCGAGCAGTGGGTGCGGTTGGCGACGAAGTCCGGGATCACGGAACTCTCCGCATTGCGCGGCTGGCTGATCGCCGAGCACGACGTCGGCTCGCGCAATTCGTGGTGGATCGCAGAAGCCACCTTGCAGGGCGACGAGCCGAGCTACGACGAGCCTTCGGCGTTGGTCGATGCGCTGTACGCGGGGCCCCGCGCCGCGCTGCGTCCACTTCACGAGCGGCTGATCGACGAATTCCTTGCGCTCGGCCATGACGTGCTGGTCACCGCGTGCAAGACGATGGTTCCGGTGTATCGGAAGTTCGTCTTCGCAGAACTCCGTCCGGTGCGGCAACGCATCGAGATTCGTCTTGCGCAGGGCATGTCCGAACTCGGCGGGCGCCTGGTTCGCAAGACGAGGGCCGGTGGTGATCGGCTCGACTGCGCGCTGTCGATCGAACACGAGGACGAGATCGACGACGAGCTGCGCCGCTACTTCGCGAACGCGTACGAAGCTGGAGCTGAGAAGGTCACTCGAGAAGCCGCACTCGAAGCACCGCCGGACTTCCTCCGCCGACTCTCGAAGTCGAAGCCGGCCGCGGAGACGTGGGCGAAGTGCACGGCCGCTATGCAGCGCGCCATCGTCGAGTGGATCACGTCGGCGAAACTCGATGCGACACGGCAGAAGAGGACTGCGATCGCGCTCGAGAAGTTGACGGCAGGCGAACGGAAGATCTACTGAGCGATCCGGTTCTGCTCGCTGCGAGCGTGCGCTTGGCGCGCCGATACGATGGGGAGACACACACGAGGACAAGAATGGTTCGCAACCTGACCCGCGCCCTGCCTTCACTCGTCGCCATTCTGGCTGCTTGCACCAATACGTCTTCACCGCATGCCGCGACGACAAGGAGCGACGTGGATCGAGTGCTCGACTTGCTGTACGGCGATCGCCGATCTGCTTCCCAGACCGCCACGGTGATGGAGCACTCTCCGTGGCGACTCGCCCAGGTCTTCACGGTCGTGAACTACACGTGGCCGCACACTCCCGGCGCGATCGTCGCACTCGACGGCGACGGCAGAGCTCTTCCCATCTCAGGGCTCACCGATGGGATGAACGACATGTCGGCCCCCGAGTCGTTCAATGCACTCGCCCGTGCGGAGCGGAATGCGATTTCGCCCGAAGCGATCGTCCTCTACCTCCGATTCGCGCTTCACTGCACGACCGGAGTTCCCCTCGACGGTTCGACGACCCAGGTGGGTCTGCTCGAAGAGACTCTCGAAACGACGGCCACCGAAGCCCACCTGGTCGGCACGCTGCCGATACCCAAGGGAGCCGGAATCCCCGTCGACGTGGAGCTTCGCCTCGCCGACGGCACTCTCGAGTTTCGGCAGCCGCGCGCGCTGGGACCGAAGCCGCGGTGATGCAGACGATCGGCAAGAAGCGTGAACCGAATCGGGCCGGCTCGGGACTCTGGATCCTGGAGCCCACAAGAATTGAACGACTCCGACCTCCACGAACTGCTTGCCGAGACGCACTGGCTGCGTCGATTGGCACTCCGGCTCGCCGACCAGGCGACCGATGCCGACGACATCGTCCAGGACACTCTGGTCGAAGCGATCGACCGACCGCCGCAGTCCCGCCAGCGACTCCGAGAATGGCTGGCGACGGTGCTGCGGCATCGGGTCGCCCGAAACCACCGACAACGAAAGCGGCGGGTGGTCCGGGAGCAGAGAGTCGCATCGCCTGAGGTGACCGAGTCCACCGCCGATATCGTCGCGCGTCTCGAGTTGCAGAGGGAACTGACCAGAATCGTTCTGGAGCTCCCGGAGAACACGCGCAGTGTCCTCTTGCTTCGGTACTTCGAGGAACTGCCGCCTCGGCACATCGCAACACGACTTGCGATTCCTGTCGAGACGGTACGCACTCGACTCCGTCGCTCTCTCTCGCAGCTTCGCGATCGACTGGATTCTCGTTTCGGCGATCGGAACTCCTGGACGGCCGTGTTTCTCGTTCGATTCGGCGAAGTCCCAAAGGTCACTTCGACCCTTGGCTGGCTCGGCTCCCCGATCACTCAACAAGCTGGAGCCGTAGTCATGAATTCGAGCAGATATCTCCTCGCCACGATCGTCGCCGTACTCACTCTCGGGATCGGCATCTTCTGGATCGCGCAGCGCAGCCGCGATGCCGACTTGCAGGAGCCGAGCCACAACCTTGCGGCGAGTCTCGATCCTCGAAGCGCGGGGGACAACGCGCATGCCGACGCGGGAGACCCCAGCGAAGAGCTGGAGGCCGCCCGAACGGGACGCCGCGCCCTCGATCGAGAGTCAGATTCCAATGCTTCGACGGTCGACGACGACCAGAAGGCCCACGCCGAGGCGGACGCCTCGAGTTCGCTCGTTCGCGGTCGGGTCGTCGATGTCGAAGGCAACCCGCTGCCAGGCATCGCAGTGCACTGGGCCGGTCCCAATGTCGTGCATTACAGCGACTCTCTCGAGACCTGGCTCGAGAGCGGTGGGCGCGAGTCCATACGCTGGACACCCGAGTTGCAGCGTCGTCTCGAACTGGAACCGGCGTACGCCGACAGCTTCTTCTTGGAACGCTCAGATCCGGAGGAGTGGCGAGCGATGCTTCTCGGCGGGACCAGCGAAGGGCGCGGCGCCATCTCCGGATCCGACGGCACCTTCGAATTCCCCCTCGGCACATCGGCACCTCGTCCCGGCCGGATCATGGTGGTGCAGAAGGGCATGCGCGCGATCGCAAGTGGCTTGGACGACCGTGGAGAGCTCGTCCTCGTTACGGTCCCGATCGTGTCTGTCGCGGGTCGTGTGACGGATGTCCAAGGCCGATCCTTCGCAGGATCTCGACTCACCTACCATTCGCACTTCGACCTGCGTGCGTTGCCCATTCGGATTCGGGAATCCGATCCTCCGGCCGCGATCACGACCGTCGCCTCGGATAACGGCAACTACATCCTGCGTGAGATCGGGGTCCTGCCGAGTGCGCGGATCGAGGTGACTCACAACTCGGCGATTTCGCAGTCCATCGCCATTCCGTCGAGGTCCCAAGAGGCCTTCGGAATCACGCTCGAGGCTGTGGGCAAAGAACCTCGCTCGATCAGGATCCGCGGTTATGTGGTCGACAGCGGATCCCAGCGCGTTCCGAACGCCGACATGTTCTACGGCTCGATTCGGTCACGTTGCGATGAGAAGGGTGCGTTCGACTTGGAGGTGCCGCTCGGCGGAGAGCCACGTTCACTGATCGCTGTCGCACGTGGCCACCGACCGGCGATCCTCGAAGCCTTCACAGCATCTCTCGACGCGGGCGAATCCGACGTGATCGAGCTAGAAGTCCGGCTGCCCGGAACCACCCAGACGATCGAAGGTCGGATCCTCGACTCACGCGGCTCGCCTTTGGCCGGGATCTCTCTCAACTTGTTCGATCCTACGCTCCCAGACACGAGCTTCTCGTCGCTCGAAATGCTGTCTGCAGGACGGCGGGAAGTGCGGAGTGGTCCCGACGGCGAGTTTCGAATCGAAGGCTTGGAGCCCCGCGCTTATCGGCTGCGCCTCTGGTCCGAAGAGCCGATGCTCGCGCACGTCACCGACCCCATCGCCGCCGGCGAGACCGGCGTCGATCTCGTCGTCCCCGAGCTGCCGCGACTCGCGCCGGCGGTCGGTCGAATCCTCGACCGAGAGGGACGCCCGGTCGAAGGCGCCAAAGTCGCCTTCGGATTCACCACGTTCCAGCCGCGGAACGGCTGGCAGGGACTTCACGGCCCCACCAGCACGACGGACTCGGATGGTCGGTTCACGCTCGATCTCCTTCCCCTTCGTCACGTGTTTCTCGAAGTGAAAGGCGACTCGATCCTGCCGATACGCGTCCCGATCGAGTCGCTGCAGGTCCCCGGACCGCTGGACGTCATGGTGGACCGCGCATGCGTCCTCTCGCTGCATGACGACTCCACCGCACCATGCCGACTACGTGTTACGGATGAAGCCGGAGCGACGCAGAAGTTCCGTGTCGGCCGCGACCTGGTCGAATGGCTCGATCGCGACCGCGGAGCGACCTGGCCGCGACTATGGGTGGCCGCTTCCGCGCGTTCCATCGAGCTCACGCGCGGCGACCGCGTTCTTCGTCGGATCGCGATGACACCGGATCCACTCCGATCCACCACGGTTGACGTATCCGCGCGCTGAGGCGCCCCTCAGTGTCGGCGGATCACTTGATTGCCTGCAGGATCGCCTGGAGTTCGTTCGCGGTCGGCGGCGTGCCGGTTCCCTGCGCACGCGAGACGGACTTTCGCGCGGTCGTCACGGCACCCGGTCGTCGATCGTCGGTGAAGCCGCCGTTGCGCAGATACCATCGATCCTCGATCACGCCGGCGCTGCGATCGAGACGTTCGTGCTCGCCGTGCTCGTCGTGGGTGAATCGCGCGCTCAGCAGGGGTTGCCAGGCACCTTCGATGCCGCGAACCCATGCATTACCGAATTCGCAGACGCGCTCGCAGTCGCCGTTCTCGCCGGCGAAGTTCTCGTTGAACGAATACAAACCGCGCAGGAAACGCCCGTCCTTGGGCGCGCGAAAGCTCGCGATGAGACCCCACTCGCCACGCTCGACGAACCAGAACCAACCGGTGTAGATCGTCGCGTCGCCGTCAGGCCTCGCGTTGACGAGGAACCGGAAGCGATCACCGAGTGACCACGGATGCACCAAGTGACTATGACCGCCCGTGCCTTCGTTGCCGAAACCGCTCGCATATACGTCCTCGCCTTTGGCAAGAAGGCGGACACGGTCGGCGTCCGCCACGCGCGAACGATCCACGGCCTCGTCGCCGCTGTCCCAGACACTGAAGATCAATCGCCGCTCCGTCGGCGAGTTGACTTGCATCCCGAAGTAGCCTCGATGCCAGCCGGTCGCCATGTAGTAGGACCACAGCGGATCCGTGCGGGGCGTGAGCTCGATGTAGAACCAGGCCACCTGTTCACGCAGGTCTCGCGGCACCTCATAGCCGAGGTGAACCGAAGCCGCATTGCGTCGCTCCACCGCACCCGCGCGGACGCCTGGAACAGCCTCGCCGGAGAATGACAACTTCGCGAATGCAATCGTTCGGCTGCTCTCGGCCCGCAAGCTGATCCGGTGGTAACCGGGCTCACGGACCTCGAACCGCGCGAGCGTCGAGCGTGGACTGCTAGGGGTCAGCTCGAGGACGTGCGTCGCCCCCTCACCGGAAGGCTGGATGCCGAAGGTAATCGCGGCCGTGGTCGACGACGCAACACTCACGCCGTCGAGGGCGATGTCGAATCCACCGACTCGACCGCAGTGCAGGTAGAACGCGAGTGCGCCGCCCCAGCCCTCGATCGAGCCGTCGGCCTTGCGTGACAACGCCGACGCGTCGGGAATCGCATAGCCGGTGAACGCCGGAACAGACCGTTCCTGCGCGGCGGCATGTGCGAGCAGGACGAGCGACAGCGAGACGAGTCGACACAGCATCGCTCGGACGGTAACCGAGACAGACTGGCGAACCGAGTCGCAGCGGATAGTGTGCGGGAGCTCCTCGTCCATGTCGTCTTCGTTCCGCTTCCTCCACGCCGCCGACCTGCACATCGACAGTCCGCTGCGGGATCTCGATGAACTCTCGACGACCCAAGCCGATCGGATCCGGCGGGCCACGCGGCGAGCCTTCGAGAACCTGGTGGATCTAGCGATCGCCGAGCGTGCGGCCTTCGTGGTCGTCGCGGGCGACATCTTCGACGGCGACTGGCGCGACTTCGGCTCCGGCCTCTTCCTGGCGAAGGAGCTCACTCGGCTGGGCGCAGCCGGTATCGAGGCTTATCTCCTGCGTGGGAATCACGATGCCGCGAGCGTCATCACGAGGCGATTGCATTGGCCGACGAACGTCCACGAGTTCGATAGCGAAGCCCCGCAGGTCTTCGAGCACGTCCCGACCGGCACCCGACTCATCGGGCGCTCCTTCGCCAACGCCGCCGAGACACGCAACCTCGCGGCCTCCTACCCGCGCCGAACTCACGGCAGCTTCACGATCGGCGTCCTGCACACCGCCCTCAGCGGGCGACCCGGCCACGACACCTACGCGCCGTGCACGGTCGAGGATCTCCGCGGACTCGGCTACGACTACTGGGCTCTCGGCCACGTCCACGCCTTCGAGATCGTGTCGGACTCACCGACGATCGTCTTTCCCGGCAATCTGCAAGGCCGCCACCATCGGGAATGCGGTGCGAAGGGCTGTGTTCTGGTCGAGGTCAGCGCGGGGACGGTCGTCGGAGTTCGGCACCACGCAGTCGACGTGGTTCGCTATGCCGACGAGGCGATCGACATATCGCGCGAACCTTCGCTGGATGCGGTTCGAGATCTGACGCGGGCGCACTTGCGTGACGTAGCGACGGCAGCCGACGGACGCTTGGTCGTGGCGCGCCTCCGATATTGCGGGGCGACTGCCCTCGACACCGACCTGCGATTCGAGGTCGATCGGCTGACAGCCCAGTGCGAAGCCGATGCCGCGGAGATCGGGGACATCTTGGTTCGCGACGTGCGCATCCAGACGCAGCCACCGCGAGAAGAGGCACCGTCCGACCTTCGTGAGCAATTGGGATTGGATGAACCGGAGATCCAACGGCGGGCATTGGAGCACCCCGACGTCAAGAAACTGCTGATCGAGCTTGCCAAGGAAACCGGACAGGGGCCGGCGTCCATCGCCGAAGTCGAGCGGGAGCTCGTCGATGAAGCGCGCGGACTCCTGCTGCGGCGACTGCACGGCGAGGGAGGTGCATCCGAGTGAGAGTCGACCGGCTCGATCTTCGCTACCACAGCGCGCTCCGCGATCGCGTTCTCGACCTGCGAAGCGGACACCAGGGTCTGCATCTGATCTTCGGACCGAACGAAGCTGGCAAGTCGTCGATCCGACGAGCTCTCGCCGACGCACTTCTGGGCTTCGAACACAGCACCCGCGCCGCCTTCGCCGGCCAGCGCGAGTATTCGAAGCTTCGAGTGGGTGCGACACTGCGCCACAGCGACGGCCGTGTGGTCGAGTTCGTGCGCCGCAAGAACAACGAACTGTGGGATGGCCACGATCAGCGACTGATCGACCGCGACGCGCTCGCCGACTTCGTGATCGTCGCGAATCGCGCGCGTCATGAGGCGCTCTTCAGCCTCGACCACGCGAGACTCCGCGAGGGCGGCAACTCGCTCCTCGGCTCCGGTGAACTCACCAGTTCCGCAGTCGCAGCAGCCGGTCTCGGAATCGAGAGGATCGAGACCGAACTTGCCGCACTGGACAAGACGGCGCGCGATCTCTACCTGCCCCGCGGATCGAGGTCCGAGGTCCGCCGTCTCGATGCTGAGATCCAACTCGCGATGAAGCAGGTCGAGGAGCGGTGCCTCTCGGCCGAGCGCCGGGAGATGCTGATCCGCGAACTGGACGAGGCACACCGGAACGAAGCTCACGCAGCCGCCACGTGGTCGCAGCACAACGAAGCGACCTCTGAGATCGACCGTCTCTTGCGCTACCGCAAGATCTTGCAGCGCCGCAGCTTTCTGCTCGGTCGGATTCCCGCGGCCGTGACGCTCCCGCGCGACGCCGCGGCGGCAGCCGCTGCGTGGCGCGCGCTTGCGAGTGCGATCGACGAGCAGCAGGCCCAACTGAAAGCAGCGGAGCGGTCGCTCGCGGATCTCCGCACCCAGCTCGTCGGTCTAGTTGCGAACGACGGTGTGCGCAGGCACCGTGATGTGATCGCGAAGAGCCAGCGCCTCATCCCCGCTGTCGGCAGTCAGCTCACGATGGAGATCGAGAGCGACCGATCCAAGGCTGCGGCGTGTAATCGTCGGCTGATCGAGCTCGCCGCCGCCAACGACATCGCCGAGCCGTCGATCGACGAGTTCATCGCCGATGCGATTCGGCGCCGCGATGATCTGCTGCCGCAAGTCGTTGAAGCTCAGAAGCTCCTCGCCAGCCACCGCGAGAAGGCGGCGAATCTTCGAGACGTCGAGCGAGAGATACTCGTTCTTCAGGAGCAAGCCGCAGCGGACTTCTCCATCGCGAGGTCTGCGTACTCGTACGCGGGCACCCTCGAGGACTGGCTCGCGATCGTGCTCCCGCGCCGGGAGACGATCGCGGAGTTCGAACGTCGAGCCACCGCCGCCCAGACCGCCGTCGCTCGGACTCGCCACGAGCGCGAAACCAAGCGGGATGAACTGGAACGACGACGCCGGACGCTCGTCGAACGGGAGACGGCTCGCGCGCTGCCGACTGAGTCCGATCTCGACGAGGCTCGTGGTGTGCGCGACGCACTCGTCGAGAAGCTTCGAGGCGACGGAGTTCCAAGTGACTCTGTCTTGAGCCGACTTCTCGCGGCGATCCGTGAGGCTGACCGCATCGCCGACGTGATTCGAAACGAGGCAACAGAGGTGGCTCTGCGAGCCGCGGGGCGCGCGGAGGTGCGCGACGCGCAGCGAAACGTCGAAGAACTCGATGCGAGAGAGCTGCGCGAGCAGGCGAGTCTCGACAACCTTCGGAGGGAGCACCTCGCGCTGTGGAGAGAACTCGGGATGTCACCCCGCTGGCCACCGAGCGAGATGGTCACAGCACTCGAAGTTCGCGAACGGATCGCGGAAGCGCTCGAAGCCGCCGATGCTCACCGGCGCACGCTTCTGCGCGATCGGGAGCTCGTCGCAACGGCGATCGCCGCGGCGTCCCGCGTGCTCGGCGAAGCCCAGCCGCCGGAGCTCGAGCTCGAGAGCGCCGACCAGCTCCTCGGCACCCTGTCGACCAAAGTCGGGTCCGCGGCGCAACTGGCCGATCGCCTGCTCGCGATCCGGGAGGAGCGCGACAACGCGGAGCGGAGCGCAGATGCCTCCGAACAGACCGTTCGCAGGTTCCTGGACTCGGTGAAGGTCGCCGTCGAGGCCTGCGGCTCGGGCCGGGTTCCGGCGGACCTCGCGGATGGAATCGTCTCGACGGAACGTCTCGCGAATGAGCTGCGCGCCGCAGACCACGTCGCGAGTCAGCGGGACGTCCTCGATTCGCAGATTCGTCGCGCAGAGACCGTCGTCGCGGAACACAGTGCGGCGCTGGAGACTTCGCGAACGAAGCGCTCGCAGGTTCTCCATCGACTGGGCATCGCTACCGAGCCCGACCCTGAGAGTCTCGCGAACGATCTTGTCGAAGTGCTCTCCATCGATCAGTCGCTCAGCGATGACGACGAATCGATCGAGTCGTTGATGACGATCCAGGCGAAGTACGATCACGTCGATCTCGAGGTGGAGCGCGCTCGACTCGCCGAGGCCCGCGAGCGCGCGCGCGAGGATCACCGTCGAACCATCGAGCAGCGCGCCACTTGCGAGCTGGTTCTTCGGCAGTTCGACGAGAGCCGACCGGCAATCGATGAACTGCAAGCCGTGTCGATTCTCCGTTCGCGGCGTGCGCGGGCTACCCGCAACTACCTTCGCCATCGGATCGCGCACGAGATGCTCGTGCAGGGACTGCGGAGTTTCCGAGAGCGACATGAGACACGAGTGCGCGCGCACGCCACAGCGATCTTCTCCGACCTCACGTTGTCGCGTTACAACGAGCTTCCGGACTCGCCGGATGCGCTCAGTGAAGGCACCGCAGACCAGCTCTACCTCGCTCTGGTTCTCGGTTCGCTGCGGGAGCGCTTCGAAACTGAGGAGCCGCAACCGGTCGTGCTCGACGACGTGCTCGTGCACTTCGACGACGAACGATCCGAAGCGGCGCTGAAAGCCCTGGCCCGCTTCAGTTCCAGCGCCCAGGTCCTGCTATTCACCCACCATGCTCGCATCCGCGAGTTCGCCCTCTCGCTTGCCGACGCAGGGCTCGACATCCATGTGCACGACCTCTCGAACGTCGTTCCATGAGCGACTCGCGGCGCTCGTCATCCTGTCCGCGGTACTGATCTCGGCCGCCTGCGCCACACATCGACCGATCGACGATCGACTCGACGACCTCGCGATCTGCGGCGGTCTGGTCCTCGACGGCACCGGAGCCGAGCCGGTCGCCGCCGACGTCTTCATCCGCGATGGTCGTATTCGCCGTGTCGAACCGCGCAGCGCCGGCGCGATGCATCGATCGGCCAACGCTCGGGAAGTCGTCGACGCAACCGATCTCGTCGTGGCGCCGGGCTTCGTCGACCTCCATGCGCACGGCGATCCGCTGCGCACGCCCCAGTTCCGCAATTTCCTCGCCATGGGGGTAACGACCATCTGTCTGGGTCTCGACGGCAGTTCGCCGTGGCGCGACGACCCACAGAGTTGGTTCCGCGCGATCGAGCAACGGCGACCCGGTGTGAACGTGGTGGGACTCGTCGGCCATGGCTCGGTTCGCCGTGCGGTCATGGGCGACGCCGACCGCCCCGCCACGGCGGCAGAGCGTGACGCGATGGCCGAAATGGTCGCAACGGCGATGGATCACGGCGCATTCGGCCTGTCCACCGGACTCGAGTACACCCCGGGTCGCTTCGCCGATGCGGAGGAACTGGCGGCGATCGGTGAGCCGGTCGGCGCTCGCGGCGGAGTCGTCGCCAGTCATGTCCGCAACGAAGACGACGACGCGATCGAAGCCTCGGTCCGCGAGCTTCTCGAGCAGTGCCGACGCAGCGGCGCTCACGCACATCTTTCTCATGCGAAGATCGTGTTCGCAAAGGACGCCGAGAGAGCCGCCGCGATCCTGGACCTCCTCCGTGCGGCCCGCACGAGCGGGGTTCGAACGACACTCGACGTCTACCCCTACACCGCCAGCTACACCGGCATCTCGATCCTCTTTCCGCCGTGGGCACTGCCGCCGAACGACTACGTCGCGGTGGCTGGCTCGCGGCGAGACGATCTGCTCGCGCACCTGCAGGCTCGCGTCAACGCGCGCAACGGGCCGGATGCGACGCTGTTCGGCAGCGGCCCGCATGCCGGACGAACGCTCACCGAAGCCGCACGGGAGTCGGGATTGGAACCAGCAGAAGTGCTCGTGCAGCTCGGGCCTGACGGCGCGAGCGCCGCCTACTTCGTCATGGCCGACGAAGTGATGCGCGAATTCCTCGCCGACCCCCATGCGGCCGTCGCCTCGGACGGCAGTCCGACCATGCGGCATCCGCGCGGGCACGGAACGTTTCCGCGCGTGCTCGGCCCCTTGGTGCGCGACGCGCGTGTGCTGACGCTCACCGAAGCCGTTCGGCGCATGACGTCGTTGCCTGCCACGATCCTCGGAGTATCCGATCGCGGACGTATCGCACCCGGCATGGTCGCCGATGTCGTCGTCTTCGACCCGAAGACCATCCAAGACCGCGCAACGTTCACGGAGCCCTTCCGCCTGGCGGAAGGCGTGCGTGACGTGCTGCTCTCCGGCGAGCCCGCGATGCGGGACGGCGTCGTCCAAGAACAGCGATACGGTCGAGTCCTTGCGGCTCGACGCTCGAATATCCGAAGTCCTGCTGAGAACCTACGGCCATGATTCTCACCACCACGCCGACCATCGAAGGTCGTTCGATCACCAAGTATCTCGGAATCGTGAACGGCGAGGCGATCCTCGGGGCCAACCTCTTCAAGGACCTCTTCGCCGGCATTCGCGACCTCGTCGGCGGCCGCTCGGCGGCGTATGAGAAGGAACTGCAGCGGGCGCGCGAGACCGCGTTGGCCGAACTGACCACACGCGCTGTCGAACTCGGCGCCGACGCCGTGGTCGGTGTCGATCTGGATTACGAAGTGCTCGGTGCCAGCGGCGGAATGCTGATGGTGTGCGTGAGCGGTACAGCGGTTCGAATCGCGTAGTCGGGGTTAGATCACGACTTCTCGTCGTCCGATATCAGGAGGGCCACGCAGCCCTGGATTGGCTGCATCGCAGCCTGTTCGACGGCACGGTTCTCCCACGCAACGCAGCCCGCGAACGGCGGTGGCCCGGGAACTCCCTGGCTCGGGATCATTCTCGGCGGCAGCGAGGCCCAGCCGAGCGCGTCGGGGACCGCGAACATCGATCTCGTGAGCCGAGATTGCTCGCTCACTTCTTCGGCAATTCGGGGATCTTCACCGCGGCCGCCGCTCGCCATGCAACCTCGATCGGCACCCCGATCGCTTTCGGCCAGTCGGCGTCTGGGTGCTTGCGGATGCGCTCGAGGAGCTCTCGCTGTCGTGGGGACAGGAAGCGCATCCAGTCGCCCGTCTCGATCGAGGCATTGACCCGCATCGCCTGCAGCTCGGTCATCGGAAGATGCCGAAGCTCACTCTGCGAGACGTGATACTTGAGATCGTCGACGCGAACGGTTCCGTCGAATGCCGCAGCACGCTCACCCAAGTGCTCGGCGGCGATCTTCAGCAGCTCTCGATCACGCACCCAAACCCGCCGCGCGCATTCGTGCTGATCCGCGAACTCGAGCAGCTTCTCGAACTCCAACACGCCGGGATCGAAGCTCAGCTCGACGACTTCCTCGCGATCGATCCAGCCCGATCGCGTGCGAACGACTCCGGGGAGGAGGCCGAACTCGACCTCGCCGACCCAGAATCAAGTCATGCCGAAGATCGCCGTTCGCAGTCCGCGCCGCGACGAGGCCAGTTCGTCGTGCAACAGTCGAAACCATGCCGGGACATCCGTCTCGCGGGCTTCGAGCGCGCGCACCATTGCGGCGGCCGTGCCGAAGATCGTCCAATCGTCGGTCACGCGCGGGACGATGTCCTTCTCGGTCACCGGATCCACGATCCGCACCACCGGGTTGTTCCACGACGGTTCACGGTAGCGTTTGCGGATCGTCGCATGAACGTCGCCGTCGGTGTTGTTGTGAACGATGGTGGGTACGAACGAGCGTTCCGCGGCCTCGACGATGAATGGGTGACTCAGGACCTGAGCACCGAAGTCTTTACACGTGCTTCAACCGGGAACTTCCTGGAACACGACGAGCAAGGGTTTGCGGGCGGAGATCGCACCCTCACGGGCGGAGGCGTAGTCGGGAGCCCACGCTACGGCACCGTGTTCGATCGGCGACTGAGCATGAGCGGCACCGATCACGAGCGAGACGACGAGAAGGGAGCGCCGCATGGTTCCGAGAGGATAATGGCAAGCGAAGTCGACGCAGCGCCCCAGCCCGCCTCGAGCGGTGGACGGCGGTCACTCGGCCGCGGACGATGGCCCCCACATGCGCTCTTCCTTCCGATTCGGTCTCCTCCTCGGCTTGGCGGCGGCTGCACCCGCGCAATCACCCACTTTCGCGGAGCACGTCGCGCCCCTGTTGCATCGCCACTGCGCTCCATGCCATCGACCGGGCGAGGCCGCACCGTTCCCGCTGCTGCAATACGAGGACGCCAAGAAGCGCGCTCAGATGCTCGCGGATGTGGTCGAGGATCGATTCATGCCGCCGTGGCACGCGGCGCCGGGCAAACACCGCTTCGTCGATGAGCGGCGCCTCACCGACCAAGAGATCCGCTTGTTGCGCGCCTGGGCCGACGCGGGTGCACCGAAGGGACCCGAAGACAAGCTTCCAACCCCGCCCGAGTTTCCGGCAGGATGGCAGCTCGGCGAGCCGGATCTCGTTCTGACCATGAAGAAGGCTTTCGAGGTGCCTGCCGGCGGTGCCGACATCTATCGGAACTTCCTCCTCGAACTCGACTTGCCCGAGGACCGCTGGGTGCGCGCGATCGAGCTGCGCCCTTCCGCGCGGAAGGTCGTGCATCACAGCCTCTTCTTCGTCGACACGAGTGGAGAAGCGCGACGACTGGATGGCCGTGACGGCAGAGCCGGATTCTCGAGCATGCGATTCGCCGGCGGTCAACGTTCGGAGCGCGCAAGCGACGGTCCGCTGGCGGGATGGGGCCAGCTCGGCGGCTGGGCCGTCGGGATGACACCGCGGTTTCTTCCAGACGGTCTCGCCATGCACTTGCCGGCGGGAGCCGACATCGTCTTGCAGACGCACTTCCATCCGAGCGGCAAGGCGGAGTCGGAACAGAGTTCGATCGGCATCTGGTTCGGTGAGAAACCCGAGCGGTCGCTCGCCGGAATCCAGCTCCCTCCGTTCTTCGGCGCCCTTTGGGGAATCGACATCCCTCCGGGAGAGAAGCGCTATGAGGTGAGGGACTCGTTCGTCCTGCCGGTCGACGTCGACGCGATTTCGATCGGTGGCCACGCGCACTACCTGTGCACCGATCTTCGTGCGACCGCGATCACGCCGGAAGGCGAGGAAGTCCTGCTCCTCGACGTGCCTCGCTGGGACTTCAACTGGCAGGATCGCTACGCCTATGCGAGCGCACCGCGCCTGGCCGCGGGGACGAAGTTGGAGTTCGTGTTGCATTACGACAACAGCGACGAGAACCCGTTCAACCCGCACGACCCGCCGCGTCGCGTTCGCTTCGGTCGCGAGTCGGAAGACGAGATGGGGAGCTTGACTCTCCAAGTCGCCTGCGCGGAGGAGCGCGATCTCCCGAAGCTGCAGCGCGCGATCCGCGAGCACACGATCGGTTCGTCACGGACTCGCATTGCGGAAACGACCAAGCGACGCGTGCTCGCCTACGACAAGGACGGCGACGGCAAAGTCGTGATCAGTGATCTGCCTCGTGCCTGGCGACGAATCGCAGAGCGAACCGACCGCAACCAAGACGGTATCCTCGACGACGACGAGATGAACGACTTCGACGTCGGCGAACTGCTGCGGCGGCGATGAACTCGATCCGCAGCTCGCTCCGTGCCTTGTCCGTGCTGTTGTTGCTGTACGGAGTCCTTCCGACTGCGTGCAGCCCCAGCCCTACCGACCGAATCGTCTTACCGGACCTCGACGGCCGGTTGGTTGAGCCGCTCGACGCCGGCAGCGGCGAGGCCGTCTTGCTCCTGTTCCTCGGCACGGAGTGCCCGATCGCGCAGGCCTACTCGCCGGAGATCGCATCGATTGCCGACGAGTTCTCCGGTCGGGTCGCGACGCGCATCGTGCTGGTCGACCGCGACCTGAGTGTCGAGACCGCGCGATCCTTCGCTCGCGACTACAACCTGCCCCAGCCAATCCTCCTGGATCCGCATCACCGGCTGGTCGAACGTCTCTCAGCGACCGTCACCCCGGAAGCGATCCTGTTGAACGCCGACCTCGAACCGGTCTACGTGGGCCGGATCGACGACCGCTTCGTCAGCCTCGGCCGCTCGAGGCCGGCGCCCAGGCAGCGCGATCTCCGCGACGCGATCGAAGCAGTCTCGAGCGGACGGCTGCCACCCCGGGCGCGTGCCCCGGCCGTCGGCTGCCGCATCGAGTGAGCGCAAGAAATCGCAGCGGCGACCGTCGGTGCGCTGAACCTCCGCTGCGACGGCTCCGTTGAACGCGGCCCAACCCTCCTCTTCGCATGGCCGGCCATTCGCGACCCCTCGTCACTCCCCTGGTTTGTCTCCTGCCCGCTGTCCTCGGCACGCTCGCCGCGCCGACTCGGTGCCAAGATCCGCCGGCTCGGCCAGGCCAGGATCAGAAGCCCGAGGAAACGCCCAAGCGTCCCGGGGACGGCGAGCGGCTTCTGATCACCGCGTCGCGAACGCCGCAGACAAGCTTCGATGCGGCCGCGAGCACGGAAGTGCTGGACTTCGAGGACCTGTTCCGCCGCTCCTACCGAACCCTTCCGCAGATGCTGCGCGACGTGCCCGGCGTGCTCGTTCAGGAGACGTCCGTGAGCCAGGGATCTCCCTTCATCCGCGGCTGGACCGGGTACCACAACGTCGTCCTCATCGACGGCATCCGTCTCAACAACTCGGTGTTCCGCAGCGGCCCGAATCAGTACTGGGCGACCATCGACAGCCTGAACATCGATCGCCTCGAACTCGTGCGAGGACCGTCGTCCGCGCTCTACGGCTCCGACGCCGTCGGCGGCACGCTGCAAGTCTTCACCCGTGACCCGTGGACCGACGGTGCCGGCTTCACACAAGGCGCGTCGTCGCTCCTTCGCTACGCGAGCGCCGACAAGTCGATCATGGGCCGCGGGGAGGTGAGCCTGGGCTTCGGCCACGACGACGGCAGCCACACGGGAATCCTCATCGGTGGTGACCGCAAGGTGTTCCAAGACCTCGAAGGCGGCAGCGGCATCGGAGAGATGCCGTATACCGCGTACGACGAATGGGCCTTCGACGCGAAGGTCGTGCATCGCATCGACGACAACGAGCGCCTCGTCTTCGCCTTCCAGCGCTTCCGTCAGAACGATGCGCCGCGTACGCATCGAACGCCGTCCGCGAAGAGCTGGCGAGGCACGACGGTCGGCAACGAACTCATCCACGAGTTCGACCACGATCGCACGCTGGCGTATGCGCAGTATCACGCCGAGGAACTCGGCGGCGCAGTCGACGCCGTTCACGCGAGCGTCTCCTTCCATTCGCAGAAGGAGGATCGCCTGCGCGTGCGCAGCGGCAATCGCATCGACAACCAAGGCTTCGATGTCGACACCTACGGCATCTGGCTGCAGTTCGAGTCATTCACCGAGATCGGCCACCTGACCTACGGAGTCGAGTGGTATCGCGATCGAGTGGACTCGTTCACGATCCGCAACACACCGTCGGCGACGGACTCGATTCAGGGGCCCGTGGGTGACGACGCCAGCTATGACCTTGCTGCGATCTTCCTGCAGGATGAAGTCGACCTCGGCGGCAACTGGTCCATGACACTCGGTGGTCGCTTCAACTATGCGGCCGCCGACGTCGATTCGGTGCTCGACCCCGCGACCAGCACGCAGATCGCGATCGACGACAGTTGGTCCGATGCGGTGTTCAACGCGCGCATCCGTCACGAGTTGGTCGAAGATCAGGTCGCGGTCTTCGCCGGCGTGAGCCAAGGCTTTCGCGCGCCCAACCTCTCGGACCTCAGCCGCTTCGATTCTGCCCGAAGCAGCGAGTTCGAGGTGCCGAGCTTCGGTCTGAACAGCGAACGGTTCACCACCTTCGAAGTCGGCGTCAAAGCGCAAGGCGACCGTCACGCCGTTCAGGCCGGCTACTACTGGACCGAGATCCAGGACCTCATCAATCGTTTCCCCACCGGCAACGTCTTGCCCGGTGGTGAATTCGAGATCACGAAGGACAACGTCGGCGACGGCTACGTATGGGGCCTGGAGTTCGGCGGCACCTTCGAAATCACCGACTCCCTCTCGCTGTTCGGCAACGCCAGTTATCAAGAAGGACGGATCGAGAACTTCGCCGTCGGTGCGAGCGTGCCGACCGAGGAGTATCTGTCCCGGCTGCTGCCGTTGAGCGGACTCGTCGGACTGCGCTACGAGGAACCGACGGAGGGTCGGTTCTGGGCTGAGACGATGGTTCGGTTGTCCGCAGACGCTGACAAGCTCAACAGCGCCGACCGCGGCGACACGCAACGCATCCCGCCGGGCGGCACTCCGGGCTACGCCGTGTGGGACATCGGCGCGGGGGTGCTGGTTCGGGACGACACGACGCTGAACTTCCGCATCGAGAACATCACCGACATGGACTACCGAGTTCACGGCTCCGGCACGAACATGCCGGGGCGGAACTTCGTGATGGTGATGGAGACGCGGTTCTGAGCGTTCGCCTCACGCGAGGGCGGTCCACAGGAGCCAAGAACAGGTCAGGGCCCGGATCGCCCAGGGCGCGAACTCACGCATGAAGTCGTCATCGAATCGGCGCATGCCAGCCTCCGGCAAGGGTTGAGGATCGGTGGTGTCGGGTGGAGCGGTGCGGAGAGGTTGGACGGACCGAGCGCCACTAGTCCTGCACCTCGGGGCGGTCACAGGGTGCGCGCGACAGCGCGGATGCACGGTCTGTGTCCGAGCCGCTCGATCCGGTTGCAGAATCTCGGATTTGTGCGTCCGTCCGGGTCTCCGCATCGCACGGCCGTTCGCCGAGAGCGCGTTGCCAAGGGGACCAGGCAAACATCGGTTCGATCGACCACAATCCGGCGCGTGCCGCGCAAGCCGACCGAGTCCTCTCCCGATCCGATCGAACACCTGCGTCAATTCGGATTGAGGCGCTTCCCGGAAGCACAGACGCGGAGTCCGTGGCCGGGTCACCTCGATCTCGTCGTGCGCGACAAGACCTTTGCCTGGCTCACGGCGCCCGACACCGCGCCGAGCATCGGGCTGAAGTTGCCGCTGTCGCGGGCGATCGCACTCCAGTTACCCGGCGCCGTCCCGACCGCGTACGGACTCGGCCGCAGCGGCTGGGTCACGCTCGATCCGACCACCTCCGGCGGTCTGCCGCCGCTCGAAGTGCTCGAAGAATGGCTCGAAGAGAGCTACCGCGCGCAGGCGCCGAAGCGACTCGTCGCGCAGTTGGACAACGTGGTTGCGGCGGAGCATTCCGCGACGACCGCGCCGCGGAAGCAGAGTCGCCGCGCCCGACGCAGCGATCAGCGATAGATCGTCGTCACGACGAGCGGCCCGAGATACTGCTCGATCTCGCTGCGCAGCAGCGGCGACACCTTCATGTTGCCCTGCTCGAGCAGCGCGGTCTGATCGAGGAAGTGCGGACTCGACTCGATTTCCGACTCACCCAAGGGCAGCACCGTGGCGAAGGCCCCACCACCGGGTCGGAAGTCCGCGAACAAGCTGTAGACCGCGTTGGGTCCGTCGTAGAGCACTGGCCCGGCCGAGCGGCAGGGGCCGACGAAGATCGCATCGTCCGCGAGCGGATCGAACGCGTTCGACGGCGTGGTATAGCGCTCGGCGTCGAAGGACAGCACCTTGTCGACGAAGTAGGTCGTCCACTGTGACGGGCTGCCGAAGATCGAAGCCGCCTCATCCGGATCCGGGTATGCGTTCCGAATGCGACGCTCGAGCTCCGGGAGACATTCGGTGAGCAGCGCGACGATCTCGGCTGCCTCGGCATCCGAAATCGCCCGCGGCGGCACAGCGGCGAGCCCTCGCGTGACCGTTCGCAGGAAGCTGCACATCCCGCCGATCCCGGCGCCATAGGTCGCGGTGAGCGGCGCAGCACTGCCGAGACGGGACCGCAAGGATGCGGCGAGCGCAGCCGCGTAGTGAGAGTAGTCCAACCTACCGCTCGACCGCCACCACGAGTCCAAGTGCATGAGTGCAGTGTGGGCAGTGGTACCCACAGTGATCCTGCCGCTCGCCAGGAGTACCAGACCAATCTGAGTCACGTCGGATGCGATCTGGTACTCGGCGTCCCTTCGCATTCGCATGGCGTCGCCGAGAGTCACCGGAAGACTGGCTGGCTGAGTCTCCTGCTCCAGCAGAGTTCGGTTGCGATAGGAGCGCGCCGAATGACCGCCGGTCTGGATCAGCCAACGGAGCGGATACCAGTTTCCCGTGACGGCATGGTTGTTCGCATGAACGAAGTCTTCGACGGGGTTGACTACCGCAGGCATGACCGCGTGCGGCGCGATGGCCTTCCAATCGAAGGATCGAGAAGTCCCCGGCATCACCATGAACGGAGCGAAGGGGTCTGCAGCGGTTCGGATCGGCAACGCACCGACCAGGCGATAGCCGATGGCACCGTCGACTCCCGCGAATACCAAGTGCGCGGGTGGAAAGGTCCAACCCTGCAATTCGTTGTCGAACTGGGCCACCGACTGCGAACGCAAGAGCCGGATGTGTGCGTTCGATGGGTCCCGCTCCGGCATCACGAAAGGTATCGCCTTCATCGCATAGCCTACTCCAACCCCAGGATTACTCGTCACCCACTCCGTCACGAGCGGGCCGAACTCGGTCTGGCGGTAGTAGAAGGTCTGCGCTGCTTCGCCGCGAACGGCGATCGACTCTCTGATGACCTTGGCGAACCGGGTCGGAATGCCGTCCAGCATGTAGCCGTTGGGGGTACCGTTCGGGGCCAGCGTCAGTTGCATTCGGAACAAGTCCGCCTGGTCGAGGCCGACCGCCGTCGGACTCCATCCCACGAACTCATTGGATCCCGTCAAGAAGTTGGGGCTTCCAGGAAGGCAGGCCCCACGCGCATTGAAGGTGGAACCGACCATGTGCACCTCGTAGAGGAGCGACGGCGAGGAGATGGTGATCCGCGGCTCACCGAACAAGAATGATCCGCCGGTTACGGTCTTCGACCCGTGAACGGCCCACGCGTCGCTGAAGTGCACGTCGTCGATGCTCTCGCCGCAACTCGACTGATTCGGAACCGAGTACTGACGTGCGATCGCAGTCATGCCGTTCAACGTCGCGGCATCGACGTGGTGCGATCGAACGACCGCAGCTTCGTCATCGCATGCGACGCCTGGCCAGATGATCTCGGCTTGTCCAGCCAGGGTGTTGGATGCCGCTCGCGCAGCAATGACTCGTTGCTCGAACTCGATCTCGCCGAAACCACCGCGACTGTAGTTCGCGACCATCTCATTCCAGACGGCCACGCAGTCTGCAGCGGTCCAAGGATCCATGGGCAACGGGTGAGTGGAGTGCAAGCTCCCGAGCGCGGTCGAACCGCTGCTCATGAACGCGTTCACACCGGCGGCGTAGGCTTCGAGAAGACCACGCGCCTCCGGATCCATTCGCTGCACGGCTTCCTGCGCGTAGTGCTTCCAGCCGAACAGGCGGTAGCGGATGTCGCGCTTGAGGTGGCTGTCTCCTGCTCCGCGGCCGAAGAACTCCGCCGAGCGGCCGTACACGCGGACCCGATTCCAGAGCATCTGATAGAGCCGGTCTTGTGCGGCGGCGTAACCGGCACCGTGGAAGGCCCCGGCATCGGTGGTCGCAAAGACATGGGGGACGCCGTAGCTGTCGCGCGCGATCTCGATCGGTTCCTGGGATCGTGGGTCGTGACCGCGGACAAGAGCAAAGGCAAGGAGAACGCCTATCGAGGTACGCAGCGCAGGTGCGCGTCTGTGGTTTGACATGCGCCGCTCGCGTCTCGAGACCTCACACTTGGCGCATAAACAGCAGATAGAATTTCAGCGACCCAACAGCACCACTCGATTGGTGTTCGTGCCGCGAGCGTTGTTGGAGACGCCCCAGCAGTTCGCCGTCTTGG
This sequence comes from Planctomycetota bacterium, assembly GCA_050181465.1. Taxonomy (GTDB): domain Bacteria; phylum Planctomycetota; class UBA1135; order UBA1135; family UBA2386; genus JACRLW01. The sequence goes on from JBFXDD010000029.1 coordinate 55,972, forward strand.
TGAAGGCGTGGTCTTGGACGAGCACGGCATGCGGCACGAGTCCGGCTCGCACACCGCAGGCGAGCACTTGCTCTTCCAGCCGCACGGTGCCGCCGCGCACTTCACCCACCTCGAACGCGATCACGCCCGTCGGCTTGAGCATGCGGCGCAGGTCCTGCAGCACTGCGGTCATCAGCTCCATCCACGCTTCGATGCGCCGCAGCTCGGCGATCGCAGCGGCATCCGGGTCGATGCCGCAGAACCAACATCGCAACCAGTTGTCGGCGCGGTATTGCACAATGTCGAGGAACGGCGGCGACGTGACCACGAGATCCACCGAACCATCCTCGAGCTCGGGTCGACGGGCACTGGACCCCGTGACGAAGCGGGCGTGGTCGGCGACGGCGGCGAGTCGCGACCGCACCGACTCGTCACAACCCGCCAGGAGGCTCCGACTCTTGCGCAACACGATCTCGCGCAGGTCGCGCTCGGGAGGCGTCTGCGCTCGCCGCACGTTCAACTTCCGCTGCGTTGCGATCGAGACCGCCTGGTTGGGCGGCATCGTGTAGACCGAGAGGAACCCAGGCGAGTGACCCGTGAGTCGATTCACCGTCACCATCCGCAGCCAACGATCGACCGCATCGAGGGAACCGCTCGCCTCCGCGTGAAGGAAGTGCGCCCGCAGCGCGGCGATGGCCCGCAAAGTCCGCGGGTGAAAGAACACGTCGAGGTCCTCGAGCACCTCAGCGTCGACATCGAGATCGAGCTCCGCCAAGCGTGCAGCGACCGCCGTCGCGGTCGGTGGAGTCAGCCGCGGCTCGAGCAGCACACGGCTCAGTGGGTTGGCATCGGCTCCGCTCGGGATGCGGCCGAGCAGTGCGGCCTCGAGTGCGGTCGTCCCACGGCCGAGGAAGGGATCGTGGACCCGGCCGCCGGGCGGGCACAGCCGCTCGATGAAGAAGCGCGGCAGCGCTGGCTTGAAGCACGCGCGGTAGCTCACCTCATGCAGTGCGTTGCCGTCTCTCTGCCGGGTCGACCAGAAGGTGTTGGTGAAGACCGGAACCGCGACGGAGCCGTCGGAGGCGCGAGTTGTCGTCTCGACAGTCTGTATTCCTGTCGAGCGCAAATGACGGACCTCTTCCAGGAGCGCGGCGACCGACAACCCAGACTGCGGACGGGCTTCTTGGGCCGGCTCCGCGAGATCGAAGAGCCAGCCGGCCGGCGCAATTCGATGCCGCGGGTCGGGATCCGTCACGGCCCGCAAGCTACCCGGCGAGGGCCCCGATCGGGAGGAGCGGATCCCGCCGGATCGACTCGGGAGACCGAGAAGAGTTGACAGCCCGCCGCGCCGCCGACTAACACCCTGCCCCCTTCATGGCAGCCAAGCGGAAGGACGGCCCCTCGGTCGTCATCGTCGAATCCCCCGCCAAGGCGCGCACGATCGCCAAGTTCCTCGGCTCCGGCTACCGGATCGAGGCCAGCGTCGGTCACGTGCGTGACCTTCCATCCAGCGCCGAGGAGATCCCCGCCGCGGTCAAGAAGGAGAAGTGGTCGCGACTCGGAATCGACGTCAGCGACGGATTCCGGCCGCTCTACGTGGTCCCCAAAGAGAAGCGGGACACCATCAAGAAGCTCAAGCAGCTCGTGAAGGACGCCGGCACCGTGTACCTGGCGACCGACGAAGACCGCGAGGGCGAGTCGATCTCCTGGCACCTGGTCCAGGTGCTCGAGCCCAAGGGCGAGATCAAGCGACTGGTGTTCCACGAGATCACCAAGGAGGCCATCCACGCTGCGCTCGCCAATCCGCGCGAACTCGACGTCGACCTGGTCGAAGCCCAGGAGACCCGACGATTGGTCGACCGCCTCTACGGTTACTCGGTCTCGCCGCTCTTGTGGAAGAAGATCAAGCCGCGGCTGTCGGCAGGGCGTGTTCAGAGTGTGGCGGTCCGCCTGATCGTCGAACGCGAGCAGGAACGCATCCGCTTCGTCGCCACCGATTGGTGGGATCTGCGCGGCACCTTCGGCAAGCGCGACGCCGAGGGCTTCGACGCCCAACTCGCATCCGTAGCCGGGCAGCGCGTGGCATCGGGCAAGGACTTCGACCCCGACACGGGTCGGCTGAAGCCCGGCGGCGAAGCACTGTTGCACCTCGATCAGACCGCGGCCGAGGGTCTCGCGGCGCGCCTCCTCGGGAAGCCGGCGCGCGTCGAGAACATCGAAGAGAAGCCGTACACGGAGCGTCCGCAGCCGCCGTTCACGACCAGCACCTTGCAGCAGGAGGCGGGCCGCAAGCTCGGCTTCGCCGCCAAGCGCACCATGCGCGCAGCACAGCGCCTCTACGAGAACGGCTACATCACGTACATGCGCACCGACTCGACCACGTTGTCGTCGGAGGCTCTCGAGGCGGCGCGCAGGCTGATCGGGACGCAGTACGGCAAGCAGCACGTCCCCGAGGAACCGCGCACGTGGCAGACCAAAGTGCGGAACGCTCAGGAAGCGCACGAGGCCATCCGCCCGGCAGGTTCGAGCTTCACCGCACCGAGCCATCTCGGCAGCGACATGGGCGACGATGAGCGCCGACTCTACGAACTGATCTGGCAGCGCACCGTGGCGTGCCAGATGAAGGATGCGAAGGGTAAGCGCACGTCGATGACGATCCTCGTCGAGGATGCGCGCTTCACGGTCAGTGGCCGCACGATCGACTACCCGGGCTTCCGCCTCGCATACGTACAGCAAGGCGACGAGTCTGACGGCAAGGATGGCGGCGAGGATCGCATCCTGCCGGCCGTCACGGTCGGCGAAGTCCTCGAGACGCGCGCGATGACGCCGGACGGCCACACGACGAAGCCGCCGGCGCGACTGACCGAAGCGAGCCTGGTGCGTGAACTCGAAGCGCGCGGAATCGGTCGGCCGAGCACCTACGCATCGATCATCGACACCATTCTCCAACGCGAGTACTGCTTCAAGAAGGGCACGGCACTGGTGCCGACCTTCACCGCGTTCGCGGTCGTGAACCTGCTCGATCGACACCTCGGCTGGCTCATCGACTACACCTTCACCGCGAAGATGGAGGACGATCTCGACGAGATCAGCAACGGCCGCAAGAAGCGATTGGAGTACCTCACCGAGTTCTTCCACGGCAATGGTCGACCGGGTCTGGAACGGCAGCTCACGTCGGTCGACGGCGAGATCGATCCGCGCGAAGTCTGCACGCTGCGCGAGTTCGCGCATCTCGGTTCCTTTCAAGACAAGCCCATCGAAGTACGAGTGGGTCGTTATGGACCGTTCCTCGCCGTCGAAGGTGTGAGCGTCACGTTGCCGGACGAAACGGCACCCGACGAGCTGACCGCGGAACGGGCTCGAGAGCTGCTCGGCCAGGCCGCTCTCGGGCCGGTCGCTCTGGGCACGGAACCGGCATCGGGTCTGCCGATCTTCGTCAAGAACGGTCGATTCGGGCCGTACCTGCAACTCGGCGACGCCGCGGCACTCGGTGATGAGAAGCCGAAGATGGCATCGCTCCTGGCCGGCATGACGCCCGAGACCATCACGCTCGCGGAAGCGATCGCAGTGCTCTCGATGCCCCGCAACCTCGGCAAGTTCCAACTTCCCGAAGGCGAGGAGCAAGCCGGCGAGAGTCACGACGTGTTCGTCCACAACGGTCGCTTCGGACCCTTCGTGAAATGCGGCAAAGCGACGCGCAGCATCCCGGCAGGAGAGAGTCCGCTGCAAATCACTCTCCAGCGGGCCACGGAACTGCTCTCGCAGCCGAAGTCGCGCGGCCGGGGTGCTCGTTCGGGACCGAAGGTGCTCCGCGAGATCGGCAAGCACCCGGTGAATCAGCGGACGGTCAATCTGCTCGACGGCCGTTACGGCGCCTACGTGAGCGATGGCGATGTCAACGCCACGATCCCCCGTGACGAGGACGCCGACACACTCTCGCTCGATCGGGCGGTAGAGCTGCTCGACGCCAAGGCGGCGGCCGGCGGCGGCAAGCGCCGCGGTGCAAAGAAGAAGACTTCCGGCAAGAAGTCGAGTTCGACGCCATCCAAGAAGTCCGCCGCGGCCAAGTCCGGGACCAAGAAGCCCTCAGGCAAGAAGAAGTCGAAGTCGAGTTCGTGAGCGAAACGCGACGGGCTACGCTCCTTCCGCGATGGACGTCCGCTTCCCCAAGGCACTTCGTCGCGGCGACAAGATCGCAGTCCTCACTCCGAGCAGTCCGCTTCCCGAGAACCACGCGCCGTTCCTGGAGCGTGGCATGCAGCGATTGCGCGATCTCGGTTACGTGCCCGAGCTGACCGGAAACGCGACTGCCAGACTCGGTTATCTGGCGGGCAGCGATGAGCAGCGCATCGACGACCTGATGAGCGCGATGCGTGATCCGGACGTTCGCGGCATCTTCTGCGTGCGCGGCGGCTACGGCGTCACGCGCATTCTCGATCGACTCGACTTCGCGGCCCTCGCTCGCGATCCGAAGCCGATTCTGGGCTACAGCGACATCACCGGACTGCTCGCCGCAGCATGGCAGGGCGCTGGGGTGGTCGGCTTCCACGGGCCGAACGTCGCCACGCCGGACGCAACCGCACCAGGCGAAGAACTCGCGGCACAGCAGCATGCGTCGATGACGGTCACCGACCGAGCGGTTGCCCTGCCGCTACCGGAGGGCGATCAGCCGCACGTCATCCGCGAGGGGAGTGCCGAGGGCCGACTCGTCGGCGGCAACCTCACCCTGGTGTGTTCGCTATTGGGCACGCGCCACGCGATCGAGACCCGCGACTGCCTCGTCTTTCTCGAAGACATCGGCGAAGCACCCTACCGAGTCGACCGCATGCTCACGCAACTGCGATCGACCGGGCATCTCGAGCGCTGCGCAGGCGTCATCCTGGGCGACTTCCATCTGGACGATCAACCACAGTGCAGTCTCGATCCGGAGATGCAGCGGGTGTTCGTCGACCGACTGGGCGACTTGAAGTGCCCGGTGGCCTACGGCTTTCCCTTCGGCCACCGCCCGCGCAGTTGGACGCTCCCGTTCGGGGTCCGCGCCCGACTCTTGGCGACGGATCGCAAGCGACTCGCACGGCTGGAGCTGATGGAGCCGGCCGTGCGATGAGTCGCAGGTCGCCGACTCAGTAGGTGATCTGGGTCACGACGGCGCTGGTCGACGGGGCGGAACCCGTCACCGCGCTCGAGCTGCTCGTCGAGAACGTGCGGCGATAACCGGTCGGGGCCGGGCCGCCGGCGGTCAAGGGCAGCGGGCTCTGACGGCCGTTGCTGAACGCGAGCGGGAAGCCGGGCGGCGGGATCGTGGCATCCGGCGCGAACACCTGGGAATAGAGGTCCCAACCGGTCAGGCTCGGCGACCAGGGGAGAGAGACCAGCGCGGACGAGAGGCTACCGGTCGCGCTCGATACCCCGAGCGGAATGCTCGCGATCGCATCGGTATGGATGGTGGCGCAGAAGCCGGGAATCGACAGCGCCGGATCGCTGATGCCGACCAGCACCGACAGCGGCGCATTGCTGGGCGCACGCAAGGTGCTGAAGCTGAGCTCGAGATCGGTCGCCGTCGAACGGAATGACGTGGTCAGAGCCATCTGCCCATTCGCAGTCGTGCAACCGGCACCGAGCGTGGTGGACGTCGCGCCGGTGGTGTTGGTCGCGGCGCTGACCCAGTCCATCGAATAGGTCCCGGTCACACCGGCATCGACTTGGATCTCCCAGAGCAGTGAGTCCACACCGTCGTAGAAGTACGGTGCGTCGAGCACGATCGGGATCGCGAACGCCGCGGGCGGTGCCGGCGGCGCAGTGGTGATGTCGGGAAGGTTGGTCGGCTTCTGCGTGTAGACGGTCGTCGGCGGCGTGAGCCAGTTCGATGCGAAGGTCGCGCTGAAGGTGCTGATGTCGCACTTGCCCATCAACACCGTGACGTCGACGGTGCGCGCGGTTGCGGTCGTGCTGCTGGCGGAGCGATCGCGACGGAAGCGCAGCGCGGAGATCGAGGGCAGTACGTTGCCGATCTGATTGCTGTCGGCCTGCTGCACGCGCGAGCTCACGTAGGAGAAAGGAATGCCGCTGCTGCTGTTGCCCTCGACGTTGTCGTAGCCGATGGGCTGCACGTAGAGGCTCTGAGCGAACAAGGTGGTGCCCAGACCGAGGGGCGCGAGAAGTCGGAGAAGGGTGGTCATGTCTTGATGGCTGATGAATGAACGACACCATGGTCCGCGCCGAACACGATCTCGTCGATCCCCGAGCGGGGGACTCTTTCCCGCCCAGGCAACTCTCAGCGAGGGTCCCGCGATCCCTGAGCAGCCCAACCTTGTCGAGATCCCCAACCGAGTCTTGACGGATCCGCGGATCCTCCACCTCACTTCGAGCGGCGCACCACGGCCACCCGACACCCT
>JBFXDD010000030.1:0-17457 GCA_050181465.1 Planctomycetota bacterium
AGGAAGCGATCGGTGAGCGGCGGCGGTGTCGTGCGGCGGCTGACGCTGCCGGCAGAGTCGATCGCAATCGACCACGTGCGCGGCGGCTGCGTATCCAACGACAACAAGACGAAGTGCAGATCGAGCGCACTCGCCAACCGGAGCAGCGCGGCGGAATCCTCGATCCGATAGTCGAGCACCAGCTCGGACCTCTCGCTCGCTTTCGACGCTCGCCGCGGCCCACCCTCGGTGGGACCCGCCGCTTCGCCGGGCTCCAGGCTCGCGGCTTCGGCCGCACGAGCAACTTCCGCCGTGTCGCTTCCCGCCGCCGACTTCGCCGACTCCTCGGTCGTGGGAATCGGCGGGATCGGCAATGGGAGCGGGAACGGCAGTGGGTCCGGCAAAGGCAAAGGCAGCGGCAACGGCCGCGCCGACAGGTCCGGTCGAAACAGCAGCCAATGCAACAGAGCACTGGCAAGCAGAGAGCCGACGGCACAGGCAATCGAGACGGCTGTCTTCATCGCTCACTCCTTTCAGAATCCACAGTCGCTTCGAATGGAAAGTGCACCGCGTCGAAGCCGGCGCGGCGCAATACGGCAAGTGCCGCGGCGACACGGTCGAAGGCGACGCCGCGCTCGGCGGCGACGATCGCAAGCGCCGCACCCCGCGTTCGCGCTGCACGCGCACGATCGCGCAGATCCGAGGCCGACAGCGGCTGTCCATCGACTTCGAACCCGGTCTGTCTCACGGCAACCAAGAGGTGTCCGCCCGGCGTGGACAGTTGCCCATCCGCACCGGCACCACCCGCGAGCCGGAAGTGGACATGATCCAGACCGCGATCGAAGCCGTCCGCGATCACGAGCACGCTCCCGAGCACCAGGAAGACGAGATCGAGGGCCGACACGGCCCACAAGCGACGCTTGGTCATGCACTCCTCCGCGCCGTCAGAAACAACGCCACCAGCGCCAACTTAGCGATCACGAGACCGACCGCGGTGCTGTAGAGCGCGGTGCGCAGCGACGCGATCAGAAGCGCGCGCGCATCGCTCGTGCCCACGTTGCCGAAGCCGAGCGCGAGCCCGGCGACCGTGCCGAGAATGCCGAGCATCGGTCCGAGTTCGGCACCCAGTTCGAGCAGTTCGCGGGTCCATCGCTCACCCGGCAGCGCGCGAGTCGACCACCGGGTGAGCACGAGGAAGCTCGCGCCGGCGACGATCACGAAGGACAACCCGACCATGCTCCACATGAGCGCGGGCAGGGCCTGAGAGTCGATGAGCCAGCGCAACATGGCTCACCGACCTTCCTTCGCGATGCGCTCGGCGTGACGTCGACGATACTCGTCCATGTCGCGGCGCTGCTGCTGCGGATCCTTGGGCTTCTGGCTCGCCTGGCCACGCTGCTGCTTGATGCGATCGAGCACGCCGCGCAAGACCTGCATCGATCCGCTCGCCGACGACGGCCCCGACGCCGACAACCGCTTCACCAGCTCACGAGTGGCACCGCTCGCCTCGAGCAGCCCGTTGAGATCCTTCGCCGACAGCAACAGTTTCTGCTGCAGCGCCTCCGAAGTGCGCAGCTTGCGCAGGCTGTTCCACACCTTCGCGTTCTCGGCGTAGGCCAGATAGAACTCCTTGCGCATCTGCTCGAGCGCCGCGACGGCTTCCTCCACGGCAGCCGCGGCCTGTGCGCCGAGTTCCTCGGTGCCCTCGCCGTCCTCGACCAGCATGTCGAAGGCCATCGCGAACAGCTCACGCCACTCGGGCGGGAGGTCCTCCAACGAGGCAAAGTACGCGGCGATCTCCTTCTTGCGCTCACGGTTGGCCTTCTGTTCCTCGGTATCCCGCGCCGTTCCGGACCCGGCACCGACCGCACCGCGAGCCGCCCGCAGCGCGTCGATCTGCGCACGGAACTTCGCACGCAACTCGGGAGCCCGGGCCTCGATCGCTTCGATGGCGGTAATCACCTTCGCCTTGGCATCCGCCGCGCGCCCGAGTCGCTCCGCCTCCGGCACACTGGTGTCCGCGTGCGCGGTGGCGACCTCATCGAGCGCGGCGTCGAGACGGGCGAACTCCGGAGCGAGCTCGCTCGTCACCTTGCGGATGGCTTCGGCGTTCTCCGCCACGATCTGCACGGTGCGGCTGAGCACCGAGTCCTGCGCGGTCAAAGCCGCGCCGCTGAAGCATGCCAGCAACCAGGTGCCGGCGATGACGAGACGACGGCAGTTCATCGCTTACCTCCGATCAACGCGAGCATGTGCTCCGGCATGGGCGCAGTGGGCACGTCGATGAGTTCGCGATAGATCGCGTCCAGCTTGGACTCCGGAATCTCCGACTTCAGCTCCTCGAGGAGCTCGGCGGGCAGAGTTCCGGACTTCCCGTACTCGTCGCGCAGGAGCTTCATGATCTCCTGCTCGCGAGCGACCGCGGCATCGAAGTCGGCGACCGCACTGCTGGTCGCACCGCTCGGCTTCACGGGCTGCTGGGTCGGCGCCAACCGCGCCAGGTGCTCGGAGAGCGCGACTTCGAAGGGCTTCTTCTGCGGAAGATCGCCCACGGCGACGCGTTGGCGCGACGATTCGCTCGCCGCGCACGCAGTCATCAGGATTGCGACGAAGAGGCTCGCCGCATGAGAGATCAGTCGTTTCATGGTCAGCTTCGCAACTGATGGGGAACTTGCTCGCTGAGCAGTCGCGCCACGGCGGCGAGACCGGCGAGAGCGAGCGGGGAGGGGACGAGCTCGGCGCGCCGTTGCACGTCTTGCTCACTGGGTAGAAGGGCGAGATCGACGCGGATCTGTCGCGCGCGGTGCTGCACGCGCGCTTGCAGCTCCGGATCGCCGCCCGCGGCATGCCACAAGTCGAGCAGACCGACTCGCACGCCGGCACCACTCGCTGCCGCTTCCCGCTGCTGCGTTGCACCCTCGATCGCGTCGAGTCGCCCACGCAGCCAGGCCGCGGGGAGTCGCACATCGCCGGTCTCGATCGTGTCGATCAACCGCCGCGCGCCGCGCAGGTCGCCTTCGCGCAACGCGACCAGCGCGTCGAGCAGGGCGTTGAAATCGCGCACCCACAGTCGCTGCGGCTCGAACTCCGCACGGCCGAGCGCTGCATTGGTGGCTGCGCGTGCACGTTCGATGCCGGTGTAGCGCAGCTCGAGGATCGCGGTCGCCTTCCAGGTCAGGAAGGCAGCGGGAGCGAGGGCGCGCATGCGATCGACGGACTCCCGAGCCAGCTCGTCGTTGGCGAGCGCCAGCGCAGCTTCCAGAGTCATCGCCAAGGTGAGCACGCGGTCGTACTCGCGTTGCGCGACGGAATGAGCGACTGCCAAACGCGGCACGGCTTGCTCGTAGTCCTGGGCGTCCAGGAGTGCGGTCGCGGCGGCAAGCTCGGTAGAGAAGCGCGGTGCGGCCGCGCAGCCGGTGATGCCGGCCGACAGCCCGGCGACAAGCAATGCCGCGACAACGGTCCGGCGGCGCTTCGAGACTCGGCAATCGATCATGGTGTCCTCGCGAACAGAAGGTCCGGGCTGCCGCGAATCTGTCGGCGGCGTGCGACGAGTCCGTCACGCAACCACGACGGCCTCGAGATGCATCAGGTAGGCGAACGGCAACAGCGCCAGGAGGAGGCCGAGGCTGAACAGGAACAACGTGTTCTGCCAGCGGCGCAAGAACTGGAGGAGATTCGTGAAGAAGTTCGACTTGCTCATGCTTGGGTCCTTCATGGGTTCAGTGCATCAAGGCGCGGGATGGCCTGGAACTGCCGTCGTGCGAGGGAAGTGGTGCATCGCGACGGTCGCGATTCCGCTCCGCTCACGGAGCACCTCAGGCGACCATGACCTCTTCGAGGCGCAGCACGCAGGCGTGGGGTAGCCAGGCCATGAGGAAGCCCACGCCGAACAGGAACAGCGTGTTCTGCCAACGGCGCAGAAAATGGAGGAGGCTCGCGAAGAAGTTCGACTTGCTCATGCTTGGATCCTCGGTGGGTTCGTCTCCTAGAAGGCGCGTGGCAGAGCGAATCTGTCGCCGCGCGCGAGACTCCACCGGGTGGTTCACGTCTCTCGCATGACCTGCACTATCGACTCGAGATGAAAGACGAAGGCGACCGGCGCGATCGTGAGCGCCGCGGCGAGCAGAAGCAGGAGGAACAACACGACAACGCGTCGCACGGTCGCGTCGGAGAAGGCACGGTTGAGTGAGATGGACATGGTCGGTCAGCTCGTGGGACTGCGACCAAGAAGGCGCGAGGAGGTGGAGATCAGGCGCGACGACGGCGTTTCCACGACGATCGACAAGCTCGCGACACGCTCTCGGCTCTATGCTCCGCGCACGATGACGGGCGCGATGACGACTTCGACGACCAAGCCACCTCGCTGGGCGATGTGGGTATGGAGTGCGCTCGCGATCTTTCTTGTGCTGCGCGCGGGCGGACGCGAGCGCGGAGTCATCACCGACCATCGCGAGTTCGGACGTCGACTGGTCGCAGGCGAAGAGCTGTATGCGCCGCATCTGGAAGCGAAGCCGCTGCATCCGGTGTATCCGCCGTCCTACGGTTTGATGACGGCACCGTTCGCGCTGCTCGGCGATCGCCCAGCTCGCTACGCGTGGGCAGCGGCACAGGTGCTCGCGCTGTGGGTGATCCTCCGAGCATTCCTGCGGGCACTCGAGCGCCACGCACCACAGCTCGCTGCGAGTCCCGCGGCACGCCACGGTGTACTGCTGCTCACGGTCCTGGCACTCGGTCGGTATCTGCTGCGCGACACCCACGGCGGCGGCGGCAACCTGCTCAACCTCGCGATGGCGATCGCCGCCTACGAAGCGGCGGAACGCGGGCGCCTCGCGAAGAGCGCCTGGTGGTTCGGCTTCTCGCTGGCCACCAAACCGACGATGGCGCTACTCGCCCCCGTGCTCGTCGTGCTCGGTCACGGTCGCGCCGTGCTCGCCGCCGCGGGCGTGGCCTGTGCGCTCATGACGTCCGCTTTGCTATGGCACGGCCACGGCCTGGCACCCTTGCAACGTTGGGTCGAAGGCTCACTCGCGTATGCGACCCAGACCGATCTCTTCGCCGAACCGCACCTCGGCTTCCCACCGTTCACGTGGATGAATCAATCGCTGCGCTGCATGGTCGCGCGTTACTTCGGTGAGGTGCCGCCCCACTTCGCCGAACAGGTGCCCGGCTTCCTCTCGGGCTTGGGCTGGTCGTCGACGGTGACCGCGAGCATCACCCGCGCGCTCGGCCTCTTGATTCTGGGCGCGACCATGGCGGTGGCCTGGCGCAGCCGGGCAGTGCGGACGGCCCGCGAGCTCTCGATCGCTGCCGCCCTCGCCGCCGGTGTGCTGCTGTCGCCGATCTCCTGGAAGGCTCATCACGTGGCGCTGTTGCCGGCAGTCTTCGCTCTGTGTGCGGCGGCATGGCAGAAGCGCCGCTTCGCCCGTGCCGGGCTCTTGGCCTTCGTGCTCCTCTGCACCGCCGGCGGCGGCGACCTGATCGGCTCGGCCGGCAAGGAATGGCAGCAGAGCAGTTACGTGGCGGTGTTCGCCGCGATCGGCCTCTGGGCGATGACCCTCGCCGCGGCCGTAGCACCTGCGCGCGACCGCCGCTAACCTGTTCGCCCCTCGAACTGGCGCAGCCGCTGCCGCGCCGCAACCAACCGGATCATGGGCCTTTCCTGCGGAATCGTCGGCCTGCCGAATGTCGGCAAGAGCACCCTGTTCAACGCGATCACTCTGGGTGAGACCTCCGAGCGCGCGAACTTCATGTTCAGCACGACGGAGCCGGTGCGCGGGGTGGTCGACGTGCCCGATCCGCGGCTCGGGAAGATCTCCGAGTGCATCGCCACCAGGCGCATCGTGCCGGCGCAGATGAACGTCGTGGACATCCCCGGCCTGGTGTCGGGCAGCAGCCAGGGCGAAGGTCTCGGCATCGGCTTCCTCGGCGCGATCAAGGAGAGCGACGTGCTGGTTCACGTGGTGCGCTGCTTCGAGTCGGCCGACGTGCAGAGCGTGTCGGGCAGCATCGATCCGGCGATCGACGCCGAGATCGTCGAACTCGAACTCGCACAGGCCGATGCGCAGACCCTGGAGCGCAACATCGAACGCGTCGGCAAGAAGGCGCGGACCGGCGACAAGGAAGCCGTGAAGCAGAAGGAGCTGTTCGAACGCTGCAAGGCGCACATCGACGGCGGCATGCCGCTTCGCACGCTCGAGATCGCCGAGGCGGACATGAAGCTGCTGTTTCCGCTGTTCCTGATGACGATCAAGCCGGTGTTGTTCGTCGCAAACGTCGGCAGCGACGATCTCGAAGGCAAGAGCGCGCGCGTCGCCGAACTCCGCGAGTACGCGCAGCGCACGGGCGCGCACGTGATGCACGTCTGCGCCGACATCGAAGCCGAACTCGTGCGCATGGACGACAACGACCGCGCCGAGTTCATGAGCGATCTCGGCCTGACCGAGTCCGGACTCACCAAGCTGATCCACGCCGGCTTCGATCTGCTCGGACTCCAGACCTACTTCACCGCCGGTGAGATCGAGACGCGCGCGTGGGTCATCCACAAGGGCGACACCGCTCCGGTCGGCGCAGCCGTGATCCACACCGACTTCCTCAAGAAGTTCGTGCGCGCGCAGGTCTACACCTTCGACGACCTGATGGCGCATCGCTCCGAAGCGGCGATCAAGGCCGCCGGCAAGCTGCGCGTGGAAGGCAAGGACTACGTCCTGCAGGACGGTGACATCTGCCACTTCCTGATCGCGAACTGACGCGAGCGCGCCCGCGCGGAGTCACGGACCCTTGCGCTCGAGCACCACGATGCCGCGCAGTTCCGCCGCGCGTCGTTCGCGCTCGGGCATGCCGGTTCGCTCGAAGCGATCCGCGAGACCCTCGAGCACGGCAGTCGTGGTGGCGCGACGCTCTCCCAGGACCACGAAGCGCACATTCGGCGCAGATGCCATCTCGATCAGTTCCTCGGCGCGAAAATGTCGCGGCGCGAGCGGCCGCTGCCCGGCGAACCAGAGCACGCGGGTGAGATCGCCGCTCACGGTCTCACCGTCGCGCAGCATCGAACCGACCCACGTGCCGATCACGACCTCGCCGTGGCGATAACCGTGGTCGACGCGCAGGCAGCCGAGCAACATGACCACCACGCTCGCACACATCAGCGGGTAATGCGCGCGGGTGCGCATGGCCAGGAATGCGTGCGGCACCATCACTGCCAGGAGCGGAGACCAGCCGACGAAGAATCGCCGCCGCGTGAGGAACAACAGTACCGCGGCAGTCGCCGCGATCAGGATCACGGTCGCGGTGCGGACGCGGCGATCGTCGCGCCCGACGATCATCCCCCAGATGCCGAGTGCGAAGACGACCCACCAAGCTTCGAACATGGCTCCCGGCAGAGCGATGAGGTTGTCGAGCACTCGATCGACGTGCAGTCCATCGAAGCTCCAGGCCGCGTCGCCACGCGCCGCATTGAACTCCAGCTTCGGCAACAGATCGAAAGGCCTGCCGTTGGCACTGCGCCACCACGCCAGTAAGGGTGCGACCAAGAGCAGAGGCACGACACCGCGCAATCCGCGCCAGCCGGACTGCGCGAGTCCGGCAAGACTCAGCGCGATCGCCTCCGGCCGGAACAGGAACGCGGCGCTCGCCCACAGGCCGCCGACCAGCGGGCGATCGCGCAGGAACGCGAGCAGACCCGCGGCAACCAAGGTCGCGAAGACCGGTTCGGTGTAGATCTCACCGCAGAAGCGCACGCCGAGCGGGAGCAGCGCGAATAGCCAACCCACCGACATCGCGTGGCTCGGCGCGACTCTCTCCGCGATGCGCACGCAGGGCCAGAGTGCCAAGGCACCGAAGAACGCCAGTGCGACCTGCGCCGTGCGGAAGGGATCGATACCGAGCGCAAGGAAGGGGGTCAGCAACAGCGGCAAACCTGGTGGAAAGACCTCGCTGAGTGCGGCGGCCGCGTCGCCCTCGGCGAACCGCTGTGCCATCCAGAGGTAGTTCACGCCGTCCTCCGCCGGAACCGGGGTGAGGATGCCGACCAGACAGCGCAAGACGAAGCCCGCCGTCACCAAGCCGCGGATATCTGCGCCGGTGAGTTCCGGTCGATCCCCCACCGCGACGACCTTCACGGCAGCACCCGCGCCATCCGATCGGACTCGCCCTCTCTCGCGTAGCCGCCGAGGTCGAAGACCAGCGACCGGTAGTTGCGGATGTCGAGCACGGCCATCGTCTGCACCGCGCGGAGTGCGGAGAGGTCACGCACGACCTCATCCGCCTGGTCTGCCAGTCTCTCACAACGTTCTCTGGCGATCGCTTCCGGCGGGGCACCGGCGATCAGCTCGCTCCATCTGGTCACGACCTCGCGCATCTCGCGATCTCCGGCGTGCCACATCCGCTTCAGGTTGCCGCGTCCACGCCGACTGATTCGTCGCTCGGCCAGGTGCGTTCGGATCCAACGGTCCACCGGGTGCGCGGTCCCCGCCCTCAGGAGGAACGCTGCCGTGCGGCGACCGAAGTAGGTCGGCAAGCGTGTGTCTTTGGACTCCGCCTTCGGGACGATGCGTTCGAGCCACTCGCGTGAACGACTCAACGTGCGCACGCCGTCGCGATCCGTGACCCACGCGATGGTGAGCGCGATCTCCATGCGATGCCGCATCTCGGCCGATGCCGCGGACGCAGCGATCGGCGCCCCGCCGATCCAGGCGTGCAGTTCTTCGGTGCGGGCACGAACGCGCGACGAGAGTTCGCGCAGTTCCTCGCGCTCGCGCTCGCGAAGCTCGAGGAAGTCCATGTCGCGTTCGAGCTCGCTGCGCTCGTCGAAGCGCGGCTGCCCGCTCCACCCGCTCGGCGCGCCGACGTAGGCCGGATCGACACTCGCTCGCAGTCGCATGATCTCCAGCAGGCCGGGCGCCTTCATGCGGTGGATCTTGCGCAGCGCGACGGCGAACGGCGCTCGGCCGCGCTCTTGCTTTCTCGCCGCCGACTGAGGCGCCAGGATCTCGCGAACGATGCGGACCACGCGCCCGATGGTCTCGCGCAGCCCCACCCAGAGCAGCTTCAGCGCGAACAGCGGCGCGAACAGGACGCGTCCGCGAGACAGGCGCGTCTCCCAGAATCGATAGAAGTTCAGCGTGCGCTCGGAGCGCGGCAATGCGTGCAACGGCCGCATGCCGAAGACCTCGCGAATCATGCACTCGCGATCGCGCTCGAGCAGTCGCACGACGCCCCGGCCGAATCGACGGACCAAGTGCTCACGCCGCACAGGATCCAACGACAGGAAGTCCAGCGCGTGGAACTCCGTCGTCTGGAATTGCTCCTTCCCCGACGGCGGCGCCGTGCGTTCCGAGCGCACGGACTCGCGCGTTCGTCGATGCCGCAGCCATCCGGAGAATCGCTTGCGCTCCTCCAAGCTGGCCGCACGACGACGCGCTCGAGTCAGACAGTTGCGGTTCCAGTCGGTCAACAGCTTCGCGGTCTCGACGGCGATGCTCTCGGAGACGAACTGGAACCACACGTAGGGTCCGCGAAACAGCGAACCCTCGACCAACGAGAGCGCGCGAAGCCGCTTGCGATCCTTTCGCGACGTCTGCAGCCACGCGGTGCGAATGTTCTGCAACGAGAGATTCGCAAGGAGCTGCTCGGTGGTCTGGATGTCCTTGCGATGAAGCGGCGCACCGTCGAGGAAGTCGAGATACAGGAGCGCGGTCCGCTGGATGCGGGCTTCGAGCGCGAGATCGTCGATCGCCGGAACCACATCGGCGCGTCCCGTCCGCAACGCGTTGAGGTACGCCGTGATCTTCCCGGACGCGCGCCAGGCATCGAGTTCGTCGCGATACACCCGCTTGGCCAGGTAGTAGACGTCGTCATGCTCCTGACGTTGCTTCAGCAGCTCGGTGAGGTTCAAGAAGTGAACTTCACTCGTCAGCGCGAACGCATCGGCCGCCTCACCGGCCAGGGACTTGAGCCAGCGGCCGAGTGCCAAGAACACGAGGCACGCTCCGCCCAGGATCACCAGCGGGGTCGCGACGAATCGCGCGAGGAAGCCGCCGAGCGAACTGTCGGCCCCGAGAATGACCTTCACCAAGGTGAAGAGCCCGCCAAACAAGAGCAGCCGGACCGCCGGTCGTTGCGAGGCCTTCACGATCGCACTCGCGACCCGATCGAGCACCTGTGGTCCGGTGACGATCCCGTGCAGATCTGCAAAGCGCAGCGCGCGCTCGCGCCAGAGTTCCAACAGCAGCCCGACCCGACGCCCGAAGTCCACCACCCGCTCCTCCGGCGAAGCGAGCAGTCGGGGACTTCGAACGCTGCGCAGGATGGGCAACCATCGCACGGGACGCGAGTTGAGGATGCGGATCACCCGATCCAACGACAGGATCTCGCGCCGCGTGAGGTAAGTCGGCAACTCCGGCGGCTGAACGCGCCAGAGATACTCGATCGCGTGTTCGACCGGCACTTCACGCACGCCGAGCAAGACCTTGGTGCGACGATCGCGGAACACCAGGTCCTGGCGCGCGAGCAGGCGCGACTCGAGCGCGAGTGCGCGCGTGGCCATGACCGAGGCCGAACGCTCGGGCGGCAGCTCCGCCAGCAGGACGTGCTCACGGCGCAACGCCCGGAACGCGAGCGTCATCGGCTCCTGATGATGCTCCTGCGGCAACGGCAATACGTGGCGCTCGAAGAACACGAAGTCGCGATTCAGCAATCGCGAGAACCGGCGCACCACCGTGTCGAAGCCGCGCACCAGGAACAAGAACATGCGCACCACCGCGATCACCGGCTGCAACGCGCGCACGGTGCGGGCGAGCCAGACCACCCGCAGGAAGCGAAGTGCGCGCGCGCCGCCCGCGACATCCTGGCCCGGGACATCCAGGAACAGGATCGCGGCGGGCAAGGCCGGCAGCAGGTCCGTTACGAAGTTGCGCAGGAACCAGCTCAGCCGTCGCGGCGCCAGCGCGAGCTTGAACAGGAACTCGGCGATGAAGAACGCCGAGATCGCGAAGTCGAGGTTTCGAATCCACGGGCGATCGCCGTGCCAGAGCTGGATGGCGATCAGCACGAACACGACGAGCAGGAGCACGAGGCTCGTGGTCTCCAGCACGACAGCACCGGTCGGCGTGAGCACGCGCTCGACCCGCGCCTGCACCGTGCGGTCGACACTCGCATTGCGCGCTCGCCGCGCGAGGCGACGCAAGGCCTTATCGCCGGTCTTGTCCGCGAGGAGATCGCACACGTCGCCGTACTCCTGCAGCAGCGTGATCTTCTGTCGCAGCGAGAAGTCCTCTTCCTCGGTGCTCAGTTCGACCCACCGCTCCTTCGCGACGAACGCGAGGCGCTTGACGTGGTCGATTCGCTCGGTGAGTCGGCGCTGCCGCTCGCGCGTGGCGAGTTCGAGCTCCTCCGCCATGCCGAGCAAGCGCAGTTCCGCGCGAACCTCCGCGAGCTCGAACCATGCCTCGCAATCACCTGGCGGCGCTGCGATCACGGTGCGCAGGCGAACTCGCAGTGCACTCTTGCGCGCGCGATCCGTCGACGCGGCGAGAGCGGGCGCAAGCCGCGGATCGCGAGCGCGTCGGCGCAAGAACTCGAGTTCGGCGACGTCCAGCTCCGCCTGATCCGCCGCGTCGTGCACCAGCGCCTCGCGCGCTGCGCGCAGTGCTTCGGCAAGCTCCGCCGGATCACGATCGAGCGCGCCGAGGAGCTGCCGCAGGGTGTCGGTCGATGCGGGCGTGGCAGCGGTCATGATCACGAGCCGACGCGCGGTGCGTCAGCCCAAAAGCAGTGCCGCACGAAGCCGCTCGAGCGCTTCGGCCACCGGCAGTTCTTCGCGGGTGAGCGCCTTGCGAACGCCGAACTCCACGACGCCTTCGGCGGCGCGCCGACCGACCACGATGGTGTAGGGGAAGCCGAGCAACTCGAGATCCGCGAACTTGGGGCCGGCGCGGAGCGGGCGATCGTCGAGACAGGCATCGACGCCGCCGTCGCGAAGCTCGGTCCAAAGGCGCGTCGCGAGCTCGACTTGTTCGTCGCGCTTGCCGTCGACGATCACCACCGCGCACTCGAAAGGCGCGATCGGCGCCGGCCACACCACGCCCTTGTCGTCGGCATGCTGCTCGACCGCCGACTGCGCCGTGCGCGACACGCCGATGCCGTAGCAACCCATGACGAAGGGCTTCGGCTTGCCGTCCTCGGCCATGAAGGTCGCACCCATCGCGCCGGAGTACTTCGTGCCGAGCTTGAAGATGTGGCCGACTTCGATGCCCTTGGCCTGCTGCAACGGCCCCGAACCATCCGGCGACATCTCGCCGGAGCGCGCGGTGCGCAGATCGCGGAACTCGGGCATCCGCGTGTCGCGCCCGAGATTCACGTTGAGGCAATGGAAGCCGGTCTCGTTGCAGCCGGTGAGGAGGTTGGTCTGTTTGCGGAGGGTCTCGTCGGCGAATAGACGAATCGACTCCGGCAGCCCGACCGGTCCGGCGAAGCCGACCTCTGCGCCGGTCGCGGCCTTGATTTGTGCCTCGTCGGCCAAGTGCAGCGCGAGGCAGTCGAGCGCGTTGGTCAGCTTGACCTCGTTCACGTCCAGATCACCGCGCATCATCACCGCGACGATCTCCTCGCGATCACGCCACACCGCCTTGTAGAGGATGGTCTTCGCCATCGCGGCGGCGGGGAGCGAGAAGAAGCCTTCGAGCTGCTCGACCGTGCGAATCTCGGGAGTCGCGTGCTTCTCGAGCGCGCGGGGCGCGCCGCCGTCGGGAGCGGCGGTCGCGATCGAAGTAGCCTTCTCTACGTTGGCCGCATAGCCCGACGCTTCGCTGTAGAGGATCGTGTCCTCCCCGCTGTCGGCGATGACCATGAACTCCTCGCTACCGCTGCCGCCGATCGCACCGGCGTCCGCCTGCACGGCGCGGAACTTCAGTCCACACCGCTCGAACGCGCGGCGATAGGCGCGCGCCATCTTCGCGTAGGACTCGTCGAGCCCCGCCTCGTCGGCATCGAAGGAATACGCGTCCATCATGATGAACTCGCGCCCTCGCATGAGGCCGTAGCGCGGCCGGATCTCGTCGCGGAACTTGTCCTGGATCTGGTAGAGGTTGACGGGCAGTTGCTTGTACGAAGAGATGCACTGGTCGGCGTAGCTGGTGATCACCTCTTCGTGGGTCGGACCCAGGCAGTACTCGCCGCCCTTCTGGTCCTTCAGCGTGAACATGATCCCGTCGGCCACATAGCGATCCCAACGGCCGGAGCGGACCCACAGCTCTTTCGGGTGCAGGATCGGCATCATCACTTCCTGCGCACCCTCTCGATCGAGCTCCTCACGCACGATCTGGGTGATCTTGCGCAAGGTTCGCCACATCAGCGGGCCGTAGGTGTAGAGGCCGGAAGCCACCTTCTGGATGTAGCCGCCGCGGGCGAGGAGACGGTGGCTGTGGACTTCGGCATCTGCGGGATCTTCCCGCAGGGTTGTGATCAGCAACTGGCTGAGACGCATGGGGCAAGGAAGGTATCGCCGCAGAGGTTCGATGTCGCGCCGCGTTCCACCACGCCCCGCGTCGCAGACTGCGGTCTCGCGCAGCAGTCTGGTCTCGGAATGAGCCGTAGACCGGGGAATCGCGGGCGCACTCTCAAGTCGGTCGACCCCAGGCGCCGAGAGGTGCCGGCTGGGGGAGAGTGAGCGCAGGGCTCAGACCGCACGGGACGGGCCCAGAGGGTCGGACGGCCGGGGACATTGACCCCGGCCGACTGTTTTTTCGGGGCGCTGCGCAGAGCGTGCGCCGCCGCGATCAGGTTCCGATCGTCAGATCGCCGCCGTTCGAGGTGATCGCACCGATGGCGTTGATGCCGGGCACCAAGCTCACACCCTGCGCGAACACGTGCGCGCCGTTCAGCGACGGGATGTTCGGGATCGAGAAGGGGGTCGAGGCGTTCGGCGAGCTCGCAGCGACCGGCAACATCACGTCGAGCGTGGTGAACAGTCGGCAGCCGGGCATTCCGATGAGCGTGAGATCGAGGCTCTGCGACGCGAAGCCGAGGTTGATGGCATTCGCAATCACGCCGCCGGGAACCGAGCTCAGACTGAGGTTGATCGTCGAGCCGAGGCGCGGCGCATCGCTGGCATTGAACTGCAGCGGCGAGCCGCCCGAACCGGTCGAGAACGGGATCGCTGCGGTGATGTCGATCGAGCCGGGATCGCTCACGCCGCCGCCGGGTGAGTAGCCGACCAAGCCGTCACCGGCCGCCATGGCCTGGTAGCTCAGGAGCACGTTGCCGTTGCTGAAGAGCTGCACCTGGAAGGTGTTCGAGTTGGTCGTGCTGAACTCCGGGACACCGGCCCAGGTGATGACCGCGCGCCCGGGGAAGGTGTCGAAGTAGACATCGCCGGCGCTCGCGGGGTTGAGGTCATCCCAGAACGCCGCGACACGCATGCCCTCGCCGAGGAACTCGCCCACCGACTCGGTGTAGTCGGAAGCGGTGAACTGCCCGCTGACGAGCCCCACCCAGCCGTTCGAGTCGAAGTCGACACTGGTCGCGTTGCCGCCGCTCGGCAGCGGGAAGCTGAAGCCGAGCGCGACGTTGCTGAAGAGCTGGTCGTCGCCGCTGTTCAAGGCGCCGGAGAAGTTGGTCTCGAAACAGTTGGACGCACAGTTCGTGACCACCCAGCCGCTGCCGTTGCGGGTCAAGAGGAAGCTCTGATTGCTGAGGTCGTTGCTGCCGCTGAAGGTCTCGTAGAACACCGCCGGAGTGGGGCAGCCCTGACCGTAGGTGTTGAACCGTGCCGTGCCGGCGACCGCCTGGATCGCCGAGCGAAGGTCGCTGCGATCGATGCGCGTGCCGCTATTGCAGCCACCGCTCGAAGAGCAGCCGCCGTGCGTGTGGATGCCGATCGCAAGACCGGTGTTCTCGTGAAGCACGGGCGAACCTGAGTTGCCGCCGGTCGTGTCGGTCGAGTAGCACAGCGAGGTGCTGCCGATGGTCGACAGCGGGCCGACGTGCGTCTTCTGGACCTGCGTGAGGGTCGGAATCGACGACGTGCCGTAGCCGGTGATTCGAATGTTCTGACCGGCTGGCGAGGCCGGAACCGCGCCCAGCGTGTACCACTGACCGCCGTTGCGCTGCGTCGGCAGTTGGCCGTGGTTGCTGTTGACACCCACGCGACAGACGCGCCAATCCGCCCCGACGCCACCATTGACTCCGGACAGTTCGGTGTAGGGATACTGATCGTTCGGGCTGGACCGAACGAGCGAACCGCCCGCGGTCGAGTTCGGAACGTTCATCTCGAGGATGCGCGTGCCCGTGGTGGTGCAGTGACCGGCGGTCAACATGATGTCGCCGCTGATCATCCAGCCGCTGCAGCCGAGCCAGAGCCGGCCCTGGCGCGCATCGGTGCTCTGCGTGCGGTTGTCGGTCGGACCACAGATCGAGTTCGGCGACACCGGCATCGAAATGCCGCGCCAGTAGCCGGTGACGTTCACGCGATTCGCGGACGAGCCGGGCGCCGCCACCAGTTCGAGCAGCACATCGCCGCCGTTGAACATGGCCGACACGAAGCTCCATTCGTTCAACGTCCGTCCTGTGTGACGCTGCACGCCGCCGTCGCGGGCCGAGGTCATGCGGAGGTAGGAGCCGTCCGGCAGGTTGGTCACTCTGCCGAACTCGAGTTGGAACCAGTCGGTCGCCGCATACTGGAAGCGGTGCGACCAGACCACCGACTCCTTCGCGGCGGCATTGGAGAGATAGCCGGACTCGAAGGTCGCGGACGCGAAGATCGAGGGCGGCGGTTCGGGTGACTGGGCGGTCGCGACGAGCGGGAGCATCGCTGCCGCGGCAGCGAACCATCGGATGGAAGTCATCTGTGGCGAGAACTGAGGAAGCGGAGCCGGAACACCGAACGAGACGGCGGCGGCGGAAGAGCAGGCCGGGTTAGCCTACCGCACGACCGTCACGGTCCGCAGCCGGTTAGCCAGCGTGGTCCCGAGCCCGCCGTGGAATTCGCGAGACAAGGCTGTCCGCCAGCGCGCTCGCTCCGCCATTCCAAAGGCGATGACGACGACCAACTCAGTCCCACCGGCCGATGCCATCGGTCGATCTCTTCGCCTCGCGGCCGGGGCGCTCGTGGTGCTCGGCGCCGCCGACGGCATCGCCGCACAGAGCCAGAGCTGGCTCTTTGGCACGAGCCAGACCGAGACCACCCAGAGCGGCAGCGGCGGCACCGTGCTCCAGACCTTGCGGCCGAACGAAGTGGTGCGTCTCGAGCACTTCCCCTGCCCAGTCTTGTCCGCCGAGAAATGGGGCCCCACCACCTGCTATCAGACGATGGCCGGCGATGCCGACAACAACGGCGACTACTACGACCCGAGTCTGTTCGGCTCGATCGACGCGCTCCTCGACTTCCCGAACCCCGTGCTTGGCTGTCCGAGCCAGCGAACCGTCTTCTGGTCGCCGTCGCAGGCCCTCCCGACGTTCGTCAGCGGACTGCCCGGAATGCGGCCGGGCGACACCGCGCGGATCGTTCGCGTCGGTGTCAACGAGGGTCAGGTGGAACACTTCCTCCGCGTCGAGGACCTGCAACTCGCGATGGGAATGACGACCACGCCGGTGGTCGACCTCGATGCCATCGCCGCCGATCCGGCATACGGCGTGTTCTTCTCGCTCGACGCCACTCACACGGTCAACACGACCTGCGGCGTCACCACGGTTCAGGACGGCGATCTCCTCGTGATTCCCGCATCCTGCATCACCTGGACGCCGGACCTTCGAGTCGCGAGTGTCATTCCGGGTTGTGCGGAAGTCATCTACACCGAGGCGCAGATGGACGCGATGGTCGCCAATGCACAGATTCAAGATCGATTCGGCACCTGCCTCACTCAGATCGTCGACCTCGAAGCACTCGATATCGACTACACCGGACCGGTGTCCGCCGTCGTGTCGTGCCCCGGTACCGCCATCTTCGTGCCGACCTTCGTGTTCTCCGGCGAGTCGATGACCGGTGCCGGGCTCTGCTCGACACAAGCCGGCGGAATCATCCATGTCGGCAGTTGTCGGGTCATGGGATCGCCGTGCGGCACGGCGACACCGACACTCGGCGACCAAATGGGGCTGCTGCCGCCGAGCGGAACCCTCGGTGTGCCGAGCTACGTCAACGCACTCACCGCGACACCGACACACCTCTATGTGCTGGAGCCGAAGGTACATCAGTTCACCGGTCCCGCTCCGATCTGGATCGACGTCAACGCGCCGAATCTGCTCAACGTCGTCTACGTCACCATTGCGCCGCCGGTCGTCCCGGCATCGTGGACGTTCACCTTCTGCGGATTCCCCGACGTCTACATCGTCCCATGGATCTGGTGGACACCGGTTCCGCAGGGCTTCTCCACGATCACGACTCCACCGGTGACCGGCCCCGTGAAGTTGGTGTGGCAGGGCGTCACCTTGGATCCGAACTTCGGGCTGTTGTTGAGCACTCCGGCGCTCGTGGACGTGAACTGA
>JBFXDD010000030.1:17557-54063 GCA_050181465.1 Planctomycetota bacterium
TCACCGGCACCACGCTCCCCGACTCTGCAGGCGAAGCGATCGTGCCGTCGACTCGAGCCGGACTGACGACACTTCGATCGGTTCACATGACGCGACGAATTACGCAAGGCCATGAGCGGGAGAACTCCCGGGGCAACCTGATCTGTGAGGTGCGCTGAGTGGGCTGCGACTCGACGAGAATGCACGTCCTCTTTGTCACCGACGCGCTCACACCGCCGGCCCGCGGTAACGGCACCACGGTGGCTCGATGGATCGAAGGCCTGGCGCGACATGGTCATCGCGTATCGGTGACGACTCCGGAGCGAGTCGAGCCCACCACGACCGGCGCGGATCTCGTGCTCGCATATCACGCGGAGCGAGCCGGACCGACCGGTTCGATTCTCGCCGAGAAGGCCAAGGCACCCCTACTCCTCGCACTGGGCGGCACCGACATCCTCGGCGTCGAGGCCGGACGGTCACCGAATGCCGTGCGTGCGATCGAGGGCGCGAGCGTCGTCGTCGGTGCGTTCGCCGATTCCTGGACTCGGGTCGTACCTCGGCTCTCGACGCAGCCTCATTACCGCGTCGTCCGTAGAGGCGTGTTCGTGGATGACGACATCTCTGTGGACCGCGACGTCGACACCTTGCAAGTCGTCCTGCCGTCAGGAATTCGATCGGTGAAGAACCCGATGCTGGCACTCGACATGCTCGAACACCTTCGTCGCCACTCGCTCTCCGCGACGCTCGAGATCCTCGGCGCGGCATTGGACACCGACCTCGCGCGGCGACTCGCCGAGCGAGCCACCGCGATGGGTGGCGTCCGGATCGGCTCCCGCCCGCCCGTGGCCATGGGCGCGGCCTATTGCCGTGCGCACGTCGTCTGGAACACGTCGGACCATGAAGGCGGCGCCAACGCGGTGCTCGAGGCGATGTCGCTGGGTTGCGCAGCATGGCTCCGCGACGTCCCGGGAAACCGTGAACTCGCCGCCGAGCCGGACTCACCCGTGCGGCTGTTCCGCACGGTGGACGAACCCCATTTCGTCGAGTTGCACCGCGAGCTCATGTCGCGCTCCTCGGCGGACCGCGCCCGGCAATTCCGACGGACGGTGAGCTGGTTGCGCCGCTGCCACGATCCAAGCGATGAGATCGACGATCTGGAAGCGGCCTGTCGCTTGGCGCTCGAGGCCTGACGTGCCCCTGCCCCGGCGGCTCGGCCCGACCGGGTCGGAGCTCCGCCTTGATCGAAATTGGTGCGAACCTAGAGTGTTCGCCCCCTTTTCCCCAGAACCCGCGCCGCGAGAAGCATGGAAATCGTCGTCTGCATCAAGCGCGTCCCCGCGACCGACTCGAAGATCAAGGTCGGCGCAGACGGTCGCTCGATCGATCCCGCCGGGGTCGAATTCGTCCTCAATCCATACGACGAGTTCGCGGTGGAAGCCGCGCTCCAACTCAAGGAGAAGCTCGGTGCGGGGAACGTCACCGTGGTCTCGCTCGGAACCCAAGATGCGCAGAAAGAACTGCGCACCACGTTGGCGATGGGCGCCGACAAGGCCGTGTTGCTCGACGACGGCGGCCGCGCCCAGGATGCCCACTCCACCGCGAACGCGATCGCAGCGTGGTTGAAGTCGGTGCCGCACGACCTGGTGCTCTGCGGGCGCCAGGCGGTCGACGGTGACGATTCGCAGTTCGCGCCGCGACTCGCGGCCGCGCTGGGTCTGCCGAGCGTGACCGAAGTCGCCACGCTGGAGTTGAACGACAAGACCTTCCGTGCGGAGCGCGACATCGAAGGCGCGCGCGAAGTGGTGCACTGCGCGCTGCCTTGCGTGATCTCGGCGAACAAGGGCCTGAACGAGCCGCGCTATGCCAGCCTGAAGGGCATCATGGCCGCGAAGAAGAAGCCGCTCGACACCGTCGCCGCTCCCGCGGCGGAACCGGCGCTCGAGGTCGTGTCGCTCACGATGCCGCCGGAGCGACCGCCGGGTCGGATCCTCGACAGCGTCGACGCGTTGGTCGCCGCTCTGCGCAACGAAGCCAAGGTCATCTGAGGAACGGAGCAAGTCATGACGAAGATTGCAGTCATCGCGGATGCCCGTTCGGGCAAGATCAAGAAGCCGACCCTCGAAGCGGTGGGCGCAGCCTGCGAACTCGCAAAGAGTTGCGGCGGCAGCGTGACGACGATCGTGCTCGGCGCCGACGTGAGTCCGGCGGTCGCCGAACTCGCGAATTCGGGCAGCCACGAGATCGTCGCGGTCGAATCGCCCG
Organism: Planctomycetota bacterium; assembly: GCA_050181465.1. Classification (GTDB taxonomy): domain Bacteria; phylum Planctomycetota; class UBA1135; order UBA1135; family UBA2386; genus JACRLW01. The sequence goes on from JBFXDD010000030.1 coordinate 19,799, forward strand.
CGCTCGCGAACTACAGCGGCGACGGCTACGCCAAGGCGATCTTCAGCACCCTCGAGGCTTTGGGTGCCGGTGCGATCCTGATGCCGCACACGGCGATGGGACGCGATCTGCTGCCGCGCCTCGCCACGATGTTGGACGCGGGCATGGTGAGCGACGCCACCGCGCTGCACTTCGAGGGCGGTCGCTTCGGTGCGACGAAGCCGGTCTACGCCGGCAAGGCCTACCGCAAGTTCATGGTCAAGCGTGGTGCGCTCTGCTGCACGCTTCGGCCGAACGTGTTCGAAGCATCGAGCGGGTCGGGTTCTTCTACCCGGAAGGTGGCGGCTTCCATCGGGGAGGCGGACCTCCGCTCCATCGTGCGCGAAGTGGTCGCAGGCGCGAGCGATCGCGTGCCGCTCCAGGAAGCCAAGGTGATCGTCGCCGGTGGTCGCGGCCTGAAGGGCCCCGAACACTTCCACATCGTGGAAGAACTCGCGGCGGCATTCCCGCAGGGCAGCGCCGCGGTGGGCGCCTCGCGAGCGGTGGTCGACGCCGGTTGGCGCCCGCACCGCGAGCAGGTCGGCCAGACCGGCAAGGTCGTGTCGCCGCAGCTCTACTTCGCGATCGGGATCTCGGGCGCGATCCAGCATCTCGCCGGAATGCGGACCTCGCGCTACATCGTGGCGATCAACAAGGACGCCGCCGCACCGATCTTCAAGGTGGCCGACTACGGGATCGTCGCGGATGCCTTCGAGGTCGTCCCCGCCTTGACGGCGGCGATTCGCGCAGCGGTTTCGCACTGACATGAGTGAGCGCGCCGCCCCCGCGGGGGTGCGCGCGGCGGAGTCCCGAGATCGTCCCGGGCGACCCGGACCGACGGGATGAGCGAGATCGCGGCTACCATGCCGGTGCCGGCCTGCTTCTCCCTCGCACTTGGGTACCACATGATCCGTCTCGGGAATTCCCTGACGTTCCGGACCGTCTCTCTGGCCGTCGCCAGCCTCGCACTCCTCGCTCTCACCGCGAGCCCGCTCCGCGCACAAGGCGTCTTCACTGCGAACTCGCTCGATGGCGCGCTCACGACCGCCCGCGAGCGCGGAACCATCGTGGTGATCTCGATCGTGATGCCCGGTGAGCGCGGCAGCGACTCGATGCTCGGCGGTCACTTCTCGGACGGACAGGTCAAGAAACTCGCCGCCGAGACGGTGAATCTGCAACTGATCGTCGGTGGGGAGTCAGCACCGCCGGAGGACGAAGCCCTGGTGCGCAAGCGCTATCTGAAAGTCGAACCCACCGACGCCGTCGCTGCTCCGCACCACCTCTTCGTCGACCCTGGTGAAGCCGGAACCGAAGGCACCCTGATCAGCTCCTTCGCCTACGAGGTGAGCATCGGCCAACTCGAATGGGCGTGGGCGGATGCGATCAAGAAGAAGCGCCCCGATTTCGAGTTCGCACTGAGCGAGCGCGCGCACGCTCCCGGCACCCTTCTCTACGGTGGCGTCGGCGGCGAAGGCACCATGCCGAAGCCCGGCAAAGACGAAGTGCTCGCGGCGATCAAGGAGCTCAAAGCCGGCGGCTGGGACTTCCAAGCCATCGCGCGCAACTATCGCATCGTGCTCGCGAGCGACGAACCCAAGGCGCTCGAGTACGGCCAGCAGGAGATGCGCAATCTGCCGGGCGGCTTCCGGGTCGGGGTCCTGACCACGGTCGGCCTGGTCTCGCCCAAGGAATGGCACGCATTCGCCTCGAGCTTTCTCGAGGATCGCGACGCCAAGCTGCGCGAAGAGGCAGCGCGCACACTCGAAGCTCTGAACGAGCCCAAGGCGATGAAGGCTGCCCGCAAGCAGTACGACCGGGAGAAAGAGATCGCCGTCAAAGGCCGGTTGCTTCGAACTCTTGCCACGCTCGGAGCCGCGGACAAGACCGTGTTGAAGGAGATCGAGAAGGTCTTGACCAAGGAGAAGTCGCCGGAGCTGAGGGTTCAGGCCGCTGCGGCGATCACGATGATGGAGGACCGAGCGACCGCGCGGCGCCTCATGGAACGGGCTCTGGCCGATTCCGCGAAGAACGTCAAGATCGCGGCGATCTATGCGGCCGCACACCGTCGCGACGATGAGATGCGAGCGGTGCTCGAGAAGGCGAAGACCGGCGAGAAGGACATCGCGGTCACCCAATGGATCGCCACGGCGATCGATGTGATCGGCGGCGGCGACATCGCGCCCTTTGCGCCCTTCGTGAAGGACGTGCTGGGCGATCGCAGCCGGGCCCAAGTTGCGCAGCAGCTTCGCGAAGGCATGACGCGCGGTCGCAATCGCAACCGCGATCAGAATCCCGAAGGTGACGGCGAAGGCGGAGCCGAAGGCGAGGACAAGAACAAGGGCGAGGACAAGAACAAGGACGGTGAAGGCGAAGGCAAGACTCCCCCTCGGCCGGGTGAAGGCAAAGGACGCGGAACGGGTCGCGGCAATTGAACAGCGCCCGGCGCGCCGCGTAGCCTTGCCGCCATGGGCCTCATCAACTGGATCTTCGACTTCTACCAACACTCTCGAATCGAGAAGCTGCGCGACGAGATTCAGCTGCGACAACGCCAGCCGATCGCAGATCCCGGGCCCTCGATCGATGCCGAGCGACTCGAACGTGCGATCGGTGAGCTGGCCCTGGCAGTGAAGACCGTGCAGCGCCTGGCTGTCGAGAAGGGTCTCTGCACCGCTGCCGAGTTCCAGCGCAAGCTGGACGAGATCGACGCGGAAGACGGCCGGCGAGACGGTCTGTCGCCCCTCTGATCCACCACCGATCGCAGCCTGAACCCCGCTTGCCATCGCCCTTTCCGCGGCGAGGCCGACAGCGTGCGCACGCCGCCGGCAGTCCCCCCGCATCGCGCGTCGATGCTATCTGCGAATGAAGATCGTCAACGTCGTCGGAGCTCGACCCAACTTCATGAAGGTCGCCCCGATCATGGATGCCTACCGGCGTCACTCGAACATCGAGCCGCTGCTCGTGCACACCGGTCAACACTACGACGAGCGGATGAGCGATCTGTTCTTTCGCGAACTCGGCATGCCGCGCCCGGACGTCAACCTCGAAGTTGGATCCGGCAGCCACGCGAAGCAGACCGCCGACATCATGGTTCGCTTCGAACCCGTGCTGTTGGAACACAAGCCCGATGCGGTCTTGGTCGTCGGCGACGTGAACAGCACGATCGCCTGCGGGCTCGTCGCCGTGAAACTCGGCATCCGATTGATCCACGTCGAAGCCGGATTGCGCAGCGGCGACCGCTCGATGCCGGAAGAGATCAATCGCATCCTCACCGACTCGATCAGCGATCTGCTCTTCTGCACCGAGCGCAGCGGCATGGAGAACCTCGCGCGGGAGGGTGTCTCGGCACAACGCGCGCACATGGTCGGCAACTGCATGGTCGACACCTTGCTGCGCAACCTCCAGCGAGCGAGAGAGAGCGACGTGCTGAAGCGGCTGGGCCTCGAGGAGCGCGGCTACGTGGTCGTGACCTTGCATCGCCCAAGCAACGTCGATGACCCGGCGGCACTCGCTCGCTTGCTCACGATCTTCGAAGAGGTGCAGAAGAACTTCCGCATCGTCTTCCCGGTGCACCCACGCACCCGTCAGCGGCTCGCCGCCGACGGCCTGCGCCAGCGAGTCGAGGCGATGAAGGGCCTCATCCTGCTCGAACCCGCGGGGTACCTCGACTTCGTTCGACTCTGCGATGCCGCGCGCCTCGTGCTGACCGACTCCGGCGGCATCCAGGAAGAAACCACGATCATGGGAGTTCCCTGCATCACCCTGCGGGAGAACACGGAGCGACCGGTCACGTGCGAGATCGGCACGAACCAACTCGTCGGCAACGATCCAGAGCGCGCCCTCGCGGCGTATCAAGCGGTGTTGGCCGGCACGGCCGGCAAGGGCTCGATCCCGCCGCTGTGGGACGGTCGCGCCGCCGAACGCATTGCGGAGTTCCTCAGCCGCTGGGCGGGTTGAGACTGCGATCCGCGCTCAGCGTCGCAGGAACTCGAGCAGAGGTGCGAAGCTGGTCGCCGGTCGATGCGCGGGCGATTCGCTCAGCGCCGGCGGCCGAGTCGTTGCGACGGCCGCGAGCTGCTTTGCGACTGCACTCGACTGAGCATGCGTGAAGCACCAGTCTTCCCCGGACGTCTCCGCGACGATCCGCCAGGCATCGCCCATCTCGCCGAGGAACAGGACAGGCCGACGGGCCATCAGGTAGTCGTACAGCTTCCCCGGCACAAAGATCTGATCCGCGGGCTCGGGACTGTTCACCAACAGCAGGACGTCCATCGCACGCATGGCCCGCAACGCGTCGCCGTAGCCGAGGAGATCGTGCGCTCGCACGCGCTCCGCAACCTCCGGCCGGATCTTCGCGAGATCCTCCTTCAACAGCGCGAGCGAAGGGCCACTGTCGCAGAACACGTGCGCGGTGATCTTCGCGAGCACTCCGGCCTCTATCTCGGCCATCGCCTGCAGCACAGGCAGCATCCGCCGGCGCGGGAAGATCGTGCCGAAGAATCCGAGATGGACTCCTGGACCGAAGTCCGGCAGCGCGCTCAGCGCGACGATCTGCTCACCGAGCGCGTAGTCCGCTGTGTTTCGCATGACCTGGACGTTCAGGCCGTCGATGCCCCCCATCCGCTCGTCGAAGGATCGCTTGGCATCCGCGTTGTTGAGGAACAGCGCATCGACCCGCGACAGAATGCGCCGCTCGCGCGCGAGCACTCGATCCCGCAGGCGCGTGCTCTTCGATTGCCGCCAGGTGTTCCCGGAGAGCAGATCGCGGTAGTCGACGACGATCCGCACGTTCGGACAGTGCTTGCGGAGCGCATCGACCGCCACGAGTTGCCCGTGCGGACCGCAGCACAACAGCACGACGTCGATCTTCTGCTCCTTCACGAGTCGCGGCAGCTTCCGCTGCAAGGTCCATGACCACTCGACGTGCCGATCGAGGACGGCGAACCAGTCCGGCAACTTGAAGATCGCCGTGCGAAGGACCTTCTCCCAGAGGCCCTTGGCCTCTCGATCGACCAGGTTGACCCGCCCTAGCCCGTGCACGACCACCGCCGCCGGTGTGACGGCTGCGAGCGTCGCATCCGTCTTGTCGAGGCCCTTCGGATCGAGCGTCACCCAATGCACACCATGGCCTGCATCGAGCAAGGCCCGCGTCATGCGAAGCACACGGTGCGACGCGACCGCCGGCTGCGGGGGCGCGAAGTAACTGACGATGGCGACGTTCACGACTACGGAAGGACGGCGTTCGGATCCGATCTGTGGTTGAACCCGGTAGCCGTCGAGAAAGCCAGAGCGCCGCCGAGTCCGGCGAGGTTCATCGGATATCGTCCGCCCGCCGCATGAGCGCCTTCAAGACCGTCGCACGCAACGTGCTCAGCAACTGGGCTGGGTTCCTCGTGAATGCGGTCGTGGCGTTCCAGCTCACGCCGTTCGTCGAGCAGAAGCTCGGCAGCTCGCAGTGGGGATTCTGGAGCCTCCTGATCGCGTGCACCGGCTACTACGGATTGCTGGACCTCGGCATCCGGTCGGCTGTCGCGCAGTACGTCACTCGCTACTTCGCGAAGCGCGACCTCGACGGCGTGCGCCGCACCGTGAACACGGCGCTCGGAATCCTGTTGACGATCGCCGCAGGGCTGGTCGTCCTCACGCTACCGTTCGCCTGGCTCGCACCGCACATCTTCGAGATCGAGGGCGTCGACCACGACACCACCAGATTGCTCTTCGTGATCGTCGGTTGCGGCGTCGCGCTCAACCTGCCGCTGACGATCTTCCAGACGGCAACCTATGCCCGACAGCGGTTCGACCTGGCGAACGGCATCGGCATCGTGCAGCGGCTGGGCTCTGCAGCATTGACCTGGTGGGCGCTCGACTCCGGCCACGGCCTGGTCGCCGTGTCCCTGATCCACCTCGGCGGCAATCTGGTCGGGAGCTGGATCCATTTCGGACTCTCCTTCCGGATGTTGCCGGGCCTTCGGCTGACGGCACGCGACTACAGCCGCGACTCGGTTCGCGAGCTCTTCGGGTTCTCGGTCTGGAATGTGCTGATCAACGCCGCCGACCAGGTGCAGACCCACGCCAGCGCCCTGGTGATCTCGATCGTGATCTCCACGAAGGCGTTCGCGCACTTCAACATGGGCCTGATCCTGATGCCCTACGCGCTCCAGCTCGTGAACTCGATCGCGTGGACCCTCACCCCACGCGCAACTTCACTCGATGCCAAAGGCGACCGTGACGGCCTTCGGACGCTCTATCTCGACGGCACGCGGGCAATCGTCGCCTTCGCCGCCGTGTTGTCGGGCGGGATGATCCTGCTCGGCGACGATCTACTGCGGTTGTGGGTCGACCCGCGCTACACCGCCGGAACGGAGTATGTCTCGAGCTCGATCATCCTCGCTGTTCTCACCGGCGGGATGATGCTGCGCAGCACGGTCGCATGTGCGAAGCAGATCTGCTTCGGACTGCGCGAAGTGCGCTCGCTCGCACGCATGACGTTTGCCGAAGCCGTCCTGAACATCGCGCTCACGATCGGCATGGTGTATTGGCTGGGAATCCTCGGCGCCGCGATCGCCAGCGTGCTCGCGATCGTGCTGACTCAGGTGTGGATGCTGCCCGCTTTTCTCGGCCGTCGCATCGAAGTGCCGTGGACACGCCTCGGTCGCAGCGTGGTGGCGGGAGGCGTCGTGCTCGCGGTCATGCCGCTCTTACACGTCTCGCTCTTCGCCGGAAGCGTGGCGAGCTCTTGGGGAGAGTTCCTTCTGCGCGCCGCCGCACTCGGTCTCCCCGGCTTGTTCGTGGCGATCGCCATCGGCACCACCGCCGACGAGAAGGCGCGTCTGTTCGCACGTCTGCGGCAGAAGAGCGCGTGAGAGTCTGCGATCAGCGCTCGCCGAACAACGCGCTGCCGATCCGCACGAGCGTCGAACCCGCAGCGATCGCGGACTCCAGGTCACCGCTCATGCCCATGCTGAGCACAGGCAGCGCGCGTCCCAGCGATTGCTCGAGCTCTCTGCGCAAGTGATCCACCTGGCGGAACGCGGGGATCGGATCACCCTCGCGGGGCCCCATCGTCATCAGGCCGCGGAGCTCCAAGTGTTCGCGGCGAAGGACCTCACCGGCGAGTGCCGCGGCGCCGTCGGGCTCGACGCCGTGCTTCTCGACCTCGCCGCTCGCATTGATCTCGATCAGCACGTCGAGTCGACGGCCCGACCGAGCGAGCTCGAACTCGAGCGCATCGACGAGCTTGACGCGATCGACGGAGTGCAACATCGCGAGTTGCGTGACACGGCACAGAGCGGCGACCTTGTTGGTCTGCAGACTGCCGATCATGTGCCACCGGACTTCGGGATGCGGGCACCGCATCGCCTTGTCGACCAACTCCTGCACTCGATTCTCACCGAAGTCCGACTGGCCGCGAGCGTGCAGGGCAGTGATCGATTCGAGCGGGAAGGTCTTGCTCACCGCGAGAAGTTGCACTTCGTCGCGCGATCGCCCCGCGGAACGGCAGGCCGCCGTGATTCGCGCCTCGACGGCAGCAAGGCGATCCCCCGCGCCCGCAGACTCATTCATCCCAGTGCGCGGTCAGCGGTCCGGGGAACAGGCGGCGGCCACGTTCGAGCAAGGTCGCACGCCCCTCGAAGGCTCGGAAGTTCGTGAGCAGGGAGTCGTAGGCGTCGTACTCCTCGACGAACCCGAGCCAGGCGACGAGGGCCGCGGCGGAGCGCTTGTCGGTCGGTCGAAGATCTCCGAGTCGACGACAGAGCTTGTTGCAGAACGCGCGGGTCTCGTTGCGAAAGGTGTCCGCCGAGGTTCGTTTGGGATCCAACCCGAAGTCGGCGAGCAAGCCCTCGCGATAGGCCGAGGCGATCTGTGCGATCGACTCCCCGAGCGAGACGCGCTCGACGGCTTCCGTGAGATCCATCAGTGGCGAAAGTGGCGAACGCCGGTGAAGACCATGCTGATCCTTGCGGCATCCGCAGCGGCGATGACGAGGTGGTCGTTCTTGCTGCCGCCCGGCTGGATCGCAGCGCACGCTCCCGCATCGATCGCGGTTTGGAGTCCATCCGCAAACGGAAAGAAAGCGTCGGACGCGACCACAGCACCGCGCGCCCGATCACCCGCACGACGCACCGCGGTGATCGCGGCGTCGACGCGACTGGTATCCCCGGCCCCGATCCCGCAGGTGGCCAGCGCACCGGACTTCGTGCGATGTGCCAGCACGATCGCGTTCGACTTGGCGAACTTGCACACCTTCCAGGCGAACTCCATCAGCACGGTCTGTTCCGTGCTGGGCTGGACCGCAGTGACGACCTCGCGCTTGGAGGTCGCGGGCGCACCGACGTCACGACTCTGCACGAGCACGCCGCCGTGGATCGATCTCAGCGCAGGAGCGGTGGCCGACTCGAGCGCTCCACCGAGCGCGAGGACCCGCAGGTCCTTACCGCGCTTCATCTTCGCCACGATCTCGACGGCGCCTGGCTCGACCGTCGGCGCAATGACCACCTCGAAGAAGTTGTTGCTCGCGCGGATGTCTTCGGCGAGAGCACACGTGAGAGCACCGTTGATCGCGAGAATGCCGCCGTAGGCGCTGGTCGAGTCGGCGGCGAGCGCGGCGACGAATGCGGCGCCCAAGTCGTTGCCGACCGCGACACCGCAGGGCGTGTTGTGCTTGACGATGACCGCCGCCGGCTCGTCGAACTCCCAGGCAGCGCAGACCGCGGCGTCGGCGTCGAGGAAGTTGTTGTAGCTGAGTTCGGAGCCGTGCAGGAGTCGCGCGGTGGCGAGCGTGTGGCCGCGCTCTGCGGGATCGACGTAGACGGCGGCCGCCTGTTGCGGATTCTCGCCGTAGCGCAGCACGTGGCCGCTCTCCGCGGCGAAGCCGAGAAAGCGTCCGAAGCGCGGCTGCCCGTCTTTGCGCGACGAATCCTCGACGAACCACTGGGCGATCGCGGTGTCGTACGCCGCCGTGTGCGCAAACGCTTTGCCCGCAAGTCGGCGGAGAAGCGCCGCCGGTGCACGGCCACCGTGTTCCGCGAGGGCGGCGAGCAGGCTCGGGTAGTCGCTCGGATCGACGACGACCGCGACGTGCGCATGGTTCTTCGCTGCACTGCGCACCATCGAAGGTCCGCCGATGTCGATGGACTCGACGATGCGCTCGCGGGTCGCGGTCGGATCGGCCGCGGTCTCGCGGAACCGGTAGAGGTTCACTGCGACGACGTCGATCGGGTCGATCCCGTGCGCACCCATCGCGGCGAGGTCGTCACCGTGGTCGCGTCGCGCGAGGATTCCGCCGTGGATCCGCGGGTGTAGCGTCTTCACCCGACCGTCCATCATCTCCGGGAAGTCCGTGTACTCCGCAACTTCGGTGGCTGGGACGCCGGCTTCACGCAAGACCCGGAAGGTCCCGCCGGTCGAGAGGATCGAAAAGCCCAGGCCCACCAATCCACGTGCGAAATCGACCACGCCGGTCTTGTCGGTGACCGACAACAATGCGCGCCGCTGACTCAACTCGTCGCCTCCATGCTTCGATTGGTGACCATCATCCTGACTAGCCCGGATTATGCGTGAACGGCGGCGCGAGATCGACACAGGTCGATGCCCGGCAAGGAGCTACGACGGCCGAAGCGCAGCTGTGGCTACGCTGCCAGGGAGGAGCCGTCGTAGCGACGCCGCTGGGCGCGACTCGAGGCGATCGCGGCAGACGTTCACGCATGATCCGAGCTAGACTCGCACACCCTTGAGATAGGCCTCGATGAACTGGTCGAGTTCGCCGTTGAGGACGCTGTCGACGTCGGAAGTCTCGATCCCCGTCCGCAGGTCCTTGACCATCTGGTAGGGCTGCAGGACGTAGCTTCGGATCTGGTTGCCCCAACTGATGGAGCCGCGTTCGCCGTAGAACTTCGCCAGCTCCTCTTTCCGCTTGGCTTCCTCGATCTGGTAGAGCTTGCTGCGCAGCACCTTCATCGCATGTGCACGGTTCTTGTGCTGGCTGCGTTCCTGCTGACAGGTCACCACCACGCCGGTGGGAAGGTGAGTGATGCGGATCGCGGACTCGGTCTTGTTGACGTGCTGACCACCGGCACCGCTGGATCGGTAGGTGTCGATCTTGAGGTCCTTCTCGTCGATCTCGATGTCGATGTCGTCGTCCATCTCCGGGATGACTTCGAGCGAGGCGAAGGAGGTCTGTCGCCGACCCTGTCCATCGAATGGTGAGATTCGCACCAACCGATGGACGCCCTGCTCGGCCCGCAGCCGACCGTAGGCGTAGGCGCCCTTCACGGAGTAGGTGGCCACGCGGATGCCGGCTTCCTCGCCCTTCTGCCAGTCCTGTTCTTCGACCTCGAAGCCGTGATCTTGGGCCCACTTGAGATACATCCGCACGAGCATCTCGGCCCAATCCTGAGCGTCGATCCCGCCGGCACCGGGCGCGATCGTGATGATCGCGTTCTTCGCGTCGTGCTCACCGCTGAGCATGACCTGGAACTCCAGAGCATCGAGGGTGCGCTGGAGGTCGGCGTGCGCCGAGTCGAGGTCGGCATCGACGCTGCTCGGATCGTCCGCGCCGAGTTCGAGCAGAACGGTCATGTCGTCGAGGATCGCCGTCGACTTGTCGATGGGATCGACGATCGAGCCGAGCTTCTGCTTCTCCAGCATGGTCGCCTGGGCTCGCTCTTGGCTGTCCCAGAAGCCGGGCTGGCTCATCTTGTGTTCGATGCCACGGAGCTCACGAAGCTTGACCTCGTAGTCAAAGACTCTCCTTGAGCTGTTGGACCCTCAGTTGCGCGTCGCGCAGGCGCTGTCGGTGATCTTCGAGGTTCATCCGCGGAACCGTAGCAGGCTGTGCGGAAGGCTCAAACTCCCGGCTCACGCGTTCGAAACGGATTCCGAGAATGGTTCGCCGCGGAAGTGCCGCTGGCACCGCTCACCGCGGGTTTCGGGCGCGACGGGATCGCCGTCGCACGAGCAGATCGGCAAAGCGATCGCCCTCTCCGACCGAACATGTTGCGTGTCCGCGCCTCGCGCGGTCGACCCGCGCCACGGCCGGGTCGAGACGGAACACCGAGGGAAGCCGCGGCGGGCAAGATTCGCCGACTTCGATCCTTTGCCTGCAGTCCCGCTGCGGCTTCCCGACTTTCTCGCCGCGAGGGCGCAGGAAGGGTGACGTCAGCCAGACACGGTGCTCAATCCAGCTCGGGCAGGGCGACGTCCCGCGCGGGCACGCCGACTTCGCGAGCGCTGAGGACGAAGCCGATCCAGCCGATCACGGCGAAGGCGATTCCGAGCTGCGAGAGCGCGAGGCCGAGGAGCAGGTTGCCGTGGACCTCCAGGACGCGCACCGTGAGTTCGCCGAATGCGAAGGCGCCGCCGAGCCAGACGACGGTCCACAACAGAACCGCCACCGGCACGCGCCACGGATGACGGACCACGCAGAAGAGGCCGTGCATGGCCGCCGCGAACGCGGAGCGGGACGCACCCCGGGAGATGCGCGCGATGGCGACCTTCGAGGCGAAGACCAGCAGCAGGAACAGGAACCCGCGCAGGATGTCCCAAAGCCAGAGCACCTGGACGAAACTGACGTGCAGACGCCAGAGCGAGAACGCGTCGTCACTCACCGCGCGGTCGCCGATCCGATCCTCGATCAACCAGTGATCGACCTGGTCTAGCCCCCAGCCGAGGAGCAGCGCCAACACGACGAAGACCAGCATCACGCGGAGATTCGCGAAGAAGGCACGCGCCCCGGTGGCCAGGATCTCGCGCACGCGCGTCGCGGTGCCGGGCAACGCCACGGCTCCGCTGACTCCACCGGCGACCAGGACCCCGAACAGGAGTGCGAGGATCAGCGGCAGCACGAGATCCAGTCGCAGGGCGGCGAACACGTCGCCGTCCGGCGGCATTCGGGTGAGGCTCGGCCAACGCGCGCCATCGTGACCGACGACGTCGCCGGCCGCGAGCGCCGCCGGCAGCGCGAGCAAGGTCAGGACGAGCCACACGAGCGGCCAAGTTCGCAGCGAGAGAGCCGCGCGGAGGAACGAACCAAAGACGTCTCGAAATGGAGTCATTCGAACCTCAGCCGATGAGTGCCGCGAAGAGGAGACGAACCTGCGCCTGCAAGAGCGTACGGATCGCGACGTACCGGCCCGGTCGCGGGTCGACCCGCGCGCGCCACACGTTGTTGCGGAGGTCGGCGTCGATCACCAGAACACCGGCACTCGCGTCGTCGGCTTCGAAGGCCTCCGCGGTCTTCGGCGTGCCCGCCCCCGGCGGATCGATCCACACTTCGGTCAGTCGACCGCGCGGCGGCTGACCGGGTTCGTCGCGGAAGCGGAACTCGATCCACGGCGAGGTGCCGTCTCGCGGGATGGTCCGCCATTCCGGTCGCTGCCCACCCTCGAAGCGGAATCGGACGCTGGCCTCCGCACGGAGAGTGCCGAAGTTGCGCACGATCACGCTCTGCTCGGGGCCGCGCCCATCAGCGGGACTCACCGAGTGCACTGCGTAGTCGAGTCGAGCCATCGGCTCGGTGGCGCTGCGGAAGAAGCCGGCGGCGTCAGTTCCACAGTCGCGTTCCAGTGCCGCGATGAAGTCGGCGGCAGTCGGATGCCTGAGCCGCGAGTCGGTGTGGAACCGGCGAAGAAACGCCCACCAGCGATCGCGACCGACCATGCGCTCCAGGGTGCGCAGGATGGTGGCGGGCCGCGTGTACGCGTTGGCCGAGTAGCTCGCGCGCGAGATCATCTGCCAGCCTGGGATGAGCATCGAGTCCGGCACATCGCTGGCGAGGAAGCGCGCACGGTCGATCCACTCCGGATGCGCTTGGACTTCGCGGAAGCCCGCGAGGGAGGGTTGCTCGGCGAGCAGGGCGAGCAAGGCGGACTGCGGGATGAGCGTGCCGCGGATCCCGAGCTCGGAGCCGATCTCGGCGACCGGTGCGGGCAGGCGTTCGAGCGGCAGTCGCCCGAGCCAACGCAGCGGGTCGCCGGGCACCGTCGGCGCGGAGACTGCGGCCATGGTGATCGCCCCGAACTCGCTGGTTCGCACCGGACGCCGGGGCACCGTCGAGTCGCCGTCGAAGGCGAGTACCTGTGCGCGGCTTTCGCTGTAGCTGTTCAGTCCTTCGTCGAGCCAAGGATCGCGGAACTCGTCGTTGGCGGAGAGCCCGTACCAGTACTGGTGCCCGAATTCGTGGATCGTCACGCCTTCGGGTGTCAGCTTGCGAGGATGTGGCCGCAGGTCGGTGCCGCAAGTGATCAGCGTCGGATACTCCATGCCGCCGCCGTAACTTTGCCCTCGGGCATCGCGGGCAGGATCGACCAGGGTGAGCACCGGGTAGGGCCACGGGCCGTAGCGCATGCCGTAGAACCACAACGCCTCGCGCGCGGCGGTCATGTGTCGCCGCACTTGTTCGGGGGTGTCATGCTCGGCCTGGAGAAGGAGCCTCAGTTCGGTCTTGGGCAGATCGAAGGTGGCGAGGTCGATCCCGAGAAACCGCGCGACGGCCTGGGCGATCCCGGTGTGGTCCTCCCCGGCGCGTGCCCCGGCGAAGGTCTCGATGTGCTCGACGAAGTTCGGACCGGCAACCCAGGCGAAGTCATGGACGTCCGCGATCTCGTAGCGCAGGACACGGCGATCGCCGCTCGCTTGGTCGAGTGATGCGCGGCCGCCGCTGGCGCCGACCACGAACCCCGCCGGGACGTCGAGAGTGACGACGAAGCTGCCGAAATCGGCGAAGAACTCCGTGTTGGCATGGAACTGCGGGCAATTCCATTCGGCGCGGCCGTCACGGTTCTCCAGCACACCCAGCTTGGGAAACCAGTGCATGCAGAAGAAGCTGCCGCCCGGGGCCCAACCGGCGCGCCGCAGTGCCTTGGGCGCCTTGGCGACGAACTCGGTCTCGAGCGTGATCGAGTCACCGGGAGCGATCGGTGCGGCCAACTTCACTCGAGCGACGGTGCGGTCGTTGGAGTTGCCGTCATCGGGCTGCAAGAACTCGACCCGCAGTTCGCGACGCTCACGGTCGACCTCCTGAGCGATCCGCTCCAAGGTGATCCCCCCGAAGTCGCCGTCCTCCCATTGCGATTGGAACGCCGCGCCCGCCTCCCGCATGAAGGTCGAGTCGCGGCCGGCGAAGGCGTTCCAGTACAGATGGAAGCGCAATTCGTCGGTCGCGGCGCCGGTCTGGTTGCGCCAGACGATGCGCTGCGTGCCGCGCAAGCTGCGCAGCTGCGCATCGAGGCGCGCGGTCATCTCGTAGGCGACCACGTGCGCGCTGTTGTTCACCGGATCTTGGGCGAGCAGCGGCAGGGTGATCGCGAACACCGACAGGAGGGGTCTCGACATCGCGTGACACTTCGCCTGGGTGAGCGAAGATCGCGAACTCTAACTCCCCCTCGCGGCGAAACCTCAGTAGGCCGGGCTATTCGTGAACGTCTACTGCGACCGCCACAAGTCGCGCTCGACGGCAGCGCTACGCCCGCTCCTCCCTGGCAGCGTCGCTTCAACTACGCTGCGGTCGTCGACCGGCGGAGCGCCTTCTCGGGCATCGAACAGTGCCGATCTCTCGACGACGTTCGGGGATAGTCCGGACTAGGTCCGTGAGGGGTGATGGCTCGTCTGCGCGTTCATCTCCGCGCGCCGTCGAGCAACCTCGGCCGAGGTGCCGTAGGACTTCAGTCGGTTGTAGAGGGTCTTCGTGTCGATCCCGAGGATCTTGGCAGCACGCGTCTTGTTGCCGCCGGTGGAAGCGAGCACGCGCAGGATATGCCGCTTCTCGACCTCGGCGAGGGGCGTCCGGAGTAGCTCGCCCGTCGTGTCGCTCTCTGCGCACAGCTTGCGGATGGCGGACGAGTCCTCGACGAGGACATAGTCGTAGTGACCGGTCTCCAGCTTCGAGCGCAGTTCATCGACCGTCTCACAGGCCGATTGCAAACAACCCCAGTCGTTGGTCTTCGACATGAGGAGGGCAGCACGAGGGTCGCGGGGGGAGTAGATGAGCAGTCGCTTTCCGATAGGCATCGGCGTCTCCGGGGTGGGCGGGCTACGACGGGGGCTGGCCGCGGTGGCGGTCCGGCGAGGGATCTGAGAGCCGGGCCCGCACTACGGAGAAGACGACAGAAAGCTTGGAATCAGTCGGAATTAATTCCCCAGAGTGGGTGCGGACTCCCATCCGGGACGGCGCCGGTACCGATCACCGCACCACAGCTCGCGGAAGAACGCCCGAGTTACCTCTCGTCCGGGCTGAGTCGACCGCGGGCGATCGACAGCCAGCCGCGGCCCAGTCTCGCTCGAACCAGCGGCCCCCCATCGCGAATCCGGCCGCGGCAGACATGCCCCTGGCCGTCGGGGGTCACTTCGAGGCCGAAGCCCTCGCGGATCGACACCTTCCCCGCCGGGCCGGTCATCACCTGGGCATCGACCTCGCAGCTCGCGTCGCGCGGGAGGAAGAGCTGGATCGAGTCCCCGTGGGTCGAAACGTCCACCCCCTCCGGACCGAGTTCGAGGATCCGCGCCCAGACCGCACCGCCGCTGGTCTTCGGCCGGTCAGGCTCGCCGCTGACGGCCTTCACGCCGCCGCGATGGTCCAGCACGAACACCTTACCGTTGCCGGTGAGGACGTCGGCGAACCCGCTGGACCGGGCCACCGTGATCTCGCCGCGCTGGGTGTGCAAACGGACCGGCGCCCGACGATCGTGCACCGCCAGGTTGCCGCCGCCGTTGTCGATCTCCAGCGCGACTTCGGCCGGCAGCCTCGCGACGCAGCGGACCTCGACCGAGGCCTCCTTCCCCACGAGGTCGTCTGGCAGCCGCGGCACCTCCAGACGGTATTCCCCGGGGCGGTCGGTTGCGGTCAGACGGAATTCGATTGGGATCGCCGCCAGGCGCTCTAACACCGCCGGGTCGGCGGCGCTCCAGCGCAGGCGGCCGTCCACCACCGTGAACTCCCGCTCGGCCTGCGAGCTGATGCGCAGTTCGCCGGCCGCGAGCTCGACGTGGATCTTGGTGAGATCCGGCGGCAGCGGCACGGCGGCCCGGAAGGCGAGTTCGGCCGTCTGCCCGCAGGCCGTCAAGGGCAGGGCGAACAGGAGGATGAGGCCAAAACGCCGCCGGCGCTGGGCAAGTCGCGAGAGGGGACGCGTCACGGGGTGGGCTTGGGACGGAAGTCGGTGGCGGCCAAGATAGCCCGAGCTTCGGCAGTCCCCGATCGCCACTGGCAATTCTCCGTGGCCCACAACGGGAGGCGGCTGGAGTTCGCGCCGGTCGGACTCGTCCTACGGCCCGGCCATCCTGGCCTCGACTCGCCCCGACTCGGGAGCCGACACCTCATCGATCCAGACATGAAGAACCTGTTCGCCGCGACCACCCTCGCCTTCGCCGTAGTGTCCCCGCTCGCCGTCGCTCAAGAGAAGGCCGGCCTCGATCCGGCCCTCCGCGACGAGATTCGCGACATCGTTCGCCAGGAGGTGCGGGACGCCCTGCGCGATGCGCTGGGCAAGGGGCCGAGCGCTCCGCGGGCCATCAAGTTCGACGACGTGACCGCCCAGGCACACAAGGACGCGAGCGAGGCCCTGGCGAAGGTCACGGGCAAGCTCGCCAAGATGAAGGACAAGCTCGGGGGAACCGTGACGCAGTTCGGCGGCACCGAAGGCTCGCCCTTCGTCTGGCACGGCACCTCGGACGGCGACGGCGAGGGCGTGTGGATGATGCCGGGCGCGACCGGCAACGGCGGTGGTCACGTGATGTGGAAGGCGGAGTCCTCAGACGGCGGCGATCACCAGGTCACCGTGACCATTAACGGCAAGCCGATGAAGCTCGACCTGAAGAAGGCCGGCGGAGTCATCAAGCTCAGCGACGTGGTCACGGAGATGCACGGACTGGGCGGCGGTCCAGCAAAGGGGAAAGCCAAGAAGGCAAAGGCCGTCGCGGTGCGAGTGCACAGCGACGGTGGTGAAACCACCGTTGAGGAACACGACGAGGAATGCGAGACCGACAGCGAGTGCTGCGAGGAGTGCGAGACGGAGTGCTGCGAAGAAGCCGAAGTCGTTGAGATCGGCGGCAAGAACATCGAGCAGCTTCTCGAGTCGCTCAAGGTGAAGGTCGATAGCGGAGCCGTCGTGGTGCAGCCGGGCAAGGATGGCGCAGAGCCGAAGATCTACCGGTTCGAGACCAAGGCTGCGGAAACCAAGCCCGCGACGACCAAAGCCGTCAAGATCAAGAAAGTCGACTGACTCGAAGCGGAGACGAACTCGATGCGCACCGGCACGATGCCCACACCCGATTCCGCTGCGATGGCCGCGTTCCATCGCGCGGTCGCCGAGCACTCGGATGCGCTCAAGACCTTCGCCACGCGGATGCTGGGCGACTCGCTTGGCGCGGAAGACGTCGCGCAGGATGCATTCCTCGCGCTCTACCGCCATCTCGAGCAGGTGCCGGCGTCTGCGTTTCGACCATGGTTGTTCCGCGTCGCGCGCAACCTGTGCCTCGATCAACTCCGGCGACGCAAGTTCAAGCTACGGTTGTTCCGTGACGTGGAACGTGACGACGACAACCCACTGACCCCGGTCGACCACCGCGCCGACCGACCCGACGAGATCGCGGAGATGCGCGAATCCGAAGCGCAGATCGAAGCCGCGATCGCCCAGATCCCCCAACGATTCCGCGAAGTGTTCCTGCTCTGTGAGATTCAGGGCCTCAGCTACGAGGACGCATCCGCGATCCTCGGTTGCCCGGTGAAGACGATTTCGACCCGACTGTTCCGCGCTCGTCAGCGCTTCCGTGAAGCACTTGGTGACGAGGTGAAGGTATGAGTGCCATGGACCGCAAGCGCTTGGAGCAAGAACTATCCCTCTACCTGGATGGCCGCCTGCCGACCGGGCGCCGCGAGCGCCTTCTCGAACACGTCAGCGAAGACCTCGAAGCGGCACGGCTGCTGACCGCCATGCGTGCGGCATCCGACGCCGCCCGATCCCTGACTCCCGAACGCGTCGGACCGGACTTCACCCGCGACCTCTGGGAACGAATCCGTTCCGGCGAAGGAACTCCGGAAGCCGTCTTCCGCGAACCGATCGCACCGCTGACCAAGCTGCGCTACCTCCTGTCCGGAGCCGCCGCCGCCGCCGCGTGCCTCGTCGCGCTGTCGTGGTTGTCTCGCGAGGTCCCGCCGACCCAAGGGTCAAACGAGCAAGCAATCGTGGCCAAGTCCGCTCCGACGGAGCCGGCTTCGACGTTGCCCCTGAAGGATCCGATGGCATCGATGATGGTCGCGAGCGCGGACCCGACGGTCCCGACAACCCGCGAGCGATCGCCCGATGCCGAGCGATCCCGCCGCGGCACGCCGCTGCATGCCCGCGGCAGCAACTTCGATGCGCAAGCCCCGGAAGTCCTGATGCCGCTCGATGCTTATTCGGTGGCCAAGGCGGGTGTCACCGAGTGTGTCGGCGCGATCGCAGACCTCAAGCGCGAGTTGCCGACGATCGCGACCTCCCTCACACGAGGCACCGACGTCCAGACGATCGCCGGCTCTCTCGAGCCCGCGGTCGAGCGTGCCCGCGAATCGATTCAGGTCGTGCGCTGGTTGCAACGCGAGCAGGTCGTCAACGTTCGGCCGAAGTTCGACGCCAATCTGATGCTCGTCGAGCAGATTCTCGCTCGACTGGAGCAGACCTCCGAGGATCACGACGTCAACTTCCTGAAGTTCGCGGCCGAGAGCCTCGGCAAGCTGGAACTCGAAGAGAGCGGTCAGGCGGTCGAAGTTGTTTGCTGTGGGGATTCGCGCGAGTTCCGCGTCCGCTTCCGCGATCACTTCGCCAGCCGACCGGAGAGCCTGCGATGGTTCCGCATGGAGGCGATCGGCGGCTCGACACACGGCTTCCGCCTGGTCACGCCGGGAACGGCGCAGGATCCGTTCGACGGCGCGGTGTTGCGCATTCAGGTCACCGACCGCTGACGCGGCGAACCCGCTCGAGCGCGAAGTCGTCGCGATCGCGCCGCATCAGCGGACGCCCGAGTGCTGCGCCGACGACGAAGCCGCCGGCATGTGCCCACCACGCGACGCCGCCGCCGCCGGCGTCGAACAGGGCGCCCTGCACGATCTGGAATCCGAACCAGATCAACAGGAACACGAAGGCCGGCCAGACCATCGTCGTGAAGATGTAGCCGAGCGGAATGAGAGTCAGCACCTCGGCCTTGGGGAACATCACGAGATAGGCGCCGAGGACGCCGCTCACGGCACCCGACGCGCCGATCATCGGCATGCTGAAGCTCGGATCGGCGAGGATCTGCGCCACCAGCGCCACGAAGCCCGACAGGAAGTACAGCATCGCGAACCGCAGACGACCCAGTCGGTCCTCGACGTTGTCGCCGAAGACCCACAAGAACCACATGTTGCCGGCGAAGTGCATGAAGCCGGCGTGGAGCCACATGTGGGACAGCGCGCGGAATACCTTGCGGCCGTCGTCGGGAACCGGCGGGATCGTGTGCACGCCGTCGGTGAAGATCGCCGGATCACTGCCGGAGTAGTGGTAGGCGACCGCGCCGAAGTCGCGTGCGAACCCCTCTGGATCGGCCATCGAACGCAGGAAGATCAACCCGTTGAGAGCGACGATTCCGATCGTGACCACCGGCGTGGAGCGGACCGGGTTCGCATCGCGCAGTGGGATCATGCTGGTGGAATCATGTTCGCGGGATCGTGGCCATAGGAGCGAGGGATGGCAACATCGATCAGCGGCCGGTCGAGAGCAAGCGACCGACATCGCCCACGCTGAGCGGATCCATCGCGCGGTGGATGCGCTCCGGAACACTCGAAACGACGTGCGCCCACAACTCGCTCCGGGTCCCGCCGCCGATCACCAGCCGCTTCGCCGCCGAAGCGAAGGCCGCGTCGGCCAGGTCGGCGTGCAGCAGGATGCGGGCGAGCCGCGGTCGTCGATCGCCTTCGATCCAGTCTTCACCCAGGTCAGGCAGGATCAGTCGATCGATCGGCGAATGCAGCGCCGAGGCAAGGAGCGCACTCGCGCCCAACCAATCGTCGGCGACGACTTCGATCGAGGCCGAAGGGGCAATCCGCGGCAGGAAGTCGAGCATGATGCGAACGTCGTGCACTTGCACCTGGCCCTCGTCGCGGCCGAAGAAGCGGCCGTGCAAGTCTCGCCAATTCCTACCGACGTCCAGTTCTCCGCAGTAGCGAAGGTCAACCAGCACGACGACAGCACCTGAGTCGACGAGCTGCTCGATCCACTCCCGATGCCGCACTCGAGCAAAGGCCTTGCCACGTGGATGGAGCAACAGAACGATGCGAGACGCTGCCGCGACCCGATCGCCGATGACTACGACCGGCAAGTGGATGCCGTGCTCGGTCGGCACTCGCCAACGCGCGAGTCGTCGCCTCGGATCCGAGTCGACCATGACCGGTTCGAGCATGCCGTCGCCATCCTGCTGCACGTGGAACAGGCTGTGAAGACGGTGACGAATCGTGTCCACGAAGTCCGCGTCGGCGAGTTGCTCGCTACTTGGCTCGGGCCGAGTGAGACGATCGAGGAACTCACGCCGAATGGCCTCGCGATCGGCGACCACATCTTTGCGATCGAGGCCGCGCATCGTGGCCAACGGCATTGCGACCGGCGGCTCGGCTTCGAAGTCGACGGTCGACGACTCGGCGCCGCGAAGATGTCGCTCGAAGAACGCGTACATCGCGTTCCGCATGTCGCGATCGTAGGTGTGTCCTTTGTTCCACCGACGAAGCTCCACCGCATCGGCCACCCCAAGCCGCTCGTACGTCGCTCGCACTTCCGGGAAGCCGAACTGATGAAACGCGTGCGTCCAATCACCGCTGACCGTCAGGAACAACTGTGGGTTCGGCGCAAACGCCGCTGCCATGTGCGGCATGTCGACCGCGAACGCCAGGAACGGCGTGTGATTGCAGTGGCAGTGTGGTGACGTCGCTTGGGTGATTTCGCCGAAGTGACACGCCATCACCGCCGGTACCGCCGCGGCCAACCCGCTGTCCAGGGCGGTCAAGTAGTACGTCTGCTGTCCACCACCCGACGCCCCCGTGCAGCCGATTCGGTCCGGATCGACCTCTGGCAACTCGCGAAGCAGCTCGAGTCCTCGCAGATTGTTCCAGGTCATCACCGAGAGCGATGACAAGCCGATGCGCGGATCCTCGAAGTGGATCGAGTCGACCGCGAGCACGACGTAGCCAAGGCGCGCGAGTCCGATGCAGCGGAACTGCACCACGTCCTCGATCGCGCCATGGCGCCAATGCCCGTGCGGGCACAGCACCGCAGGACGCGACCGCGGCGCCGCATCGCCGTTGTGGCGATACAGCCAGCCACTGGCCCAATAGCCGCGGAAGCTCTGCCAATACACACGCTCGACGGACCACTGCGCCGTCGCATGCCGAGCTCCGAACCTGACTTCGAGGGGCAGGTCCGGCTGGAATTCGCGGAAGGCCGTCGACGTCCGCAGACTCGGATCCGACAGCGGCGTCCCTGCACCTTCATTCCCTTTGCTGGAGTACGGCGGCGGCCAGAGTCCGAGCGCATCTTGAACCAGAGCGCGCGTGCGTCGGCTCTCTTCGGTGATGCGCTCGACCTCGCGACTGTCAGGGACGCGCGGCGCGCGCAGACGATCGTTCCATGCGATCAGCGCTCGCTCGGCCTCGCCCGATTCCAGAACGTGCAACGCCGCAAGCTCCGCGCGCTGTCGAGCGATCTCGGCAGGGATCGTTCCGTGCATCGCGATCGCCGCCAACTCGCCGTGGAGCGGCTGGCGCACACCAGGATCCAGATTCTCACCCAACCGCAGCGACGGAGCTGCAGATCCGCTGAAGCTGGCCGTGGTCGCGATCTCCGCCTCGATCGTCCCGTCGACCGCGAGAATGAGCGAGCGTCGCGTCGCGTCGTAGACGCCGATCACTTCGTGCCATCGCCCGTCATCGATACGCGTCACGGACTCCGCTCGGTCTCTGGACCAGTTCCAGGCTTCGAAGGCGATCGTTCCGGGACTGCGACCGATCACGAAGCTGTAATGGACGGCGGAACCCTCGCGACACATCAATGCGGTCGCGAAACCCGGGCTCGTGGTTCGCACCCGCATACGGAGAGCGAAAGTACCACCATCACGGACGCCCAATCGAGCATCGGGACCGAAGGTGAGATGATCGCCGTGATCGTGGAATCGCAGGGCGGCCGACTCGCCATCGATGGAAATCCTCCCGGCTGCAGATCCTGGGATCACTTCGCGGCCTATCCCGCCGAGAACCGCTCGCGCAGGCTCTCCGCCGATATCGATGCGCCACGACTCCGTCGCAACGGATTCCTGCGCCGGGACTCGCGCGAGCGCCACATGGACGAGTGCGATTGCGAACATCCAAACATCGGTGCGAGCGCGGCGAGGAGTCATGCGCTGAATCGTAAGCGAGACAGAGTGCTCGACTCGAATTCGTGCATCGAACCCCACCCGCGTTGACAGTCCCCCGAGCCAATCTAAGCTCAGGGCTCCTCGAGACTGGAATCGTTCAGGCTCCTCCCTCACCTCAGCAGAGAACCCATGAGTTCCCCACGCTTGCCTCTTCACCTCGCCCTCGCCACGTTGGCGCTCGGCGGTCTGACCTCCGCGCAGGTGGTCATCAATGAGATCCAGTACGACGACTCGGGCACCGATGATCGCGAGTATGTCGAGCTCTACAACGCTGGAAGCGGAGCCGTCGATATCTCCGGCTGGCAACTCCAGTCCATCGATCAGGTCGGCCCCAACGTGACGTACACGGTCCAGGCCGGCACGATCCTCGCTCCGGGCGGCTACTACGTCATGGGTTCCGGAGCCGTCGCCAACGTGAACCAAGTCCTGACCGGTCCCTCGGGCGGTCTGTGGGAAAACGATCAGGAGACCCTGGAGCTGCGGGACGCCAGCGGCACGATCCTGTTCGACTTCGTCGCCTACGAGACCAACAAGCTGCTCTTCGCGCGCACCGCGCAGTGGGAAGGCGAGGGTCTGTGGGGCAACCTGACCAGCACCGACGGCACGGAGACGAGTTGGTCTCGCATCGTCGACGGCCGCGACACCAACGACAACGGGCGTGACTTCCAGATCCTCTACGCAACGCCCGGCGCGACCAACAACATGGCGTCGGTGCTGCCCTACTTCGACACCTACGACAGCTACACGGTCGATCAGCCGATCCCGGGCTGGATCAACACCTTCGAGGCCCCGAAGGCGATCGATCCGCTGCAAGCCAGCCTCGAGAACCCCAACGCACTCCCGGCGGCATCCCCCGCCGGCGGCAACGCGGCGATCTTCTGGGACTCGACCGGCGGCGGTAACGGCAGCACCCTGCTGACGGCTCCGACCAACGAACTCGTGTTCGAGTGCTACATGTACTTCTCGAGCACGGCGACCCCGGCCGGGGAGTACGAGACCAGCTCCGTCCTGCTGCAGGGCGGAACCG
Source organism: Planctomycetota bacterium (assembly GCA_050181465.1). Classification (GTDB taxonomy): domain Bacteria; phylum Planctomycetota; class UBA1135; order UBA1135; family UBA2386; genus JACRLW01. The sequence continues at coordinate 43,248 of JBFXDD010000030.1, forward strand.
GCACCTTCCACAACCATCCCGACCCGATCGGTGAGATCGGCACCAACGTCGGCGGCGTGTTCACCGCGAACGGCAACACCGGCGTCGGCCTCGTCTACACGCTCACCGAGAACGGCGGCAAGCTGTTCCTCGTCGACCACAACAACGGCGGTTGGGGAAGCGGAGCGGCGTCGAACGCGCGCGTCCTGGGCCAGATCAACATCACTGCCGGCGTGAACGACGGTTGGCAGCGCATCCGCATGCAGGCCTCGAACGGCCTCGTCGAGTGCTACTTCGGCGGCACGCTCGGCCAGTTCGACGGCACGCGCATGGTCGGCGGGATCGACGGCGCCATCGGCGGAATCACCTTCGGCTACCGCGAGTTCCTCGTGAACAACGCGGCCTCGCGTCCGCCGACGATCGACTTCCTGACGATCCAGACCGGCAACGCCGTCGTCGGCCGTTTCGGCAACTCGACGCCGCACACCAGCGGAACGCCGGTGCTGGACGCATCCAGTCATCCCAACATCGCCAACCCGCACTTCGGTTTCAGCCTCTCGAGCGCACCGGCCAACTCGTCCGCCGCGCTCATCATCGGGTTCATCCAGCTCCCGGTTCCGTTCAACCTCAGCCTGCTGGGTGCGCAGCCCGGCTCCACCCTGCTGATCTCGGCGGACATCGTGCTCACGCTCGCCACCGATGCGAACGGCAATGCGTCGTTCCCGCTCGCGATTCCGAACGCGCCGTCGCTGATCGGCGGCACCGTGTTCGGCCAAGCGTTGCCTTTCGACACCGGCTTGGGCTTCCCCCTGCCGATCTGCCAGTCGCAGGGACTCAGCGCGACGATCGGCAACTGATCCTGGCCGCGACGACTCGTGAACGTCGCCGCAACGTCGCCGGACGCGAGTTGCGGCGATCGCAGCGAACGTTCACGACTAGTCCGGGCTAGTTCGCCGCGATGGCGCGACGAAAGTGGGGCGCGACTCGGTCGCGCCCCTTTTCGTTCGTCTGCCGACCGTGCACGATCGGCGCCATGCTCGGCGATCGCTCTCTGTTCCGCTCGCTCGCGTCGCCGTGCTATCTCAATCACGCGGCGATGTCACCGCCGAGCGATCGGGTTCGTGAGGCATGCAGCGCGGTGATCGCCGACTACGCCGCACACGGTGCGGCTGCCTGGATGCGGCACGCCCGAGAGCGCGACGTGTTGCGCGAGCGACTCGCGAGGCTGCTGAACGCAAAGCCGAGCGAGATCGGGCTCGTGCCCGGGACCAGCCACGCGGCCTCGATGATCGGCTTGTCGATGCGCTGGCGCCCGACCGACCGACTGCTGCTCCTGCGTGGTGAGTTCCCAGCGAACGTCACTCCCTGGCTCGCCGTCGCCCGGCGCTACGGCCTCGAGGTTCGTTGGCTCGACGTCGCCGACTTCGTGCCGGGCGGGCCGGGGCTCGAGCGATTGGCTCGGGAGGTCGAGGCCGGCGTCGCGCTCGTCGCCGTGAGCATGGTCCAGTTCCAGACGGGCATGCGAATGCCGATCGAAGCCATCGCCGATCTGTGCCACGCCCGAGGCTGCCTCGTGTTCGTCGACGGGATTCAGGCTCTCGGTGCGATCCCGATCGATGTCCGCGCCGCCGAGATCGACTTTCTGGCTGCGGGGAGCCACAAGTGGCTCATGGGAGTGGAAGGTGCGGGCGTCCTGTTCGTGAGCGAATCGGCCCAGGCGGAACTGGAGCCTGCGATCGCCGGCTGGCTCAGCCACACCGAACCGCCGCGATTCCTCTTCGACGGCGCCGGACTGCTCGACTACCGCCAACCCTTGCGGCCGCGAGCCGACGTGTTCGAAGTCGGTGTCACCAACACGCTGGGCTTCGCTGCACTGTCCGCATCGACCGCCATCCTCGAAGAGATCGGGATCGACGCCATCCATCGCCACGTGCAACCGATCCTGGATTGCTTGGAAGCAGGGTTGACGGCCCGCGGCTTCCGCTCCGTGCGCAGCAGCACGGCGAGTGCTCGCTCGAACATCCTCTCCGTGCTGCCGCCCGCGAGTCTGGGAGTGAGCTCGATCGCGAGTGCGCTCGCCGAGGAAGGCGTCGCCATCGCGACGCCGGACGGGCATCTACGCTTCTCCCCGCATTGGCCGAATGATCTCGCGCAGGCAGACTTCGCGCTCGCCGCGATGGACCGCGCGCTCACCCGGCTCGGCTGAACGGCGAATCGGAGCGACGGCGAGACCCGGTCACTTCAGGAGAATCTCGCGCACCTTCGGCTCGAGCGCCTTGAGACCCGACGCCTTGCCGAGCGCAATCGCGTCCTCGGGTGACTTGCCTTCGATCATCGCGGCTCGCAACGCCATGAGTGCGCCGACTCGGTTGCTGCTTCCGCAGTAGACCATCGCCTCGCCCTGCGCGCCCTTCAGGATGGTGTCGAGTTGCTGGACCGCCTCGGGCGTGAGGTCATCCGGGCTGGCGATGGGAATCCGATGGAATCGGACACCCGCGGCGGACGCGGCGGCCTCTTCCCATCCGGTGCCGTTCTCAGTCGCCGGCCGCAGCGAGATCACGTCGGACACACCGGTGGAGGCAATCGCTGCGAATTGCTTGGCGTCGGGCTGACCCGAGCAGTGCACGCCGGCGACCGCAGTCGACGAATTGGAAATCCCGAGTGAGGTGAAGGGGGCGGAAGGCCCGGTCGACGCTGTCGAACAAGCCGACAGCGCAATGACCAAAGCTGCGAGGCTGGTAGAAAAGATGCGCATGGAGTCCTCACTATGCCCCCATCACGAGGTCGGGCAACCCGTCGCCGCTGTGTTCGCTGACTTCGTGATCGAAGCCAGCCACACCGAACCGCGCTGGAGCCCCCGATGCTCGGATGCCGATGGAGTCCGAGCGAACGCCGCCCGCGCCGATGTCCCAGCCGAACTTCATCGCTTCGGTGAGCTATGCTCGCGACGACGCGAGGTCTGACCGTACTCGCGAGACCATGACCTCTCCGCGAGCGGCCGCCGCGCCCATGCGTCCTCCTCAGCCCCCAGCTCCGGTAGTGAGCGTCGGGCTGCCGGTCTACAACGGCGGTCGCTACCTGCGACAGTCGCTGCGTTGCCTGCTCGAGCAGGACTTTCGAGACTTCGAGATCGTCATCAGCGACAACGCATCGACTGACGACACTGCAGCCATCTGCACGGAGTTCGCTGCCGCAGACCCGCGAGTCCGTTACTTCCGCAGCGATCTGAACCAGGGCGCGGCATGGAACTACAACCGCGTCTTCGAACTGTCGCGAGGGCGCTACTTCCGGTGGGCGGCAGCGGACGACTTCGTGGCCAAGGATGCGCTGCGTCTGTGCCTCGAGCGCCTGCGGAGCGATCCGAAGTGCGTGCTCGCCTTTCCCCGGACCGAGATCGTCGACGACCAGGGCAACTCGCTCGAGACCTATCAGGACGGGCTGGACATCCAGGACGACAACCCAGCCAGGCGAGTCGGCATCCTTCTTCGCAAGACCCGCGAGTGCAACGCGGTGTTCGGCCTCATCGACTCCAACGCGCTGAGCACCACGGGGCTCATCGGTCGGTTCGCCGGCTCCGATCACATCTTGCTCGCTGAGCTCGCGATGCGCGGCCGCTTCGCCGAGGTCTCCGCCACGGTTTTCTACCGCCGCACCCATCCGGCCGCTTCGAGCTACGACAAGAGCGTCGCACGACAGCGCGAGTTCTATGACCCGCTGAAGCTCGTCCCCGACTTCGAACGCAACTGTCGATACAAGACTTGGCACCAGTTCAAGCAGAGCTGGCGAGCCGTCGGTCGTTCCGGACTTCGCTTCGGCGACCGCTTGCGTTGCTACCTCACGATCGCTCACGTCGCGATCGAATCTCGTCGCCACATCTGGCGAGAGTTTCGCGGCAAGCGCACGACCGCGGGTGAGCCGGCCACAGCGCCATGAGCCAGGCACGCAACGAACTCTGGGAGCACCGGGAGCTGTTCTGGTTCTTCGTGTGGCGCGACGTCAAGGTGCGCTACAAGCAGACCGCGCTTGGCGCGGCATGGGCCGTGCTGCAACCGCTGATGACGTCGATCGTCTTCTTGATGATCGGGCGAATGGCGAGCCTGCCGACCGAGGGACTGCCCCCGATCGTGTTCTGGTTCGCAGCGCTGGTGCCCTGGACCTACTTCGCGAACGCCTTCCAAGGCGCCGGACAGAGTCTCATCAGCAATTCGCAACTCCTGACCAAGGTCTGGTTCCCCCGCGTCACCTTGCCGGCAGCACCGGTGATCGCCGGTCTACTCGACTTCGCCATCGCGACCGCGGTTCTGCTGGGGCTTCTCGTCTTTCACGGCGTCTTGCCGTCGCCGTGGATCCTCCTGTGGCCGCTGCTCACGCTGCTGACCGCCGCCACAGCGCTCGGCTTCGGACTGCTGGCCGCGGCGTGGAACGTGAAGTATCGCGACGTGAAGTACGCGCTGCCCTTCCTGGTGCAGTTCTGGATGTTCGCATCCCCGGTCCTGTGGTCGTGGGACCAAGTCCGCGCGCAGTCACCGGACTGGCTCCGCGTCATGCTGCACCTCAATCCGATGTGCGGGATCATCGATGCGTTCCGCGGCAGTCTCATGGGTGCTGCGCACATCGATTGGGTGGCACTTGCGAGTTCGACCGGTGTCAGCGCGATCGTCTTGGTCGTCGGGCTCGCGCACTTCCACCGCGCCGAACGCGCCTTCGCTGACGTGATCTGACGATGAGCGCGCCCGCGATCGAAGTCTCGAAACTCGCCAAGCGCTACCGCCTCGGCCAGCACCTCGGCGAGACGATGCTGCGTGAGGCAGTGACTCGGTGGTTGCTCCGCAAAGCACCTGCCGACGCCGACACCTCGCGCGACCTGTGGGCGCTGCGCGACGTCAGCTTCTCGGTCCAGCCCGGAGAGGTTCTCGGTCTCGTCGGCCGCAACGGCGCCGGCAAGAGCACCTTGCTCAAGGTCCTGTCGCGGATCACGAGCCCCACCGCCGGCACGATCGAAGTACGCGGCCGCCTCGCGTCGCTCCTCGAAGTCGGCACCGGCTTCCACGACGAACTCACCGGTCGCGAGAACATCTACCTCAACGGTTCGATCCTGGGCATGAAGCGACGCGACATCGACGCGCGCCTGGATGCGATCGTCCACTTCAGCGGCGTCGAGCGTTTCCTCGAGACGCCGATCAAGCGCTACTCGAGTGGCATGAGGTTGCGGCTCGGATTCGCGGTCGCGGCACACCTCGAACCCGAGATCCTGCTGGTCGACGAGGTCCTCGCGGTCGGCGACGCAGAGTTCCAGCGCAAGTGTTTGGACGCGATGTCGGACCTTCGCTCCGGCGGACGCACGGTCCTCTTCGTGTCACACAACATGGCAGCGGTCGAGCACCTGTGCTCTCGCGCGCTGTGGATCGACCAGGGCGTCGTTCGCCAGGACGGGACGGCGACGGATGTGATCCGCGCCTACCTCGCCACGTTCGGCACCGGTCAGGGCACGAGCATCGACTTGGCCGCGAACGACAATCGGCGCGGCGATGGTCGAATCCGTTTCACGTCGCTCGACGTCCTCGACTCCTCCGGCGCGCCCTTGCCCCTCTTGCGCGCGGGTGAAGGTCTTCGCCTGCGCATCGGCTACGAAGTCAACGAGCCGATCGAGGAGCCGCACTTCGGGGTCGAGATTCACACCGAACTCGGCACGCGCGTCACCGAGATGAGCACGTGGGGCTGCGGACACGAGATTCCTCGCGCCGAGGTCGGCCGTCATTCGATCACGCTCGAGATCTCGTCGCTCAACCTGATGCCGGGACGCTACTACCTGTCGCTATGGTGTGAGCGACCGGGCCCGGTCCACTTCGACGTCCTGGATCGCTGCGCGGCACTCGACGTCGAGACCGCGAACGTCTACGGCTCGGGCCGCGGGATCGACGGCCGGCTCGGCGTCATCTTCGTCCCATGCCGTTGGATCGGACCGTGAGCGCGCGCCCCACGCGGATCGCCTTCGTCAACCAGCCCTGGAATCCGTTCCTCCCGCCGGTGGAAGCCGGCTCGATCGCGATCTGGAACGATCGAGTGTCGCGCTGTCTCGCGACGCTGCCCGATCATGAGATCCATGTCCTCGGGGGGACGAAATCGAAGGCGATCACGCGACGGAGCGCGGCGGGACTGCACCACACCGCGATCCCGATCGGTCGCCCCTTCGCGCGATTCGCGACCCGCGCCGACTACGAATCGCTCGAGCCACGGCTGTTGCACCGCTCTGCGTGGCCGCTGTGGACCCGCGGGATTCGCGAGTGCCTCGCGCAACTGGACCCGGACGTCGTGCACGTCCACAACCTCGCCCAGCTTGCTGCCTCGGTCCGCAGTGTGGTGCCGCGTGCCCGCATCGTCGTGCACATGCACTGCGAATGGTTGTCCCAACTCGATCCGCGCTGGACTCGCGAACTGCTGCGATCGGTCGATGTGGTGTACGGCTGCAGCTCCGTCGTGGTGGATGCCGCCCGTCGTGTCCACCCAGGCTTCGGCGACAACTTGCGCGTGATTCCGAACGGCGTGGATGTCGCCGGCTTCGCGCCGGGCACTCCACCCCAACGGGAACTCGACCCGTCGAAGCCGCCCGTCTTTCTGTTCGTCGGTCGGATTTCCCCGGAGAAAGGCCTGCATGTGCTGATCGAGGCCTTCGCCGTCGTGTTGCGCTCGCATCCGAATGCGCGACTGAAGATCGTCGGCCCGCACGCGGTGACGTCGCGCGAGTTGCTGATCGACCTGAGCGACGACCCGAAGGTGCGCGCATTGGCCTCGTTCTGTGACGGCGACTATCTCGAGCACCTGAAGCGACTCGCAGCTCCGCTCGGCTCGAGCGTGACGTTCACCGGCCCGGCAGCGCAGACTGATCTGCCGGCCTTGTATGCGAACGCGACGATCGTCGTGCAGCCATCGCTATACGAGTCCTTCGGGATGCCGATTCTGGAGGCCATGGCTTCGAGTCGCACCGTGATCGCAACTCGCGCCGGCGGCATGCAGGACCTGGTGAACGACGGCGTGGACGGGATCTTGGTCGAGTCGGGCTCCGCCTCGTCGCTGGCAGCGGCCATGGTTCGGCTCCTCGACGAACCGGGCCTGCGCGAGAGTCTCGCGCTGGAAGGTCGTCGCCGCGTCGCTGAGCAGTTCGACTGGTCGAAGGTCGCCGCGCTCGCGCACGAGGGATATCGCCTGCGATGAAGGCGCTCCTGCCGCAGTGGTCGAGATCACGCCGCGAGCGCGCCGTCGCTCGTATGGAAGTCGAGATACAAGAGCGCGTACGGCTGGTCGCCGACTCGGAGCTCGGTCGCGACACGCTGGTCGTCGCTCCTCATCCCGACGACGAGACTTTGGGCTGCGGCGGCACCATCGCCAGGCTCCGCGCGCTCGGCGCGCGCGTGGATGTCGTGGTGTGCACGGACGGTTCGCGTTCCCATCGCCATCTCATGCCGCCAGGGGAGCTTCGGACACGCCGCGCGGAGGAGGTCGTGCGGGCGTGCGCCGTGTTGGGTGTCGAGAGGGCGCACGTCCATCGCCTGGGGATCGAGGACGGCGAGCTCGCAGGTCACGAAATGGACGCCGCAAAGGCGATCGCCGAGATCCTGGCGACCGGCTCGTTTCAGCGGGTCGTCCTTCCCTTCTTGGACGACGGTGTGGCCGATCACGAGGCGGCCCATCGCGCGGGCTTTTCGGCGATGACTCTCGCGCACAACGCCCGCGGTTGCGAGCTTTGGGAATATCCCATCTGGCTGTGGAATCGCTGGCCCTTCGGCGACGACCCCGGCTATGGGATCGCGGGGCGCCTGCAGGCGTGGCGGCGCCACCGCGCTGCCGCCCGTGCGTTGCGGCGGATCGACCGGGCGGTCTCCATCGAGGATCGTCTGCCGCTCAAACGTGCGGCACTCGCGGAGCACGTGACTCAGACCGTTCGTCTTGACGGCAACCCGGATTGGCGCGTGCTCGCAGACGTTGCCGACGGTGCATGGTTGCGACGTCTCCTGGCTGAGAAGGAATACTTCGCCGCACGTTCGTGAGCCACGGCACCGCTATCCTCCCCGACGCGCATCGATGAACCCCTCCTCCCAGGAAGACCCGGCACTCCTCGACCGTCTTGCAGCCGGCGATCGCGACGCGCTCGCCGCACTCTTCGCGCTGCACCGCGATCGCCTGCGGCGCATGGTCGAGTTCCGTCTGCATCCGCGGCTCCTTCGTCGCATCGATCCCGATGACGTCTTGCAGGACGCCTGGCTCGATGCCGTCCAACGCATCGACAGCTATTCGAACCAGCGCGATCGCTCGGCCTATCTCTGGCTTCGGCTCGTTCTGGGGCAGACCATCATCGACCTGCATCGTCGGCACCTGGGCGCGCAGATGCGGGACGCGAAGCAAGAGGTGCCGCTGGTTCGCTACGCGGGGCCGGCGATGTCCTCTGATGCGATCTCGATGCACTTGACCGGTGGACTGACATCGCCCAGCGGCGTTGCCGAGCGCAACGAAGCTGCGATCCGGCTCCGCGAGGCCCTCGACAGCCTGGATGAGATCGATCGAGAGATCCTGGTGCTTCGCCATCTCGAGGAACTGACCAATGCCGAAGTCTGCGAGATCCTCGAGCTCAAGCCGACTGCTGCCAGCAACCGCTACGTGCGCGCACTGGCTCGCCTCAAGGGACTGCTGGTGGCCAAGTCCGATCCGGAGGCCTCGAAGGACTGAGGCGCATCGTGGCTGAACCGCACGACGAGGCGAAGGATGATGCGGTCGACGGCGCGGTCGACCTCGAGACGATCCTCGATGCGTTCACGTCCGCAGTTCGCTCGGGCGGCGATGCCGACGTCGAGATCTGGGCCACGCGCCATCCGGAGCACGCCGACACCATTCGTGAGCTGTTTCCGACGATCGTCGCGATGGAGGGCGTGAAGTCGGATACGGGCAGCTCGCGAGCCTCGCGACCTGCCATGCGGTTCGTCGATCGACTCGGCGACTTCCGCATCGTCGGTGAAGTCGGGCGCGGCGGAATGGGAGTCGTCTACGAGGCCGAACAGGAGTCGCTGGGACGGCGCGTGGCGGTGAAAGTCCTGCCGCCGATCCACGATGAACGTCGCATCCAACGCTTCGAGAGAGAAGCGAAGACTGCCGCGAGACTCCACCATACGAACATCGTCCCGATCTTCGGGGTCGGCGAGCACGACGGCTGGCACTACTACGTGATGCCCCTGATCCGGGGTGTCGGACTCGACTCCGTGATCCGAGCCTTGCGCGGCGAAGTGGTCGAGAGCGCGGTCGCTGGTCGTCGTCGGTCGGCATTGCTGGATGCAGCGCGTGCGGCGGCGGCATTGCGCAGCAATCGCTTCGAGCCGCTGCACGCGACTTCGAGCCAGGGCTCCGGGTCCGGGACCTCGAGTGCGGATCTCGCGATCGCCACGGACGCTGAGCGTGATCGTCCCCCGGCAACTCCTGCGACTTCGTCTGTCGCGACGTCCCGCGCGGAGCTCTGGCGAGGAGTCGCCGAGATCGCACGCCAGGCAGCCGATGCACTGGCATACGCGCATGCGCAGGGAGTCCTGCATCGCGACATCAAGCCCGCCAACCTGCTGCTCGACGCGCACGGACTGGTGTGGATCACCGACTTCGGACTCGCGAAAGCAGTCGAGACCGAAGGACTCACGCGCTCCGGAGACCTGGTCGGAACGCTCCAATACATGGCGCCCGAGCAACTGCACGGACGCTACGACGGTCGAACCGACATCTACGGACTCGGACTGGTCCTGTACGAGTTGCTCACGCTGCAACCGGCGTTCGCCGACGGCGAGCGCGGCGGGCTGCTGCGCAAGATCGAACAGGGCCGGCCACGTCCCCCGTCGGAGATCGCTCCGGAACTGCCGCGAGATCTCGAGACGATCGTGCTGCACGCGATCCAGCCGGACCCGGCTCATCGCTACCAGAGCGCGGCCGAGCTCGCCGACGATCTCCAGCGATTCCTGGACGATCGCCCGGTGCGCGCACGGCGCGCGACCCTGGTCGAGCACGCCTGGCGATGGTGTCGCCGAAATCGCTCGATCGCCGCGCTGGCCGGGCTCCTCCTCACGAGCCTCATCGCCGGCCTGATCGTGTCGTCGACGCTGTATCTCCAGTCGAGCCGGGCCTCTGCGCTCGCCAACGCGAATCTCGAGGAGGCCCTCGACGCCTTCGACCGCATCTTCGACGCGGCCGCCGGTCGCGACGAGTTCGAGCTGGTCATCGACGAGACGAGCGGCGAAGCGAGCCTGGAATGGCAACAACCCGCGAGTCCATCCCCGGCGACCGCGGCGATGCTGCAGACGTTGATCGCCTTCTACGAACGTTTCGCCGCGACCAACCCGAAAGACCTCCGCCACCAGATCGCCAACGCGCAGCGCCGCATCGGCGACTTGAACGTGACGTTGCGCAACGGCGAAGCTGCGATCGAAGCCTACGGCAAGGCGCTCGACGTCTTCCGGGAACTCGACGGCGGCACGCGATCACACGGCGCCACCATCGCCGAGATCCACAACGGGATGGGTCGCGCATGGCTCGAATCGGGGGATCGAGAGAAGGCCCGTGCGGCTTCCGCCGCCGCACTGGATGTCCTCGCCGGTCTCGATTCGCGGGTCGCTCGCTTCGAGCGAGCCCGCACTCACGAGCTGATCGCGTCCACGTGGTTGCCGCGACCTCCGGATCCTGGACGTGGGCCGCGGGGTGAGCGGGGCGAACGCGGCGCGTCACCTCGCAACGAGCCGGTGGAGCCTCCCGGACAGCGACGTCCATTCTTCGATCTCGGTCTCCTCGAGGATCGTGGTCGCATGCGATCGCC
>JBFXDD010000031.1:0-51017 GCA_050181465.1 Planctomycetota bacterium
GAGGCGCGACGCTCCTTGGAGAGCAAGGTCGGCGGCGCCTTCGATGCGACGGCGATGGCCGTGCGTCGTCAGCAACTTCGCATTCCGGTGGAGCCCGGGGTGGCGTTGGAGCTGGGCGACGGTCCGAAGGTGCGGCTCGGTGAGGATGCCGTCGCGACGAAGCTCCGCGTGACGGTTCGCTGAGGCGCGCGAGTCGCTCAGCGCGCGCGCAGGCGCGCGTCGAGCAGCGGTTCCGGCAGCGGGTCGTAGAGCGCCATGCTGTGCGCGAGACTCGGCCGTGCGCCGATGCCGAACACCGAGTGCCAGCACGGCGACGCTGTCTCGAGCGAGGGCAACAAGATCGCATCGCCGGCTTCGAGCAGATGCGCACAGCCGCGCTCCGTCAGCGCGCGCGTGAGGGCGGGATCGGTATTGAGGGCGGCGATCAGTTCCTCGTCGCCGTCGAGTTGCTGCATGCGCGCGAGGATCTCCTCGACCGCATGCCCGGTCGTCTCGGCGAGCATGGCGGCGAGATCGTGCGCCGGTGCAGTCAGCCAGACGGTCTCTCCGCGCAGTTGCACGTAGGCCACGCCGCGTTGACCCGGGTCGCCGTCATGATGGAAGAAGGCGCCGCCGCCGGGAGCGTTGCTGTAGACGATCAACTCGCACGTTCGCACGCCGGTCGGGCGCAGCGCGGTGAGCCATTCGCGCAGACCAGCGTGTTCACGTAGGGCCGCATGTTCGGGGTACAGTTCGACGGCGAGTCGTTCCGACCACGATGCGCGCGGGTCCTCGCGAAGCCAGTCGGCGGCCGCATCGTGACCGAAGGAGACGCGGATGCGCATGGACAGGTCGCTCTCGTCGTGAGCGATCCAGGACAGCCGGACCGTCAGATCGCGTACCCGGCGATGGTCGCGATCGCCGGGAACGTCGATGAACACCTTCTCGATCTCGCGCAGGTCGCTTCGATCGATCGTGCTCCCGGCGTAGCGGAAGAACTCGCTGTCGGCCAGGCGGCCGTCGAGATCGTCCAGGAACTCGTCTCCTTCGCGGAAGCGGTCGAAGGCCAGGCAGGTGGCGTCGATCGCGGCCCTCTGTTCGCGCACGAGATCGGCGCACAGACCGGGCAGAACGACGGCCTCGCCCTGAGCCCACTGCGTGAGCGCGGTCGGTAGGTCCGGGAGTTGGGTTGAACGCAGCCGTGCGCGCTCGAAGCTGCCGTGGTCGACGGAGCGTCGCACGAGTCGGATCGTCGGCGCCGGTCCTGACGGCGGCGACTTCGGTGAGCGCGGTCTTGATCCACGGTCGCGAGGCATCGACGTCGGAGTCTATGCTGCCGGCGTGAGCCAACTCCTGCCTCAATCCGGCGGTTTGCCGGACGACCCAGTCGCCGACGTCCACGACTTGATCGGCGAAGTCCCGATCCGGGCGATGGTGGCGGCGTTCTATCGGCGGGTGCCCGCGGACCCGATCCTCGGCCCGATGTATCCCGCGCACGATCTCGCGGGCGCCGAAGCTCGGCTCGCCGACTTCTTGGTCCAGCGCTTCGGTGGCAGCGACGACTACTCGCGTCGACGCGGCCATCCGCGCCTGCGCATGCGTCACGCGCCGTTCGCCATCGATGAAGCTGCCGCCGATCGATGGATCGAACTGATGACCGCTGCGATCGAAGAGGTGGCGCTCGATTCGCGCGTGCGCGCGCGGGTGGTGGAGTTCTTGAGCGGCGTTGCGACGTTCTTGCGCAATCGCGAGTGAGGGTGCTGCGGACTGGCAGTGAGCCGTCCGCCTCAGCGATATCCGACTCGCGCCCAGATCCCGTTGCTCAGGTCGAAGCCGAGCGGCCCGTTGGTCGGGCCGAAGAGACATTGGAGAGCCAGATCGATTCCGGCGAACTGCGGAACCTGCGGAATCGGCAAGGTCAGGTCGTAGCTCGACGATCCGGAGAGATTCGCGTAGGTCCCCCAAGCGGCGAAGGAAAAGACCGCATCGCAGCCCTGCGCGCCGAGATTGGTGGTGCCCAACGGAGCGGCACTGAACACGACGATCCCCGGGGCGGCGAGCGGGGCGTCGCGAATCGCGATCTGGGCGGTCGCGCCCAGGATCGGGCGAGACACGCCGATACGAGGGAGGAACGGGCCTTCGCCGCAGCCGTTGCCCAGCGACGTCACGCTTGCCAGGAAACCCGAAGAGAGGGCGAAGCACTGGCCGCGGCTGCCGGCCGAGAACGGGTTGCTGAGCGCGAGCTCCGAGAAGCCGTCCCCATCCATGTCGTCGAGTCGCGTCATACTGCGTGCGGTCATGACCAGCGGTGCGTACTGGGAGCTGGGCGTCCAGAAGGACCGAATGCTTCGCGTTCGGCCGAAGAGGACGGCGACCTCGCGGACGTCGGTGCGCATCAAGGCCACCTCATCGTGGGCGTCGGAGTCCAGATCACCGACGCTGCTCATGGCGGCCACGGCGAGGGTTTCGCCTGGACGCGACGCTCGAACGGAGTCGATCAAGGAGTACGTCACGAGCGAGAACACGAAGACGGCGCCGCGTTGCGCTCCAAACTCGGTGGCGTTGTCGACGATCAGGACTTCGACGACACCGTCGCCGTCGATGTCCGCCAAGCAGACTCCGGCCACGCCGAAGCTCGAGGATGCGACCGCGGGTCGCGGGATTCGGCGGACCACCCGCGTGGGGAACACGTCGAGAACCAAGAAATCTGCGCCGCCGGCGGTGAGCAAGAGTTCGGGCTGCCCATCGCCGTCGACATCCGGAAGTAGCTGGAGGAACGGATTGGTCGAACCCGCCATCGAGTTTGGGAACGCGCCGAGCGGCGCGCCATCGTCACCTCGATGGAGCGAGACTCCGACATCGCTGTACACCGCGACGTCGGGCCGGCGGTCGCCGTCGACGTCACCGGCAGCCGACACCGCGCTTCCGAAGTTCGGCTCCGTGGAAGTGATGGTCCGGAGGAGAGCGCCGGTGGATCCGGAATACACGAACACTCGCGACGTGAGGGACGCGCCGATCGCGATGTCCTCCGTGCCGTCGCTGTCGACGTCGCCGATCCCTGCTGCGGCGGAACCGAATCCCGAGTTCGCCACCGGGTTGTTCATCACCCGCAACGAGGTCCCATCGAGTCCCGAGAGCACGTGCACCGCACTCGCAGCGCCGTTCACTCCGGGCGCGGTGGCCACCACGTCCGGCCGGCCGTCGCCATTCTGGTCGGCGATCGTTTGGATCGCGGTTCCAAGTCGCCCTTCTGCCAGCGATCCGAGCGCGGACCACTGAACTCGTTGTCCAAACGCGGACGCGGAACCGAGAGCGAGAGTCAGGGCGAGATTGAGAGCGGCATGGATCGGAGAGTGCATGATGGTGCGGCCCCTTCTGGCCGTGCTCCCCGATTGTGCCCCACTCCGACCGGATCCGAAAGGCAGGGGGCTTGGGCGCTCAATTCGCCGACAACCCCATCCCGCGCGGCGCGCGCACGCCGCTCTCTACGTTCCCGGGCAAGGGCGCGCTCGCGTCGAGAACCGGGCGCACGCCGGCCAGGTCGAGGACGCGCTCGATGCAACGCACTCGCTCCTGCATCGAGAGCGATTCGAGCGGGATGTAGGGGACGGCGAACATCTCCAGCATCAGCTTGACCATGCCGTCGATGCGCAGCACGTCTTCCCAGGTCAGCCCGGCACGGACGCCGTCGTCGGTGAGCAGCTCCTTGTGCGGCCGCACGAAGAACACGATCCCGCTGCGCACGGACTCCATGTACCGGAGAAAGCGTGGGTCGGCGAAGACCGACGACAGGATGGTGGAATGATGTGCGGCATAGGCCAGATTGCAGAAGGCCCGGTCCGAGACGAAAGGCCCACCGCAACGCTCCTCGGCCTCGATCTGCCGCACGAAGACTTCGGCCTGGTAGCGATCGACGAGATCGATGTCGGCGCGCAGTCGATCCAGCTTGGCTTCCATCTCGGCCAGCACCGTGCGCGCGACCTCGGCAATCATCGGCACGCCGAAGCGGTCGCGGATCCAGCGTGCGAGCGTGGTCTTGCCCGTGGCGTGGGCGCCGACCAGATAGATCCGCGGCTCTGCGGACGGCTTGCTGTGGGCGATCATCGCCCGCAGCCTACATCTGGTAGTGGGCCGCGGCGAGAATCCGCCACCGGATCCCGTGGTGGAAAGATCCTCACCATTCGTGCACCAGATCGCCGGGTCCGGGCGCGCGCGGAGTCGGTCGCCTCAGTCGGCCTTCTCCTGGAACTTCAACCAGGCCTCATTGGCCCGCTTCCACACTTCGGCATCGGGCAACAGCTTGTGACTCGAGGTGGTGACGATCTTGTCGCGCCAGACGTAGCCGCGCTCGCGTACCGTTGTGCGCTGCGCGTCGTTGAGGCGCGCCATGTCGACATCGAAGTTCGGGTCGAAACCGACTTCGCGAATCGACTCTCCGACTTGGTGGAAGTAGTCGGCGAGCAGATGGTCGCGGCCCAGAGCCTTCTGGCCGTCGTCTTGCCAACACCATCGCACGAGGCGCGCGCACTCAGGCGTGTAGCCCCAGTTCTCTTCTGGACCGTTGTCCTTCGGGCTCGGTTGGATCGACTCCTGGATCAGATCCCACAAGGCCGGCATCGAGTTGCCGCGACGTTGGTAATCGATGCGGCCCTTCTCGACGTCGCTGCTGAAGAAGTCGATCTTCTTGCCGTCGAACTTCGTGCTGCGACAGAACTCCCAGCAGCCGTTGTCGATCCAGCGCGGCAGCGCGTGCAAGGCCGTGGGATCGTGATCGTCGATGATTTGCCAGAGCACCGCACGGAAGAGGGCCCCGTAGGCGCTGCTGCCGCCTTGATCGGGGTCCTGGACGAAGAGCAACTCGCGTGTCGTCGGCTCGAACTCGCGAGCCCCTGCGCGCGAGCGGTCATAGGCTGCGAGGTGATCCGGTGAGGCGAAGATGCGAAGCACCGCGGGCAGCGTGTCGGACTGGAAAGGCGGCATCTTGCTGAGGAAGAACGCGCGCGCTGCCTCGGCGGCCGCGACCGCCTTCTTGGTGAAGCCGGCTTCTGCGGCGGAACTCACCGTCCAGTATTTGCTCTTGCTGTTCTTGAACGACGAGTTGGCCAGTGCGGCGACGTGCTTGGTCTTCGCCTCGGCCCAAGTGCTGCGCTCCTTCTTTCGTGCGCTCGGATCCATGTCGTTCCATGCACCGGGATTCGTGACGAAGGTCGGAATGACGCTCACCTCGTCGCTGCGAGCGCCCGGCGCGAGAGTGGCGAGGGTTCCGTCGAAGTCCTTCTTCAGCTTCTCGAAGTGGTCAGTGAGCACTTCGAACCCGAACACGACCTCGCCGCCGTCGATGCTCTGGCGCACGCCGTAGAGCGTGAGATTGCCCGTCGCCAGTGTGAGTTGGATCTCGAACGTCTGTCCTTCGACTTTGCCTGCCTTTCCGGAGTTCTGCTGAACACTCGATCCGGTCGGCACGAGTCCTCGTGCGATGAAGTCGTCGAAGGAGACGTACGGCGATTTGCGCGGCAGACCGTCGACCTCCGCAGGCAGTTCGGAGGTGCTGGCGAAGCGCATCACGCGAAGAATCGGCGTGTGCGGCAGGGAAGTCTTCTTGTCGGCGACCGAGCGCGGTGCGGCGAACAGCGCAGTCAGGCAGCCGCGATCTCCTGTGGCCGGCAGTTCGACCCAACCCTTGGGCGCCTTGAACGTGAGACCGGTGCGCGCGTCGGTGCTGGGCTTCTGCGCTCGCAAGGTCGAAGTTCCGCACAGGAACGCGGTGAGGAGCAAGAGCTGCGCGACGAGGGCCGTCGATCGCGACGAGCGAGAGAATGCTTGGGCCAGGAACGACATCCTTGGCATTCTCTCGCGCGCGGCCACGGGTTGCGAGGCTGTGCCGCGGACGCGCGGCAGCGTTCCGCGGCCGCTCAGGTTCCGACCGTGCTCGGATCGGGCAGAATTGGTGACGATGCTGCGCGACCGAGGTACTCGGCGAGCGTGAACGAGTCGACTTCGACCGCGCTCCGTCGCGCGGTCTCGGCACGCGCCATCTGCTCCGCTTCCGCGGCGGTGATCACGCCCTTCTCGACCGCTTGCGCCACCAGCTTGGCGGGCGGTGCCTTCTCCAGGGTGCGGGCGCGGACGGCGTCCTTGATCTTGACGGCAATCGCAGCGGCCATCGTGCACTCGCGGAACGCCTCTTCGAGACGGGCGAGTCCGGGCAGAACCGTGCCGGAAGACTCGATGCCCGCCGCCAGGCGCGCGCGAGTCGGCGTCGGCGCGAGGATTGCCCGTGCGGTCTTGCCGGTCGAGCCGTCGTGCGGGCCGTGACCGAAGGGGTTGATTCGACCCCACAGCGCCAGGGGTCCCCGGAGGAACCAGCCGAGCCCGAGGATCCGCAGGTTGCGATGGATGCCCGAGATCGCCTCGCTCATGCGGCGGAAGGCCGTCTCGGCGGCGTGATCGACCACCGGGAGGTCCTCGCTCGGTCGGCCGTCGGCCTCGTAGCGGCGCAGCGTCGCGGTCAAAAGCAGCATCCACGAGAACACGTCGGCGAATCGCCCGGTGAGCTTCTCCTTGCGCTTGAGGTCGCCGCCGAGACCGGCCATCGCGAAGTCGGCGAGGGTCGCGAACGAAGCGCTGGCCCACGCGAGGCGTCGCCAGTGCTTCGCGAGCGGACCGCGGACCGGCGATCGTGCGAGCCGACCCCGGCTCAGTCCGAGCAGCACGGCGCGGACCGCGTTGCGGATGACGAGTCCGACGTGACCGACGAATGCGCGGTCGAAATGCACGACATCGCCGCGCTCGATTGCTTCGATCTCGCCGCGTGCGAACGCGTGACAACGGATCGCACCCTGTCCGAAGACCATCAGCGTGCGCGTCAACACGTTGGCGCCTTCGACGGTGATGCTGATCGGCGCGCCGATGTAGGCATGCGCGAGCAGGTTGTGCGGGCCGCGCGAGATCGCGGCGCCACCGAGGACGTCCATGCCGTCGTTGATGACCTCGCGGAACAGTTCGGTGAACTGGTACTTCGCCATCGCGGTGACGACCGGCGGCTTCAACCCGGCGTCGAGTCCGCCCGTGATGTAGCGGCGCGCGGCATCGAGCACGTAGGTGTGACTTGCGATGCGCGCGAGCTTCTCTTCGATGCCTTCGAAGCGTCCGATCTCGAGACCGAACTGCTTGCGCACGGCGGCGTACGCACCGACCGTCTTGGTGACGAGCTTGGCACCGCCCGTGCTGGTGGCCGGTAGCGAAATGCCGCGACCGGCTGCCAGACACTCCATGAGCATGCGCCAGCCGCGACCGACGCCGTCGACGCCGCCGATGATCGCGTCCAGGCCGACGACGACATCGGTGCCGCTGGTGGGGCAGTTGTAGAAAGGCACACCCAGCGGATCGTGACGCCGACCGAGCACGACGCCGGGCGTGTTGGTCGGGATGAGGGCACAGGTGATTCCGAGGGCCGTGCCCTTACCCAGCAAGTTCTCGGGGTCTTCGAGCTTGAAGGCGAGGCCGAGCACGGTCGCGACCGCGGCGAGGGTGATGTAGCGCTTGTTCCACGTCAGTCGCACGCGGACTTGGCCGTTGGCATCCTTGAACACCACACCGCGCGCTTCCATCGCGGCGGCATCACTGCCGGCGGCCGGTTCGGTGAGTGCGAAGCAAGGGACTTCCTCTCCGCGCGCGAGCCGCGGCAACCAATGTTGCTTCTGTTGCTCGGTGCCGTGATGGAGGATGAGTTCCGCGGGCCCCAGCGAGTTGGGCACCATCACGGTGATCGCGAGCGGCAACGAGTGTGCGGCGAGCCGTTGGATGACCGCGCTGTGAGCGCTCGCGGAGAAGCCGAGGCCGCCGAAGGCCTTCGGGACGATCATGCCGAAGAAGCGCTCGTCACGCAGGAACTGCCAGACGGTCGCCGGCAGGTCGCGCTCTTGCCAGACCTGCCAGTCGTCGGTCATTCGACAGACGGCTTCGAGCGGCCCGTCGACGAACGCGCGCTCCTCCGCGCTCAGCTCGGGCCACGGGGTGCGCGACAGCGCGACCAAGTCCGGCTTGCCGGAGAACAACTCGCCGTCGACCCACACGTCGCCGGCTTCGATCGCCTCGCGCTCGGTCGCCGAAATCGCCGGCAGGAGATTGGCCTTGCGCACGAAGCGGAAGATCGGGCCGGTCAGCACCGCACGTCGCAGCGGCGGCAGGTTCAGCACCAGCAGCACTGCGGCCACGGGCAAGAGCAGGAACCACGGCGCGGCGACGCCGTGCGCCAAGACCAGCACGAGCGAGGACCAGACCAGCAAGGGCACGCCGGTGAAGGCGAGCCACAGACCGATCACGAGCACGGCGCCGAACAGCAGCGGGCCGGGCAGACCGAGGAGGAAGCCCTCGGTGGGAAGGTTCGACAGCATCTCCTTCCCTCTATCGGCCTTCTCGCAGAGGAAACCGATTCGCGGCGCTGCGGGCGTGTCTGGCGGTCAGTCGACGCTGGGTGCGAGGTCTTTGGCGAAGAAGCGGTCGCAGCCGAAGTGTCCAGTACTGCCGCAGTTGCCCTGCACTTCGACGAAGCCGAAGCGTTCGTACAGGGCTCGCGCGGCGACCATCTGCGTGGTCGTCTCGAGATAGGCGCGGCGGTAACCCTGCGCGGCCATGCTCCCCAGGATGTGCTGCAGGAGAGCTTTCCCCGCGCCGAGCCCGCGCAGTGCCGGTCGGAAGTACATCTTGCGGACTTCCGCGACACCCTCGCTCGGGTCGGCCCCGTCGAGTGCGGCGAAACCACCGCAGCCGAGCACCACGCCGTCGCGTTCGATCACGAAGTAGCCGGCGCCGGGATGGGCATAGGCCGCCGACATCGCATCGACCTCCGGATCGGCGTGTGCGAAGCCGGGACCGCGACAGCCGAACTCGGCCAGGGTCTCACGGATGATGGCGGCCACCTCGGCGTCGTCGCGAGGTTCGATGGCGCGCAGGCAGAGGGCAGCCGGCAATGCGTTCATGGCAGTCGCACCGCGCGGGCCTCGGCCAAGAAGCGATCCCAATCGAGCGCCGGCCCCGGATCGTTCTTGTTCGCTTGGACGTGGTAGTGGCCGAGCACGCCTTGGAAGTTCGCGAAGTCCGTCGCGGGCAACACGTCGTCGGTCGGCTTGCCGTCGGGGCCGCGGGGAACATCGAGGCGGATCTTGGGCAACGCACGATGAAGTCCGGCCGCGAGTCGCGCGAGGGCCGCGTGTTGTTCCTTGGTGAAGTCGTGCATCCAGACCTGGTCGCCGTTGATCGTGCGCGTGTGCAACTGCGAGGTCGCCGGACGCGCGACGAAGTTCGGAGTACGGATGCCGAGTTCCTTCATCCAGCCGGGGAACTTGACGTACGGCCCGTGCTCGTCCTCTGCGTACCAACTGCGCATCACCGGATGCCCCGGCGCGGGATAGGCGCCGATGTGTGCGATCTCGACGCCGACCGCGCGGTCGTTGGCGATGGTCGCATGCCAGGCACGTTCCTCGAGGTCGAGGGTCTGGTAGATGGTGCCGTCGACGTCGAGCATGAAGTGCACCGAGAGCTTGCGACGATCCTGCAGGATCTTGAAGCACTGTCGCGAGGTGCCGCAGACGTCGAAGTGCACGACGAACTGGTCGACGACGTTCGCGAGGTCCTCGCGCGTCCAACCGTCTCGTTGCACCCGCTCTGCGATCGCCGGCGGCAGACTCTTGCGCTCGCCGTAACGCTTGCCGTGCGGATCGCGCGGCGGATCGGCGGCGAGGGCCTCGGCGACGGTTTCGAAGCGGGGGACTTCGCGGTAGGCGTCGTAACCGTCGGGCTCGGTCCAAAGCACGACCCGCGTGCCGATGTCGAAGCGTTCGCCGCAGACCACGATGCAGGTGTTCTCCGCGGTTGCCGTCGGCTTGGTACCGAGGCAGCCGATGAGAACGGTCGCGATCGTTGCGGTGAGTCCGATCACCGCACCGTAGCTCAGCAACAGCCGGCGAATCGGGTCGCGGTCGGGCGCGGCCGGCGCGGCGCGGTTCGTCGATCGAGTCATGGCGCGAGAGCGTAGCGGGCGACGACGGTTGCCACACCGCGGCACACTTTCCGGGAGGTCCCCTGTTCTCGGTGCCGAACTGCGCGGATCATGGGGCGATGCGGACGGCTCGTGCACGGTCGGTGGTTTGGTCCCTCATGCTCGCGTCGTCGGCGTTCGGCCAGTCGACGCCTCCGGGGAGCGAACCGCGCGCAGAACCCACCTCGACGACGCCGAACGAGTCCGAGCGTGCTGCGCCGCTCGTCGAAGGCATGCCGGAGTTCCTGGCTGCGGTCGATCGCGCGGATCTTCGGCGCCACGCCGAGTTCCTCACTGCGGACGCGCGGCTCGGTCGACACACCGGATCGCCGGGACAGATCGAGACCGCGGAGTACATCGCCGAGCACTTCCGGTCACTCGGCCTCATGCCGATCGGCGACGGCAAGGGCGGCAAGCGGTCGTTCTTCCAGGAGTATCCACTCGAACGCACGCGGCTCGACGAGAAGGCGACCAAGTTGTCGCTCGGTTCGCAGCCGATCGAGCGCGGCTGGGCCATGGTCCCCGGCGAGAAGGCGGCGACGGCCAAGGTCTCCGGAGCGATGGTCGATTGTGGCTTCGGCGAGGTCTCGGGCTTGCCGAAGGGCTTCGGCAAGAAGATTCCAGTGGTGACGCTCCGCGAGGTCGGTGGTGGACCGCGCTCCGCGATGATGGCCGGGTTGCAGCGCAACAAGCTGCGGGCGATCCAGCGGGAGATGGAGTCGCGCGGTGCGCGCATGGTGGTCTACGTGCTCGATGCGACGGGCGGTGTGGCGGACGAGATCAGCCTGCGCGCGCTGGTTCCAGGGCGTCCCTTGGTCAAGCGGCCTTCGGAGCCCGGCGTGATGTGGCAACCGCTCGGCGAGAAGCCCGCGCTGTTCTGCGCCGGCAGCACCGGGGATGCCGTCCGCGACGAACTCGCGCGCAGCGGAACGGTCGATCTCAGCTACAAGGTGATCGAGGAGACGAAGTTCCGCGCGGTGAACGTGGTGGCCATGAAGCCGGGTCGCTCGAAAGAGGCGGTCGTGTTCTCGGCGCACATGGATCACGTCGGCGTGCGACTCGACGGCGACGTCTACAACGGCGCCGACGACAATGCGTCCGGAACCAGTGGTTTGCTCGGCCTGGCGACCGCGTTCAGCAAGGCCGGCGAACTGCCGCGCACGGTGATCTTCCTGTCGGTGTCGGGTGAGGAACTCGGCCTGTGGGGCTCGGAGTATTACTCCGAACATCCCACGTGGCCGCTCACGTCGATCGTCGCCGACATCAACATCGACATGATCGGTCGAAACACCGCGACGTCGGACCACAAGGGCGTCGAGGTCACACCCACGCATCAGCATTCGGCCTACTCCACCCTCGTGCGCACTTCCAAGCAGCTCGCCGAGCGCATGGGCATCCGCTTCTCGAGTGCGGATCGCTACTACGAACGGAGCGACCACTACAACTTCGCGCGCAAGGGTGTGCCGGTGGTGTTCTTCACCAACGGGGAACACCCCGACTACCACAAGGCGAGTGACGAGTTCGACAAGCTCGACTTCGCGAAGATCGAGACGATCGCGCGCCTGGCGGGGTGGACCGGACACGAGATCCTCGGTGCGCGGGGGCGGCCCTCGACTCTCGGTTCGCAGTCCGACTGGTGACCGTCGCGCGGGCGCGCGCGGAGAGGGGCGGCGCGGCGATCCATCGCGCGGGCTGACGGATCGCGGGGCGGCGACGGGGCGAGGATGCCGACGGGTCGAGGGTGCCGACGGATCGCGGGGCGAAGCGGCTACGATGCCGCCGCCCGTCCCGGGCGGTGCTTTCGGTCCATGTCGTTCCCAATCCGTGCCGTCGCCGCATCCGCGGCCTTCTCCCTGTTTTCCACCCTCGTCGCCCAGGCGGGCCTCGCCGTCGAAGCCGAACCGACCGCGCCCGCCGATGCCCGCGCGCTCGGTGTGGCGAGCATCCGTGCCGAAGATCTTCGCAAGCATGCGTTCTTCTTCGCGGGCGATGAGTGTGAAGGGCGGTTCACGTCCACCAAGGGGCAGCGACTCGCTGCGGAATACATCGCGAAGCATCTCGAGAGTCTGGGGTTCGAGCCGCTGGGGGACCTCGACGAGGCCGGCAAGCGCAGCTTCTTCCAGACCTGGCCGATCGAGGCGATCACGGTGGATGAACGGACGGCGCTGGTGTCGATCGCCGGCGAGGACGCCCCTTCGGGCTTCGCGCTGTTGCCCGGCAGCGAGATCGGCAGCGTCGACGTGGAAGGGGAGATCCTCGACTGCGGCTACGGCGCGCGTTCGACCCTGCCCGAGACGATCGAGAAGGGCCAGATCCCCTTCGTGATGTTGCGCACGAAGACTCAGGGTCGGCTGCCGGTCGAGGCGCAGATGATGACCGGAATCGGTGCGCTGCAGAAGGCGCAGGCGATCGCTTCGCAACTCGTCCGGCGCGGTGCGCCCTGCGTGATCTTCGGAGTATCCACCGACGACAGTGGTCTGAACGACTTCCTCAACTACGCCGGCATGGCGCCCGGCAAGCCATTGATCGCGTACGACGGCGACAACGGCGTGGCCGACCTGATCTCGGGGCGCAATCCCAAGAATCCGTGTGTGTTCCTATCGCGAGACCTCACGGCACGGGTACTGCGCGGACTCGGCCACTCGATCGAGGGCGATGCGGTGGTCCGCGGTGAGGGCGATCCGAAGAAGCTCGCCGCACGCGTGCGGCTCGATCTGAGTGAAGGGCCTTCGGTCGCGTGGAACGTGTGCGCCGTGCTGAAGGGGAGTGATCCGCAGCTGGCTGCCGAGGCGGTGGTCTACTCGGCGCACATGGATCACATGGGGAAGCGCCACGACGGCAAGATCTTCCGCGGTGCCGACGACAACGCTTCGGGGAGCAGCGCTCTCTGCGAGGTCGCGGAGGCCTTCGCGAAGAGTGGTCCGCGTCGGCGCTCGGTGATCTTCCTCGCCGTCGCCGGTGAGGAAGAGGGCCTGTGGGGTTCGAAGTTCTACAGCGAGAACCCGACGTGGCCGGTCGAGCAACTCGTTGCAAACATCAACATCGACATGATCGGTCGCATCGCCGACCTGTCCGGTGCGGACGAGATCTCCATCACGCCCAGCGATCGCCATCGCAAGTTCTCATCGATCGGTCGATTGGCGACGGACCTGGCCGGCGCTCACGGTCTGAGCCTCACCAACGGCGACAAGTTCTACGAGCGGAGCGATCACTACAACTTCGCCACGAAGGGCATCCCCGTGGTGTTCTTCTGTGACGGTGAGCACGAGGACTACCACCAGGTCACTGACTCCGCAGACAAGCTGGAGTACGGGAAGATCGAACGGGTGGCGCGGTTGGCATTCGATGTGGGGGTGGGGGTGGCAGATGCGGCGGACCGTCCCACGGTTCTGGGCCGCCAGTGATTCTGGTTGAAGGAATGTTGCTGCCCACCGGGCTCGGTTGGCCGAGCAGTCGGTGACGGCTGGGTCTGGCCAGCGCTCGCTGTCGGCAAGAGGGGTGATCGGAAGGGTCGGTCGATCGGTCTCTCGGCTGTGGACAGCCTGCCGGGCCGGTTCGCGGCCCGCCGCCCGGCAACATTCTTTGGATCAGTATCCCTTGGAAACAGGATATCAGCATATTATGATATCCTCACCCCGTGACCTCCGTAGCCGACCTCCCCGCCACCCTGAAGCTGCTCTCGGACCCCACCCGGCTGCGGCTCCTCGCCCTGCTCAGCCAGGACGAACTGGCGGTACAGGAGTTGGTCACGATCACCGGCCTCGCGCAGAGTCGGGTCAGCAACCATCTGGCGCTGCTGCGTCGGGCCGGCCTCGTCCGGGACCGGCGCGAGGGGAGTTGGAGCTTTCACTCGCTGGCTGCGCCGCTCGCCGCCGGTCCGCTGACCCCGCAGTTGCACGCCGCCGTCATCGAGCCGTACCTCGCCGGCGCGATCGGTCGCGCCGACACCCAGGCACTCGAGAGGGTGCGCGAGCAGCGCCGCGAGCGCAGTCGGACGACCCACGACGCGCTCGCCAAACGTTGGACGGAGTTGGGTGGTGACTTCCGGGCGCAGACGCTGCGCGCCGAGGTGCTCGCCGCGCTGGCGCCCTCACGATGGGTGGTCGCCGACTTGGGTTGCGGCACCGGCTTCCTCACCGAGGTCCTCGCCCGCCGCTTCGCTCGCGTGATCGCGGTCGACCATTCCGACGGCATGCTCGCCGAAGCGCGTCAGCGCATCTTTGGCGAGCACGTCGAGTTCCGCCGTGGGGAACTCGATCGGCTGCCGCTTGCGGACGGCGAAGTCGACGCAGCATTCGCGAACCTGGTCTGGCACCACGTTGCCGACATGGATGCGGCAGCCCGCGAAGTCCTGCGCGTGCTGCGACCCGGAGCCTCGGCGGTCGTCAGCGACTTGTTGCCCCACGAAGCCGAGTGGATGCGCGAGACGATGGGTGATCTTCGTCTCGGCATCGAACCTGGTGCGGTTGTCGCCGCACTCGCGCGCGCGGGCTTCACCGAGATCGTCACCGAGAGCGTCCACGACGCGCAGCACGTCGTCGCACCGGACGGCAGCGACTTCGAGCTTCCCATGTTCCTCGTTCGCGGCCGTCGCCCACAGCGGCGCGGCGAAGTTTCCCCTTCGAACAGTTCCAACCTCATCGACTCATGACCATCACCACGAAACACGACTTCAAGGTCAAGAACCTCGACCTTGCTCGCCTCGGCCGCGCCGAGATCCAGCTCGCCGAGATCGAAATGCCCGGCCTCATGGCGCTCCGCGAGGAGTACCGCAGCAAGCAGCCGCTCGCGGGTGCTCGCATCAGCGGGTCGCTGCACATGACGATTCAGACCGCGGTCCTCATCGAGACCTTGGTCGAGCTCGGCGCCGAAGTGCGTTGGGCTTCGTGCAACATCTTCTCCACGCAGGATCAGGCCGCGGCGGCAGTCGCCGTCGGTCCCAAGGGCACGATCGAGAACCCGCGCGGTGTGCCGGTCTTCGCCTGGAAGGGCGAGACGCTCGAGGAGTACTGGTGGTGCACCGAGCAGTGCCTCACCTGGCCGGACGGCAAGCTCCCGAACATGATTCTCGACGACGGCGGCGACGCGACCATGATGGTCCTCAACGGCGCCGAATGGGAATCGAGCAAGGTTCCCGCACCGACCGCCAACGACTCCGAAGAGTGGCGCGTCTTCCTCGGCGTGATGCAGCGCTCGCTCGCGGGCAACCCCGGCAAGTGGAGCAAGACCCGTGCGGCCATTCGCGGCGTCACGGAGGAGACCACGACCGGCGTGCACCGGCTCTATCAGCTCCAGAAGGCGGGCCGCCTCCCGTTCCCGGCGATGAATGTCAACGACTCGGTGACGAAGTCGAAGTTCGACAACGTCTACGGCTGCCGGCATTCGCTGGTCGACGGCATCATGCGCGCGACCGATGTCATGCTCGCGGGCAAGGTCGCCGTCGTCTGCGGCTACGGTGACGTGGGCAAGGGCAGTTGCCAGTCGCTGCGCGGCCAGGGCGCGCGCGTGATCGTGACCGAGATCGACCCGATCTGCGCGCTCCAGGCTTTGATGGAGGGCTACGAGGTCAAGCGCATCGAAGACGTCGTCACCGAAGCCGACATCTTCATCACCACGACCGGCAACCGTGACGTCATCACGGTCGAACACATGAAGCGCATGAAGCACAATGCGATCGTGGGCAACATCGGCCACTTCGACAACGAGATCGACATGGCCGGCCTTGCGAACCTGCCGGGGATCAAGAAGGTCAACATCAAGAATCCGCGCGAGCACGACAACCAGCTCGACCAGTGGGTCTTCCCGGATGGCCACGCGATCCTGGTGTTGGCGGAAGGACGCTTGCTCAACCTCGGTTGCGCGACCGGACATCCCTCGTTCGTGATGTCGAACAGCTTCAGCAACCAGGTGATCGCTCAGATCGAGCTGTTCGGCCATGGCGACCGCTACGAGAAGGCCGTCTACGTGCTGCCGAAGCACCTCGATGAGAAGGTCGCCCGCCTGCATCTCGGCAAGCTCGGTGCGAAGCTCACGGAGTTGACGCTGAAGCAAGCGGAGTACATCGGTGTTCCGGTGCAGGGCCCCTTCAAGCCCAATCACTACCGCTACTGAGGCGTAGGCTCGTTCGGGCCAAAGCCCGGCAGTTGCCTCGCGAGTGTGCGAAGTCTCAGCGGATCGAGATCTCGGCCCGCTGGATCTTCACCGCTTCGCGAGGTCGGCCGGACTTTGTGCCCAGCGCCATGAGCGCGCGAAGTGCCCGCGTGTCGCCGACCACCTCGCCGACGATCGTGTGCTTGCCGTCCAGGTGCGGCATCGGCGCGAAGGTCACGAAGAACT
Source organism: Planctomycetota bacterium (assembly GCA_050181465.1). Taxonomy (GTDB): domain Bacteria; phylum Planctomycetota; class UBA1135; order UBA1135; family UBA2386; genus JACRLW01. The sequence goes on from JBFXDD010000031.1 coordinate 16,355, forward strand.
GGCTGCCGTCGCTGTTCGGGCCGGCGTTCGCGAAGCCGATCAGACCTTCGCGATCGAAGTTCGGACCCTTCGGTGGGAACTCGCCGTCGATTCGATAACCCGGCCCGCCCGAGCCGTCGCCGACCGGATCTCCGGACTGAGCGATGGATCCGGACACGATCCGATGGAAGGGCAAGTCGTCGTAGTAGCCGAGCTTCGTCAGCCACACCAAGCTCAGCACGTGTCGCGGCGCGGACTTGGGAAACAGGCGAACGTTCAACGAGCCGACGCTGGTGTCGAGGATCCAGAAGTAGTTGCGGCGAGTCTCGATCGGAACATCGGGCGGCGGCGGCACGCGCGTGCGCCAGCCGTCGGCGGTGCGATCGACCGGGTTCGCATCGAGTTGCATCTCCAGCAACGTCAACAAGTCCGGAATCGGCGCTGCGGGGTGGAGACTGACCTCTCGGTCCGGCGGTCGACCGCTCCCGATCGCAGTGACGGGATCGCTCTGCACATCCGGCCGCACGGGCGTTGCATCCCGGTTCGGTTCCGCACTCCGTTGAGCTTCTGCAGCGGAATCGGACGGCGCCGACTCGGGCCACGCATCGAGGGCGTCCACTTGGATCCCCACGCGCTCCTTGGGCGCCGACGTCCCATCACGGGCCGCAGGGCTCGCTTGGGGGACGTCGCGCGGCGGAGCGTCCCAATCGCCGCGCGAGCGCGAGCCCGCACAGGCGGCCAGCAGCGCGAGCGTGCTGACGAGGCAGTGACGAATCTTCATGGCGCGAGGCGTTGCGGGGAGGGGGACTCGAACCCCCACGACTTTTGAGGTCTGCGGATTTTAAGTCCGCTGCGGCTGCCGATTTCGCCATCCCCGCGCTCAGGCACAGCTTAGCTGCGCGCGGGCGGTGAGCGATCTCGGTGTCGCGACGGACTGCGGATTCCTATCGGTCCCTGCGCGGTGTCCCGTGACCCGGCTCCCACGACAACGCACTCGCCGTCCCGAATCGGACTCGGATCGGAACGCCGATCGTCGGTCGGCGCTGTCAAGCGCGCGCGCGCGGTTGCACGCTTGCGTCGTCCTGGGTTCGACCGGGTTTGAGTCCTGTGGTCGCGGAGAGTCGACCGGTGATCGCGAGCCAGATTGCTTTCAGAGCCACGAAGGGGAGGTAAAAGAAGACGACGACCACCGCGGCCCCCGGGATGAGGACGCACATCAGGATCCAGAAGATCAGGGTGCTCAGTGCGCGGGCGATCACGTCGGTGTCGAGAGTATAGTCGGCTCGACGGACCGGGCCGCTGTGGTAGGTGAGCCCAATTCCGCGATCCGAGTGCAGCATGAGCCCATCCGAACAAGCGGTCCTCGTCCTCCTCGCCGATGGCACCGAAGAAATGGAGTTCACGATCGTCACCGACGTGCTGCGGCGCGGGGGGATCGAAGTGGTGGTCGCGGGGCTGGACGGTGAGCGGGCTGTCACCTGCAGTCGCGGCGTCCGCATTCTGCCGGACATCAGTCTCGAGCGGCTGACCCAAGCGGGTCGCGCCTTCGATCTCATCGTGCTCCCGGGGGGCGGCGAAGGTTCGCAACGCTTCGCCGACTCGAAGATCCTCGGAGACTTGCTGCGTCGCCAGGAGCATGCGGGTCGGGGCATCGCGGCCATCTGCGCAGCACCCCTGGCGCTCGCACGGCATGGCATCGGGGTCGGGGCGCGCTTGACGGCTTATCCCAGTTGTCGCGAGGAGCTGGCCGGTCACGGCCGATGGGACGACGCGCCAGTCGTCGAGTCCGGCCACTTGGTGACGAGCCGAGGACCCGGCACCGCGTTCGAGTTCGCCTTCGCGCTCCTGCGCCGGCTGTGCGGTGCGGCGGCTGCCGAGGCCGTGCGCGCCCCCATGCACTTCGCCGTCCCGGGCGAAAGCCTCGACGCCTGAAACGCAACGACGAACTCGCCGGAGCGAAAGGTGACGGCGGGAATCGAACCCGCGTTCACGGATTTGCAATCCGATCCTCAAGGTCGCGAGAGGCGAGACGGCAGGCCGATCTCCGCAGGGTGGATGCGGTCTTCGGGGGAATCCGCGGGGGAATCTTCGGTGGCTCTGGTCTACGGGCGCGGCTATTCCTCCGCTCATCATGCGAAAGAGCCAAGCCGAGTCTCGACGGCGGCGCCGCTCGCTGCCGGCGGGCGTGCAGTGTCACTACGGCAGCTTCCGAGCGGAGATCATGATCGACGGAGTTCGTCGCCGGCGCGCGGGCTTCCGCACTCCGGAAGATGCAGCGGAGTGGCTCGAATCGCTCCGTCAACACAAGCAGTCACTGTTCAGGGTGGACGGGCTTCTGACCCTCGGCCAGGCGCTCGAGGCGAAGAGACGTCACCTGCTCGACACCCGACGCTCGCCCGAGACGGTTCGGTTCTACGAAGAGCAGTTCCGCGTGCTGGCGCGGTTCTTCGACCTCAGGGCTCCCCTGCTCAACCTCCGGCGAAAGGACGTCGAGGAGTTCGTCCGTAGGCGTTCCAGCGAGACGATTGCAGTGGCCGCCGACGGAGAAGTCATCCGTCCTTCGCCGCGCACCATAGCCTCGAATGTGGCGACGCTGCGCGCGATCGTCAACCTCGCGAAACGCGAGGGAGTGTTCGTGGGCGTGAACCCCTGCGAAGCAGTGGAGATGCCGCGAGTTCGGAGTCAGCGCTTCGATGCGCTCTCCGAGTCCGAGTTCCGCGGCGTTCTCCAGGCGGCGCGGCGGCTCGACGATGCCGGCAAGCCGCGTTGGCCGTCAGCCATGTGGGACGCGGATCTCTTCGAGTTCCTCGCGGTGAGCGGCCTCCGACGTCGAGGCCTCGCGCGCCTGCGCATGGATGACTGCGACCCGTTTCGCGGCTTCGTGACCGTCTTCGAGAAGGATGGTCCTCGAATCGTGCCGCTCTCTGCGCCGGCGAAGGCCTGTCTTTCTCGATTGATGGCGAGCGCGGCGGAAGCGGAGTTCCTGATCCCTCGAGCGACTGAGGACAAGCGCGCATCCGCGATCTCCAAGTCAGTCAGTCGGCTCAAGGAGCAGCTTGGCTTGCGGCTCAGGGGCGCGGCGCACGTGGCTCGGCACACCTTTGGCACCGCGGTTGCCAACATCCCAGGAGCATCGACCTGGGACGTGCAGAATGCGCTTGGAGACAAGACTCTGGCGGCCGCTGCCCGCTACGTGCACGCGACCGGAGAGCGCCGGCGAGAGATCGTCGAGATTCTCGGGAGCCGGCTTTCTCAGGCCGACGCGGAGAGCTCAGGGCCACTTCGAAGCGCAGGTGTTGAATGATCTCTCCTGCGCAGTCGATGGCTGGCGGCGAAGCGCTCTCGGTGTTGCAGTTTGGACCCGGCGTCTTCGACGTCGAGCACGACGCGGCCGAGCACCTGGCGAAGAGGAGACTGGCCGCGCTCGACAGGGTCTCTTTCTTCCTGAAGCTCCACGGTTCGTGTTCCGCGCGGTGTCCCGGACTTGACTCGTTGGAGCGTGCGGATGTCGACTGGGCCATGGAGAGACTCTGGAGAATGGGCGCCGTGAAGCCTGGTCACAGCGGCGACTGGCAGTGGACAGGTCCCGAGTTGCCACTCGCGCTCAAGGTGCGATTCCTTGTGGAGGACGCGATGACAGCGCGACAGGGTCCGATGCCCGTCACGATGGATCCGGCGGCGTCGAGGAAGTCGATCACGGAGAGCATGCTGAGTCTGATCCGTAGCCACGGTGCGGAGTGCAAAGCTACAGATCGGCTTCGAGTGCAGCGCCGAGCCGTCTCGCTGGCAGTCCAAGATCCTTCGAGGTCATTTGCTCTCAGCGACGTTTACCTCGCCGAATTCGGGGAACATCGCAAGATCAGCAAGCACGACCACACCATCATGCGGAGACTGGAAGAGCTGGACATTCTCCAGGATCCCAAGTCGGTGACCGGAGATCCATGGAGAAGGTCGTGGCGAGCGGGTCGCCGTCTTCTCGCGGAATTCCAACTCGCTGAGTCTCCGGCCGGGTCGCTCACGTGAAGCACTACTTCTTGTCACCCAAGTGCCGGCGTTGCGGAAGTGCTCGATTGCGAGTGGACGGCACGCGACACCGAGGACTGAAGCGCTACTACCTCTGCAAGTCGTGCGGCGAGAGGTTCGTGGCGTGGAGATTGGACGAGAACGACATCATGAAGCTCAACGAGCGTAATCCAGCGCCAGAGCCAAGAGACTGAGTGCCCCGGCGCGTTCGAACACGCGGCTCAGGCTCTCGACCCCCACTCGCTTAGAGGGACTGACGCGGCTCGATTCCACAGGGGATCCGGAGTCGAAGCAATCCAGGAAGCTGTCGAGTGTCTCTAGACGGCGCGTGGTTCCCGAGTCGATTGAGATGCGGTCTCAATCGGGACGCACCCGAGACGCACCCGATACGCACCCCAACGGCATTTCGATGGCGCGCGCACGCGCACAGAGTGTGCGCATGTCCAACAAGCGAGCAGCGGCAAGAGTCGAGCGTTCATCGAGTCCGCGATCGACTCGTCAGGTCGCGGTCTTCCTCGGTGTGCCGGATTGGAGGGTGCGACATCACATGCGCTACACGCGCAACTTTCGTCGCGAGTTCGAGCCGGCGTGCATCGACGGTCGGCTCGTCTGGCACGGAGCCTCAGTCGCGGAACTCGTTCGTGTCCTCACGATCGAAGGCGTGGCCATGCCCAAGCTCACCCGCGAAGTTCAGACGGACCTCTCACTCGATCTCGCTCAGGCGGAACGAGAGGCAGGGCTGATTGACGCAGTGGAGCCGGCCCGAAGTCGAGGTCAGTCAGCATGACCCTCGACGACATCCCCGAAATGGTCCCCCTGAAGGCCGTCGCTGCGCGCTTCGGGACCACCTGCGCGGTCTTGCTCGATGCCTCTCGAGAGGGTCGGTTCCCCGGGGTAGTTCGCCTGTCCCGCCGGTGTGCGTTCGTGCGCGTGAGCGAGCTCAACGCGTGGCTCTCCGAACGCGCCGAGAACCCTGACTCCGTGCGAGAGCGGGAGCGCTTCATCGACGAGGCGAGTCGACCCGCCCTCATCGGGACCCCTCGCCAGACAGTGCGACGGGTTCCGTTGCGGAGGTGTGCCCAGTGACATCCGCCACAAAAAGGAAGCGCTCGGTGCCAAGTTCGCAGCCCGGCACCGAGCGCACATGGACGCACAGTCATCCAGTCGGCCTTCGGCAAGGCGACGAGTCGAGGTCAGGGAGTGACCCGCGACCGCCAGAACCATACGCAGGAGCCGGCCGTCCGGTCAACGGGGGCGAATCGTCTTCCGCGGTGCCGTCCTACGACAGGTTCGCGCACGCCATTTCGCAGGTCCGCCACCTGACGCGTGCTCAGTTCGTCATCTTCTCCGCTCTCTGGCTGTTCGCTGATCGTGACACCGGCGTCTGCTATCCGGCGCGCACGACACTGGGCCGCGTCTCGGGGCTCGACCGGAAGACCATGCGGCTCGCGATCACGCGGCTCGTCGAATTGGGACTTCTCGAAGTCGCGTATCCAGCTCACGTTGCGAGGCGGCAGAACACAGCGGTTTCGTCTCGAACCTCAACGACCTATCGCATCGCACCGAATGCGCGAGTTGGCGACTGCCGCGACCTGCAGCGCGGGCGCGACACTCGAGTTCGTGGCGAGGTCGCGCGGTCGACGACAATCGTTCCGCCGCGGTTGTGCGATCCTCACGTTCCTGAGATCTCCGAGCAGGCCCGTGTTGCAGCCAAAGAGTCGGTGTCGAAGATCATCAGGCTGGACAGTGAGTGGCGCGGGGTTGCGGAGCAGCTCGCCGCGGAGACCTATTGCGCGCACGACGACGAGGGCTTCGACGCTGCGATCCAGGCGGCCGCACAGCGAGCGCGCACCCGGCCGCCATCCACGGGAATCGGTCGCCCAATGTCATTCGGGCCTGCCTTCTGTCACTACCTCTCGCACGACGGTTGTCGATCTCGGCAGGCTGAGTCGAAAGACTCGACTCGTGGCGCATCCGAACCAAAGGACCTGCGCGCGTGATTCCGTTCCAGACGACGCCAGTTGAGCATCCCGAGCCCGTTCGGAAGCTCGAGGAGTTCCTGCGCAATGACGTGAAGTCTGGCCGCTACCACTCAGGTCCGGACGAGTCGGGGACAACAATCGACTACGTGCCGGCGGCCTACGTCATGGCCTACTTCACCGGGAAGGGTTCGCGCGTTTCGCCGCAGATCGTTCCAGACCTCGTGACGACTCTCCTGAGGGAGGAGCGCGCGGAGTTCAGGTTCGTGCCTGGATCCGTCGAAGCCGGGCTCCCCCGCTGGATCGGTGCCATCGTGCTCGATCGGTCCTGGCGGGATCGGGTGCACATGATGCGGATCATCGGTGGCCGAGCCGCGGACCGAGCAATCGAGAACGCCGAGGCTTGGCTCTCGAAGCGACTGAAGCTCGGCAGTCTCGTGCTCGACGCCGCTTCTCAGGAAGCCCACTCACTGATCACTTCCTGGTCTTCGCTCGAGTGCGCAATCGCGCGCGCGGTTGCCGGTGGTCACGCGGAGCTGTCGAACGTGTCGCTCGGCCTGGAGCGCTTTCCATGGTGGCGCAGCTTGGACCTGGTTCGGGCGTGGGACCCTCGTGAGGGAGGCTTCGATGAAGAGCGGTGACCAGATCTCGGCGTGGCGAAACGTCACCGCGGGTGACAACAGCCCCCGAGCGGTTGCGCCCGCGAAGCGACCGGCGACCGGCTCCATTGCTGGGAAAGTCGGAGCTTCTCGCATCGTCCCGTCAATCGCAGAGGTTCAGCGTAAGACTCTGAGCCGTGCCATCGGCGATCGCCGAGATCGCCGCCCTGCGAGCAAGTTCCGCGGCATCGAAGTTCGATGGGTTGGTGGTCGCTGGCAGTGGCGGGCACGCATCATGCGGAACGGGCGGGTGTGCGTCGGGCCGCTTCGCGAGGACCAGGCCGCTGCCGCCCAGGATCGGCGCGTGCTGCAGCGCGACGCGAGCGCGCTCGCCGCAGGTGAACAACTGACCCTGCGCCAGGCGCTCGATCGGGTATGCGAAGCGGCACGCCGCCGCGGCGTCAGTGACCGGACCCGCCGCGCGATGTTCGACTCGCATTCCAGGCACCTGCTTCGGAGCCTCGGCGATTCGCTTCCGCTCAGCGCTTTGGTGGACGGGGAGCGGATTCGCGCGATGGTGCTCGCCAGCCGGCGCGCAGGGCGACAGGCGACAACCGTCTGGGGGAAGGACTGCTGGCTCCTTTCCCACGCCCTGCGGGAGGCGGGACTACCAGACCCCGTGCCGACGCTCCGCGCGGAGATGCGCGTGAACTACAAGCGGGTTCCGACGGAGGTTGTCTACTTCGACGCTCAGGAGCTGCGCGGACTGGTGCAGCGAATCCTCGAGGGGACTGGGGTGGCTCCAGCCAAGCTCCCCGCGCTCGAGATCCGGCAGGCGGACGCCGATCTCGTCGTGTTCCTCGCGCTGACTGGAGTCCGTGCCGGCGAGCTGGGGAGACTGACGGTGGGCGACGTTGACCTTGGCCGCTGTCGTTGCCGCATCCGGGAGGCGAAGGACCGCAGCCACCCGCGCACCATCCAGCTTCCTCGAAGTTCGGCTGCGTTGCTCGAGCGCATTGTGCAGCGGGCCACCCAAGGACGTGACTCGGAGGGGCGGCGGCGCCGCATGCTCCCGCTCATTCCGAACGGTGAGCGGCACGTCACCCGCCGGCTCTCCTTCTGGCAGAAGCGGCTCGGCGAGAACCGGCTGACAGCGCGCAATCTCCGTCACACGTTCGGCACCCTGCTCATCCAGAACGCGGGTGCAGCACCGACGGAGGCGATGGCGGCACTCGGTCACCGGCGCATCGCGACCACCTCCCGCTACGTGTCGGCTGTCGGCGCGCGGGCTGGAGTGATCGCTGAGCAACTCGGGCGCGCGTTGGATGTCCCAGCGGAGTCCGCAGCCGAGCACGCCGCACCCCCGGCACGGGTCCTTCCCCAGGGGGCTGGTGATGGGGTTGCAGTGGCCGCCGACGTCGCCAGAAATTCGCCGGACCAAATCCTGGCTCACACGTGCGGATCGGCCGAGGGGCTGACCACGGGGCGCGACCCGCTCACAGCGCGTGCAGGCACCCCAGACTGAATTCGGAGATCGGAAACCATGGCAGACACCACCGCAAAGCTCGAGATCGTCGCTTCTGTCCGAGATCAGATGACGCGCGTTCTCCGAGGTTCCGGACAGGCGTTCCGGAGCTTCTTTGCCAGCGTGACGTCCGGCTTCACCTCGATCGGACGGGCGATCTTCTCGTTTCGTGGCGCACTCGCCACAGCACTCGCCGCGATCACCGGCCGCACGTTCGTGAACCACACCCGGGATCTCGCTCGGACGATTCAGGAATACGACATCTGGGCTGACCGACTGGGGTTGACCGTGCAGCAGCTCGACGAGCTGTCGTTCGCAGCCGAGCGGAGCGGCGGGAGCTTCGAGAGCGTGCGAGCAGGACTTGAGTCGTTGCGCCAGCGGATGGTCGAAGCTGCCGAGGGTTCGTCCGAGCTGCGGAATAGCTTCACTCTTCTTGGAGTTGGCCAGCTCACCGCGAGCAACGGCGCACTCCGCAACACGGCGGATGTTCTCGAGGACCTCGCTGCCGGCCTGGCTCGTCTCAAGTCGGAAGGACGCGGCGCAGAAGCTTTGAAACTGAGCGACGACCTCTTCGGCGGCTCTCAACAAGCATTGACGGCGATCCTCTCGAAGGGACCGCAGGCTCTGCAGATCTGGTCCGAGATGGCTCGGGAAATGGGGGTCGTCAATGCGTCTCAGGTGAGGATGGCGAGCTTGGTTTCGCAGTCGTTCTCAGAGCTCGATCGATCCTGGAGATCGTTCAAGCTTCAGTTCCTCGAGCAGTTCGGCGACGAGATCATTGCTACCGTGCGGACCATCGCGAAGTTCCTGCGGGAGAACAGCCGGTTCGTGATCGATCTGGCGAGAGATGCGATCACGACCGTCTTCAACATCATGGTCTCGGTCGGAAAGGCCATCGTGAACGTCGTTCGCGCCATCCTCTCGGCGGTGGATACGATCGTCGAGAAGGTGGACAAAGCCGGCCAAATCGCGCGTGCCACGCTCTACGATATCATCACATTTAATCCGACTGGCTTCCGACCCAAGGGACATCCGTTCTCCAAAGAGGAGATCGAGAAGCGAAACGCGCAGGATCCCGCTAGACAGAAGGTTGACAGCGCATCGCGCAGCGTGGACCAGGCGAGCCAGTCGATCACCCAGCTGGAGAAGAGCTTCGCATTCTTCGGGAACACCTACTTCGCTCTCATCGATCGGGCAGCCTACAGCTGGCAGAAGTTCCGAGAAGAGGCCGTGGAATCGCTGAACAGCGTAGGTCAGTCCTCCGAGACCGTGGCAGCCCAGTCGAAGAAATCCTGGAGCGCCTTCTTCGCCGGCTTTGGAGCTGGCTTCGAGCAGTGGAGGGGGCAGCTTGACGACATGACCAGAGCAGGCGCTGAAGCGGGACAGCAGATCTTCTCGGCTGTCAGGAACTCGCTGAGTCAGTTCTTCCAGGATGCGATCAAGGGCACGAAGTCCGTCAAGGAAGCCTTCAAGGACCTGATGCTGTCGATCCTTGATTCCATCGTGAAGTCATTCTCTGACCGCATTGCTGACCAACTCCTGGACGGGGTCTTCGATACCATCTTCGGTGCTCTCGGCACGGGGGGAAGCGGAGGAGCTGGGTCGCGGGTCGGACCAACCCTTGGATCCGGCCGGAAGCGAGTCGTTCTTGGCGAGGGAGATCCTCGCAACTTCGGAAGTCTCGCAGGTGGGTTCAGATCGGGAGGCGGAGATCGCGCGGAGATTCACTTCCACGTGCAGGCACTCGACGCCCGATCCGTCGCAGGTTGGCTCACCGAGAATCAGAAGGCGATTGGCGACACAGTTCTGGAACAGATGAGCCGTCGCAGTGTGTTCCGGGAGGTCTTGCGACGCGGCTAGGTTCCACGGCCGAACCATCACGACAACCCGACAAGGAATCGGCAACACTCAAGAACGACACGAACCCATGGAACATCAACCCACGATTTTCGAGCCTACGCTCGATGACCTCTTCGCCCAGAGGGCCTACCTGATTCAACTCCGCGACGACATACAGCGCCAAGAGCGGAATCGCGTTCGTGACCTGGAGGCCGTCGAGTTGAGGCTCGTGCGAGCCCTTGCGAAGGACATTCAGGGCGAACGTCGCGGCGTTCTCGTCGAGACGTGAGTCAGGACCTCGCTACCGAGTAGACAAGCCAGAAGTCCACAAGAGATCGGACAGAACAACATGAACAACGTGACCGAGAAGCTGGCGCAGATCCGCGCCGAGCGCGTAGCTTCCGCCGAGAGGATCATCATCGACGCGGCCAGGGATGCTGCCGCGGAGAAGCGCCCGAAGCGATTGGAGGAGGTCGAGGCAGCTCTCTCCACGCTGCACCTGGACGATTCGCAGTTCGCTCAGCTCGTCGATTGCATGCGCGGCCTTGCAGCTGCGCATCGGGCGAGGTCTGAGGCGCCGCAGGTCCAGGCCGCATTCGAAAGCGCGAGAAGAAGCCTGGTCGAAGTCTCAGCCGAGGTTGAAGACCAGAGACGCGAAGGCAATCGCCGCCTGGCGGAAGCCGATGCCGTCCTGTCTGCGGCCAGGAACGACCTCGCACGCAACATGGAGTGCAGCGCCAGGGAGTTCGACCTGCGCCGCCGTGTTGCCGCGATGATCCGCCCCGAAGAGACGAGACAGCTTCGGGAGCGACTGCATGCCGCCAGAATGCTCGTGCAGCGGCTCTCGCAGAACCCGAAGCTCAACTTCAACGAGGAAGCCTTCGAACGCCTGATCGAGGATTCGGAGATGCACAACCGTCGAGGCGACGCCGAGGACTTGCGCCGACGACGGGAGTCATATCGCTTGGAGAAGACGATCGCGCAGGAGCAACTGATCGCCGCCAAGACTGAAGTGCTCAACCTCGAGAACGAGGAGGCAGCAACATGGGTAAGCTGATCGGTTCCGGTTCCACTGGTCTCGCTGGAGCACCCGCGTGGGATGGTCTCCATGCGTTCGGGTCGGGAGCACTCGTCGTTATCGGGTCGGCTTCAGCCTTCGACCGATTGCGCACCGGGAATCCTGACGATGCGATCGGTTCGGGTGGGACTCCTGTCACGGAAGCACCAGGTGCAATCACCATTCACGGAACTCTCTCACGATTGCGACCCGGCAGCCCGGGCTTGGTGGACGCAGTCGATGTTGCGCGGCGCATCGACGACGCGACAGCCGCTCCGCAGGTGAGCAGGTTGACGCTCGACATCGACAGTGACGGAGGAGAGATCTCCGCGGTGACGCTGGTTCGCAGTGCCCTGGAACGGTTCCGCGCTGCTGGCAAGCAGGTCGAAGCGCAGCTCGGGCGAGAGGCTCTCGGCGGTGCGCTCTGGATCGCTACGACCTGCGATTCGGTCTCTGCCGGACCGCAATCGATGGTCGGGGAACTCGTGGTGCGGACCGAGATCCTTCGTTCGACACGTCGCGAGGAAGGGCTCGGAATCGACCGAACCCGAATCGAGTCAGGAGTCGCTCCCGAAGCCGATCGATTCGGATTGCGGAGTGTCATCGGGGACATCGCCCGTAGGGTCATGGAGTCCGTCGCCAAGTCGCGGCCGCGCTTGGACCAGAAGTTGCTCTCCGGGATGGGAGACGGGTTCGTCTACTCCGCGGAGTTTGCGTGGCAAGGTGGGCTCGTCGACACCGTTGCCTTGCCAGGCAGACAAGCGGCCGGGATTCCTAACGATCCGGGAGCTGCAACACGCCCCGTGGTGTCCCGTGCCGGGGCTCTCGTTTCGATGGGCCACTCCTCAAGGGCGGATGGCACATCGACAAGGGTTGCCGCGGCGAGAACGCCGAAGAGAGCGATCTCCGCGCTCACTCTCGCGCAGGTCAAGTCGCGCTTGCGTGGTCACCCGCGCGATGCGCAAGCGTTCGTGTCCAGTGCGGAGGTGCGTGAAGCCACACTTCGCCTGTTGGAGCGTGATCCGAGTGCAAGGAAGGCGTTCCGAGATCGTGCTGGCCTTCTGGCCTACCTAATGGCGATCGCCGAAGGTCGGACCTGTGTCTGAGTCCGGTAGTAGCCCTTGGCGAACACTTCGCGACCTCAATCAGACCCGAGAGGAATGGACGTGCCTCCTTCGACTCGCGATTCAGTAGAAGCAATCCCGACAGCTCGTTGGGGGCGTGGCGAACGCGATCGGCGACTCAATCGGACTCGACCCCCGGCGAGGCGTTACCAAGGCATTGAGCGGGTGTGGAGCGAGCGCTTTCGATGCTGGATGTGGAGAGGTCGGAAGGCATGGATCGTTGCGGGGGTGCGTGTTCAGCGGACCGGGTCACTGCAGCTTGACCAGCTCGCAGCGCATCGGGACTACCTGGCACTCTGTCAGCTCGCAGCGCCGATGCCCGCGATTGACCTCGACCTCACCCTCGCCGGCGCGATCGCACGGGTGCGGCGCATGGACGAGGATCGGTCCATCCCCGAGTCCACATTGCGCGGCGTTATCGATGCGCACGGCAGGGCGTTGCTTCGGTTCTTCGGGGAGTCTGCCTTGTTGATGGACATCGGCGAGGCCGAAGTGCGGCTGTTTTGCCGGCGCGGATTGGAAGAGGGACGAAACCCGAACACGATCCGAACCAAGGACCTCCCGTTGCTGCGGCGCTCCGCCGAGGCTGCCGGTTTCGGCGAGCTCGCCGAGACTGTCGCGCGCGTGCGGAAGGACCTCTCGCGCAGCGCCCTCAAGCGGCGCAAGCCGCAGATGGTCTACTTCTCGCCCGACGAACTCGGGGAGATCTTGCGGCGCATGCGCGCGCGCCCGGTGATCGATCCACAGGGGCACGCCGTGCGCATCACCGAGGAGACCGCGACCTTCGACGCCGACGTTGTCCAGCTCTTCGCTACGACGGGGCTGCGCATGCTCGAGCTGTGTCGCATCACCCTGGGCGATGTGCGCGGCCGCGAGATCTACGTGCGCCGGGCGAAGGATCGTTCGCACCCGCGCGCCATCCCGATCGGGGAGGACCTCGAACCCGTGGTGCAGCGGCTCGCATCCGCCGCCAGCGCGCATATGCGGCATGCAGCGCCGCGCGAGCGAGTGTTGCTGGTGCCTGGTGGTCCCGATCGCCTACGAGGGACGTTCGAGCGTTGGCAGCGCATCCTCGGCGAACCAAGGCTCAACGGCCGCGCCCTTCGTCATAGCTTCATCACAGCCGTGCTCGTCACCGGCGGCACTAGCATGGATGCGATGGCCGCCGCTGGGCACAGCTCACTGTCGACGACCGATCGCTACGTGCACGTCGTGAGCTCCCGGCCGGCGCAGACAAGGTCCGCCGTCGCCAAGGCGCTTGGCCTCTGCGGTGCGTCCCTGGTGGACGCGACTTGAATCACGAACTCATGAGGAGGCTCCGACCGCTGGACTAGACTGCGTCTTCCGCACGCCAGCCAGTCGGCCGGCACCGCGGTTCGAGACGCCCCCGACCAAGCAGCGGACGAAGTCGGCCCGCTTCGCTGGCCGCCGCCTGTTCCTGGTGAACTCGATGCTTGATCGGTCAGGCATTGTTGAGAAGAAAGTCGGAAAGTAGCGACTTTCCGTCTTGCCAAAGCAAGGTCGTTCGGTACGGTGGGGCGCGTCAGATGACAGCCGAACAGCAGACCCCCGGCGAGCGGATCCGCGCCGAACTCGCGGCCCGCGGGTGGATCCAGGACGACCTGGCCAAGATCCTCGGGCGGCAGCGCACGACCATCGTCGACCTGATCCAAGGTCGCAAGGAACTGACGGCTGACCTCGCGATCGGACTCGCTTCCGCGTTTGAGGGATCGACCGCTGAGGAGTGGATGGCGCTCGAATCCGCGCGCAAGCTTCGAGCGGCCCGCGACAGCAGCGCCGAAGTCGATCGGCGTCGTCGTCTGTTTGAGCTGGCACCCGTGAAGGACATGCAGCGCCGCGGATGGATTTCGAAGTCTTCGGATCACACCGCGGTCGAAGCGGAAGTCTGCGCCTTCTTCGGGATCAACTCGATCGATGAGGAGCCGTCCTTCGCGGCAGCCACGCGGCGACCGAACACCGCCACGCTCACGATGCAGCAGCGCGCGTGGCTGTTTCGAGCCAAGAGGATCGCGGAGGCGATTTCGGTCACCGCCCCGTTCAACTCTCGCGTGGGCTCCACGCTCACGAAGAAGCTCCGGGAGTTGGCTGCTTTCCCCATCGAGTCACGCTTCGTGCCTCGGCTGCTGGCGGAGAACGGGATCCGATTCCTCGTAGTCGAAGGACTGCCCGGAGGCTCAATCGACGGCGCAACGTTCTGGCTCGACGACCACTCCCCCGTGATCGCGATGTCCATGCGGTACGACCGTGCGGACTGGTTTTGGTTCACCCTCTGTCACGAGTGCTCACACGTGCTGAACGGCGACGCATCGATCGACGATGGCCTCGTTGGCTCTGGCGAACTTGGTGGCGGCACCGAGGCCATGGAGCAACGGGCCAACGCTGAGGCGGCGGCAATGCTGATCGAGCCGAGCGAACTCGACTCGTTCATCCGTCGCGTTGGACCTCTCTACTCCAAGCCGAGGATCATCCAGTTCGCCAATCGCATACGCATCCACCCTGGAATCGTGGTCGGCCAGTTGCAGCACAGGAAGGAAATCAAGCCGACCTACCACAGAGAAATGCTCGTGAAGATTCGCGAGTACGTCGTCAACTCGTCCATCACGGACGGTTGGGGGCATTCGCCAGGACTTCTTTAGAGGACGCACCAATGATCAAGACATCCCTCAGCCGTCAGGAACAGTTACAGAAGATCATCCACGAGTACCAACAGGCGCACGGCGGCAGCGAGTACGAGATAATCGCCGTGGTCGAGTGGGCGCTCGCGACCAATCGGATCGATCCGCCGAAGCACGACTTAGTAAAGCTACTCGCGCGTGATTTCAGAAAAGCCGCGAGGAACGAGTACATCACCGACGATCAGGGTCGGGAGGTTCGGAGAAACCACCCACGCCCCGTCGAAGTTCCGGGAGAGATTCGGCAAAAGTACCTGTGGGACGACATCCGCACCGCGAAGCCGGAGCACATGAGGATGTCCTTCTCCTGGCGCAGAAAAGGCGTCTTGGCGGACGTGGTTCAGCTGAAGACGGACTTCGACAGCTACAACGACAACAACCGTTTCAAGGTCCAGCTCCTCCCTCTGGACTTCAACTTCAACCAAGACTTGGCGGAGTTGGAGCAGTCGACGGAGTACCCGGAGCTGCCGACGAACATCGAGGAAGACTCGAAAATTTGATACGCCTACGGGGCCGCGTGACCCCAACGCTTCTGCGCAGCCTTCTTCGCGATCTCGGATCGCCGATTCTTGGACAGCTTCTTCGCTCGCGCCTTGCCACCCTTGAGGCCGCCGAGTCGGCCCAGTGCGACCGCGGCAGGGTTCTTTCCATCGCTTGCCTCGGTAGTGTCCGAGTTCGCCAGCGCGACCTTCGGTGCATCGTCCGTCGCCTCCGCCATGATGGCGGCGGCGAGGCTGTCAACGTCGTGCAGCTTCTTGCCGCGCTTGCTTGACCGCTTAGGCATGTCCCCCAAAGTAGCACATGCCGCAGAGGAATCCGGCTACCGACCCGGGGCAAACTGACCCGCTACCCTTCGACGATGGTCGGCGCTGAATCCCATCGACTCGACATGTCGCGGCGTTCGTGCTCGGCGATCCGCTCGAGGCGCGGTTCCGGCGGGCGAGGTCGCGGCTGGCACGCGCGGCCGCGCTGGCCAACCAGGGGCCAGCAGGGGGGCGCAATGCCCCCCACAACCCCTCGCAACAGGGTGTCGGTTCGCCCCCCACTTATCCAGGGGAACAGGGGGGTATACCGACCCCCTTCGACTGCATGGTGGGGGGCAAGAGCACCCACTCGGTGGGGTGGGATTTGCCCCTCTACCTAGGAGGTGGAGTGCCTCCCCAAACCATTCAGGACTCTCCATGGAACCCTCAGTCGGGAGGGTCCTCGCAACTGCGGCAAGTTCGCCGGTCCGACGCGACCGCGTTCCTGCAGAAACGCAGCCGTGATCATTGGCCGGTCAGCGCACCCCAGGGTCCTTCCGAAGAGGGACCGCATTGGGGTTGCAGTGGCGGTCGCGATCCCCAGAATTTCGACTCCCGAAAGCCTGATCGATGCCAAGAGTGACGATCGTGAAGACCGCGAAGGAACTCGCCGCAGCTCTGGGAGTCGACAGGAGCCGCGTCTACCAGATGAGGCGAGAAGGTCTGCCTGAGGAAGAAGGCGGCGGTTGGAACCTTCGAAAGGTCCAGGCTTGGCGTGCCGATCGGAAGAGGCGGTCGCTCCCGGCAGTGCTCTCGCTCGACCGGAAGCTGTCTCGCATCGATCAACTCCCGGGCGAGCAGGATGGACTCGAATCCGTGGCGATCGACGACCCTGATTCCGCGGTGCGGGGAGGCTTGCGCCCACTGGCGGTCTCTCTCGCGCGGATCCGCTACTGGCAGGCAGAGGAGCAGAAGCTGCGGACTTTGAACCTGGCAAGCCGGCTTGCGTCACGGTGTCTCGGAGAGGCTCGTCGGCAGCGAATGCTTGCCGGACTCCGTGCTCTGATCCTCGAGCTGGTCCAACGCGTCTCGGCTGTCGTCGCCGAAGTTGACGAGCCCTTGGCCGTGCAGAGGATTCTTGAGCGCGCAGTTGAACAAATGCTCGCCGGGATTCAGCTGGCAGGTGGGGTGCCGTTGGTTCGTGACGGCGAGTAGCCGGACGAGAATTCTTGCCGCCAGGAGGCTGGCGTCTCGCGTCGGGCGTGAAATTCGTCGCCAGGGTGCGCGAGCTGGTTGCTTGTGCGGTGGTCGAAAATGCGGGGGAAGTTGCGGGGGAATCTGAAGACTTCTTCCCGCTTTTCCCCCGCGTCCCCCGAGCTTCGTCGGCAGGCGCATGGCGGAGATCGGCCTGGCAGGCCGATCTCAGAAGGTGACGGCGGGAATCGAACCCGCGTTCACGGATTTGCAATCCGTTGCCTAACCACTTGGCTACGTCACCGGGAACCGAGGCGGGTGGCTCGCACCTGCCGCGGAAGGCGGAGGAGCCTAGGAGTCCGCCGCAGCCACTTCAAGCCGGCAGCGATCCATGGTTGCAGCGGAGGTGGCACAATTCGCCCGCGCACCCGACTCTCCGTGACCGTCTGCTGCGATCGGCGCAGATCGCGCCCGTCGGCGTCGCCGCGTCGGCTCCTCCCTGGCAGAGGAGCTACGGCTACGCTTCGGTCGTCGCCGGCGCAGCTCCTTGCCGGGCATCGACCTGCGCCGATCTCGCGACGACGTTCACGAATAGTCCGGGTGCGCCCGGACTCTCCGTGACCGTCTGCTGCGATCGGCGCAGATCGCGCCCGTCGGCGTCGCAGCGTCGGCTCCTCCCTGGCAGCGTAGCTACGGCTACGCTTCGGTCGTCGCCGACGCAGCTCCTTGCCGGGCATCGACCTGCGCCGATCTCGCGACGACGTTCACGAATAGTCCGGGCTAGGCTGGCGACCGCCGGGCGGATCCGTCATCCTCCTCGGCCCCAAAGATGGCGACCCAAAAGAAGCAGCTCGAGATCGAGTTCTCTCAGGAGATGGTCAAGCAGCCGCTGGTCTACCAGCTCAACCGCAAGTTCGATCTGATGATCAACCTGAGGGCCGGCCAATGGACCGAGGAGGGTGGCTACCTTCGGCTCGAGTTGGAAGGGTCCGCGGAAGAGATCGAACGGGTGATGACCTTCCTCCGCGATCAGGGCGTCGCGATCAAGGAGATCGGAGACGCGTGATGTTGCTGCGGTCGGCTTGGTGTGCGCTCGCTGCGCTGTCGATCCAAACGACCGCCGAGCGTGTGAGGCCGCCGAACGACACTTGGGCGCATGGAAGATCGGGGTGTGTCGTCGCCGCGGAACCGCATGCGGCGCGCGCCGGACTCGAGGTGCTCCGGAGCGGCGGCAACGCGGTCGACGCCGCCGTCGCGACCTTTCTGGCGCTGGCCGTCACGCATCCGCAGGCCGGCAATCTCGGGGGCGGCGGGTTCTTCGTGATCCGGATGGCGGACGGCAACACGGTCGCGATCGATTTCCGTGAACAAGCACCCTCGCGCGCGCACCGCGACATGTACCTGAGGGCCGACGGCAGCGTCGACTCCGACAAGAGTCTGCGGGGTGCCCTCGCGGGCGCGGTGCCGGGAAGTGCGGCGGGCCTCGCCCACACGCTGGCAAAGTTCGGCACCAAGTCGTTGGGTGAGCTGGCGGCACCGGCGATCCGGCTGGCGCGCGACGGATTCACGATCGATCACTTCCTCGCCGATTCCCTCGCGGATGCCCGCGAACTCTTCGCGCGCTTCCCGAGCACGCAGGCGATCTTCTGGCGTGACGGTCGGCCGCTTCAGGCCGGCGAGCGACTCGTCCAGACCGACCTCGCCGACACGCTGTCGCGGTTTGCGGAAGCCGGCTTCGACGGCTTCTACCGCGGCGAGACGGCGACGCGCTTTCAGCGATTCATGAAAGACAACGGCGGTTGGATCGAGGCCCAGGACCTTGCCAGCTACACCGTTCGCGAGCGCACGCCGCTGTCGATCCGCTATCGCGGTCACGAGGTGATCTCGATGCCGCCGGTCTCGTCAGGCGGTGTCGCGCTGCTCTCGATGCTCCGCATGCTCGAGCCGTACGACATCGCGGGAATGGGTGCGGGATCCGCGCAGACTCTTCACCTGCTCACCGAAGTGATGCGACGGGCCTACGCCGACCGCGCGCGCTGGTTGGGGGATCCCGACTTCTTCAGGGTTCCAATCGACGGCCTCCTGAGTGCGGAATACGCCGACGTGCAGCGCGCCGGCATTCGAAGCGACCGTCGCAGCGAAGTCACCGCCGGGTTGCCGCCGGGCGCACCGGACCCGAGCGCTGGAGAAAGCAAGGAGACGACGCACTTCTCGGTGGTCGATGCCGCCGGCAACGCGGTCTCTTGCACGACGACGATCAACTCGACCTTCGGTGCCGGAATCGTCGTCGGTGGGCTCGGCTTCTTGCTCAACAACGAGATGGACGACTTCTCGGCGAAGCCGGGCGTGCCCAACCAGTTCGGTCTGGTAGGCGGCGAAGCGAACGCGATCAGCCCGGGCAAGCGGCCCTTGTCGTCGATGACCCCGACCATCGTCGTGAAGGACGGCAAGGTGCGTTACGTGCTCGGCAGCCCGGGCGGCGGGCGGATCATCAACACGGTGTTCCAGGTGCTGCTCAACCTCGTGGATCACGGCATGCCCCTGCGCGATGCCGTCGCGATGCCGCGGATCCACCACCAATGGAAGCCCGACGAGATCACGTGGGAACGCAACGCGGTCAACCCTGACAGCCGTCGCCTGCTCGAGGCGATGGGACATCGTTTCGCGCGGCGGCCAAGTGCGATCGGTCGCTGTCAGGCGATCGAGGTGAAACCCGACGGCACGCGCGTGGGTGCCGCTGATCCGCGCTCGGGCGGTGCGGCCGTCGCCTACTGAGCGAGAGCTGCACGCAGCGCGCGCGGTGAGTAGGCCACGGGCTCCTGCGCAAAGGCTTCCACGTATTTCCACGCCGAGCCGGTGTTGATCAGCACGACATGGTCGCCGGCGAGAAGTGCTCCGCACGCGCGCGCCGCGGGGATCGCCGCCAGGCATGCTGCGCTCTCCGGGCACAGCGCGATCCCCTCGGTCCGCATGGCGAGTTGTGCGGCGTCGACCAGCAGTTCGTCGGCCACCGCGAGTGCCGCGCCGCCGCTCTTGCGCACGTCGCGCAGGATGAGGAAGTCACCCAACGCCTTGGGCACGCGCAATCCGCTCGCGACCGTGTGGGCGTTCTGGATCTCGACGCCGTGGTCGAGGCCCGCCTCGAACGCGCGTGCGATCGGCGCACAGCCGTCGCTCTGACAGGCGATCCAACGCGGCATCCTGGGTTCATCGAGCCAGCCGAGTTCGCGCAGTTCCTCGAAGCCCTTCTGCATCCCGATCAACCCGGTGCCGCCCCCGGTGGGGTAGAGGATCGCATCGGGCAGACGCATGCCGAGCTGGGTGGCGAGTTCCAGCCCCATCGTCTTCTTGCCCTCGATCCGGTAGGGCTCTCGCAGTGTGCTCATGTCGAACCACTCGGCCTCCGCTTGATGCTCGCGGATCAGTCGCGCGCAATCGTGAATCAGGCCGTCGACAAGGAAGGCATGTGCGCCATGGCCGAGCACTTCGATCTGGTTCACCACCGGCGTGTCCTTCGGCATGAACACGAAACACTCGATACCGGCGCGGGCGGCGTAGGCGGCGAGCGCCCCGCCGGCGTTGCCCGCCGTGGGCACGGCGACGCGGCGCGTGCCGAAGTGTTTGGCCATCGAGACGGCCATCGCCATGCCGCGCGCCTTGAACGAGGCGGTGGGTAGGCGCGACTCGTCCTTGATCGTGAGTCGGGCGACGCCGAAGTGGCGGGCCAGCGACGGGCAGTCCAACAGCGGGGTCTCGCACTCGCCGAGGGAGACCGGCGATTGTCCTTCGGGCAGCGGCGACAGTTCCCGCCAGCGCCACATGCCCGCCGGCCGGGTCAGGATGCGGTCGCGGTCGACGCTTCGGCCGATGGCGGCAAGGTCGTAGCGCACCAGGAGGGGCTTGCCGCCGTGGATGGTGGCCGGGCGGTCGCCGGGCAATGCCGTGCCGTCGAAGGTCGACTCGAGATGAGTGACGAAGGACATCCCGGGAGTGTGCAGGGGAGTTCGCATCGGCGGAAGCGGAGGAATCTGTCAGGTCCGGGCCGCCGAGGGCAATGGTGGGGCATGCACACGTTGCCGTTCGTTCGCCCAGCCCGGTTGCTCTCCGCCGTCCTCGTCGCGGTCATCCCTGCCGTGCTGCCCGCAGCACTCCTCGTCGCCGGGGTCGGGGCGCAGAATCCGCTCACGCGCAAGCGCGAGGCGCCGCCGGCACCCTTTGCCGGTCGCTTCGCCGGCGACGACTTCGTTCTGGAACTGCGCTACGTGGCGGCTGCCAAGCGCTACGTCGGCAGCCTCGTCGCCGACGGCGAATCGATGGCTTGCGAGGCACGCGCGGAAGGTGAGCGACTGCTCGGCCGCTTTCGTGTCGACGACGAGGACTACGAGTTCACGGCAACGCTCGCCGGCGACGTCCTGCAACTGCGCAGTGACGGTGAGACCGTCCAGTTGAAGCGAGTGGCCGCAGGTGGATCGAAGGAACGAGGCGAACCAGTCGAGGCGCCGACCCCGCGCGGCGGGGTCGGAATCGCGCTGGCGCCGACCAAGGACGGTGGGTTCCGCATCGAGCAGGTGGCGCCCGGCGGTCCGGCGGCGCGGGCCAAGCTGACTCCCGGTGGGACTCTGCGGGCGGTGGACGGCGAGTCGGTCGAGGGGCTCACCCTCGAGGCGGTCGTCGCCAAGGTCAGTGGTCCGATCGGCAAGCTCGTGCGGCTCACGGTCGAGACCCCCGACGAGATCCTGGAGGTGATGCTCGAGCGCGCGGACCTGTCTCGACTTCAAGCCGGTGAGCGAGGCGAGGACGCGTCGTCGTTACCGGCAACCGGCGCATTGACCAGCGGCACACGGGTGACTTGGTATCTCGGCTCAGCGACCCTGAGCGGGGTCAGCTCCCAACTCGTGCAGAACGACAAGGGTGAGTGGGTCGATCCCGGCACCGGTCGGCGCTACTCGGATGAGCGCACGATGAACACCGGCGGCGCGGGCTATCTGCAGATGACGATCCTGGCCGCGGACGAGCAGGGCCTCGCCGTCGACACGCGGAACTTCCTGATGTTGGATCCGGCCGGCGGTCGCGTGACCTCGTCGACGGTGCAGGGCATGGTCGGGGACGCGTCGGCGTTGGGCGACTACTGGGTCCATCCGCAGCGACTCGCAACGATGGCGGAAGTGAACGAGGGCGGGCACCGCGTTGTGCGCCTTCGCTATCCCGTCGAGGGCGTCGTCTATGACGCGATCGCGATCGAGACGCGATCGGCGAGCGGGTGGTTTCGGAACACCTACGACACCGCGACGGGTCTCCTGATCGCCGGATCGAGTTCCACCACCGGGTCCGGGGTTGCCACGATCGACCCGAGCGGACGGGTCTCCGGCGGTGCCGGTGCGACCACGATCACGTCGTCGCGACTGATGAACGTGCGCCGACTCGACCTGCCGTGGGCCGGCGACCGCAGTGCGCCGCCGCTGCGCGTCGGCCAGCAGATGCGCATCCAGGGCACCTATTCGACACGGATCCCCGGGGTGCCCGAGATGCCGATGGAATACAGCGCGGTCAGCGAGGTGCAGCGCGTCGAACGCGGCTTCGCACTGTGTCGCATCCGATCGCGACTGACGTCGGGCTACTCCGCGCCGCAGGAGAGCGAGACGTGGCGGGTCTACGGCACGCCGATGACGGGCGGCGCCTGGGTTCCGCCCGCGGTGTTGGCTGCGCTGTCGCCGCAACAAGCGATCGACCACGACCCGATCACCGGCTTCCGCGTGTCGTTCGTAGGAGTCGACGGGAATCGCGCGGTCTTCGTCGAGCATGGACCACGCGAGACCAATCACTACGCCTACGACCTTGGGTCCGGACTCCTGGTCGGAGCGCAGTTGGAACAGAGCAACGACGTGAGCACCACAGTTCTCCGCGCAAGCGTGACGAGCGGCAACTGAAGCGAGCTCACAAGCCCAAGAAGCGCTTGATCCGCAGCACGAGTTCGCCGGCACCTCTTCGGATGGCCTCGCGTTGCTCGGGCGGTGCGAGCCGCATGTCTGCGATGGCGCGCAGTCCTTGTCGACGCGCCGCGACGATCTCCGCCATCTCGGCGGCGAGCGCTGGGCGCCTCGCCAGCATTCTCTGGAAGACGGACTTGTGAACGACCAGCACGACGAGGTCGTCGATCGCTGTCACGCTCGCTGTGCGTCGTTCGCCGGTCAGCACCGACATCTCGCCGAAGAACTCGCCGCGGCCCAGTCGGGCCACTTCGCGTTCCGCGCCGTCGGCGTCGCGCAGGGTCACGATCGCGGTGCCGTCTTGGATCAGGAAGAAGCTGCTTCCTTCGTCGTCCTGGTGCACGACCCGTTCACCGCGGCCGTACTCCTCGCGAACGGCGTCTCGACCCAACTCGTCGAGTTCATCGGCGCCGAGCGGCACGAACACCGGAACCCGTGAGAGCGAGTCTCGCTGCGCGGCCTGGGAGTCGACTCGCGGCGGCATCTCGGCGTGATACTCGAAACTGGTCTGGATCGGGAAAGGGATGGTCAGCCCGGCTCGCTTGGCCGCGTACCACACCTTGGTCATGAATTCGTCGTTGATCTCTACCTGGTGTTCGTAGTCGTCGATGAAGTAGCGGACTTCGTACTCGACCGAGTAAGCGGCGTAGTTGTTGGTTCGAATGGACGGGGAAGGCTGGGGCATGACGCCGCGGGTTCCGAGTGCGGCGCCCAAGAGCACCCGCTTCACCTTGTTCGGCGGATCGTCGTAGGAGAATCCGATGATGTGTCTCTCACCGTGGGCGCGAGTCGGCCGCGACAGGTTGACCAGGGTTTCCTTTCCGACGACCGAGTTCGGCAGGATCACCAGGTCCCGGTCGCGCGTGCGCACGCGCACCGATCGCCAATTCATCTCGATGACTTCACCGGTGACCGCTCCGACCCGAATCCAATCGCCGATCTCGAAGGGACGCTCGAGCAGCACCGCGATGCCTGCCATCACATTGTCGAGCGTGTTCTGCAACGCCAGCCCCAGCACGATCGAACTGACGCCGATCGCCGTCACCAGTCCACCGAGGTCCCCACCCCAGACGCCCTTCACCACGAGAGCTGCACCCACCAGCACGAGCACCACTCGTACGATGTCGATGAGGAGCTTCGGAACCTTGGTGTCGTATCGACCGCCCTCCTCGCGAGTGAGCGCAGTATTCCGGAACAGCGAGAGCGCAATGTGGATCAGCGCGATCCACATGGACGTCTCCAGGATCCGAACCGGGACTTGTTGACGCGACGCACCGAACGCGAACACGGTGATCGCGAACGCTGCGCACAGCGGGAACAACAGGTTGCGTGCGGCACGCAGAGTGGCCGCGAGGGGATGGCGCCGCGACTCGAGGCGAGCCAGCGCGATGCTGAGGCCGATCGTGAGTACGATCCAGCCGAGCGTGATCAGGGTCGCCGTCAGCCACGGGTTCATCGGGTTCGGCCTGCGGTCAGAGCTTCAGGTTGGCGCGGTAACGCGCGTCACGCCGCTCGATCGCGGCAGGTTCGCCCGCGAATGCGACCGGTGCTCCCAGCGATGCCTCGCGATCGGCCGGTGAGGGGTGCGTGGCGAACATGCCGCCTTCACCGCCGGCGTCGTCCATGCGAGCGAGCACGCGCGAGAGCGCCTGCGGGTCGTAACCGGTGCCGGCGAGGAACTCGCGGCCGAGCTTGTCCGCCGCGGCTTCGGCCTCCCGCGAGTAGCCGCTGGTAATCAGCGTCTCCACGACGTCCTTGACCGACTGGTCGAAGATCCCGGTCAACTGCTCGAGGTCTTCCTTCTTCATCGTCGCCTGCGCGGTGCCCGCGGCGAGATAGGTGAACGCTTGGGCGAGATTGCCTTTCTGAATCGCTTGCACACCGTGCCGCAAGGTCACGTGCGCGATCTCATGCGCCAGCACCGCGGCGAGTTCGTCTTCGCTCGCGGTCTTTCGGAGCAGCCCCTTGGTGACGAGGATCGTCCCGCCCGGACATGCGAACGCGTTGACCTCCTCGGAGTCGAGCAGCGCGAATCGATACTCGAGGAATGGCTGGCGAACCTTCTCGTTCGTGAGTGCGACGGCGAGACCGACGTCGTTCAGGTACGCTTGTGCGCCCTCGTCCTGCACGAGGGGATAGGCGGGCATCGCCAGAATCTCCGCGGCGACCGATCGGCCGATGTAGTGCTCCTCGCTGGGATCCAGGTCTTGCCAGGACTTGCGCAGGCGGTTGGCGCCGCGGATCAGTTTGCCCTCGGCCGAGTTCTCGTCGGTCAGGCTCTCGAGTGCGTTCATCACGCTCGCACAGGCTGCGATCGGCAAGGTGAGGAACAAGCTCCACAAGACGGCGCGCTTCATCGAGACGACTCCGTGTTGCCGAGGGCGCGTTGCCCGAGTCCGCCGTCGGTGAGGAAGCGCATCAGTCGGTCTTCGCCCACGACACGAGATTGAATGGCGTCGAGCAGTTTGAACGCGGCTTCGAGACTCGGGCGCCCGGTGCG
Organism: Planctomycetota bacterium; assembly: GCA_050181465.1. Taxonomy (GTDB): domain Bacteria; phylum Planctomycetota; class UBA1135; order UBA1135; family UBA2386; genus JACRLW01. The sequence goes on from JBFXDD010000031.1 coordinate 41,597, forward strand.
AAACTCCTTCTCCACCTCCGGATTGAAGCCCTTGCGAGCGGCAGAGGTCTCCGACGCGCTGTAGTTCTCGCGCATTCCCTCGCCGGACAGGCGCACGTCCTTGTTGGTCGAGACGTCGGTCTCGTGTAGCCAGCCGACGAGTTCGCGGTACTTCGCCTGGTACCAGGGTCCCTCCTTCTGCTCGACTGCCAGTCGATCACCCTCGACGAGTTCGGCCAGTGCCGCCGCGAAGAGGCGCTTCTGCGTGCGAAGCTTGGTGGTCTTGCGGGTGACGGTCAGTGTGTCGCCTCGACTTTGAGGGACGTGACCGGCAGCCAGCGCGAGGATGAGGAGCGGAACGACGAGAGCGAGCCGTCGCGGGGTGGTCATGTAAGCCGCGGACGATAGCGGCGCGCCGGCTTCTCCACTACTTCGCGTCGAGCCGGAACACGCCGTCCCAGTCGGCGCGATCGAGACGCTCGCGCCAGAGCAGCGCCAGAGCGTCCGTCGGATGTTCTTGAAGAAGGGTTGCGATCCTCGTTCGTGCGCCGTCCGAGTCGCCTCGGTCATGGGCGGCGAGAGCCGCTTCGTAGGCGGCGACGAGCTGGCGCTGCGTCAGACTCGCGTCCTCCAGCCACGCGATCGGTTCGTGAACGACGATCGGTTCGGCTCGCCCTTTCACCGCAACGCGACCGACGCGGCGACCAAGCACGCGGTCTCGGCAGTGTCGCCAGACATCGTCGCTCACGAGGATGGTCGTGCCGAAGGCCTTGTTCGCACCTTCGAGTCGTGACGCGAGGTTCACCACGTCGCCGATCGCGGTGTAATCGAAGCGCTTGGACGACCCCATGTTGCCGACCACGGCGGTGCCCGTGTGGATGCCGATCCTCGTCTCGATGCCCGGTCGTCCTGCCGCAATCAGCTCCGAGTGGATCGCCTCGCTGATCTGTCGCGCAGCAAGTGCGGCGCGAACGGCGCGCAGGGGATGATCGTAGCTCGGGAGCGGGGCGCCGAAGATCGCCATGATGGAGTCGCCGAGGAACTTGTCGATCACGCCGTGCTCTGCGAGCACCGGCTCGCACATGCGGGTGAAGTAGTCGTTCAGGAAGGCGACGAGATCCCGTGGAGTGCTGTGTTCGGCGAGGCCGGTGAAGCCGGCGAGGTCGGTGAAGAAGAGGGTGACTTCGCGTGAACTGCCGCCGAGAGCGAGGGTCTCCGGATTGGCGAGCACTTCGGCGAGGACTTCGGGCGCCACATAGGAAGCGAAGGCACGCCGCATCTCGCGCTTCTGGCGTCCTTCGCTCCACAGGCGCCAGCCGAAACCGAACGCGGTCGTGGCACCGCCGGCGGCCAGCGGCAACGCGAGTGGGACGGCCACGTGAGCTTGCCAGGCGAGGAGTGCGGCGCCGACCAACGCGGCCACGAGGACGAGCAGCGCGAGAACCGGCGCGAGGACCCCGGCGAATGCGAAGACCGCGAGCGCGGCGAGTACCGCCGCCGTTGCAGCGAAGACGGGTGCGAACCCTACTTCGCGGAGGAAGTCGTCTCGAAGCAGATTGTCGATCGCGGTCGCGTGGAGCTCGACGCCGGGAAAGGCGCGCGACAGCGGGGTGGGATGCGCGTCCTCGAGGCCGTCGGCGTGGATGCCGACCAGCACGATTCGATTCTCGAACTGCTCCTTGCCGTAGAGCGGGGTTCGGCCATCGGCGACGGCCATCATCGACTGCACGATGTTGACGACCTTGACCTTCGCGAAGGTGAACTCGCCGCCGCGAAAGCCGATCAGTCGGCGGGCGCCGTGACGCAGGGCGTGTGGGAGGTCGAAGTCGGGGCGCGCCGCCATCACGGATGCCAGCGCGAAGGAGGGAACGAGCGTGGTCTCTGACTCGCTCGCCGGCTGAAACCCACGCACGAGGTCGTAATGCCGATGGGTGCGATCGGTGTCCGCGGCGACGTTGCTGAAGCCGATCTTGGCTGCGCCCTGCTCCAGTTCGGGCAGGGGGAGAACGACGCCGGGTGCTGTCGTCAGGTCGCGTGGAAACGCGATCGGCTGTACACCTCGCTCGCGGTAGCGCGCGGTCTCCACAGCGGTGGCGGCACCTTGGCGGAAGCTCACCAGCTTCGCGACCAGGACCGTGTCGGGTCGTGTCGCGAGCGCTGCGCCGAAGGCCCGGTCCGTCTCCGGACTCGAGATCTGGTCGAACAGCAGGTCGAAGGCGACGACCTTCGCGCCGCATTCGCGCAGATACCCGAGGACTTCTTCGTACAGGGTGCGCGGCCAGGGAAACCCCATGCCTTCGCGGGCGGCGAACTCCAGCGACTCCTGATCGATCCAGGCGATCATCACTTCGTCGCTCGGCGCCGCGCGACCGATGCCGGTCGCGTAGCGCGCGTCCAAGGTCAGCAACTCGAGGCGTTCGCCGATCCCGAACAGGTCGAGCGCCAGCGCACTGAGCCAACCGAGGAAGGCGACGAGGATCGCCGCGCGAAGTCGACGCATGGCTTCGCGGTTGTAGCGAAGCGAGGCGACGAGTGCGACGAATCGCCGAGGTCAGTTCCGTGCGCGAGCCCCGGCCGGATCGTCGTCGGGGGTCGCGTCCATGACGCCTGGCCTTTGCCTGCCTTCCTTCAGTTGCCTCCGCCGCCCATCGGAGGTGGCGGCAGCGGCCGCGGTGGAGTGGGGCGGATGATCGGGAGGATGATGATCGGGATGCCGCCATCCGGCATTCCTGAAGGTGGAAGGCAGAACACACCAGGTTCGTTGGCCGAGCCGATCATGTCGTCCACGGCCGCTCGAACACTGGGCAGGAGCGTGCTCTCGTAGTCGCTGCGATAGATCAAGAACAGCCGATTGCAGTAGGCGTTCTCGACCATGCCCCCGACCCGCTTCACCGGTCGAATGGTTGCGAAGAACGCAAAGTCCTGCGTGTTGTTCTTCTCGACGTTGATCAGCAGTTCCTTCTCTTGATTGTTGCTGGGAAGCGCGTGGTACCACGGGCCGGTACTCGCAGGAGTGCGCGAGTGAAGCGCGATCACCGTCGAGTTGGCCGGCTGTTCGATGACTCGCCAAGCGACGATCTCGAGGTCGGTTGCGCCTGGGATCGATTGGGTGAAGTTCGGCGGAGTGAGGATCTTGATCGAGAGATCCACTTCAGTCCCGTTCTCGTCGTAGCTGCTGTTCAAGAACGTGACGGGCGAGCAGACGGTGGGCGGCGGGTGATCCATCGAACCGAGCATGTGGTAGGTCTCGCAAAGCGTGCCGAACACGAACTCTGCACTGCCGTCACCGTCACTGTCGGTGAGTGCGAAGCCGGATCCCGCACTGATGGAGTGATTCTGAGGCGTGATGGTGGTGATGCAGGCCGGGCTCGCGATGTCGAAGGGCGAGGTGGCGCTCCCGTAGCGCATCAGGTTGCACAGGACATCGGGTCGCTCCACGGCGTCCGCGTAGCTGACGATCAGGTCGGTGTAGTCGATCGTCGGGTTCGCGGGATCCCAATGCAGGCGACCGGACGTCAGGCCGCGAACCGGCCCGCCAAGGTGGATCCCAGGATTCGATGTGTATTCCACGTTCTGAGGCGCCGTGCTGGAGTACACCGTGAACAGAGTGCCGTGGGCGCCGAACATGGGACTCGAGAAGGCCACTACGGCATACTCCTGCGTGTCGGACTTCACCCGTTCGAGGAAGGCGTGGGACCAGAGTGTGCCCTGTGCGCAGATCACCAGGGGTGTGCCGCCGGTCGAGGGAAAGATGCAGACTCCATCGTTCGTAGCTCCGTTCGTGAGCACCGCGATTTCCTCTGCCCCACCGGCGGTCCACTGCACAGCAGCCACGTCTACGATATCGGTGAGTCCGGTGATGACCGTCGTCGGCGCGCTGTTCGAGTCGTAGACGATGCTCACGGCGGCACCATCACTGCGCAGCACGAGTAGATCCTGCGTGCCGTCGCCGTCGAAGTTGCCGGCGACCAGACCGAGCGCGTTCGTGACCGCGGCATCGCTCGACAAGGGCGTGATCGTGAACTGAGGGCCCGATTCTGACTGGAAGCCGATGAGGGCGAGCCCGGCGCTCCCCGACACGGCGAGCACGTCGCGCTGCGGGCCCTCGAAGTCGCGAAGGACGGCCATCGCGGTCACCGAGCCGAGCCCGCTCCCACTCGGCCGGTGGTACTCGGAGTGGAGACTCAACGCGCTGGCGATGTGGAGTGTCGGAATTCCGTTGACGGTTCCGACGAACGCCACGTCCGGGGTGAGGTTTCGGGTCAGTCGCAGGCCGACGATGTCGGTCGGGAGGGGCCGCGTGCCGGTCGGTTCGGACACCGGCCAGTCGTAGGCGACACTGGCGGCTGCGGTTTCTGGCGGCCACTGGGCCATCGCCGAGCCGGCCAGGGTGCCGAGAAGAACTGCGCGCAGAGCGCGGTCGATACGGACTCGCATGAGGGAACTAGGTCGAGGGTTCAAGGGGGCAGAGGTCGTGCTCGATCCGAGTCGAATCGGACCGAGCATGTGGTCAGTGTCGAGTGGGAATCCCTCGGCACGCACGAAGCCGCGGGTTCCGAGGATCTTGGTGACAGGAGAGCACCTGAGCACTAATCGCTCGCGGCGATACGCTCCCCTCTGCTCCGCACCCTGCCCGCATCGTGGACGTCACGCCACTGCCTGGATCGCCTGCCGCCGAGCCCGCAGCGGCTTCTTCTGCCGCCGCGGACCGGTCTCTGGTGCAGCTCGCTCTCGCAGGTGAGCCGAAGTCGAACCGTGAACTCGTCCGGCGATTGGCCTGCGTGCCCCGTTTCGTGCGAGCCCTGAATCGTCGGGCTGGTCGCCCCCTGGACGACGGCGATCTCGAAGACCTCGCGCAGGATGTCGTCGGCGAGGTCTGGCGACGACTCGGTGACTACGCCGGACTCGCGCGCCTGGAAACCTGGGTCTTCCGCTTTGCCGATCTCGCGTTCCGCAGCGCCAGGCGGCGGGTGCGCAGACGGCCGGTAGCCGTGGAGGTCGACGAATCCAGCAACCAGAAGCGAGTCTGGATTCCCGTCGACGAAGCGCCCGGTGCGAGCTTGGAGCGACTCGATACTCTGCACTCCTTGTTGGATGCCCTCGAACCGGAGACTCGTGAGTTGCTCGAGATGCGGTTTCTCGAAGAACTGAGCTTGGCGCAGATCGCGGCACGTTCTGGCCTGCCTCAGAACGCAGTCCGAGGGCGCATCTTTCGTGCGCTGACGCGACTTCGAACTCAGCGCGGGGGCATGGGCGAATGAATGACTTCGCGGACTTCGACGGCCTGACTGCCGAGCAGATGGAACTGCTGGAGCGCATCGCTGCGGGCGAGCTGAGTCCGACGGATGTCGCTTTGGACGCTCACGTAAAGGCTTCGTCGGCGTTCGCGCGAGCACTCGGAGAGTGGCGACACGCGATCACGATGTTCGCGGAAACGAGTTCGGCCTATCGAGCTGCGCTGGCCGAGCCAGAGCGTGCTGAAGATCGTGAACTCGCGCGTCGCGCGCTGCTCGCCCGAGTCCAACGAACCACGGTCGAATCGCGTGATGTGAAGAGAGAGCCGCGCTCGCGGCGGCTCGTGGTCGCGGCTGCCGTGTTGGCAGCCGCGGGCGTGCTCGCGGCGGTCGCGTGGTGGCGATTCGGCGACGGCTCGACCGTGCCGCGTCGAGAAGTGCTCGGCGGAGAGATCGAACTGCTCGCGCCGAGCGCGGCGATCGCGGCAGGGAGCGAGTTGCGCTGGGCAGGCCCGGTTCTGGCGGATGGGCACGCCTATCGAGTCGAGGCAGCGGCGCCAGCCGAAGGCGCTGCACCGTCCTGGCAGAGCGGTCTGCTTCGGGAGCAGCACTGCCGTCTCGACGATCCTCGCCTGTTTGAGATCGCGGGCTCGGAGTTGGTGCTGCGCGTGGTCGAGGTCGACGAGTTCCGCCGGGTCCAGCGTCGCAGCGCATGGCTCAAAGTCCCGGTTCGACGATGATCGGGCCTCGGCGGCGCGCCGCGCGAGCGGCAGGGCTCGGCGTTCTGCTGCTGTCGTTCCATGCGGTCGCAGCCCAGACGGAGATCGCGAAGCTCGCGGTCGAAGTGGACTCGGTGTTGACCGGTGAGGCTTTCGACGTCGAGCGTTCCCACGACTTGCTCGACCGATGCCGAGCTGCAATGCGCGAGCAATCGATCGAGCCTGCGTTTCACTGGCGACCGGCGATGCTCGCACTTCGCCTCGCTCAGCTCGACCCCGGACTCGACGATCTTCGGTGGCGCGCGTTGATGCTCGAGGCGGCCGAACTCGCCGCACGGATCGGCAGTCCGGCGCACGAGGAGGAGCTTCGGCTGACGATCGCGCAAGCCTTGCTCCAAGGCGGAGCGAGCGGAGACGCGGTCGCCGTGCTCGCGCCACTCGATGGCGCGACCACGTCGAGCGATCCCGTCGCCGTGCAGACGCTGTTGGCGGTCGCGCTCGACCAGCAGGACGAGATCGCTGCGTCGCGCGCTGCGCTCGAACTCGCGCGGGCGGCCGTTGCGGCGCGTCCCGGGGGCGGCAACGCGAGCGGGGCAGATCTCGTCCATCGAGTCGCGTCCACGTTGGCGCTCGCGAGCGGGGATCCCGTCACGGCGCAGCGGGAGTTCGATCGCATTCGCGACGCGTCTCCCGTGGAGCGAGAGCAGCATGAACTGGCGATGGCCCTCGCAACGGAGGACTTCGTCAGCGCGCGAGCCGCTGCCGAGCGACTCATGAAGCTGTCGCAACCGATGCGCGACCTGGCCGTCTTTCACGGCATCCAAGCGCGACGTCGACTCGGCGAATCACCCACGCGACTCGATCAGGAGTTGGCCGATCTCGCCGTCTCGGCGCCGAGAGCGCTCTCGCGCTTCGTGGCGGTCGAGCGCGCGTCGATGGCCGTCGATCAGGCTGACTTCGAGCGTGGCTCCGAATTGCTCGCTGCCGGGACGCCGGAGTTCGATCGACTGCGGGCGCGGCCGTTGGACCTGGCGTGGGTCACGACCCGCGCGCGGCTCGAGCTCGGTCGTCGCGGTTCGAGCGAGGAGGATTTCGGGGTCTTGCGCGCGGTTCGTGGAGATCTCGAGGCGGTTTGGTCGAGTCTGCGACGACGCTGGCTTGCGATGCCGTTGCGCCGCGATGGGCTTGCTTTCCTGCAGTTCGGGCAGCGTCGCGACGTGGCGGGGCTCCTGATCGCGCTCGACGTGCGTCTCGACGGGCCGCGTGTCGCTCTGCGTCGCGTGCTGGAGATGGAGGCCCAGGACTCACTCGTGCGCTCGTTGTGGCATGGTGTGGTCGTCGACGCAGAGTCTCTGTCGGAGGTTGTGCCCGAGCACGGCGGCGTGCTGATGTATCTCGGTGCACCCTCGGGTTCGCACGTGTTCGCTCTGAGTTCCGCGAGACTCGTGCATGCGTCGATCGATGCGGATCCCGCGCTGTACGGTGAGGCACGTGAGCACTCCATGGCGCTCGCAGAGGCGACGATCGACGACTCGAGTCTCCGGGAACAAGGTGCGCGTCTCATGGCTCGGCTCGTGCCCCCGACGATTCGCGAGCAGCTCGCGACCTGGGACGAACTCGCCGTCGTCGGCGGCGAGTGGGTCGGCTCCCCGGCCTTCGAGGCCTTCGAGTTCGACGGCGAGTGGTGGGGCTGTCGGTTTGCGATCACGCACTATCCGTCGTTGACGGGTGCGGTGGCGATGGCCCGCGCGAAGCCGACGATCGGATTGCGTGAAGGAGTTGCCATCGTTGCGGCGAGTGAGCCCTCGGCTCGGATCGCTCGGGCCGCGGGACTGCGCGAGATTCCCGCGGCGGTGGACTTCATCGATGCGATGCGCGAGTCCCTGGGTGAGGAGTCGGTCCGCGCCGTCGCCGGCAGAGAGGCCACGGCGGAAGCCCTGCGCAGGCTCGCTGCCGAGCAGAGCGCGCTCGTGGTCGTGGCTCACGGCGCCGATGCGACCACACCGCCCTTCGGTACCGGATTGCTCTTGGCGGACGGTCTTCTGGGAGGGGAGGAACTCTCGCAGGTCCCGATGCCTCCCATCGTGCTCTGCATGAGCTGTCGGGCGGCGGCCGGCCTGCGGCGAGGCGAGTCCGTCGCTCCGCATCTGGGCGGTGCGATCTTCCGTGCAGGAGCTCGCACGTTCGCGATGGCGGACCACGACCTTCTCGTGGAGCCGACCTTGAGGTTCGCCGCGGAACTGACCCGTTCTCTGACACGAACCGAGGGCCGGCTCGCTCACGCGGCCAGGGCGGCGCGCCGAGCGTTGTTGCAGCAGAACTCCGGCAACTGCCTCAACGAGGTGATGAGGCTCGTGGTGAGAGGGTCCGGGTTCGAGCGCAATTCGTACCCACGACCGCGTCCGCCGGAAGGCGAGGGCAATCGTCTCGAGTGGATCCTTGCGTTGGTCGTGAGCGGAGTGCTGTTTCGCATTCTCTGGAAGCGGAACGCGATGTCGCTGTCGACTCGGTGATGCGGAGCCTCCGCCGGGCACCAAGTGCTCGTCCCTCAAACGGAGGCTTCATGAAAGACATGACTCTCGCGGGCATGGTTTTGCTCGCATCCATTTCCCATCAACTTACGGCGCAGAACTTGCTCGGACCGTGGGATGGCTCCACCACGTTCTACGTTTCGACAACCGGCGTCAATCAACCCCCACCCATCGGCGGGACGTTCGCGAATCCGATGCGAAGCATCTCATTTGCGCTCGCAAGTGCGGCTCAGATCAGCCCGGCATCGCCGGTCACCATCAACGTCTTCCCAGGTACCTACGACATGCTAGTGGAGAACTTTCCGCTCGTCGTCCCTGCCGAAGGGGTAGCCCTAGAGGCCCTGAGCGATGGCGTGATCATCACTGCACAAGGTACCAATCAAAACGTGATCGAAGTGCGCGGGACACGATCTGGGGCCCTGCCCGAGGCGGTCATCCAGAACTTCACGATCACCAACGGCCTGAACGGCGTCGTGCTGGATGAGTCTCTCAGCGGCCTGGCCGTACCGGGCTGGCGACAGGAGACCCGTGTTCGCTTCTGCCAGATCGTGAGCAATGACAATGCCGGAATCCTGATTCGCACGGCGGCCGACGAGGACGGCATCGCCTTCCGTAGTGAGCACCTCATCGAGCGCAACGAGATCTCAGAGAACTCCATTGGAGTCGCCGTCACCAGTGACGGCGGCTACGACGCGACGATGATTCGCTGCAACAGGATCTTCGACAATGACTTCAACGTGGCACTGAACGTCATCGTGGGGCCTACGATTGACGATCCCCTGGACCGACTCTTCGCCAGGCTGTGCTCGAACTTCATCTTCGATGGGAACATTGCCAGTGTCCAGGTCTCCGGAGGAACGACGTTCCTGATCAACAACACGATCGCCGACTCGGTGCTTGGCTTGGATGTCGGTTCGAACAGCACGGTCGATGTGGCGAGCACCATCTTCTGGAATCC
>JBFXDD010000032.1:0-21717 GCA_050181465.1 Planctomycetota bacterium
CATGCCGACTCCGTCGACTTGGCACTCGCGTCCGGTGTCCCGCAGCTCGTCCGAACCGGCCAAAGGCCGCTTCGAGCTTCGCGTCGGGCCCCAAAGCTCGGCTTCGGGGGGCGGGGAACTCTAGCGAAGCGTCGCTCGAGTTCAAGCTTCGGCACCAAAATTCTGCGTGGGCGGTCGCTTCGGCGAACTTCGGCCCACACGGCTCCCGCCGCAGGCTCGGTGGCACCCCGCCGCTCGCCGCGGCGAGGGCTGCTGGTCCGGACTACTCGTGAACGTCGTCGCGAGATCGGCGCAGGTCGATGCCCGGCAAGGAGCTGCGTCGGGCGATGACCGACGCGTATCTCTAACTACGCTGCCGGGCAGGAGCCGACGTAGCGACGCCTCCGGACCCGACTTGCGGCAATCGCTTCAGACGTTCACGACGAGTCCGAGCTCATGGGAACCAGCGACCGGGAAGCAGCCGCCATCGCCGCTCGGGCCGGTGCTTCGCAGCCGTCGACGGCACCACCGTCGCGGTTCCGGCCGCTGCCGGCGCCTCCGATGCCGCCGGAGTCGCGTCCGCCGTCCGGCGGAGGGCAGTGTGCACCTACGCGCGGGTTTGCGCCGCGGCGTGTTCGTTGGCGCTGGCACGGCAGTCGGACCCCTCCCACTCCCCTCCCGCAGCCGGTCGATCACCCACCTTCGGACGGGTCGGGTCGCTGCGCGTCCGTGACCCGCAAGTCTTCGAACTCAGCGAACCACCCGCACTCTCGTTCCCTTCGGGACGATTCGTGCAAACTCCTCGATCTCCCGCTCCCCCAACCGGATGCAGCCGAGCGATGCACAGGTTCCGATGGTCGCGGGCTCGTTCGTGCCGTGCGCGCCGAAACCGCTGAGGCTTTCGTGGAGGAACTTCACGAAGTGAGTGCCCAGGGGGTTGCGCGGATCTCCGTAGGGGATGGACTCCCCCTCGAAGTTCCAGTCCGGCCGTTCGATGGTGTCGCCGATCTCGAAGTCCGCCTCCGGCGTCTCGTGTCCAGGCTTGCCGTGGGCGCAAGCGTAGGCACGCACCAAGACGTCGCCGACGTAGATCGCGGCCAAGTAGGCGCGCTTGAACACCCTCACCTCGACCGCATCGGTCGGGATCTTCAGCACCTGCCCGGCCTGGATGCGGTTGGGATCGCTGATCCGGTTGACGATCTGGAGCAGACCCGCGCTCATCGGCAGGCGCAGGGACTTCCCCTGCGCGCGCGCGATGGTGGCCAACGCCTCACCGGGGCGAACCTCCTGGCGGCGCGCCGCGGTGAGGTCGACCGGGTTACAAACCGTCTGGCGGACGAATCGCCCGTGCGTCTCGAGTAGCCCATCGAGTGCGGCCTTCGCCTCGCGATCCGCGAGTTCGATGGAACCCGCCACCGCACGCTCGAGCAGCGCTGTCGAACTGCGGACCGCGGTCCAGGGCTCGAGGCCGGCGAGTTCGGTCTGAATCGCCGCCGCAGCGTCCCGACCCTCTGCGGTGTGGAGGAACGCGTTGTCCGCGCCGAGCACTTCGATGCGCGACGCCGGCGAGTTCGCCCCCCGGAGTGCACGGTGCAGCGCGGTCGCGATCCGATCGCGCTCGATGCCCCCCGCCGTCCGCAGCGTGGCAAACGATGCGGATGCCTCGTCCGCGGGTGATTGTTCGGGCTGGTTCTCGCCAGGCCGCGCTCGGTCCGCTCCATCGGACGGCGAAGGGGATGCCGGATCCGAGCTGCGTCCCTGACCGCCGACCTCGGCGAACACGAGTGGCTCTCCGCCTCCGGTAGCCGCGGATTCCCCGAAGTATCGCCCGTAGGCCCAGAAACCCAACGCCGCCAACAACACGCCCAGGATGAACCGTCCCATCGCAACCTCTACGCGCAGAAAAGGAGTCGACGCGGGGACACCGCGCCAAGGGTCGATCGCTGACCGTCGATCGCCCGAGACCGGTGCCGGTCAAGCCCGGCACCTGGAGCCGGCCGCGATGCGCTCACGACAAGCCCGGGTTGGAGGGTACAGAACGCCGCTCGCGAATGCGAGCGGACGTGAAGAGTCGTTTGCCGCCTGTGCCGTGCGACGATCGAGCGGGTCGAACACCGTGCGACAGGTGGGATCCCCCCGTCACGGCTCGGACCTCCGGCTGGACACGCCTCCGATGGTCACCACCGCGCCGGGATCGGGCCCCGGGGGAAATGCATTGGTTCGCCTTTGTGCTCGTGTCCGAACACGCGCACTGCAGCAAGGAACAACTCGTGCAGCAACAATAGCCCGCCTCCGACGACCGGCAACCGGAACCGCGATCGATTCTCGACTCGATTCGCGATCACCAAGGGTGGCGACCGATGGCGTCGAGCACTTGACGCGCGAGACCGACCGCAGCGGCGCCATCTTCGCCCGTCACGCGCGGCTCGGTCCGATCGAGGACACAGCCGAGGAAGGCATCGAGTTCCTCGGCGAGCGGGTTGCGGTCACCGATCTGGTATCGATCGACCGAGAGCAGCCCTTCGAACACGTACTTCCAGAGATCGTCGATCCGCGCCGTGTCCACGCTGCCGAGATCGAGTTTGCCGACGTCCCAGCCCGGGTTCTTGCGGATCACCACGCCCGAATACTCGGCGAAGTCGATGCTCGCATAGCCTTCGCGCGAGAAGACCCGCATCTTGCGCAGGGGCTTGAGTGCAACGCGACTCGCCGTGAGCTGCGCGATCGCCCCGTTCTCGAACTCGATGGTCGCGCTGGCCATGTCCTCGGCCGGCGTGAACACGGCACCGCCATAGGCACGCACCGCGCGCACCGGGCTGTCGACCAATCGGAGCACCAAGTCGATGTCGTGGATCATCAGGTCCAACACGACTCCGATGTCGGTGCTTCGGAACGAGAACGGCGCCAATCGTTGCGATTCGATGTAGCGCGGCTCGATCCCCCGCGCGCACAACGCATCGAACGCCGGGTTGAATCGCTCGACGTGGCCGACCTGCAAGACTCGCCGATGGCGGCGCGCCAGTTCGACGAGTTCGCGCCCCTCAGCCTCGGTCGGGGCGATCGGCTTCTCGACCAGGACGTCGATCCCCGCCGTGAGGAACTCACCGGCCACCTCGCGGTGCGCGACCGTCGGCACGACCACGCTCACCGCGTCGACGCGACCGAACAGCGCACGGTAGTCGGTCAAGCCCTCGCAACCATGCTGTTCGGCAACCTTCGCCGCCGCATCGGCTCGCACATCCACGACCGCGACCAACTCCGCACGCGGATTCTGCGCCAACAGACGCGCATGGTGTCGTCCGAGATGTCCGACTCCCACCACGGCGATGCGCACGCGAGCCTGGCTCATGCGTCGATCAAGGTGAACTTGAGTTGCGCCTCGGCCATGAGGCGACCTCCGACCTTGCAACGCGCCTGGACGTGACCGAGCGAGGGCTTCGCGCGGATCGTGTCGACTTCGATGCGGAGCTGATCGCCAGGGACCACCGCTCCGCGCAGTTTCACGCGGTCGATGCTCCACAGCACCGCCAGCTTGCCGGTGTTCTCCAGCTTGCGCAGCAACAGCACGCCGGCCAGTTGTGCCATCGCCTCGAGCTGCAACACGCCCGGCATGATCGGTTGGCCTGGCCAATGTCCCTGGAAGAACGGCTCGTTGATCGTCACGTTCTTGATCGCCACCGCACGCCGAAAACCGTCGAGCTCGATCACTCGATCGATGAGCAGGAACGGATACCGATGCGGCAGGAGGTTGAGGATCTCGCGGATCTCCAAGCCGGAGTCGTGCACGAAGTCGCCGGCGTTCTCCTGGATCTCGACGGACTCGATCAGGCGTTGCACGATCTGCATGTTGAGACCGTGCCCCGAGCGGGTGGCGATCACGTGGGCATCGAGGTCCACGTTGCAGAGCGACAGATCGCCGATCAGATCGAGCAGCTTGTGGCGCGCGAGTTCGTCCGGCCACTGCATCGTGTTGTCGCGCACGCCGGTAGGCCCCATGACCAGCGTGTTCGAGGTATTCGCGCCCTTGCCGAGCCCAGCGGCCCGCAGCGGTTCGACCTCGTGCTCGAAGACCCAGGTGCGCGCCGGCGCGATCTCCTTCTCGAAGTTCTCGGGCGTGAGATCGAAGGACACCGTCTGACGCTTGCCGCTCAACTCGCCGACGCCGTCGGGATAGTCGAGGTTGTAGTCGATGTGCAACCCGCCCTCGCCGGGAAGGATCGCGACCGAGGTCCGTCCGTCGCGGAGATGGAGCGGCTCGCTCACGACGAACCGGGTGCGGGTCGCCTTCTGATCGACGGTGCCCGCCGCGCGGATCGCCTCGACGAAAGCGCGGGCGGAGCCATCCATCCCGGGCACCTCTTCGCCGTCGATGTGCACCTCGACGTTGTCGACGCGCATCGCCCACAACGCGGCGAGCAAGTGTTCGACTGTGAAGACCTCAGCCTGCCCATGGTTGAGGCAAGTCCGGCGCTCACGCGTCTTGAGGTAGGCGCCCGCGGCGCGCACGGTCGGCTCACCGGCCAGATCGGTGCGAACGAACTCGACACCGGTCCCGGCCTCCGCCGGCTTGAGGACCACTCGGACTTCGCGGCCGGTGTGGAGACCGACCCCGCGAAACTCGACTTCCCGCGCGAGCGTGCGCTGCGGGCGCACGGACGCGCCGTCCTTTGCGATCAACGATCACCTCTTCGGATGTCGAACTCGAGCACCACCGTCACTTGCCCGTCGCCGGCGGCTGCCAGCCCTTCAGGAATGCGATGACCTGATCGGTGATGTCCGCGGCCGGATCGAACCACACCATGTCGCGCGCTTGGTTGTTCTCGTAGCGCTGGGACATCGACGACGACTCGCCGAGGTTGCGGGCGCGGAACACGACTTGGATCCCCTTCTGCTTGGCGAAGGCGCCGATGCCCATGGAGATCTCCTCGAACAGATCGACCGCGAGTTCGACGCGTCGCCGACTCAGCTCGGTCTCGCGAATCTCCTGCATCTTCTCCCGCTTGATGCGGAGCAGTTCGACTTCCAGCGTCGCCTCGGCACGCTCCGGCGAGTTGTCTTCGAAACCGCTGCGCTTGGCGACGGCCTCATCGAAGCGCGCTCCGAGCGCCTCGAGCTGCGACTGCATCGACTTCACCGAATCGGCGAACTCCTCCTGCTTCTTGCGTGCCGGCGCGTATTCGCGCAGCACCCGGTCCATGTCGACCACCGCCGTCGTCGGCGCGGCCTGGCGGCTCGGCTCGAGCGGCGCCTGAGCGTTCAGTGCGCTCGCAGCGCCGGGTACGAGGGCAGCGGGAATACCGAGGCGAAGCAGAGTGCGGCGTAGAACCATCGGAGAACCTGGAAGGTGAAGCGGAGGATCTTAGGTTCCGCCCCGGTCTATTCCACGATGCCGATCGCTCCGAGCAGGTCCGCGAGCAATCGCTCACGCGGTTCCAGGCCGACGGAGATCCGCAGCATCCCGTCCCCGATCCCGAGCGCGGCACGCTCCGTCGCGGGCAACATGGCATGCGAAGTGTGGGCCGGCAGGCTGACCACCGACTCCACGCCGCCGAGCGAGGGCGCACGCGCGACGACCCGCAGCGCCTCGCTGGCGACGATCGCAGCCGGCAGTCCCCCTCGGACCTCGATCGCCAACATCGCGCCGCCGCCCCCGGGCATCTGCCGCTCCCGCAGGGCGCGGTCGGGATGATCGTCGAGGCTGGGGTGGATGACGCTCATGAGCGGCGACTTCGGCCCGGCTCGTTCGCGGAGCGCCTGCGCCAACCAGACCGCGGCATCCTGCTGGGCGTGCACGCGCAGCGAGTGGGTCGCAGCCGAACGGCACAACAGCCACGCGCTGTCCGCGCCGAGCATGGCCCCGCTGCGGGCGCGGAAGGACTCGATCGTGGCCAGCAACTCGTGACGACCGGCGATGACTCCGGCGAGCACGTCCGAATGGCCGCCCAGATACTTGGTCGCACTGTGCATCACGAGGTCGGCACCGCAACCGAGCAAGCGTTGGAGCGGCGGCGGGCCGAAGGTCGCATCCACCATCAACAGGGTGCCGACCGCGCGGCACTCGCCGGCCATCGCCTCGACGTCGACCAGCCGCAGGGTGGGGTTGATCGGCGATTCGATGATGCAGAGCTTGGGCCGTTGCGCGAGCGCCCGCGCCCGATCGCGAGCGTCGAGGGCATCGAAGAAGTCGACGGTCATGCCGAAGCGGGTCAAGTCCTTGGTGGCCAGACTGATCGTCCCGCCATAGCACTGCCGCGCGACCGCGACGCGGTCGCCCGCCGAGCAGAGGCTGAACATGACCGCCGCCGTCGCCGCCATCCCGCTGGCGAAGGCGACGGCGCCCTCGGCCCCCTCCAACTCCGCCACGAAGGCCTCGAAGTCGCGACCATTGCTGTGGCCGTAGCGCGGATAGAAGTCGGTGTGCACTTGCCGAGCGCCGAGGATGCGAATCTCGTCGGCGGTCGCGAAGCCGTGAGTGGTCGCACGGATGAGCGCCGGCGCCAGCGGGCCGAGCGGGACGGAGGATGGGCGCGGTGTGCCGTAGGGGTACTGCATGGAGAGGCGGGCATTGTCGTCGTGGTGGGTCGCAGTGGCCACACCGGCGCGCCGGGCGTGCTCGCTGGGTAGGAGGAAACCACCGACCCGCCGCACGACAATGCCGTTCCGTTGTCACGCCTTGTGCCGATCACGATCCCGTTGCCCGCCGCGAGCAAAGCCGCACTGGAGCACCATAGTCGCGCGAGCCGCCCGGCCGAGGCGGTCGCGGCGGTGTTCCGCGACGACCGCGGCCACCACCACGCACGAAGGCTCGCGAATCGTCACCCCGATCCGAAGACCGGTTTCCACGTCGATCCCATCGAATTCGCCCACGTCGAAGCGGAGGAGCGTCGCGCCGGACACGAGCTGTGCGCGTGGTTCCACTCGCACCCCTTCGGACGGGCTATGCCGAGCGCGGCCGACATCGCGCGGGCCTGGGCGGGCGTCGAGACGTGGATCGGCGGCTTTACCGACGACGACGCCTTCGAACTGGTGCGATTCGCCCACGCGGGCCGACCCTGACCGGAATCGCGGCAACGAGGGTAGTCCAGATCCAGGACCGATCCGAGGGGAGCTTCGACACCGAGTGCACCTTTGCGCTCAGGAACTCGGCAGCGATCCCCGAAAGACCCTCCGGCGCCCGCGGCCGCGTGGTGCCGATCGACAACGGAGAGGTCGATGGGGAAATCAACCGCAGTTCGAGTCACGGTGCTGCCGTGGATGAGCGCACTCTTGTGGCTGAGTGCGTGCGGGGTCGCCCCATCACCTTCGCTGACCGACCTGAACCTCGACGTCGAGATCGCCGCGGAGCCCGAACTCCTGGCATGGGCAATCGGCAACACCGTTTTAGAGCGCTGGCCCGGCGCCGACGATCTGCCGACCGGAGGCTTCGTTCCAGTATTGGTCGACGGCGAGTCCCTCACCGTCGAGTTCGCCACCGACGGCGGCCTCTCGAGCTTCGCTGCGACGGCCGGCCTGTCCCGCCCGCATCACCGTGCCGTCGACTCGGGCATCATCGAGCTGAGCATCGCGCGCGCGAAACCCCTTCGCACACCGCTGCGCACCCGCGGCAACGACGGCCGATTCCGAGCCCACATCACGCCCGTCCGCACCGCCGCTGGAACGACCGTGTCGCACCTGAGACTGCGGGCCACCGATGCAGCCGCCGAGCCGTCCCTGTGGGCCCGGGTGGTCCGCAACTGCGACCTGCTCGACACCTTTGGTTCCGCGGCAGCCGCGCTCGACTCCGGTCGGCCCGAGCTCGCGGCCGCGCAGCTCCATCGCGTGCTCGACGTCGGCGGCACGACGCCAGACTCCGCCAACACGGAACTCTCCGCTCCGCTGTGGGCAGCACTCGCGCTCGCGCGCGAACGACTCGGTGCGCTGCCGCAAGCGCGCGCCGCCGCAGCCCTCGCCTGCGATGCCGCCCCAGGACGCGATCCCTACGCCCAGTTGCTGGTGCGGCTCGATGCCGGCTCGGCACACCCCACGGCGCGCGGGGAGTCGCCGCTGCCGTGGCTGTCGCGGATGTCGACCGACCCTCGAACGCGGCTGGTCGCGGGACTGCAGCATGAGCGACTCAGCCAGCGCCATGCCCAGATGGACGAGTTCACGATCGCGGCGGCGAGCAGCGATGCCCCCACCGATCGTGCACGTCGCGCACTCGTGAGCGCGGAACGCGCGCGATCGCGGGCTGAACAAGACCTCGCCTTGTTGCACTCACTCGAAGCGCAAGTGCACTTGCCCGACGATCTCGACATCCTCGAGCAGGTCGTGGATCACGCGATCGCGGTCCGGTCGCCGGCGATCGCACTGCGGGCCATCGCCCGAGCTTGGCCAAAGGTCGAAGGACGACTTGCGCGAACTCGCCTTCGCAGCCTCAGCGAACGAACGGTCGCCGGAATGCCGCCCACGCTGGCGATTCGGGTCGCCAACAGCGAAGCCTGCGGCGAACTGGCCGCACTCGCGCTCGAGCATTGCGCGGACGAGACGACGCGGCGGCACGCGCTCGCCGTCGTCGCCGTCGAGCGCACGCTGCGCGCCACCCGATTCGACCGCTCGCTCGACGCGCTCGCCACGCCGCCACGCTGAACGCGGCGGCCCGGGAGCACGTCGAGGCTCAGGTCCCGATCCGACCGCCGTCGCGCTTGCGGATGACCAAGGTCGCCGAACGCGGCCGACCACCGAAGGGCCAGGCGCTCACGGTCGACGGATTGGCATTCGTCGGCGCACCGAAGATCGCGTTCCAGTGCGTCGTCGATTCGCCGGGGTGCTGCACGTTGACGAACATCGTGCGCTGATCCGGCGTGGTGATGACACCGGTGATCTCACAGCCGCGAGGACCGGTGAGGAAGCGCCGCGTTTCCCCCGTCTCCGGATCGGCAGCCAACATCTGGTTGTTCTTGATGTTGTCGTAGCCGCGGCTGGCGCGGTTCTGCGAGGAGTTCGAGATGTCCGTCTGGATCCACATGCGACCGTCGTCGTCGATCCACAAGCCGTCGGGCGAACCGTAGATCGGCTGGGTGGCCGGAACCGAGGCGTCGTAGGCCGGATCGCCCGCGATCGCGAAGATGTCCCACCGGAACGTCGTGCTGGTGTTGTCGCCGCGCGCCTCCATCACCTTCACGATGTGACCGTACGGATTCGGATCGCGACCGCTGTTCACCGGCGCGTTGTTGCCCGAACCGTTGGTCAGCGTGACGAACACATCCTGGTTGCAGGGATTGACTGCGACCCACTCCGGACGATGCAGTCGCGTCGCGCCGACCGCGTCCGCGGCCATGCGCGTGCGAATCAACACGTCGGCCTGATCGACCCAGCCGTTCGCCGCGGTGAGCGGACCCTGGCCGAAGACCAGCGGCAGCCAGGTTCCCGTGCCGTCCGCCTCGAACTTCGCGACGTAGAGCGTGCCGTGGTCGAGCGGGCTCTCGCGGCGCAGCCGATGGATCCGCCACGGGCGGTGGCTGACGTACTTGTAGAGGTACTCACCGTTCTCGTCGTCACCGCTGTACACCACCGCGCGCCCGCGCGACTCGGTGAACGCCGCACTCTCGTGCTTGAAGCGTCCGAGCGCGGTGCGCTTCACCGGCTTGCTGCGCGGATCGAAGGGATCGACCTCAACCACCCAGCCGAACCGATTGAGCTCGTTGCCGTTGGCGGCGACATCGAAACGCTGCTCGGCGACGTGCCAGTTGTAACCGAAGCCGGTGTTCGACACCCCGTAGCGGTCCTCGAGCGCGCTCGGCGTCCAGTTCGCATCGGCAGTGCCGAAATAGCCGTTCCAGTTCTCCTCACAGGTGAGATAGGTTCCCCACGGAGTGAACCCGCTTCCGCAATTGTTCAAGGTGCCGATCGCGCGCGGAGTGATGCTCGAGCGCAGCATCGGGTGATTGGCGCGCACCGGGCCGCTGAACTCCATCCGCGTCGTGCCGGTGACGCGACGGTTGTAGCGCGAACCGACAACGTGCGACCACTCGCCGTTCCGACCCTGCTCGACTTCCACCACGGACACGCCGTGTCCGGCG
The DNA here is from genome assembly GCA_050181465.1 of Planctomycetota bacterium. GTDB lineage: Bacteria > Planctomycetota > UBA1135 > UBA1135 > UBA2386 > JACRLW01. The sequence continues at coordinate 10,038 of JBFXDD010000032.1, forward strand.
AGCGCCTTCGCCACCTTCTCCTGACCGGCCGCATCCGGCGTGATCTGGTTGCCCTGTTGCGCCGTGTAGATCTGCGTCGCGTCGGTGTACTCGTGATTCAGTACCAACAGGCCGCGATCGCAGCGCGAGCGACCACGCCACATCGGGAAGAAGTGGATGCCGTCGTGATTGAAGCCGACCTGCCGCTCCTGATCTTCGGCCGTGTTCGAGGCATCCTCCTGGAACCGTGCCGCATTGCGGAACAGCGGCGTGCCCCACGGGATGAGGACGTCGACCAGGTAGCCGGGCGGAACGACGACGTCGTCCGCATCGCTGGGAGCCACTTCGGTGAAGCCGAGCAGTGGTCCGTGCCCGCGACCGCGGCGACCGCGACCTGGGTCCGCGGCAGTTGCGGTCGAAGTGGTGAGGGCCGCACCTCCGAGGAAGGTGACGGCTGCCGCGGCACCGAGTGCGCCGCCGAGGATCCTGCGGCGGCTGAGATTGCCGTCGATCAGATCGATGAGACGAGGGTTGTTCGAGGGGTTCGAACCTTCGGGACGTTCGTCGAGCTTGGTCATGGGAGCTTCGCGAGAAACGACCGCCAACGGGCAGTCGGGGGTGAGGTCGCGAAGCCAAGCGCCCGACATCAAGGCGAGAACCTCACCTCGATGCAGATCGCGCAAAGTATCGGCAAAGACGCGGCGGCTGGCTCAGCGTCGCGCGAGCGCGGCTGCGATGGGCGATGCGCCCTCGCCGACCACTCGCACCATGCGGCCGTCCGGCGCTCGGAGCGGTTCGGCGTCGATCCGTAGCAAGTGGACCAAGGTGGCGAACAGATCGGCCGGCGAGAGCGCTTCGTCGAGCGGTTCCTCGCCGTGGGCATCGGTCGAACCCACCAACACACCCTCGCCGACTCCGGTCCCGGCGAGGAGCACCGACTGCGCACGCGGCCAATGATCGCGGCCGCCGAGCGCGTTGAGACGCGGCGTTCGCCCGAACTCGCTGGCCACGCACACGATCGCCCGACCGGCGAGCGGCCCGTCGCGAAGGTCGTCGAGCAGCGCTGCGACACCGTCGTCGAGTTGCTGGAGCTTCGGAGGGAATCCGGTCTCGAGCGCCGCGGCGATGCGCTGGTGGTGATCCCAACCGTCGTCGCGCACCAACGCCACCTTCACGCCGTGGGCGACCAGCCGGGCTGCAAGCAGACACGATTGCCCCAGCCGATGGCGACCGAAGCGCTCGCGCCGCGCCGGCGACTCGAGCTTCAAGTCGAAGGCTTCACGCGAAGCTGGCGCGGACGACAACTGCTGCGCTCGCCTCACGAAGTGATCGTGCGCGCGTTCCGCTTCGCTTCGCGGACCGTCATCCGCCGAATCGAGGATCGCAAGCAAGTCGGCCGTGCGCGGATCGGCACGCGCCGCGAGATTGCGTACCGCGAAGTCAGTGCGCGACGGATCGCCGCCGGTCGCGAAGGGTGCGCACGATGCCGGTAGACACCCGGCACCACCGGCAATCGGAGCCGCGGGGATGGCGACATAGCTCGGCAAGTCCGAAGGCGACTCGGCGGTCCGACTCGCGAGCGCGCCGAGAGAAGGCGGCTCGAGCTGGATGGTCGGCCGTGCCCCCGTGAGGTGGAAGTGCGTGCCGCGATCGTGGTTGCCCTCGCCGTGGCCGAGGTTGCGGATGAGCGTCGCGCGGTCGAGCCGAGCGGCGAGCTTCGGCAGCCACGCATTGACGAAGCTGCCGTCGATCGCACCGGCGATCGACTTCGTGTCGCCACGGATCTCGATCGGCGCCGACGGCTTGGCGTCGAAGGTGTCGAGGTGTGACATGCCGCCGTCCAGCCAGACCAGAATCAACGCAGGATCATCGGCTCGCGATCGACGAAGTCGCGACAGCCAGGGCAGAGCCGCGATGCCGCCGAGCAGGTCACGTCGAGACAGGATCGGTTCGTTCATCGGACGAAGCGGAACTCCCGCGACAGGATGATGGAATGCGCCAGCGCACGGAGCGCCGCGAGATCGAGTGGTTCATCGCCGAGTCGCTCTCGCAATGCCTGCAGCTCGCGTGCCCGCGGATCCCGGCCGAGGAGCATCCGGAACAGCGCTTCGATCTGAGTGGACGAATCCGGTTCCAAAGCGATGAGTTCGAGCGCGTTGCCCGGGGCGAGCAGATCGTCGTGAATCTCGGCGGCGTTCCAGGCCGCGAGACTTCGTGAGAGCGGCGACGGTGCGGTCGGCACCGAATGACGGACCGGCAAGTCGAGTGCGAGAGCCACCGCGCGCGCGGCGGTCGCATCGTCGAGTTCGCGCGTAGGATGGCACGCGAGGTACTCACGAGCGGCGCGCTCGATCGTCGGATCGGGCGCGGAGACGAGCGAGCCGCGCGCGTAGAACGCCGACGTCACGATCTCGCGCACGAACGGGCGTACCCGGAATTCGTGCTCGATCAGTCGTTCGGTGAGCGCATCCAAGAGTGCGGGCGAACGCGCCGGATCGCCGTCGCGATGGTCGTCGACCGGTTCCTTCGGTGCCGCACCGGCCAGTCTGCGGGCGATGCGGTTGGCGAAGTTACGCGCCAGCGCTCGCGGCGAAGCTGCCAGTGCTGCGGCAAGTCGCCGCGCGAGCGGACCGTTGCCGTCGTCGTGGCCGAGCAAGTCGAGGACGCTCGGTGTCGCCGGTCGATGGTCGCGCGGGTCGAACAGCAAGCCCTCCATCATGCCGCGATCCGCTGCGGGCCGCGGATCGACGAAGTAGGCGGCGAGACCGAGGTGATCGTCCTGACGCCATCGATCCATCGGGTGATCGTGGCATCGCGCGCACTGCATTCTCACGCCCAGCACACTGCGCGCGAACAGCTCCGCGCGATCGCGGGGATCGGCAGCCCGCCACAACAACGGACTGCGCGACGCGATCAGCTCGGCGGCGAACGCGAGCAACGACTCATCGTCGCGCACGACACGCGCGAGGCGGTCCGCGACCGAGGCCGGCACGGCATCCCACTCGAAGACCTCGGCTAGCCAATCGACCGCGACCGCGACGAAGTCCTCGTCGGCGAGCAGGCGGTCGACCAACTTCTCTGCGCGGCCATCGTCCTTCGACTCGAGGAACTCGCGACGTTCGCGAGGTGTCGGCAAGCGTGCCGCGAGGTCCAGGTACACACGCCGCAACAACTCGTGAGCGTGTGCCGGCGCTGCCGGTGAGAGGCCGAGCTCGCCGAGGTCGGCCATCCATGCACGGTCGATCGCGCTCACCGCGACCACGGTGCTGGCCGTCCCCCGCGGGAACGGCCGCACGACCGCGAGGTGGCCTTCGAGTTCCAACACCTTGGCGGTAACGGCGGCGCGACCGCTGCCGTGGTACTCGAGTCGCCCCTCGTCGTCGACCGTGACGACTCGCGGATCCGAACTTCGAAACAGGGCGCGGTCGGAGAGGTCTTCGACCCCGGTCGCCGAGACCGCGTGGGTGATCAATCGGCCGTCACGCTCGGTGACCACGAGGGACCGGAGTTGGCCCGTCGCCGCACCCGGTCCGACCGCGCCCGCAGCGATCCACTCACGGAGCGCACGAAACCCGGCACTCGCGGGCGGCAGCCGCAAGCCGCCGTCGTGATCGAGATCCAGCGACGGCTTGCGCAAGAGACGGCTCGCATTCGGATTCGACCGATCGATACGTGGGCGGGAACCACCGGTCAGTGCACGATGATCCGCGATCGGATCGCTGCCGAACAAGGAAAGTTTGAAGCCGCCGCGACCGCTCGCGCCGCCGTGGCACTCCGCCGCCGAGCAGCCCGCACGAGCCAACCACGCGCCGACGTCGAGTCGAAAATCGAATGCGCGCGACTGTGAGCGGACGGCCGCGCTGAGGGCTGCGCTGCATGCGATGCCCGCGACGACAATGCGACGGAACCGGTTCATCCTCACCTGCCGACAACCTGCCGCATCGCGGTCTCCGCGTGCGCGCGGAGCGCGGGTGATCCTCGATCGGTCGCGAGGACCAGCTCGAGCATCGCAATCACTTCGGCCTTCGCTGCCGCCGATTCGCGCGCTCGCGCCGCGAAGCCGGCAAAGATCTCGTCGAGGCGCTGCGCCGAAACCTCAGGCGCGAGCGCCGCGCGCAGCGACTCGCGCAGACCCGGGTCGGTCGGCATGCGGCCTCGACGCGACTCCGCGGTCGGCGCAGGTGCCTCGGCCTCGCCGGTCGGCCGCGGCCGCATCCGTTCCATCGAGCCGCCGCCGTTCTCCCGCGCACGACGCTCGCGGTCCGTCGCCTCCTCCTGCATGCGAAGCTGTCGCCAGTGCAGCTCGAGCGCGAGTCGCGCCGCGTGCGCCCGCAAGTGTGCTTGGTCCTTCGGCAAGTTCGCGAGCGCCGCGTCGCGAAGCTCGCCGGGAGACTTGGGCAGCGGGCCGCTCACCGCCTCCACCATCGTGCGCACGCGCGCCACGTCGTCTCGATTGGTGTCGGTGAAGGCGTGCACCGTGCGCACGATGCCGGCTTTGGCGATCACGAGAGTCGCCGTGGCCCGCGGATCGATCGACCAGGCGCTCCCCGCTTCCACGCCGCCGAGAACCAGCAGCATCGGTCGCGACAACCGCAGGCTCCGCGACGCGGCGACGAGACGCCGCTCGGCCTCGGTGCGGTCCGCGGCCAAGACGGCGGTCGCGGTGAACACGTTCAACGGCGCGTGGGAGTCGCCGAGTTCATCGAGACCACGCACCAACGGAGCGACGTTGCGGGTCAGTTCAGGGACGATGAGGATCGCTGCGGTGCTCGCTTCGGCCAACTCGGCGAGATCGCACTCGAGACCGGCATGAGGACCGGCTGGCCCATAGACTGCCAGCGCCGGGAGCTCGGCCCCCACCAGCGGCCCGCCGCTCACCACCGGATCCTGGGCGCCGATCGCGACTACGAGGACACTGAAGGCGAGAACCGACGATCGAACCCGGAGAAGCATCCGGACATCTTCGCCGACAGCCGGCCGTCGATGTGTGACAAAGGCGCATCGCGAGCGACGCATCGCGAGCTTGCGCTGGCCCGGACCAGCCCGGACTACCCGTGAACGTCGGCTGCGATCGCCGCAACTCGCGCCCGGCGACGATCTCGCGACGACGTTCACGAGTCGTGCGGGCCAGGCGTGGATCACGCAGCAGCGTCCGCCACGCGATCGATGAAAGTGCGCATCTCGTACATGTCGGTGGCGCCGAGTCCCTGCCCAATGAGCGCCGCTCCGTAGGTGAATCCCGCCAGCGCCAACGCGATCGGGATTCCGAGCAGAGCCCACGGCGGATGGTCGAGAATCAGTTGCGCGGCTCCCCAACAGGCGGTCCCGACGCCGAGGATCGTGATCGCGAGGTAAGCGGCGAGGAACCCGGTCCAAACCGGAGAACTCGGCGAGAACCGGCCGTGCAGGATCCACGGTCCGCCCGCCGGCCCTTCGACGAACAGATGGAGTGCGGGGCTCCAGACGTGCCGCTCACGGTCGGGCAGTCGGAGAATCGCTCCGTCTGTCAGTGCGAAGCCGCGACAGGGACAGTCGGCGCGCGCGAGCGCCGCGGAGAGTCCCGTCCAGAAGTCGGACGGCGCCATGGGCAGCGGACGCGTGAACACCGGTCGCAGGCGCGGCTGGCTCATGGCGACGAGGATAACGCCGCCGGACGTCGCGCGGACGCGACCGCCTCACGCGCCGATGGCCAGGCGCACTCGCGCGAGATCGATCGGCTCGCCGCCGACGCGGTCGATCTGCCGATGCACGATGACCCCCTTCCCGTCGAAGACCAACACACCGCCCTGCTGCCACGGGTCGCCGAGGATCCGCGCCTGACGGAAACCGCGGCGCAGCGCGCGGATGAGGTTCTGCACGGTCCGCCAATGCAGCACCGCTCCTAGTCCACGTCGCATCCCCGCGGCGGCGAAGGTCTTGCGGTCCCGGTCGCTGAGCACCGCGTGCGGACCCGCGCGTTGCGCCGAGAAGTTGCGAGCCATCGCAGGGGAACCTGTCCCCACGAAGACCATCGGCGTGCGCGCACGCTCGAGGACCTCGTCGAGGCCGCGCAACTGCACGGCCCGCTCGTGACAGAACAGTCAACCGAAGTGGCGCAAGAACACCACGACGAGCCCGCTCGGGGCCAGCTTCGCACGGAGTCGCGTGGGCTCGCCGTCGGCGTCCAACAGTTCGGCATCGAGAATGGGATCACTCATGCTGGCAACCGGCTCCGCGGCGACGATCGGCGCGTGGTTTCGTCCGCACCGCGAGCGAACACAAGGAACGTCGGCCGTCTCGCGGCGACGCCCGACGCCGACTGGGGGCGGTCACGGCCGATGACTGAGGAGGAGTCGCCGCAATCCCAGGGGCGACAGTGAGCCGAACCCGATCCTCGGCGTCGCGATGATCGGAGCTTGGATCGTCGCTTGGAACAGCGGCGCTCGATCCTGACCGTCGAGTTCGACGCGAAGATCAACGGAGCCGCCGCGGTTCGTTTGAACGATCCGCAGCTCATGCCAAACATCGCCGATCACGAGATGAGGACTCGCCGCCGACACAAGGAGGCTGCCGGCCAGTGTCGATCGCAGATGCTCGCTGGCGCTGGGCGCGGCGGCAGCAGCCGCCACCGCGACGGCGCCCGAAGGCAAGACGGCGATCGCGATGAGACTGCCGTGCAGTTCCAGGAACCAGGTGCGCAGCTCCGAACTGGGCGCACCGAGCTGGAACTCGACATCGACCGTGACGCTGGCGGAGCCGGGGGGGAAGGGCGACGGGAACGACGCCGAGATCAACGGATCGCGCAAGGCGCCGCGCCGCACGATCTGATCGCCCGGCACGTGACGTGCGACGCCGTCCTCGCGCTGCCAACCGGCTTGGAACACCGCGGCGCCCAAGTTGCCGACGCGAAGTTCGACAATCTCCGTTCCATCATCCAGCAGACGCACATCGGCGACGGCAGGAGAACGTGCCGACAGGTCGGCGAGTGGACGGGCCCGGCTTCGAACGCCCTTCACCCAAGCGGAAACGTCGCGGAGGAATGCGCGCGAGGACGACAGCTCCGCGGGATCGAATCGCGCGTCCACCTCCGCGAGCAATCGTTCGACGAGAGCGACGTTCGAACTCGCCTGCGCCTCGACGATCTTCGCGATCGCGACCTGCAGGTCCGATCGCTCGCGAACCTTCGCATCGCGCACGCTCGCGAGCCGTGGGACGCACTCGGTGACGAAGAACTGGAGAAGTTCCGAGGCAGGCTTGGCGTGTTCCAACGCCTCTATCGCCGGGGTCTCCTCGCCGTTCCAATACATCGAGAGCGCCCGCGCGAGTAAGGCACCGTCGTGGTCTGCCCCGGGTTGGTCGACCGCGACTCCGGCGCGGCGAAGCAGGTCTTCGAGCGGAAGCGTGGCGAGGGAGACGGGCGCGCGATCGACCCGGTCGAGACACCGGATGCCCTCGCCATCCGAGCGCAGGAACACGACTTCACGTGCACGGTCGCGGAACTCCAAAGTGACGCTCGCCTCGTCCTTCCCCCCGAGCACTTCGGTGACTGCCGAGTCGACCAGGTCGGCCCACGCCAAGAACATCGATCCGTGCCTTCGCAGGCCAGGCGACGTGGTATCGGCGCCGCCGCTCACCGCGGCCAGGATCGCGCTCGCCGTCGCGCCGCTTCCGGCCGCCCAGGCGGCGTACGCGGCGTGGAGTGCCGATTGCGCCGCGTTCTCTGCCCAGCGTGCCGACAGGCCCTCGACTCGTTGGCGATCACCGACCGACCACTCATCGATCGGCGGCCACGGCGTAGCACCGTCGGGGAGGAGTTCCTCCCGAGCCGGAACGCTCGAGAGGATCGCCCAATTCACCCGAGCGACCGCATCATGGAGCAATCGCGCGCTCGGTCGCTCCCGCTCGAGGGCGCCGACCTCCTCCTCGTAGCGCCGCCGCAGCTCGGCAAACCACTCGAGCGCCGCCGCACTGAGCTCGCTCTGGATCGCGAGAATCTCCGCGCGCAGAGCAGCACGCGGACGATCGACGACACGCGCAAGGTCGACCGCGCTCACGGTCTCGCCGCGAGCGGCTTCGAACTCGACTCGTCGACGAATCTCGGACTCGAACCGGTCCAGCGCGGAGCGTGGGCGCCCGGCTCTCGCCATCGAAAGACACTGCGGCCGCAACTCGGATTCGACCAAGCGGCCCAACCTCTCGAGCGCGAAGTTCCGCAGCATCAGCGACTTGGTCTCGACGGTCTCACGAAGCAGCGCGAGCGCGCGCTGCGCCGTGGCACGCAACTCCGCCGTCGGCAGAGTCTCGGGACGGTACCCGGTGCGCTCGATCAATCGCGGCACGGCGATACGCCGGATGAATTCACCGCCATCCCGGGTCGATGCGTCCAGCTCCAGGCTCGCGACGAGCGCCCGATCCTCGACCCCGCGAATTTCACGCAGTTCGTCCAATACTTCGCGCTCCAGGTCGCCGACGACCGAAGCGCGCAGCTCGGCGACGATCGCCACCTCGGTCCCCAGCGCGTCGCCGGCAGCGCGGTCGAGGATCTCGAATCGATCGCGCGCGAGCCGCTGCCCGGCAAGCTGCTTCTCGAGCCGAAGTCGAGTGCCGGCCATCTCGTGGTTCCGCCACGTGAGCGTTGCGACAATCCCGAGAACCACCCCCACGAGCACGAACGCGATGCTGCGCAGCCACGGCAGGGTCCGCACTCGTCGCGGGGCGCTCCGAACGTCGGTTCGGCCGGCGACGCGATCGTGTTCGAGTTCCTCGACATCGACCTCCGGGAGTTCGCGACGCTCCACGCGATCGAGGTCCGCCAGGAGTTCGGTCGGCGACTGGTATCGCAGCGACGGATCCTTGGCCAAGAGCTTGCGGATCACCAGGCTGAGGCCGTCACTCACCTCCGCCACCAAGTCGACCACGGAGTCGGGGCGCTCATGGAGCACCTTGTCGATCAGCTCGCCGATCGCATCGGCGCGGAACGGTGGCTGACCGGTGAGCATGTGGAAGAGAGTCGCGCCCAGCGAATACAGATCGCTGCGGATGTCGGCATCGCGCGGATTGCGCGCTTGCTCGGGGCTGATGTATTGCGGCGTTCCGACCGTTGCACCGTCGCGTGTGAGCGCAAGATCGGTCTCGGCGCGTGCAAGCCCCAGGTCGGTCAGCTTGGCCCGTCCGTCGCCGTCGATCAGGATGTTCGCCGGCTTGATGTCGCGGTGCGTTACCCCGCACTCGTGCGCATGTGCCAGAGCGCCGGCCATCTCGCGAGCGAGCTGCAGCACCTGTGCTTCGGGGAATCGCCCCCACTCGGTGAGGAGTTGACGAAGGGACTTGCCCTCGACGAACTCCATGACGAGGTAGTGGTAGCCGCCCTCGTGACCGAGGTCATAGGCGGTAACGATGTTGGGATGGTTGAGGCGGGCGACCGTCCGGCCCTCACGCTCGAGTCGCTCCACGAAGCGCGCATCCCGGGCGAGCGCAGGCTTCAGGACCTTCAGCGCGACGATGCGATCGAGATGCTTCTGCCGGGCCTTGAATACGGTCCCCATGCTGCCGGCACCGACCCGCGCCAGGATCTCATAGTTGGCGAATGGCTGCGCGAAGGTCATCGAGTCGGAGCTTCGTCGGAATCGCTCGAACCCTGGTCCGGACCGTCGTTCGCGATGGCTTCCCCGCCGGCACTGCCGCCGTCCATGCCGTACTTGTCGAGCTTGCGCTGGAGAGCGAACCGCGAGAGTCCCAGCATCTCGGCAGTGCGACTCTTGTTGCCGCTCGATTGGCGAATCGCCTTCTCGATCTCACGCACTTCGAGTGAGCGAACCATGTCCGGAAGTGTGGTCCCCCGCTCCGCGGGAACCAGTCCGGGATCGACCAGCAGCGCATCCACAGGCGCTGGATTGCGAACCTGGTCCGAGACGTGTTCGAGTCGAATCTCACCTTCGGCGAGGATGGCCGCGCGTCGCACCTCGTTCTGGAGTTCGCGAACGTTTCCCGGCCAGCGGTGGCGCATGAAGAGGTCGATGACGTCGGCGCTGACGCGCGTGCGACGACCGCTCTCGCGTCCGAGATCGGCGAGGATCCGATCGACCAGGGCCGGGATGTCCTCCCGGCGCTCGCGCAACGGCGGCAATCGGACGGGTAGCACCGCGAGTCGGTAATACAGATCCTCGCGGAACTCGCCGTCGCGAATCATCTCCTCGAGATTGCGGTTGGTTGCGGTGACGAGCCGCACATCGACCTTGACCGTCTCGCGACTGCCCAGCGGACGCACCTCGCCCTCCTGCAGAACCCGCAACAGCTTCTTCTGGAGGTCGACGTGCATTTCACCGATCTCGTCGAGGAACAGCACTCCGCCGGAAGCGGCGACCAACATCCCCTTGCGGGACGACGTCGCGCCGGTGAAAGCCCCCTTCTCGTAACCGAACAACTCACTCTCGAGCAGGGCCTCGGGCAACGCGCCGCAATTCTCCGAAATGAACGGTCCCTCGCTTCGTCTGCCGAGCTTGTGGATCGCCCGGGCGACGAGTTCCTTTCCCGTGCCCGACTCGCCGAGGATCAGCACGGGATCGTCGGCGGGGATGTACTTGTCGAGCATGCGGAACACTTCGTGCATTCGTCGGCTGTTGCCGACGATCGCGCGGTAGTCGTGTGCGAACGTGAGTCCCTTGCTGCTCTCCTCGAGTTGTGCGCGCATCTCGTCGATGGTCATCGCTTGTTGGAGCAAGCGGCCTTCGAGTTGCGCGTTCAGTTGCGAGATCCTGTGCAGCGCACGCTCGACTTCGTTGGTCTTCGCCTCGAGTTCGCGAAGCGTGCGGGCATTGGCGATGGCGACACCAGCATGATCGGCCAGCGACACCAGCAGCCGCTTCTCGCGCTCCTCGAAGACGTGGTTCATCAGCCGGTTGTCGACGTAGAGGACGCCGGCGACCTTGCCGCGGATCCGCATGGGAATGCAGAGGACGCTACGCAACCTCAGATCGTTGACCGAGGCCAGACCTCGCAGCCGGACGTCCTCCTGGGCGTTGGTCGACAACTCCGGCAGACCGCTCTCCCGCACTCGTTGGGCGATGGTGCGTGAGATCTTCAGCTCTGCGCCGTCGACCTCCTCTTTCGCGAAGTTGCGCGCGACCTCGACCGTCGACGCGTCGCCTTCGCCCACGATCAGGAAGCCGCGCTCGGCGCCGCTCAAGTGGATCGCGGCGTCCACGATCTTCGCCAGGAGTGCAGAGAGCTCCCGCTCCTCGTTGAGCGCGCGTGCGACCTCGATGAACGCGCCGAGATCCCGGGCGGTACGCTTGTCCTCGAAGATCTGCGTGTCGTCGAGCGACGGACGATCATCGACCACCGCGAGTTCGATCTCGGCGCCGCCGACCGCGAACCGATCACCGACCCGTAGTTCGGCCTCCTTCACCGGGAGGCCGCGCAGCCGGACAGGGTTCGCGGCCCCTTCGTCGAGAAGGGCAAAGGTTCCCGCGCGCCGCTCCACTCGGCAGTGGCGACGGGACACCAGGCGATCCGAGAGAACGAGGTCGCACTCCGTGGACCGGCCGATGACGACCTGGTCCTGATCGAAATCGTGCGTTTGGGTCTCGCCCGATCGGTGGACGACGAGCTGGAAGGCTCCGACAGCCGGCATGTCCGCTCTATCCTACGGCGAGGGCAACGTTTCGCGTGCCTGGCCCGGACGATTCGTGAACGTCGTCGCGAGATCGCCGCAGGTCGATGC
>JBFXDD010000032.1:21817-49434 GCA_050181465.1 Planctomycetota bacterium
CCGGCACTCGTGCGCGCGTAGACCTTCACGTAGCAACCCACTGCGGGGCGGTTGCCGTCGCGATCGAACACCTGCACCTGTCCGTAGCTCTCGACCCAGCGCACATCGAGGGAGTTGGCGAAGTAGGCCGTGCGGCGCACGATCCCTGCTCCGCTCACTTCGATCCGGAGATTCGACCGCAGGAGTTCCGCCGGCAGGTCGATGACGGTCTCGGTCGCGTCCTTCTCCAGAACGAGTTCCAGCGCCGCATTCGGCTTGACCAAGGCGAATGCACTCGACTCGGTCTCGGCGAACGGAGCAGTCGAGAACAGGAACTCAACGTCCATCTTGTAGAAGCGGACTCGACAGGCCTCGAGGTTGTCGTGGGCCAATCGGAGCCGAGCACCATCGACCACGGCCTCGAGCGACGGGGCGCGCCCGGCGAGTTCGGCGAGACGCTGCTCGCGGATCTCACTCTCGGTTCGATCGCGGCGGCGGCCCTCGGCCTCGTCCAGGTACACGACGATCTCCGCGAAGCGATTGCGCCACCGATCCACCGGATGGTCCGTGTAACGATCTGCGATCGCGCGGGCGCGTGCCGGTTGGTCGCCGAAGAACTCGAGGTAGGCGCGCAGGTAGTCGAGTTGGATCTTCGAATCGAGACGCTCGCCGTCGATCCGGGCAAAGTGATCCAGGGCATCCTCGATCCGATCTTGAAGCAACATGTGGTAGGTCACGGCCAATCGATCGAGATCGTCGAGCTTCGGCCGCCACACCAGCACGTCGAGCAGATCGAGATACTGCCCGGCCTGCGACGCGTTGAGGATCCTGCGCGTCGCTCCGAACCGGTGTGCGCGTGCGTTGAACAAGGGCGCGAACTCGATGTGCTCATAGTTCCGCCGCGCCACCGCATCGATCGCGATCCACGGACTCTGCAGGGCACGACCACACGTCGTCAGGAAGCCGTCTTGATGGCGTAGGTATTCGCCGATCGCAGGGACGTCGCCATGCAGCAGCGAGTACGCCCACAGGCGATCGCTGTAGAGCCGGCGAGACCGCAGAGCACGGATCGTCGAGTCGAAGAACTCCCGATCGTGCATGCGCCAGGCGATCTCGGCGAGATCGACACGTAGCAGGTTCTCGTTGGCAAGGAAGCGAAGGACGTCCTGCCCCGACCCCTCCTGCGAAACATGTTCCCATGACGCGGTGTCGATCTTCGTCGCTTCGGCTACCACGCGCAGCAAGGCGGAGCCGGCCGCCGCCGCGACGTGACGACCGTCGGCCGAGACGTGTGCGGGATAATGCCGCCGATCGCCGGTCGCCGGGAAGTAGAACGCGTAGTCGAACGCCGCGGTCGAGTAGGGTGCGATTTGGATCGACGCTCCGCGCGTTGCCGGATGCGCCATCACCGCGACGGCGCCGGCCGGGATCTGGAGCAACAACTGCATGCGTCGCGGCACCGAGGTCGGATTCGTGACGACGACTTGCGCGCCATAGGCGACGTCGACCAGGAACTCGTCTTCCACCCAGGCATCGAGCTGCTCGTTGCCTTCGTAGCGGTAGCGACGATCGAGGCGATAGAAGTTCTCACTCACCAGGACTCCGCCCAGCGCCGAGCCGGCCGGGTCGGAGGGTCGGATCTCACGCCGCAACAGCAGCAGCGGCGACTTGGCGACGATGCGCATAGCGCTCCCGTCCACCACGCTCTCGTGCTCTTGGGCCTCGAAAGGCAGATCGAGCACTGCGATGGCGAGCAACATCTCGGCGAGCGTCCCGGTCGCCAATGGAAAGTGAGAACTGAAGAACGGGCGACTGCTCTCGGCCGTGGCGAAGTCAAGCCAGAAGCGATTGGGGCGAATCAGCTCGGCGGTGGTCCCAGCCAGAGGAAGGTGCCAGTAGTGCGACTCCGCGTAGCGGCGAGTGGCGTCCGGCGCGCGGTAGAGCTCGGCAACTTCGTCGCGCGCTGCTCGTGCCGCTCCCGCTCCGAGGTAGAACTCGTCGGCATCGGACGGCTCGGGCGCCGCCGCTCGCTCTGCCGCCTGATCGCGACCCGGAGCCTGCCGGCCGTCGTTCTCCGTCTCCTTGTCGGCCCGCATACGGCGCAGCTCGACCTTCTTCGCGTCCTTCAACTTCTCCTGAACTCCGGTCTGCGCTTGCTCGAAGAACAGCGCGGCCAGCCCGCGGTCGATCGCGGCATCGGCCTCGGCGGGCGTCAACTGCGAGAGTTCACCCTCGTCGGCGACACGGCGGAGGATGCCGGCTCGCGAGTCCGGCAATCGCGCAGCCAGGAGAATGCGTTCGAAGGTGTTCAGTCGCTGGAACTCGTAGTCGTCGAGGTAGCCACCGAGTTCGCGCTCGAGCAACCAATCGTCGAGGAACGTCGGCGCGAGCTTGTTTGCCAGATAAGGTCGCACCACGCGATCGAAGAACTCACGGTCCTTGCGATACAAGAAGAAGTGCAGTTCGTGACAGGCGTGTGCTGAATAGAAGGCGCGCTTCTCGACCTGCGTGAGGGCGGGCCAGCGCAGCAGAGGAGAGAACACGTCGAGCTCCGCATTGCCGCTCGCGGTACGCAGCAAACCGAACACCTTGCCGAGGGTATCGAAGACCTCGATCTCGGCGGTTCGAACGTCTTCGATCACCGCGGCCTTGCCGACATCCACGAACTCGATACTTCGACGCTGCGCGAAGTTCTGGCTCGAGTCCAACGCCGCGGCGAGATCGCGCGGCCTGCGTGCGAGAACACTCGACGGTCGATGGTGTGTGGCGATCGCCGTCGCCCGGAGATCGACCACGAGGACTCGAATCGATTGCGCATCACCGAGATCGGCCAGCGGGACTTTGAGCTTGCCCTCGGCATTGGGCCGAAGATTCACGATCAGTCGCGAGGGATTGGCTAGGAATGCCAGGTCCGCGAACTCGCCGGCATTGCCGGATCGTCCACGCCCACCGTTTGCCTCGGGCCTCGCCCCGCCGGGGCCCGGCGACGACGGACCCCCGAACTGGCGACCGCCACGACCCTCGCCGCCGAGTGCCGTCGCGGTCTCTTCGAGAGCCCACGGATTCAGCAGCAGACTGGGTCGCTCGAGCATGTTGCCGGGAAACTTCCGCGCCAACCTGCGCTCGAGGATGTAGCGAAGCTCGTCGCCGATCTCCCGACCTTCGTGGAAGGTCGACGCGCTCTCGCGCCGCGACTGCTCCGCAGCCAGTCCGCGACGGCCGCTCGCGAACTGAGCGAACACATCGAAGGCGGGTTCGAAGCGGCTCGTGAGGATGTGCACGCGACTGCTGGGCGAAGCGTGATCGAGCTGGATCTCCAGACTGTCCCCGCTCTCGCGCAGCGAACGTACGTGCACGCGCGCGCCGTCGTCGACCGTGAGGATCCGTCGGCTCCCGACGACGAATGGACCGGCAGCTGCGCCCGCGGCAACCTCGATCTCCGTCACACGGTCGCGATCGTGGAACAACCGATACGAACCGGGCGCCAAGCCTCGGATCACGAACTCGGAGTCGCTCCGCTCGATGCGATCGTCGAGCGAAGCGACAAAGGTCGCTCGGCCGTCGCGACGGATGTCGAACAGATGTGCGGCGTCCTGGGAACCGAGAGTGCGCGCCACATGAATCGGTTCGCCGATGCGAACCGCGATGCGCGCCACGGTCGTGACCGAATCGTTGCTCAGGCTCCAACTCGCCGTCTCGGCACCGGCAATCTCACACTGGAAGCGCTCGATCCCCGGAAGCTGTCCGAGGTAGACGCGTCCCGCCGCGTCGGTCCGCATGGAGACGGTGATCTCATCGGTGAAGTCGCGGTGCCACAGTCGTACGGTGACGGCGCGATTGGCCTTGGCCTCTCCGTTTCGACCCAGCAGATCGAGGACATGGCCATCTGCGCTTCGCGAGAGCAGCGGACAATGCGTCTGAGCCGTCCTTGCGATTCCGTTCAGGCTGAAGTCGACTCGATCGCTCACCAAGTCGAGCTTTGTTCCGCCGGTCAGACTTCGCAATCGGCCGCGAAGCTGCAGGCGCAATGCGACCAGGTCCTCCGGCACCGCCAGCGTGTGCAGGAACTCCATGTCATCGCGAAGCGCGGCCACTGGAATGTCTTGCTGGGAGTTGCGTCCGTCGAGCAACTGACCGGTGATGGACAACACCGCATCTTCCAGCAAACCGATCGAGATTCGCTCGCCCGCGACGTTCAGGTTCGCGCGAACTGCGAGCGAGGCTCGCTCGCCGGGCAGGAGCGCCTCGCGGTCCAGGGCGACGCCCAGATCGAGCTCATAGCGTTCGGCAGCATGTGGAAACGCCGCCAATTCCGCGAACTCACCGTGCTGAAGGATGACCGTCCGCTCGGCGGGATCGGTCGAGTACGGGATGGTGATGACTCCAGACTCGCCGGCCTTGAACTCGCGACCAGCAAAGCGAATGGACGCATCCGTCAGGAGCGCTCCCCGATCGTCGAACACGCGGAAGTCGTGGCCGGCTGCGCCGTGACGCTCGACGTGCGACAATCGGCCCTTGCGAATCAGCGCTCGGCTCGACATTCCGTTGCCGATCAGCTCGACCACCCAGACTCCCGCGCGATTCATCTGCGGGAAATCGAGGCGGTGTCGCCATCGCCGCATGGGATCGTTGGTGAAGTCGATCGTGGTCTGCTCGTTCGCGATCAGTCCATCGAGATCGATCGAAGCATCGACCGGGCGGTCGTGCGCGAGCAGGTAGTTGAGCGTGTCGACTTCGAAGACCTTGACCAGAAGCTTCTGGACGTTCTTGACTTCGATCTCCAGAGCGACCGGATCCTCTATGGCGAAGCGATCCGGTGTCGTGACGTCGAACTCGATCTCGACCCGATTGCGGAGCGCCTCGTAGTAGCTCGGACTATCGATCATCGCGAACCAACGCTGCGAGTCACCGATGCCGTAGAGGATCTTGGTCTCGGCGAACACCCGCGCAAGCCACGACGGCTCGATGAGTTCCCGGAAGGCGCTGAAGTCCGCCGCATCCAAGAACACTCGTTCCAGACAGGCACGCACGAGTTGCTCGCTCGAATGGATGGGCGCTAGTCCCACGACCCGCGACTCTCCTTCGGCAACCATCGGCGCGCGGCCACGTTGCTCCAACCATCGGGGGTTCACGTAGACGGATTGTCGCGGCAGCCGCAAGTAGCGCATCAGGCGCTCGCGATCCACGACCCCACGCTTCAAGTCTGCAGCGAGTTGCCAATGCAGGACCTGGGCGATCAACGTGTTGTGGACCGGTGCCAATCGCGAGGTGAAGGCCGAGAGCCGGGCGAGCCAGGCGTCGCGCGCCGCAGGATCGAGTTCGATGTTCTCCTCGGCCGTGGGCTGCAATCGCGCCAACCACACCGCGACGAACTGCTCTGAATTGAGGAGAGCCGGCATTCCGGCCACGCATCGTTCGAGTTGTTCGAGGGTCAGGGCAGCGTGGATCGGGATCGAGCCGAAGCCGGCCGAGTTGCGCAAGGACAGTTCTCGCAGCACGAGTTCGGCGAGATTCGGTGCAGAGGGAACTCGAAGACGGCGCAAGAGGGAGACGAGTTGGCGGTCGTCGAGAGGGCCGGCAGCGACATGATCGAGGGCGGCATCCCGGAAGCCGTCGACCGTCTCGCGATGCGCGTCGAAGGCGTATCGCACCAGGCGCTCACGGGCGATCAGGGCTGGATCGAGGCGGGTGGGCAGCGCCGGGTCGGTGCCTTGGCTGCGCTTCTGGTCGCCGAGACTCGGACCGATTCGCTCCTTGATTCGCTCGATGGCAGTTGCAGGGTCGAGGTCGGCGCGAAGCAGAGCCTGACGGTTCTCGATGGTATGAACCCGGTTGGTTCGACCATGTCGAGCGATCCAGTCCGGCAACAACCGGTCCACTTCCTCGAATCGCTGCTCGTGCTGCGCCAGAAGACAGGAGTAGAAGAAGTGTTCGTCGGTCCCGGGGATGAGTTGATCGAGCACCGCCTTTCGATCCGAAGCGAGTGCGAACCGTTCGCGGAAGTCGATCTCAACGCCTTGCGCGTTCATGTGAGGAGCGAGGCAGGCGCTCGCGAGGAAACCAGCCAGGAGAATGCTGGCGACAGAGTCGGAAGACTTGACCATGCGAGTTTCGACAGCGAAGCGGTCGTTGATCGATCGTGATCGATCGGGGCGAAATCGACGGCGAGACCGGCGCAGGGCGCCGCGTCAGGCAAAGCGCGGGCCGAACTCCGGCGAAGGTCGTCCGGTTCCTCGCTCAGCGACATTCGTTCCGACCCGGGAACGGGAAGGCGTCGAGCTGCTGCTCCGCCGCAGCGAGCACTCGCTCGGGAAGGATCCCCCGCATGCAATCATGATGACCGAGGGGACAGACCTTGCGCTGACAGGGCACACACTCCAGTTCCCGACGCTGGATCACCACCTGCCGCTCGAGGGCATAGTCGGTGTACCGCGAGTCGGTAGGCCCCATGAGACAGATGGTCGGGACGTCGAAGGCCACGGCGACGTGACGAGGACCGGTGTCCGTCGTGACCATCAAGTCGGCCCGCGAGCAGATCGCGGCCAGCTCAGCGAGGCGCAGCACCGGGTCGGCGGCCGCGACGACCCCGTCCCCGGCCGCGTCGGCGATCGACTTCGCCAACTCGACTTCGGCTGGGCCGGCGAGAACTACCACCCGCGCACCGCGCTTCGCGACCAGCGCCCGAGCGACGGCGGCGAAGTGCTCCGGCGGCCACAGCTTGCTCGCGCCGAAGGACGCCCCTGCCGTCATCAGGACGAGTGGACCCGTTCCCGGCACTTTGGCGACCAGCCAGCGCTGGACCGACTCGGCCGCCGCCGGCGCGACGCAGAGGCGCGGGCGGTCGTCGGCCGACGGCACACCCAAGCTGTCCAGGAGTCGGGAATAGTACTGCGGCATCGGCTCGGGGACCCGCCGGGGTCCGTGCCGACGCCAGAACGGTCGAGCGGAAACTGCTCTCGGTCCCCGGGTCAGGAGACCCGGTCGGCCCTGGCGGTAGCCGACCCGCTCCGGCACCCGCGCGAGGAAGGGAATGAGCGCAGTCTCGAAGGAATTGGGCAGCACGACCGCGAGGTCGTAGGCCCCGGCTCGGGTTCGGCCGACCTGCTCCCAGAACAGCTTCCAGCCGCGTGACTTGGGAGCCTCAACGATGCGGTCGAACCAGGGGGCGCCCGCCACGAGGTCCCGCAGGTAGGGGCGCAACGCGACGGTCAGCTCCGCGTCGGGCCAGGCTCGGCGCATCCGAGCGAAGGCCGCGGTCGCCATCACCAGGTCACCGACCCAGTTGGGTGCGCGGACGAGAACTCTGGCCGGCGGCTTCACACGCACGGTGTACGGGTCGCCGGAGTGCTTCACAACGGCGCGCACTGGCCGCCTTGCCGCGGCGCCTGTTAGAGTCCGCCCTCCCACTCTCCGCTCGTCATCGCTGCGAGCCTTGCCGGGACCTCGCCCCCATGGTGGCCGAAAGCACCCTCCGTCGGCTGGAAGCCGAGTTCGACAGCCCCAAAGACCAGCTCCTCGCGATCCTCGACTTGTTCGAGCGCGGGGCCAGCCCGCAGTTCGTGGCTCTGTATCGCCGCGACGAGGCCGGCGACGCCGGCGAGGATCGCTTGACTGCGATCCACGAGCGGGCGCGCTTCCTCAACGAGCTCGAGCGTCGGAAGGAGAATCTCCTGCGATTGCTCGGTGAGCGCGCGGCGACCGTTGGGTCGGCACCTGCTCGCTTCGACCTGGGCGAACTCACCGCGATGCTCGCGGAAACCGTCGACCAGGATCTGGTCGACGACATCGACCACGCGCTGCGTCCGAACGAGCACACCGGCGAGGCGCGCATCGCGCAACTCGGGCTGACGCCGTTGTTTCAAGCGATTCTCCGCCGTGAGCTCGACGAGCAGTCGCCGCAGGACGCAGCTCAGCCGTACGTGAGCGATGTCGACGGCATGCGCGACACCGACCAAGTGCTCGCGCAGATCGTGCTCGCTCTCGCCGAACGATTCGGCGAGGACCCGGTGCTCCGCAGCCGAGTGCGTGACGAACTCTCTCGCGGCATTCTCGAAGCACGCGCGAGCGCCGCAGGAGAAAGCGAGTCACAGAAGCCGGGCAGCGAACGCTTCGCCAAACTCATCGGCGCGGAAGAACCCGTTCGCCGCATCTCCGCGCAACGCATGCTCGCACTGCGTCGCGCCGAGCGCGAAGGCTTCGTATCGCTCCGCCTCAAGCTCGAGCCGGGTCGGGAAGTGACCCTGTTCCGCGAGCGCTTCGCACCGGGCCTCGATCCGGAGTCACCGCTGGGCCGGTTCCTCGACCTTGTCTTCGGTCACGCCTACGACCAGTACGTGCACCGCGCCTGCGAGGAACGCGTTCGCCATCAGATCAAAGAGAAGGCGGACCGTGAGCAGGTCAGGAACTTCGTGCGGGCGTTGCGCGCGCAGTTGATGGCACCGGGCAGCGGCGACAAGCCGGTGGCCGCCATCCGTGTCGCCGGCAAGAGCGTTTGGCTCGCGATCGTCGGCGCCGGTGGTGCGCCGAGCGTGAAGCGGACCTTCGGGATTCCCGACGAGGAGGCTGCACGAGGCGAGATGTTCGACGCCTTGGTCGCCGCGCTGAACGAGGACTTCCCAGCCTACCTCGTGGTGCCACACGGACGACGCGAGAACGCTGCCCGCGAGATCGCCGAGCAGATGCTAGCCAAGCTCCCGCCCGAGACTGCTCGGCCGAAGCTCGTGGCCATGGACGAGACCAGTTCGGTGGTGTGGGCGACGAGCGCGCAGGCTCGCAAGCGCCACGGCAACAGCGACACCGGCTTGCGCGCGACCCTGAGTCTGGCGCGTCGTGTGCATGACCCGTTGTTCGAGCTGATGCGCGTCGACGTCCGCGGCCTCGGCTTCGGCGAGAATCTCACCGAAGTCCACCAGGGCCTGCTCAAGCGTCAACTCGATGCGGCGATCAGCTCGTGCTTGGCGCGCATCGGGGTCGACGTGAACCGAGCCGATCAAGCACTATTGGCTCGCTTGCCCGGGATCTCTCGCGAGCTCGCGGAAGCGATCGTCAAGGAGCGCTCGGCGAACGGCCCCTTCAAGTCGCTACAAGAACTCTCGCGCGTGACCGCACTCGACGAGGAACGCCGCAACTTCATCGTCGGCTTCCTTCGAATTCACGGCGGCGAGAACGTCTTCGACGCGACGACGATCCACCCGGAGAACCGGGCCCTCGTCGAGCGCATCGCCGCCCTCGCGGGCAAGCCGGCGAACGAACTCCTCGGCGAACGCGTGCCGAGGATCGACCTGAGCGCGCTTCCCGAGAGCGAGTTCGGGCGCCTGCGCGTGCGCGACGTTCTCGACGGGATCGCGCTCGGCACTCGAGATGCACGCGGCGAGATCGAGGTCTTCACCAACCAAGGCGTCACCAGCTTCCAAGAGCTGCGTGTCGATCAACCCTTGGAAGGACGCATCACGAGCCTCACCGACTTCGGCGCCTTCGTCGATCTCGGGATCGCGCAGGACGGCCTGATCCACGTCTCGCAGATTCCTCCGGTTCGCCTGCGCGATCCGGACCAAGGCCTTCGCGTCGGCGAGATCGTCCGCGTCTGGGTCATGAACCTCGACGAGGGCAAGAAGAAGATCGGCCTAACGATGTACGAGCCGCGCCACTTGCGCGAAGGTCGCGCGCCGACGCTCGGCGAACGACTGGAGGCCGGCGGTCGCCGTCGCGATCGCAAGGCCGCGGTGCCGGCAGTGCAGTCGCGCGCGGCGCGAGCGCCGGAAGGGCAACGGCCCGGTGGGCGACGCGGTCCGAACGCCCGGCCCGGCGGCAGCAAGCCGCGAGGCGAAGGCGCCCCGCGTGAGTCGCGAGAGAGCTTCGACTACGACGAGCGGGGTCCACGTCGAGGCCGCGGGAGCGACTCGCCGCGAGTCTTCACCGTGGAGAGCGAGAAGGCAGCAGAGGCAAGCCGCGGTAAGAAGGGCGAATTGCGCTCCTTGTCCGGACTAAAGGCCTTGCTCGGCGGCGAATCCAAGCCGAAGCCGGACTCGGGCTCAGAGTCCTGAGTCGGAATCGGTGCGACGGGGCGAGACTTGGATTTGCCCCGTCGCCGTCCCAACCACCTTGGGCAGCTTGGGGAACCTTCCGGCCTTGGATACACTCTGAAGCAAGCGATTCGTGCCGAGTCCCTGCTCGTGCGGCTACCGCACCTCGATCGAGTCGCATCTCACTCATCCACGCTCCTACTCGAGGACGCAATGAACAAAGCTCTCATGACTGCTCTCGCCGGCATCGTCGCCGGCTCACTCTCCGCACAGGTCATCGTCGATCCGTGCGGCCCCGGCGTGTTCGGCACCCCGGGCCCCAATGCCGACCTCGGTAACCTCAACTGGGATACCACCACCAACGGGCTCGGCTTCAACATCACCGAAGTCGCGCAAGTGTTCCTCGTCGCAAACCCCGCGGGCGGCTACTGGGGCTCGGCGACCGTCAAGAAGTCGACCGGGACCGACTTTGACGCGATCACCTTCAGCTGGGCCGGACCGGGCAATCAACCGGTCGCGAACGCAGATGCCAACAGCCTGAACGGGACGGCGGACGAGTTCCAGATGTCGCTCAGCACCGATGGTCTGATCACCGTGCTGGACGCCGGCGCCGGCAACCCGAACACCGGCGGCGCGAACCGCCCGTTCCTGGCTTCGCGCGCGACCCCGAGCGGCCCCTTCACCTTCGTCGCGACGATCAGCGGCGCCTTCCCGTCCGCAGCGGGCTACTACGATCCGCAACTGGGTCGCTACGACCTCGATCAGAACGGCACCGTCGATGACGTGCTCTACTGGGCGGCACCGAGCGGCGGAATCGATTGCGGCATCCTGAATCGCGCGACCGGCGCGATCTCGGCGACGCGCACCGCGATTCCCGCCCTGAGCGTGGCCGGCTTCCAGTTCTGCCACTCGCCGACCCCGCAGTACGACGCCACGGGCGTCAGCCACGCGCTGATCTTCTCCGTGTTCGCATCGGCAACGGGTTCCGACTCCTACTACTACCCGGGTCGTAACTCGGCCGATTACCCCGGCGCCACGCTGGCCGGCCTCCAGCCCTACGCGATGTTCGACGACGGCACCAACTGGGATGCCAACCCCGCGCTCGTGAGGGGCTCGGCCTACTATGCCCGCGCCACGGGCGGCTACACCGATCCGTTGCTCGTCGAGTTCTTCTCGATGTCCGGCATGTCGGTCTCGGCTTCCGCCGGCGGCACCGGCACGATCTACGGCGCGCTGCCGCTCGGTCAGTCGACTTCGATCCTCACCGGCGCCATCAACATCGGCGCTCCGGTCCCGTCCCCCTTGCCGGTCTCTGCCTTCGGCCTCAACGGCTTCGGCAACCTGTGCATCGCTCCCTTCGCCTCCGTGGGCACCGGCTCCACGACCGGCGACTTCGCGGTCAACCTGACCTTCCCTGCCGGTTTCCCGGCGGGTGCGCTCCCGATGCAAGGCGTCATGCTGAACGTGCTCACGCAAGAGGTCTACCTCAGCAACGTCGCGTATCTCGAACTGCGCTGATCGACGACGGCGCGCTGGAAACTCCGCGCCAAGATCGAGTAAGGAGGCGGCCCTCGGGCCGCCTCTCTTCGTTTCCGGGCCTACCGAATCATGGCAAGCGACGAACGGGTTTGGGTCGTGAACCGCAGCGACTTCTTCGCCGGTCGCTGGCCGCAGGGGTTGATCGCGCTGCATCGCCCCGAACTCGACGAACTCCTCGCTCGGTTCGAGTCACGGGGGCGTTTCGAAGCCCGAGCCCCTGCCGAGCAGCAGCCTGAATGGAAGCAGATCATCCCGTACTGCGCGATCGTGCGCGGCGACGAGGTCTTCTGTGTCGAACGGCTCGCAACGGGCGGCGAAGCCAGGCTTCACGGTCGACTATCGATCGGACTGGGCGGGCATCTCGGCCCCGAGGACGGCGAGCCAGCGGGAATCATCGCGCGGGGAGCGCTGCGCG
Source organism: Planctomycetota bacterium (assembly GCA_050181465.1). Taxonomy (GTDB): domain Bacteria; phylum Planctomycetota; class UBA1135; order UBA1135; family UBA2386; genus JACRLW01. Next base: position 33,773 of record JBFXDD010000032.1, read on the forward strand.
AGTTGGGCGAGGAGTTACGGATTCCGGGACTCGACAGCCTGGCGCCGCGCCCGCTGGCTCTGCTCAACCACGACTCCGATCCCGTCGGATCGGTGCACGTGGGTGTGGTGTTCGCGCTGGAGGTGTCCAGCGAGATCGCGGTTCGTGAAATCTCCAAGCTGCGCGGGGGTTTCCGGCCGCTTGTCGAGTCCCTGGAGCTGTGGCAAGATGCGCAGCGCCTCGAATCCTGGTCGCGCCTGCTTCTGCCAGCACTCCCGTCCATGCTTGCTTCCGCAGACGGGCACGACCAGTCAGCTCGAACTCTCGCACCCGGTAGTGAGGATTCCATCCATGGCTGAGCGCAAGACCCTGAAGCCGTCTCGTGACCGCATCTACGACCTTTTGATGAACGCCCGGCAGGCCGACTGGGTGACCCTGAATCTGGACGACGGTAGCTCGATGTCGGGCGCCATCATCTTCAACGAGTTCAAGGGCACCGGCCGACTCATCAACGTCGACGACGAGGTCAGTTTTGACTTCAACGTCGATCAAGTGATCGACGTTCGGATCGCTTGATCCGCTCCGACTCGGGCCTCATTGGTCCGCAGTCGCATCGAAACCGCGCGGCCGCTTCGGACGCGCGGTTTCTTCGTACGCAGGCTTGGGGAGCTTGGGGAGCAACCGATGGGCGGCTCGACGGACGAGCCGATGCCACGGCCTCCAGAAGCGACGAGCCCCCCGTGGCCAACTGCGCACCGGACGGGAGTAAAGAACGCCGTCGAGGCCTCGCGGCCTCGACGGCGCAGTCTGCTCCGAGGAACTGCGCGAAGCCTTCCGTGCCTGGCTGGCCGTCGCGCCGAGAACAGGAGGCCGGTCTGACCACCGACCTCACCGCGTTTGGAGCGCTCCCGAAGAAGCGACCGCCCAACGCGGACGAGGTCGTAACCCCCCACAGCCCATCGATCCACATCTTTTTCCATCCCACCACAGGATGTTGGGGATCCCTACCTCTCGCACCGCTACGCGTTCGAACCTCGATGGGTGTCGATCGAGGGGTCCGAGACGCGTGGAAGGATCACGGTGAACCGCGCACCGGCGCCCACCGCGGTCTCGACTTCGATCCGGCCACCGTGCCGATCGACGATGCCATGACTGAGGGCGAGACCCAGTCCGGTGCCGTGACCGACTTCCTTGGTCGTGAAGAAGGGGTCGAAGATCTTCTCGAGCAAGTCCTTCGGGATGCCGACGCCCTGGTCGGCCACCCAGATCGCCACTCCGGAATCGTGTTCCTCGGTGGCCAGCGTGACTCGCGAGCCCGGCGGCGAAGCGTCCCGAGCGTTGAGCAACAGATTCACGAGCACCTGCAGCAGGTGGTTGGCCGAACCCATCACCGCCGGATCGCCGGGCGAGAGACGCAGATCCAGCCCGAGTTGCGCATCGCGGAACGGCACTCGAACGAGGTCGACCGCCTCTTGGGCGAGTCGGTTCACGAGTACGGGTTGGAGTCCGAAGGGCTGCTCGCGTGAGAACGCGAGCAGTCCGTCGGTGATCGTGGCGATCCGCTTCGCATGCTTCGCGATCACGTCGACTTCGGCAAGCAGGAGATCAGGTGCGTCACCATCCTGTATGCGATAGCGAAGCACGCCGGCGCGACTCTGGATCACTCCGACCGGGTTGTTGATCTCGTGACTGACTCCCGCTGCCAGTGTGCCGATCGATGCCAGCTTTTCACTTCGCGCGAGTTGGCGCGACAGATCACGGAGCGCGACATCACGCCGTCCCAACTGCCCGACGATCGCAGCGACCAAGAACACCGACAGCCCGAGCACGACGGCGATGGTGAACAACCAGGCCATGAACACGAGATCTCCGGCGCTCGTCGGATCGAGAATGGCGAAACTCGCCGACCGATGAACGAGCCAGCCCGTCCGCGCTCCGATCGCAAGGATGAGGACGCACAGCATCGACAGCGCACCCACCACGACCGCGCCACGCACGGATCGCAAGAAGGCAGCGATGACCGTGTGGAACAGGAAGCTGAGCACGAGCGGATTGCCGACTCCGCCGCTGAAATGAAGGACCGCGGTCAGGACCGTCAGATCGCCGCCGATCTGCAGGTCGACATGCCGGCGCAGCGCGCGAACATCAGACCTCGCATGCGTGTGCAGCCAACGCACGTAGCCGATGTTCAGAAGCATCGTGATCGCCGTCAACCACAGCAGCGGCGACGGGTCGATCGCCAAGTCGAAGGTCAGCGTCAATCCACTCAGCAGGCCGATGCCGAGCGCGGCGCCGAAGCGAAGGCGATTGAACCAGCGCAACTGCTCGCGCAGACGCACGGCGGCAGATTCGGCTAGGAACCCTTCTGCAACCGGTGCGACGACGGGCAATCCTCGCGCACGAAGCCACGCGCGCAAACCCACGTCACTCGTCTCCGAGTGTGCGCAGCCGATACTCACCGCGCGAGAATGCAACGAGAGCGAGCAGGAGCACGATGACCGTGAAAATCACCATCCCGCGAATCGGGTCCGGCATGCGCTGCAGAATCTCCGGATCGAGCGACTGCGTGAGGAATTCGCCGAGCCGGTTGTCGGCACCCGTCCCGATCTTCTCGTAGAGGAAGCGGCGCAGCGGGTCGGCCACGGTCATGCTGCGGATCCCAGCACCCGGCGGCATGTTCGAGATACCGGCCTCCCAGCCGACGACGAACAGGATCGCAGCGAGGAACGGACGTCGAAACCAAGCCGCAGCCAGCGCGCCGAAGGCTACGTAGGCCGGAGTCGCGAAAGCGACTCCCGACAGGAACGCGACCAGGGTCTGGGAGCGAGGTTCCAGACCGAGCCGCCAGGGTCGCTGCACCAGGGCCAGCGTCGACCAATACACCGTCAACACGCAGCCCAGCGCGACCATGACGCCCAGGGCGACAGCGAGGAATCGGCCGGCCAGCAGCACCCACCGCGGCACGGGAAGGGTCAACACGTGAACCGCCGAGCCGTCCGCCAACTCCGAGTGCAGGCTCGCAAGCCCGAAGTAGGTGCCTACCAGCGGCAGGACGAACTGCAGGACGAAGCCGTAGGCCGGAAAGCCGAAGAGTTCGTCACCGGACATCCGGGAGAACGCGCGGGCGGGGAACACGAGCGGTGCGCACGCCACGAGCAGTGCGACCACCAAGAGACCCAGAAACAACCGCTGCCGGAGAAGCGAGCCGAGCCCGCCGAGGAAAGCCTGGAGGAACTGCCGCGCGAGGATCACTTGCGAAGTCCTCCGCTGCGTCGATTCGCGACGTAGTCGAACACGGCTTCGAGATCCTGGTCCAGGGGTCGCATCGCGTGGATCCGGCCTTCACGACCGAGTTCCGTCAGCGCCTCGAAGAAGCCCTCGCTGCGCTTGGTCTCCACCTCGACTCCATCGGCCACGAAGCGAACGCCGACGACCACCTCGAGCGCGCTGATCGCCGCCGCGAGTTCGCGGACGTCAGGCCCCGACAGCAACATGCGATAGGGACGATCGGCGAGTTGGGCACGCAACTCCGCGACGGTGCCTTCCGCGACCAGCCGACCGCGATGCACGAGGAGCATGCGCTGCGCGAGTTCTTCGAGTTCGTGGAGGACGTGACTGCTGACCAGAATCGTCATGCCCTCGGCCGCGAGCTCGCGCACCTGCTCGGCAATCTCACGTCGAGCGACCGGGTCAAGGCCGGTCATCGGCTCGTCCAACAACAGCACCTTCGGCTCGCGGGCGAGTGCGACTGCGAGCTTGGTCCGCTGCCGCATGCCCTTGCTGTAGCCGCGCAAAGGGCGATGCATGGCGTGTGCGAGTCCGGCTCGGGTGAGTCCGGCTTCCGCCAGGCTTCGCGCACGACGTCGATCGATGCCCGACAAGCACAGCATCGCGGTGACGAAGGCGCGCGACGACTGATCTTCCGGAAAGGAATCGATGTCTGGGCACAGTGCCAGATCGCGTCGCGAAGACGCCCGCGTGGGATCGCCGCCGAGAACACGAACCGTGCCGCTGCTGGGCCGCAGCAGACCGCACATGAGTGACATCAAGGTGGTCTTCCCCGCACCGTTGCGACCGACGAGCCCGACGATCCCCGCCGCGATCGAGACCGAGACGTCGACGACGGCCGAGACCTGACCGAACCACTTGCTGACCCCGACCAGTTCGATCATGCCAGTGCTCCGTCCAGTCGCAATCGGCGACGCAGCAGGAGGGCGAGCAGGACGGCTACGACTGCGAGTGCGATGACGGCGTGCCCCAGCGGCGGACCGAGCTGCGGCTCCAAGCCGCCGATCGCGCGCGTGATGGTGCGCAGGCTGTCTACGGGACTCAGCGCATAGAACGCATCGTCGTGGCCGGAGAGGCGAACGGCGACGCGCGCGAGTCCCGCTCCGCCGGCGACGCCGACGGCCCAGAGAATCGAGGCGACGTTCGCCGTGCGCGGGGCGCTCGAGAGCGCGGTCGCAAGTCCCGCAGTGATCACCGTGAAGGCACCGTTCGCCGCCAGGAAGCGCGGCAGGATCTCGATCGCCCGGCCGAAGAAGCCGTCTTCGGAGGAATTGAGCGCGGCGACGATCCAGAGCGCCAACGGAGCAGCGACGGCAACCGACCCGATCACGAACACCCCGCCGATCCACTTGCCGAGAAAGTACCCGAGCGGCGAGACGCCGCGAGTCCACTGAATCTCGAGCGCGCCGCTCTGACGATCACGCGCGATACTCCGCACGACGCCAAGGGTCACCAGCGTCGTCGTTGCCAGGTTCGCCGCAGGGGACGTCACACTCGCGAGGTAGAAGTCGATGTTCGACGGATCGGCGAACGCACGGCCGCCCATCGGCATCGGCCGATCGCCGCCGAGTTGCCAGAAACCTGCCCAGATCAGCATCACGATCAAGCTCATCCAGTTCTGTAGATGGCAGAACAGGTAGAGCAGGACGCTGCGCTTGCCGCGTAGCTGGAGACGAAACTCTGATCGGGCGAGGACGAGCCAGCGGGCCAGCGGAGCGGTCGGCGCGTACTCGATCGCCCGATATCCGGAGCCGAAGATCGTCATGCCCCATCTCCCTTGGGCGAAGCCCCGACATCCGCGGCGGTCGCGGTCCGTTCGTGATCGACGGCGCCGAGGAACACTTCGGCGAGACTTCGCCGCTGCTCGACGAGCGAGCGAACACACGCGCCGGCCTTCGCGACCGCCGCGAAGATCGCGGCGAGTTGCACGCCATCGTCGAGAAGGACATCGAGCGGTCGATCGGCGACATGTTCGACGGCACGCGCACCGGCAGCCTTCAAAGCCATCACGACCGCCTCCTCGTTGCGATCGACCCCCACGGCGAAGCGACGCCCGACCCCCTTGGTCAGCGCATCGATCGTTCCGGACGTGACGAGCCGGCCGCGTTCGAGGACGACCACCTCCCGACAGACCCGTTCCACGTCGGCGAGGATGTGCGTCGACAGCACGACGGTCTTCCCGAACTCGTCGGCGAGTTGTGCGATCAAGGCGAGCAGGTCTCGCCGCCCCTCGGGATCGAGGCCGTTGGTAGGCTCGTCGAGGAACAAGATGTGGGGATCGTGCACGAGGGCGACGGCGAGCTTGACCTTCTGGCGCATGCCCGCCGAGTACGAGGACACCGGGCGATAGCGTTGCTCGCCGAGTTCGACGAACCAGAGGACCTCGTGCGCTCGACGAGCCGCCAGCGCGAAGGGCATGCCGGTGAGCTGTCCCGCCATCAACACGGTCTCGTAGCCGTTGAGCCCCATGATGTAGCCGTCGCGCTCGGCCATGTATCCGACGTGCGCGCGGAGCCGGGTCGGTGATACCCCACTCGGCAAGCCGGCGATCGACAACCGACCCGAGACCGGGCGCACCAAACCGAGCAGCGCTTTCAGGATCGACGACTTGCCGGCGCCGTTGCGACCCAAGAGGCCGACGCAACCCCGTGGCAAGCGCGCGCTGACCTGGTCGACCGCGAGCACGTCGCCATAGCGGATCGTCACCGACTCGAGTTCGACGGCGGCCTCGGTAGTCGCCGTGGCAGTGGGCGTCACGTAGGTCCTTTCATGCCGTGGGAATGGGATCGGTCCTCGACCGGGTTCAGCGCGGCGATGCGGACCTCGCACCGGTTCTCGCGAAGCGTGATCGGAAGGGTGCTGGGCGTTGCGCCGCGATCGATGAGGCCACGCCAAAGATCGTTCGCCGTCGGGCGGAACGGGTCTGCGGCGAGGACTGCCCCACCGTGTCCGATCACCATGTCGACCTGTCGGAGCAAAGGCCGAACGGCTCGCCATGAGTAGCACAGGTCGGCGAGCAGGAGGAGCCGCGTAGAGGCCGGGAGATCGTCGCGTTCCCAGTCGAATGCTCTGATCTCGTGGTCGAGCACGCCGTTGCGACGCGCGTTGTGGTCGGCGAGGGTCAGGGCCTCCGGTGCGCGGTCGGCGAAGACCACCCGCGCACCGTGTCGTGCTGCGGCAACCCCTGCGAGGCCGGCGCCGCAGCCAAGATCCACGACCGTCACGCCGGCAAGGGAAGGGCCGCGCAACACCGCGCGTGCCAGCGCGACCGACGCCGGCCAGACCTCCGCCCAGTGCGGGTGTTCGAATCGCTCCGCCGCGCGCAGCAAACTCGAAGACTTCGTGAGCAATCGCCCGACGTCACGCGGCACCTGGATCCGCAGTTCGCCGATCCGGGTGGCGATGCGTTCCGTGCGCAGCGGCCAACTGGGATCCTTGTTTCGGCCGGTCGATGTCATCGGGCGATCGGGCAGGATAGCCCGCACGTCTCGATCTCCCCACGATCCGTTGCAAGCCAGCGACATGCGTCCGCTCGAAGTGCGTTAAAAGACTAGGGTGCCTCCCGGCACCGCCATGCCGCGCAAGCTGCGCCACCTCCCCGCCTTCGCCCTCATGATCCTGCCGTTGGGCGCTCTCGCCTGGCTCGGCAGTGCCGAGCTCGGCCATCAGAGCGAGCGGGCAGAGCGCATCTTGGCCAGCCAGGCGCAGACCTTCGTCGCCGATGCTGCGTCGCTCCTCGAGCGCGCGATCAGCCGGCGGATCGCGATCTTCGAGAGTGTCATCGCGGAGTTGGATTCCTTGGCCGACGCTTCCGAGTCCGGAGCTCTCGGCTGGGCGCTCGCCTCGCGCCGACTCCGCTCGAGCGACCCGTCGATCCTGGATCTCTGCGTGTTGGACGGTGACGCACGCCCACTGATCCCGCCGCCGGCCTTTCCGACCGCGGCGACCTTGCCCTTCCGCCTCCGTCAGTTCCGGGAACTGTGGTTCGCCGAGGTCCTCGAAACGCTCGGCGACCTCGAGGGCGCCCAAGAAGCTTACGAGAGCGCCCTCGCACAGGCCGTCGGGGTCGACGGTGCGAGCCGCCGACCGCGCATCCTCTTCGCACTCGGCGCACTCGAGCGGCGGCGCGATCGCTTCGACGAGGCGGAGAATCACTACCTGCGAGCCGGGGCCGAGGTGCGGCAACTCGCGACCGAGCGCGGGGAGTCACCGGATATCCGGGCGATCTACCTGCTCGCGGAAGCCGCCGTCGCCGAGGTCAGTCTCGAGCGTGAGCGCGATCCGCAACCCGCGATCGACCTCGCGGAGGAAATCGCCGACGGGATCCGCGACGGCTGCCCAGAGGGCGTGCTCGTCGCCGTCGAACAACGGCTGCTGCGCGCCGCGGAGTCCCGACCGGACCCCTACTCGCGTTTGCTCGACCTCTATGAGCGCGACCTGGTTCGTCGGGAAGGTCGTACCTTCGCCCGCGAGTACGAGAGCAGCGGGCTTGCGCGGACTTTCGAGCGCCGGCTGCTCCGCGCGTCCGGCGGCTACGCCCAGGCGGTGTTCGCCGGCAGCGACGGTCACAGTCTGATGGTGCTGCGAGAACTGCGGGGCGACGAGGTCCGCTTTCAACCCGACCCCGGCGAAGGGCGCGCCCGATTCCTGGGCTTCCGCATGGACCTCGATCGCGCGGTCATCGAGAGCGTCGGGCGACTCGTCGCAGGCGCAGGCACGTTCGCACTCCACGTCAGCGACCCCGATGGTCAGCCCTTGGTGCCCGGACCGGAAGTCCCCGACAGCGAGCGAATCGCGAGTCGCACGATGACCGACGGACTCTCGCTGGCCGCGATCCCGCTCGACCGCGCGGCCGCGATCAGTGAACGACGACGCTCGCTTCGCAATCGCGCGGCCCTGATTCTGCTCTTGTCGATCACTGCGGTGGTCGGCGCCACCGCGTTGTGGCGTTCGCTGCGACGCGAGGCGGAACTCGCCGAGCTGAAGGTGTCGCTCGTCTCCCGCGTCACCCACGATCTCAAGACGCCGCTGGCGCTCATCCGCATGTATGCCGAGACGCTCGAGCGCGGACGCGCTCGGACCAGCGAGGAAGCCACTCGCTTCGCCGGCATCGTCGCCCGCGAGGCCGACGGGCTCAGCCGCGCCGTCGATCGCATTCTCGACTTCTCCCGGAGCCAGGCCGGCACACTCGCATACGTGAAGGAATCTTCGGATCTGGCGGAGATCGCGAGCGCAGCGGTCGACGCCTGGCGGCCGGCAGCTGCGGCCCGCGACATCGAAGTGCGGCTCGAACTCGACGACGAGGCCCCGGTTGCACTCGATCCTCGTGCCGCGATCAGTGCGATCCGCGATCTGTTGGACAACGCCGGCAAGTACGCCAGCGATCCGACGGCAGTCGAACAACGGTTCGTGTCGGTCGAAGTGCGCAATCGCGCGAATCGCGTGATCCTGCGCATCGAAGACAACGGCATCGGCATTCCGATCGACGAACGCCAGCGAGTGTTCGAGAGCTTCTACCGGGCGAGCAACGCCGGCGAAGTGCGCGGCACGGGCCTCGGCTTGTCGCTGGTGCGCCACTTCGTGGATGCGCACGACGGGGCGATCGAGATCGGCGGTCGCGAAGGACCCGGCACGGTCGTCGAGATGACATTCCCGCGGAATTCGGCCGACTCGGAGCTGACATGAAGAACGACGTTTCCCCCATGCGTCCCCGCATCCTCATCGTCGACGATGAGCCGGACCTCCTGGCGGGTCTCGAGCACAACCTCCAACTCGATGGGTTCATGGTCGATACCGCTCCCAACGGCGAGGTCGCGCTCGAGAAGATCCGAACCGGCGGCATCGACCTGATGGTGCTCGACCTCATGATGCCCAAGGTCGACGGAATCGATGTGTTGCGCGCACTCCGCGCGGAATCGAGAAAGGTGCCGGTGATCGTGCTCAGCGCCAAGGGCACCGACCGCGACAAGATCCGCGGCCTGGAACTGGGGGCGGACGACTACGTGACCAAGCCCTTCGGTCTCGAGGAGCTCGCTGCGCGGATTCGAGCCGTCTTGCGACGAACTTCGACGGGATCTGCCACCGGCGGCCGCGACGTGTGGCACTTCCCGAACCTGACGGTCGACTTCAAGCGATTCACGGCGGTGCGCTCGGGGGTCGAGCACCAGCTCTCGCGGTTCGAGGCGGAGATCCTGCGACTGCTCATCGCACGGCGCGGACAGGTGGTGACGCGAAACGAACTGCTCAGCGAAGTCTGGGGCTACAGCCACATTCCGAATACGCGCACCGTCGACAACCACGTCGCCCGACTCCGCAAGAAGATCGAAGAGGACATCGACGCACCCGTGCACGTCGTCACCGTGCATGGACTCGGCTATCGCTTCGACTCACAACCTCGTGAGGACGCATGAAGAACCGAGCGTTGGCGTGCATCGGCCTGGGCCTCTGCAGCGTCTTCTCGCTCGTGCAGGGTCGCGAACTGGGGGCCGACGACGAGACCAAGCTTGCGTCGGCCTGGCTCGCCGAACTGCTGGATCGTGACTTCGACCGCGCGCTCACCGCGTACGGTGAGTTGGCCACGGCATCCAGCCGCTCGGACGTCCGCCCCATGGCGCTCGCGCGCAGCGCCGAGATCCATCGCATCCGCGGCGCCGACGAGACCGCCGACCGCGCACTGCGCGAGATCGAATGGCGCGGTCGTCGCACGAACGTGGAGCCGCTCGACATCCCGCGGGCCGCACTCGTCGAGGCGATGTCGATGCCCAAGGGTGCACAGCGCTCCCGCGCTCTGGCCGAGGCCCGCGAAGGCCTGCGCATGCAGATCGAATCGATCCCGGCCGAAGGTCACCCAGGCCTGCGGCCGTTCACGAGCTCGGCACGCTGGCGATTTGCACCGCTCGACCCCGTGGACGCCACCGAGCGGATGCGAGCGAAGTGGCGCGTCCTGTGCGTCCGCCTCGCCAGCGAAGGCGAGTTGGAGAGCGCAGATCGGCTACGGCAGCGCTTGGGTGCTGCGGCGACGACACGCGGCCTGCGCGAGGTCCGCGAAGACGCCGCCCTGTCCGGCGCCGAACGCGATGCTCTGGGCGAGTTCATCGCGCGCTCGGAGATCTGGCGAGCGGAAGGCAACGGCGACTTGGCCGAGCGAGCCCGCAAAGTCTTGCCGTACTGAACGGTCTCGCCGTCGGGACTTTCCAGTCTCCGAGGCTTCCGGCAACCGCACAGCTCGCAGGCCGCGCTGCGGTTTGCGCGCGCGCCGAAACGGGTCAGACACCGAGTCGATGCGTCCTCGAACTCGGCGCCGATCGTGGACGGTCAGCGGAGTGAATTGCGAGTGGACTCGCGAGCGACTCAGCGCTTCTCGCCGGAGTCCGCGTCGACACCCGAATCGTCGCCGTCGGTGTCGAACCACGTGCCGGTGTAGTAATCGAGCGGCTCGACTTCAGGGCCGTAGGGGTGCAACTCGGCGACGCCGTAGACCGGGAACAGCACGAAGTCGACGGCGTGCACGACACCGAGGATGCCGTGCTTGATCGCGTGGTAGAAGAACGCCGGGATGGTCGCCAGCACCTGCGTCGGGACACCGCCTTCGAGACCGCCGCGGACACCGTCTGCCGTGGCGACGGCATCCGTGCCGCCGCCGTAGATCATGTTGAGCGGGGTGGCGACAGCGATGAACAAGTCCTTGCCCGCGCGACGCGCAGTGCCGCAGCTAGCGAGCGTGAGAGCGAGAAGGATTGCGGGAATCGTGAGCTTGCGAAGGTTCAACGGGATGCCTCGAAGTCAGGCGCCAGAGGGGCTGAGGGGAGTCGGGAATCAAACCGGGCGGCCGGTTCGCATCAAGGGTTCGCTGCACTTTCTCGTGCGATCCCCGCCGAAGAGGGTGCGCCGAACCCTCGATCGGACGAGAGAATGGCGAGAAAGCCGAGCCCGGTCCCGCTAGGCTCTCCGCGCTCTCCAGCGAATCGAACGGCATTGGAAACCAGCGACTTCGGCGCGAACATCTTCGACGACCCCAACCGGGGCCTCGGCGACGAACCCAACGACGGCAAGAAGGCGCCGCGCAAGCGAGCGGCCCGCAAGAAGAAGAGCGGAAAATCCGCTGCGGTCGACGAGGGCGACCCGCCCGATGGGCCGACGGACTCACCGCCGACCACGCCGCTCGAGTCGATCTCCGCCGCGGTGAGGTCCGATGGCGCCGAGAAAGACCTCGAGATTCCATCGGCTTGGCAGCCGCGGAGCGGCTCGCCGGGCGAAGCGACGGAAGATCCGGACCGCCCCCCGCAGCCCGGCGAAGGTCGCGGAGCCCGAAAGCGGCGGCGCCGTCGCTCGCCTACGGTCGAGACTGGGGAAACCCGCTGGGACCAGGAGGACGATTCGCCCGACTTCGGCGCGGAGCCGGCCGCTCGATCCCTCGATGAGGCCATCGCTGATGCCGACGAGCTGGCCAGCCGGGCCGTCGGCGAAGCGGAGACCGCTGACGAGGATGGCCTGGTCGAGGACCTCGCTGGGGATCTCACCGACGGCGACTCGGCCGAGGCCTCAGACGGCGAGTCGAACCGCGATTCCGAGCGTCAAGGACGGCGACGACGGCGACGACGGCGCGGCCGGCGCGCCGAGTTCGATCGCGACGAAGGGGATCGCGCGGAAGCTCCGGATCCGGCACGCACGGAAGCACCGCCGGTTCAGAACGAGCAGCGACGCCGGCCGGACGATCGCACTGCGGCTTCCCCAGCTCGCGAACCGCGCCACTCCGCCGGTCAGGCGGAGGGACGCGTGCACCCCCGGCACGGTCGCGAAGACGACGAAGTGCGCTCCGGAATGCCGGTTCGCCAGCCGACTCGCGGCCCGATCGACGTCCCCACCGCCGACAGCGAGGCCCAAGGAAGTCGACTCGCCATCCTGATCGATCTCGAACACGTCGAGTCCGCCGCACAGGATCGCGATCGCGAGGTCGCGTGGGGCAGGCTCGTCGCCGCGCTCGGCCGTCGGCGCCATCTGATCCGTTGCCTCGCCTACGCCGCACCCGAGCGTGCGCGCGCCATGGGCAGCCGGCTGGCCGGCAACGGGATCGAGGTGGTCGCCACGAGCGAGGACGATCGCGCGATCACCGTGGCGGTCGACGCCGTCAACCTCTCGCAGCGCGTCGACGCGGTCATGCTGGTGCCCGCGCTGAGTTCCTTCGGTCCGGTTGCCAGGGCTCTTGCGGCTCGCGGCGTCCGCATCGAGTCGGCCGACTTCGGCCCCTCGACCGAAGCGGTCACCGCCTGGCCCCATCGGTCGATCGGCGACGAGTGCCTCTTCGTGCCCTGACGCCGACGGCACCACTAGCCCGAACTATTCGTGAACGTCTGCTGCGACCGCCGCAACTCGCGCCCGGCGGCGGCGCTTCGTCCGGCGCCTCCCTGGCAGCGGAGCTACGGCTACGCTTCGGTCGTCGCCGAACGAAGCTCCTTGCCGAGCATCGACCTGCGACGATCTCGCGACGACGTTGAGGAATCGTCCGGGCCAGAAGCTCGACTTGGTCCTTCCGCCGTCGTCCCGGCAAGTCCGGCTAGACTGCAGCCGAAGAGACGACGAGGCATGCAGATCCAACTTGGCAACTTCCTCCTGATCACCCTCGGCTCCGCGGTCGCCTGGAGCGGGGTCCTGCCCGCGCAGGAGCCGGAAGTGGCCCCGCCGGCGCCGGAGACCCTGGTGGTCGAGTCGCAGCATCGGGAATCGCGAAGCCTGGCGTTGTTCGCCGCCTGCGACCGGAACGCCGACGACCGTCTGGACGTCTTCGAGTTCGGGAACGCGTTCGTGGACCTCGAAGATCGACGCGGCTCACTGGTGTTTCGCAGCAGCGATGCCGATGCGAGCGGCTTCCTGGAATGGAGTGAGTTCGACGAACGCATGCGTGTGACGATCGAACGCAATGGTCGGGTTCGCCTGCGGCCCCTGCGCGAAGTCGCCGAAATCCGTGACCCGACCATCCCGCCGCCTGCGATCGATCCGACCGAGCAGATCATCGAACAATTCGATATCGATCAGGATGGCGGCTTGTCCGCGGACGAGTTCCGCAGCGTGCTGCGGCGAGCGCAACTCGACATGCGGATCGCCAACCGATTCGCGGAGCTCGATGCCGACGCGGACGGTGCGCTGCGAGCACCCGAGTTCGGCCCGATCCTGCTCTACGCATCGCAGATCTGGCAGCGGATCGCGCCCCATGAGAAGGACATTCGCCGAATGCCTGCGGCGTACCGCGCAACCGACTTGAACCTCGATGGCGCGATCGACCTTCGCGAACTGGAACTTGGCCTCAGCCGCATCCAGCCGTCGCTCGCTCGCTGGGCGAACCGTGTGCTTTACGACGCCGATCGCTCGCGCGACAAGATGCTCGGCGCCGCGGAGCTGAACACCGCGGGCGAACACGCCCGCGAACGTTTGCGCAAGTGAGCGACTCGGCGTGAGCCACGCCGGCCGAAGCGGCCGGCGTGGCGAGTCGACTCAGGGCTTCTTCCGGACCACGATGTCGTGGGTCTGCGAGCGAGCGAGACTGGCATCCACGAGCGTGATCTTGCCGCCTTCCTTGGCCGTCGCCATCGGCACCGTGATCTGGTTGTTCACCACATCCAGGGCCGTGACGCCCTCGAGTCCGGTGACGACCACCGACTTGGCGCCGCTACCGAGTTGGACGACGACCGGATCACCGCCGGCAAATCCTTCACCGGGACCGTCGAAGCTCGCCGACACGTAAGCCGGGATGTACTCGGGGAACCACTTGTTGAGGTAGTTCATGCGATACAGCGCGAAGCCGACACCGCCCAGCAGGAGCAGGACGAAGATCACCTTCGGCCAGATGCTCTTCTTCGGCGCATAGGGATCGACCAAAGATCGCGACGCCCCCGCCGGCAACGACGGCAACTCCGTGAGCGACCCGCCGAGCGGAATGTTCACCTTGGTGAGGGTGTTCACAGCCCAACCGTTCGCATCGAGGATCGGCCCGAGATTGCGCTGCCTGAGCTTCAACCAAGCGATCACCATCGAAGGCCCGGAGATCGCCAGCAGCAGCCCGAGCATGCCGAGCGGGATCCAGGCGCCCAACCCGAAGAACGCATTGAGCAAGCCGGTCAACGCCGCCGTGATGCCACCGACGGCAACACCGAGAGCGGCGACCACACCGACATCGAACTTCGGCTTTGCGGCCGGGGCCGCGCCCGCCGCCGCAGCTTCTCCCGCTGCACTCGCGGCCGATTGGAGCCGAGCAGTCGCACCCTCGTCGGCGGCCGCTGCCCGCTTGGCGATCGACTCCTCGATGAATCGCATCACCTTCTTGTACGGCGCGAAGAAGGCCTGCCGAATGCTGATCGGGTTGTCGATGATCTTGGTGATCGTCGCGTTCCAGTCATTGCCCTTTCGGTCGTAGAAGATGCCGTTGCGACCGACGAAGAGGTTGTCGCTGTCACCGTTGGTGAACGCACAGGCCACGGTCATCGATCCGCCGTTCGGGCGCGTGCAGTCCACGTAGGCCAGGTAGGTCTTCGCCATGGCCGCGAGCGCGCCGTGCTTGCCGGGGTTGCTGACCGGAAACGTCAGATCGCAGGTGCGGCCGTCGAAGTGCAGCGTGCCGGCCTGGAAGATCGCGCCGCGGCGAGCATAGAAGTCCGCGAAGTTGACGTAGTTGTTCAGCAGCTTGTGAAGGTCGCGATGCAGCCTCGTCAAGCGACCGAGTTGTGCGATGCCCTCGACTTCATGGGCGACGCCGAGGTCGTCCGCGACCGCAGCGAGGAGCGCATCCTTGGACTGTCCGCGAAGGATCTCGCGCACACGCTCGATGCCGAGCTTCTCCACCTTGGCGCCGGCCTTGCGTGCCGACCACGCCGCGTGGGCGTCGAGCTTCGCGCAGAGCGCGGTCCATTCGGCCTCGGTGAGCGACTTCTTGTCCTTCGCGCATGCCGCACTGAACGCGTTCATGCGCGCAGCCCAGGCCGGGTTGACCTCGGCGGTCAACGGCAACGGCTTGCCGGGCTCCGCCAAGGCGAGGGGGAAGTGTTCGATCTCGTTCGCCGCGAGCGACAGGGTATTGGTCGCGACCTGCGCGTAGCCCGCCGGATCGAGGTTCACCGCGGCCTGCGCCCGAGGATCGAAGGCGGCGAGACGACAGCGACCGAAGTAGTCGTCGATCTTCGCGCGCACGGCGCTCATCGCGGCCGCGGCAGCAGCGGTCTGCGCGCCGAAGGGCAGCAGGATCTTGGCGTCCGTCTCGCCCTCACGCGTCCATGCGTCGAACGCCGCGAGTTCCGCGAAGAACGCGTCGACCGATGCAGCGTCATAGCCCGGCTTGCCGGAGCGATCCGGAAGCCCGCCGATGCAATCGACGATCTCGGCCGCCACCTGCTGCACCTTGGGGTCTG
>JBFXDD010000033.1:0-44952 GCA_050181465.1 Planctomycetota bacterium
TGTGCATGGAGGCCGCGAGCGAGCATGGCCAGCGCGTCGTGGTGCTCGATCGGCCGAATCCGATCGGCGGCGTCGAAGTGGACGGCCCGGTGCTCGCGCCCGGCGACGAGTCCTTCATCGCCCCGCACACGATCGCCGTGCGCCACGGGATGACCATCGGCGAGCTCGCGCGGATGTTCGCCGCAGAACGCCAACTCACAGCCCCGCTCGACGTCATCACGGTGACGGGCTGGCAGCGGTCGATGCTGTGGGAGGACACCGGCCTGCCCTGGATCAACCCGTCCCCCAACATGCGGCGACCGGACCAGGCACTCCTCTACCCCGGTGTCGGACTGCTCGAGACGACCAACCTCTCGGTCGGTCGCGGCACCGATACGCCCTTCCAGATCGTGGGCGCACCGTGGCTCGACGCGGATGCGCTCTGGCAACTGCTCCGCACGCGACCGCTCCGCGGCGTCGCCTTCACTCCCACTCGTTTCGTGCCGACGTCCAGCAAGTTCGCGGGCGAGGTCTGCGAGGGCCTGCTCCTGACGATCACCGATCGTGCCGCCGTCGATCCGCTGCGGTTGGGTCTCACCCTGGCCTGGGCGATTCGACGGCTGCATCCGAAGGACTTCGAGTTCGCCGGCTTCGCGCGGCTGTTGGCGGAACCCGAGGCCCACGCTGCGATGGCCAGCGGCGCGTGGCCGGAGCAAGTGATCGCCGCGTGGCAGAACGAGCTGGCCGCCTTCCGCGCACGTCGGGAGACCTTCCTCCTCTATCGCTGAGGTCCTCGCGTCGTGGTCGGCGCCCCGCCCGCGTATGCTCGGCATCAGCCATCCATGCCGAGGAACCACGTCACGATCGCGCACTCGCCGCTCCTTCTCTTCGCACTGGCCGCGGTCGTGACCGCGCAGGATCCGGTCAAGGACCTGCGCAACAAGCGAGCCGAGACACGACTCCAGGCGATCGAGGTCCTGAGCAAGTCGGATCGCGCCGACGCCGGCAAGCAACTCGCGACCGTGCTCGACGACACGGACTGGGAAGTCGCGGAACGCGCGGCGATCGCACTCGCGAAGAAGGGCAGCAAAGCGGAACTCAAGGACCTGGTCGATCTGGCTCTGGACGGTCCGGTCACCCGTCTACGTCGCGAGGCGGCCGCCGCGATCGCCGCCATCGATGCCGACGAAGGCGCCAAGCAGATCCTGCGCAAAGCCAAGCCGAAGAATCAGGCGGCGGCGCTCGAGTCGCTGGCGCGCATCGCGCGCGGGAAGTCCGGCATCGTCGCCGACGAGAAGATCCAGAAGCTCACCACCGATGCGACGGCCAAGTTGCGTGAAGCCGCGGCGATGGCTTGGCTCGAGATCGCAGCCGATCGCCAGAAGGCGCTGCGCACGCTGCTCCAGAGCCAGTTCCTTGCGATCCGCTGCATCGCGCTGGACGGCGTGATCGTCGCGCCGCGGGCGGATGACCTCGCCCCGCTCACCGAGATCCTCTCGGGAGCGCGCCAGAACGACGTCGTCGAGCGACGTGCCGAGCGCGCCTTCGCGGCGGTGCTGCGGACGATGGATGCGGGTGCGGCGAAGGCGGCCTTGAGCAAGCTCGACGTCGGCGGGCTCGCGGGTGCGCGACGCGCGCGGATCGCGGCCGAGTTGATTCGCCGCGAACCCAAGCATCTCGCGCCAGCGACGATTCTCGAGCTACTGGCGCAGGTCTTCGACGGCGGCAACGAGGAAGGCCGAGCCGCGGCCGCGCGCGCGCTCCGATTCGTCGGCGAGGAAGCTGCGCAGAAGATCGCGGTCGACCGCCTCGCGACCGACGGTTCTCCGCGCGTGCGCCTGCAACTGCTCGAGTCCTTCACCGCGCTCGCCGACATCAAGAAGCCCGAGCATGCGCTGGTGCTCACCAAGGCGCTCGAGAGTGACGGGAGTGTCGACGTCCGGCGCGCCGCTGCCGTCGCACTGGGGAAGCCTGGCGTGAAGAGCGCGCAGTCCGCGCTCGCGAACGCGGCGGTCGACGCCGACTGGACGCTCGCGGCCTGCGCGCTGGTGTCGCTCGGTCGCACCGGACACGACGACGCGCTCGGAGTCTTGCTCGCGCAGCTCAAGTCGCCGGAGTGGATGCGACGCGGTGCGGCGGTCGTCGGCCTGATGCACTTCAATCGCGCCCCGGTCGTCGAGCCCTTGATCGGGCTGCTGACCGATCCCTCACCCATCGTCGCACGTGCTGCGCATCAGGCGCTGATGGTCATCGGCTGGCGCGAGGATCTCGCCGCCGAGCCGAAGGAGTGGACCGATTGGTGGCGCGCCGAAGGCAAGAAGCACATCTTCCGTGACCGCCGTGAGTCGCTCGATCGACAGCGCAAGTACGGCTACGAAGTCCCCGACTCGGAGATCTATCGCGGGCTCGACGTGATGGTGTTCGTCAGCCGCGGCGATCACATCGAACAGTTGCTCGACCGCTTGAAGATCGCGCATCGACAGACCCAGGCCAACTACGTCACGCAAGCCGGCGTGCACCCCGAAGGCATCTTCGTGTGCAACTGCACCGGCGAGATCGAAGGCGCCGACGTCGACCCGTTGAAGTGGTTCGTGTTGACCGGCGGATCGTTCTTCGGGTCATGCTGGGCGCTGTCGCAGAGCATCGAGAAGTTCGCACCGGGCGTGCTCAAGCAGTACGTCACGCAGAGCCATGAGGTGCTCGACGACGTCCGCGCGCGCCCCGCAGAACCCGACAGTCCGTACCTCAACGGCGTCTTCGGCGAAGGGGTCGTGCCGATCTACCACCTCGAAGGCGCGCACCTGATCGAGGTCGTCGATCCCGAGCGAGCCGAAGTGCTGATCGACAGTCCCGACTGCGCCGAGCGCCACGGCAACGGCAATCTCGCCGCGTGGTTTCGGATCGGCCACGGCGTCGTACTCGACTCCGTGAACCACTTCGATCTGCAGGGGCTGGAGGTCGCCGGCGGCCTCAAGACCGAACGCGATCGGCAGGCCTACGCGGTCGATCACATGGGTCTGACCTACGGGAAGCTCCGCGAGATCGTGAAGGAGTCGTTCTGGGCGACCTCGCCGCGCGCGGCCAAGAACGTGCCGGATCTGTCGGCATTCCGCTTCATCACCAACTTCGTGCGGACCAAGCGGATCGGCGACTCGTGAGCGGCGAACGAGCACTGCAACTCGGCCTCGAACGCGCGATCGCGAACCCACCGCGGTGTTTGCGGGAAGCGCGCCGCATCGGGCTCCTGCTGAATCAGGCTTCGGTCGATCACCGCTTCCGGCTCGCCCACGACCGGTTCGCCGAAGCCTTCCCCGGCCGACTTCGCGCGCTGTTCGGCCCGCAGCACGGACTGTGGTCCGAGCAGCAGGACAACATGATCGAGACCTCGCACGCCCGCGATCGGCGCCTGGGCGTGCCCTGCTACAGCCTCTACGCCGAACGGCGGGAGCCGACCGAAGCCATGCTGGCGGAGATCGACCTGCTCGTCGTCGATCTGCAGGACGTCGGCACCCGCGTCTACACGTACGTCTGGACCCTGCTCCTCGCGATGCGCGCCTGCGCTCGCGCGCGCGTGCCGGTACTCGTACTCGATCGCCCGAATCCACTCGGCGGCGAGGTGGTCGAAGGGCCGATCCTGGATGCGAAGTTCGACAGCTTCGTCGGTCTGCTGCCGATCCCGATGCGACACGCGCTGACCATCGGCGAACTCGCGCGGTGGTTTCGCCGGGTCGACGTCCCGACCGTCGATCTCGAGGTCGTCGCGCTCGACGGCTGGCACCGCGCGGGACTGCTGAGCGACTTCGACATGCCCTTCGTGCCGACCTCCCCCAACCTCGCGCGGCTCGCCGCGGTGCAGGTGTATCCCGGTCAGGTGTTGATCGAGGGGACGAGCCTGTCGGAGGGCCGCGGGACGACCACTCCCTTCGAGATCTGCGGCGCGCCGGACCTCGACGGCTACGAACTCGCGGAACGCATGATCGCCCTCGGTGCAGACGCCGCGATCGCGCTGCGACCGATCCGCTTCGAGCCAACCTTCCACAAGTTCGCCGGGCGATCCTGCGGCGGCGTGTTCCTCCATCCGGCGAACGATGCCAACGTCGCGAGCTACCGCACCACGCTGGCACTGTTCGCCGCGTGCCGCGCGATGATCCCCAAGACCTTTGGCTGGCGAGCACCGCCGTACGAGTACGAAGCCGAGAAGATGCCGATCGACATCCTCAGCGGCGGTCCCGCGCTACGCGAGACGATCGACCGCGGCGCGGATCGGGCGGCCCTGGATCGCTTGGCCGCGGTAGACGTCGACGGCTGGTGGCGGAGTGTCGACGACGCGCTGCTCTACCCGCGGCTCACTTGAGCGTGAGCTGCGACTTCAGCCAGGCCTTCTCCAACTCCTCGGCGTCGATCTCCTTGAGCGTGGCCTGGACCGCTTCGGTCTGGATCTCCTCGGTGAAGCCCATGATCCAGTCGTCGGGAGCGCCCTCGGGGAGCTTCTTGCGCCGCTTGTCGGTCGCTTCACGGAGATGATGGAGATAGCGCTGTGGCAAGTTCGCCCACGCTTCGTTGCGCTTGCCCTCCGGCTTCTGCCGCTCCATCTCGAGGAAGTAGCAGAACGACCAGGCGTTGGCGTAGTTCTCGAGAACGCCGTTGCCGTAGAAGGAGTACTGCGGAGCCAGCATCATCGTCGCGAGATCGGGCGCACCGGCCCGCTTGCGCTCGAGCTTGATGAGCTTCATGCGGAAGGAATTGGTGCGGATCCGCTTGATGACCTTCTTGCCGCGATCGACCTCACAGCCGCCGAAGACTTCGCCGTAGCCCTCGTTGAACCACGAACTCGGGGAGAGGTGTCGATTGCTGTAGTGGAAGTACTGGTGCATCGCCTCGTGATGCAGGACGTCGATCACGTCGACACCTTCGAGCCACGGCCGCTGCTTGGGGATCTTCTTGGTCGGATTGAAGATCACGAGTTCCTCTTCGAGCGGGGACCAGTAGCCGCCGGTGCCGTCCAGGTCTTCACCGGCGTACGCCAGGTAGTCGTCGTAGCCGTCGCACACCCGCACGGTGGAGACCGCGCTCATGTCCGCGCCCTCGGCCGGCGGGAAGCGCTCGATGTAGGCGGCACGCATCACCTCGAGATCGATGCACACGTCGTCGATGATCTTGCCGCTCACGTTCGTGACGACGATGTAGTTCTCGGTATCGATCGCTCGCCAACCGGGGACCAATTCCGCCCGCACCTCGCGGCGGCGATCGATCCCACGCAGCTCGCTTCCGGCGTAAGGATCCTCCGCGGGGACCGCATCGGTGATGCGACGCAATGAGCGCAGGATCGCGAGGATCTCCTTCTGGAACGCGGTGGTACCCTCCCCCATCGCCACGAGTCCGAAGATCTCCGCGTCGGTCGACACCAGGAAGGACCGCATCGTGGCGACGCCGGCCCTGCCGTCGGTCTTCTGCTGCACCTCCCACGGCCTGCCGTCGGCGTCCAGCAGCGGCTTCTTGCCGAAGAACTTCGGTGCCGGTGCGAGGGTGGCCACGATCCCGCGACGCTCGAGCATCCCGGCCAAGTCAGTCGCTTCGTTCAGCCGGGCTTCCGAGACCTCACCGAAGGACTTGGGCTGCTCCGGCTCGTCCGCCTTGCCGCCGGTCGTCGGTGCGCTCTGCCGCTCGATGCGGACGACCCACAGCGTGAGGTCCGCCTCGCCGCGGACGTCCTTGTGCGTCGACTTCGCGCGCCCTTGGAACTGTGCGAGGACCTGCCGATCCCCGGTCTTGGGCGGCGACGAGGCGAGCCATTTCGGGACGCGCAGTTGGATCCCCGCGTTGGCATCGCGATAGACCTTCATGCTGCCCTGCGCGGCGAGCGGCGCCGCGATCAGAAGGACGAGCGCGAGCCAGGCAACACGCGGACGGCACGAACCCGGACCTGATCGACGGACTTCCATGGCTGCGGATTCTGCCATGGCGGGCGATTCCCGCAACCGCCGCCGGACTCGCCGGAGCTTGCTATCCTCCCCCGATGCGCGCGCGCCTTCGCCTCGGCTTGATCTTCGGTTCCACCCTCGCTCTGGGGGCGAGCGCCTTCGGGCAATCCGCCCTCCTCTGGCGCGGACATGACCTCGCGAGACTACCGGCCCTGGGGCTCGAGGACGCCGTCCGACATGCGATCGCCGGCCCCTCGGCGAGCGAGCGCGCCGCGGGGTTCTGGACCGCGGTGCCCGCGGGCACGGTGTTCCACGCCCTGCATCGCGACGGGGACCGCGCGCGACTGGTCCTGAGCGAGCACTTCCTGCGCGCGAGCGCCGACCACGGCATCGAGCGAGCCGTCGAGCAACTCAGCAAGACCGTGTTGCACGGCGATGTCGGCCTCCGCGCGGTCGACCTGGTGCTCCGCTTCGCCGACGGCAGCGAGCGCGCACTCCACGAATTGCAGGCGGAGTCCGGACCGCCGGCACGCGGCGTCGAACCGAGTCCAGGCCCCTCGATCCAGAGCAGTGTGACCGGCGCACTCAGCGGCCGCACGATCGCGATCTCGCCGGGGCACGGCTACTACTGGCACAGTTCGCTCGGGTGGACGACCCAACGCGGCAACATCGACGGCCTGATCGAGGACATCCACACCAACGAGATCGCGATGCGCTACCTGATCCCCATGCTCGAGGACATGGGAGCGCGCGTCATCTCCTGCCGCGAACGCGGCGAGATCACGGTCGATCGACTCGTCGACGACGACGGTGGCGCTCCCGCGTTCACCACGATCGGCGCATGGTCGCAGTCGGCGAGCACCGGCTACAACGGCGGCGGTTATCGCTTCGCGTCGACGGCCCCCGGTGCACTCGAGCGCGCACATTGGCAGATCCCGGTGCCCGTCGACGGCCGCTACCCGGTCTACGCCTGGTTTCGCGCGAGCAGCAATCGCAGCGATGCCGCGCGATACCTCATTCATCATTCGGGCGGCATCGCGACCGTCGACATCGATCAGACTCGCGACAACCTGACCTGGCGGCACCTCGGCGACTTCTGGTTCCAGGCCGGTACCGCACTCATCGAGCTGAGCGCAGAGGGTCCGCTCGGCAAAGTCGTGATCGCCGACACGATCCGCATCGGCGGCGGCAACGGCAGTCTCGTTCGCGGCAGCGGACCCAGCGGACAGGCGCGTTGGCGCGAGGCCGCGCGCTATTGGACCCAGTTCGCCGGCGCACCGAGCAGCGTGTGGGACTCGGTCGGCACGGGTCAGGACAACGACGACGACGTGACGTCGCGACCGCGCTTCGCCGAATGGCTCGGTGCCGACGCCTATCTATCGCTTCACACCAACGCCGGCGGCGGACTGGGGACCAGCACCTACATCTACAACGGCGGCGCCACGGCCGGTTCAACCACCTTCCAGGCGCGCGTACACGACCAGATCGTCGCCGACATTCGCGCGAACTACCGCTCGACGTGGACAGATCGCGGCAAGCTGCAAGCGAACTTCGGGGAAGTTCGGGTCCTCTCGACGATGCCCGGAGCGCTCGTCGAACTCGCGTTCCACGACACGCCCGGCTCGGTGGATCACCAGGCCTTGCACGATCCGGTGTTCCGTCGTCTCGCCGGTCGCGCCATGGCACGCGGCATCCTGCGTCACTTCAACCCGACCGCACCCTTTCCGCCCGAGCCACCCGCCGCGCTGCGGGTTCGGCAGGACGGCGCGGGCGGGCTCGCCGTTCTGTGGCTCGGCAGTTCGGGAGCGAGCAGTTACTCGATCGAACAGTCCGTCGACGGCAAGGGCTTCCGTGAGGTCGCGCAGACCGGCACCACCAGTTGGAGCACCGGCCCGCTGCCGCCGGGCACCGCGCTGTGTTTTCGGGTGCGCGCGTGCAACGCGTCGGGTCGCTCGTTCCCGACCGAAGTATTGGTGGGAATGACCGCGCATCACACGAACACCGGTGAAGTGCTGTTCGTGCAGGGCTTCGACCGTCTCGATCGATCGGTCAAACTGCCCCAGAACACGGCGGACTACCTGCCGCGCTGGGTGCGATCCTTCGCGGCGCTGCGCACCTATGCCGTCGCGATCGACTCCGCGACCAACGAAGCGGTGCAATTGGGCAGCGTCGCGCTCGGGAGCTATCCCGCGGTGGCGTTCGCGCTGGGTGAGGAGAGCACGACCCACGAGACCTTCAGCAGCCTCGAGCAATCGCTGGTGCGCAGCTACGTGCAGGCCGGCGGCAACCTGCTGGTCAGCGGTTCGGAGATCGCGTGGGATCTCGAGGCGCGCGGCTCACCGAGCGATGTCGCGTTCCTCTCGCAGGTGCTGGGGGTTCGCTATGTCTCCGACGATGCCGGTTCGTACGCGGTGCGGCCGCGCGCCGGCTCGATCTTCGCCGATCTGCCTGCGGGCAGCTTCGACAACGGCACCGGCCCCACTTACGACGTCGACTTCCCCGATGTCGTCGCGCCCATCGATACCTTCGGTCAGGTCGCATTGGAGTACGGCAACGGCCTCACCGCCGGCGTGACTCGTGACGACGGCACGGCCAAGGTCGTCTACCTGGCGTTTCCCTTGGAGACCGTCCTCGATGATGTGCTGCGCGGCCGCATTCTCGCCGAGTCCTTGCGGTTCCTGTTGGCACCGCGCGCGCTGAGCGCGCAGCCGACCGCCCCGATCGGAACGATGGGAGCACTCGACCTCGATGCTCCGATGCACGCGGGCTCGGTCTACTGGCTGATGGCGTCGTTCGGAACCGAGCCCGCCATCGTCCTGCCGGGCGGAGCACGGCTGTCGCTGGCGCCCGACGGGCTGTTCTTCGCGACCTTGGATTCCTCGAACGCGCTGTTGTCGAACTTCCTCGGCACTCTCGATGGACAGGGTCGCGCGAGTGCCGGCTTCTTGGTTCCGCCGATCGCTCAACTGCGCGGGCTGGAGCTGTTCTTCGCCGGGATCGTCTTCGCTCCTTCGAGCACTTCGATCGCAGCGACGCTGCCCTTCGGAAAGCTCGAGATCCGCTGACCGGCCGCGATCGACGTGAGCGATCGCGGCGGGCGTGGCGCCGGGATCACTCGCCGATGGCGGCGGCGACCAAGCAGCCCTTCGCGACGGCCGTCAGCGCTTCTTCGGAGCGGAAGATGCGACCGACCGGGATCGGGAAGTCGATCTTCGCGAACTCCTCGCGGAAGACCTCGATGAAACCACCGACGAGCGAAGTGCCGCCGGCGCACGCGATGTCGACCGGCTCGGCGAAGGTCGGCATGTTCTGGCCGGCCTCGAAGCGGTTCTTCACGTTCTGGAGCACGTAGGAGATCAGGTTGCGGTAGTAGATGGAGACCGCTTCCTCTTCGCGATTCTTGGGATCGCGGATGTCGACACCACGCTCCTTGATGAAGGTCGCCTTGCTCTGCTTGACGCCGAGCACCTGCGCGACGTTGCGATCGATCCAGTCACCGCCGCGTGCCACCGAGAACTGGAGGCAGGGGATCGACTTGTAAGCGATGCATGCGTTCGCCATGCCGCCACCGAACGACAGGCCGATGCCGGTGAAGTCGTTGTCGGCGAGTTCGGCGAAGACCACCGCGTGGGCTTCATTGATCGGGCGGGCAGTGAAGCCCATCTTCGACAGGATCCCTTGGAACAGGCCCTGGTGGTAGACGACGTTGTTGTCGACGTCGAGCGACTCGGCGGGGATGCAGAAGCACACCACTTCGCCGGGGACGCGCGGCTCGCCGAGCACCTTCTGGATGATCATGCGCATGACCGGCAGCGCATCGACTTCGGCCGGGCTGATGAGACCGTCCGACATCGGTCGGCGCGTATTCTTGCCGAACACGTTCGCGAGTTCGAAGGCGGACTCGCCGATCACGATCAACTTGCCGTTGTGCACCACGTAGGGCACCTTCAGCTTGGTGAGCATGTTCTTCGAGTAGACGTCATCGCCGATGTCGAGGAACGCGTTGCGCTCCACGGACACGGTGATGCTGCCGTCCGCGTTCTGCACGGCGGCGGCAATGTTCGCGGTGCCGAGGTCGATGCCCTTACCGAGGGCAATACCGCTGTCGATCTCCTGCGTGTTGCGCGCAGATCCCTGATTGTGATTGTCGTTCATCCTTGCTCCGAGTGAGTTCTTCGTTGTGGTCGCGGGTGTTGCTCAGCTTCCCTTGAGCTTCTTGAGGCGGGCCAGATTGGCGGCAATGCCACCGGCCTGCTTGGTCTTCACTTCCATCGAGTCCAGGTTGGACTCGACCTTCTGGTTGTCCATGTCCTTGAACAGGCCGTCGAGCTGGATCGGTCCAGCCTCTACCGCACTGCTGATTCCCATCTTGCGGCCCATGGCTTCCATCTTGTCGGTCATCGACTGGGTCAGCTTGGACAGCGCCGCAGTGAGTTGATCGACGCCGGCTGCGGGGACCGGAGCGGGCGCGGGGGCCGGTGCGTACTGGGCGGCGGCGACGGGCACCGCGACCTGGGCCGGCTGCGAGTTCACCTTCGCCTTGAGCGTCGCGAGTTCCTCCAACACCTGCGCCATCACATCGACGTGCGCTGCGGCGGTGGCCTGCGCCACGTGCTCGGCTTCGGTGGAAGAGCTGACGAGACGGGCCTCGAGGTCGGCGATCTGGCGCTTCGAGTTCTCGACTTCCATCCGCGCCGCTTCGAGCTGCATCGCCAAGTGGCCGGAGTGCTCCTTGGCCTCACTCAGCTCACGCTGCTGACGAGCCTGCTCGGCAGGCTGCGTGGAACTCGACTGCGACTGCGAGTCGACCGCTTCGAGCAATCGATCGCGCTCGACTTCGAGTTCGGCAATGCGCGACGCCTGAATCTCGAGTTGAGGCAGCAAGTCCTTGGACTTCTGGACCTGACGCTCCAGTTCGAGCATGTGCTCGTCCATGTCGAGGATGCGTTGCTCGGCGGCGACCAGTTCGTCGCGCATCCGCTGCATCTGCTCGTGCTCGTGCTGGCGCTCCCGGTTCAGCTCCGCGAACTCTTGACGGCTCTTGGCGATCAGCCGATCGAGGTCCTCCTGCGGCACCATGCCCGAGTCGGCGAGAGCGCGTTCGACCGACTCGGCCACCATCGCCGCGACGTGCTCGGCACGGATGATCCGCACCTGCTTCTTGCCGCGCTCGCGCAGCTCATCGATGGACGTCGTCCGAGCTTTCGCAGAGAGCGCTTCCTTGACCTGTTCGATCGAACCCATGCGGCACCGTGTGGCAGCACTCGGCGGGAGTGCTCCGGTGACTTTCGGTTTCGATCTGTCGAGGACTTGAGCGTCGCGGGAACGAACGCCTCAACGGCCATGACATGGCCGGGTGACGGCTCTTCCCCGAACTTCGAACTCACACCGCAGCGGCCGGCACGGCACGTGGCGGCACGCGAAGGCCAGCCATGGCCGAGGCGGTAGCGGGCGGCTCAGAACGGAATGTTGTCGAAATCCGCCTCACCCGCCGCTTCGGCGGCCCCACCACCGCTCGAACCACCGGCAGAGCGGCGCGATCCGCCGCCGCCACCTTCGCCGCCACCGCCAGCACCGCCGTCGCGGCTGCCGAGCAGCTGAAAGTTCTCAGCCACCACCGACAACTTGCTCTGCTTCTGACCGTCCTTCTCCCAAGTGCTGAAGTCGAGCCGGCCCTCCACGAACAACGGCCGCCCCTTCTTGCAGTACTCGTTGATGATCTCCGCCTGACGCCCGAAGGCAGTGATGTCGACGAAGCAGGTCTGCTCCTTCTTCTCGCCGTTCACGGTGTAGGTGCGGTTGATGGCGAGCCCGAACTTGGCAATCGCTTGACCACCCTGCGAGTAGCGCAGTTCCGGATCGCGAGTGAGATTGCCGAGCAGGATGACCTTGTTGAAGTTTGCCATGTTGCGTGCGTTGAGGAGGATTCGGCTCTTGGGTAAGGCGTTGGAGTCGCGAGAGCGGAGTGTAGCAACGCGGATCGCTCAGGGCTAAGCTCGCGATCCGATGCGGCCGGGCGGCCGCTGCCTGACACCCCCGGAGGGATCGATGACGCGACCTGGAATCGAGCGCCGCAAGGCCGCACGTGCTCATGCCGATTTTGCGATCCGACTCGCCGAGCGCGGCGAGTTGCGCGGCGCCCGCATCAAGGACCTGTCTACCAGCGGTCTTTGCTGCCTCTATCCCGAAGCTCTGCGGGAGATGACTCTCGTGCGCATCGCGCTCGAACTTCCAGGTGACGATGTTGCCCACGAAGTTCAGGGGGCGGTGGTCCGCTGCGCGAAGCTGCGAGACTACAGCGCGCCGACCTACGAGATCGCGGTCTTCTTCACGCAGATGAGCCCCGAAGCTCGTCGCGCGATCGACGCCTACGTCACCGCGCAACTGGGGCCGATCGTCTCGCCTTGAGGTAGCGCGGCCGACCCTCGAGGTCGGACTCGAGTTCCACTCCCTCGAAACCGTCGAGCTCACGCAGAGCCTCGCAGGAGGGTTCGGCGGCCCACAGGCCGGTCTCGAACCAGAGCCAGCCACCGGGGCGAAGGTGCTCTCGTGCACCCGCGGCGATGGTCTGGTAATGCGCTTGTGGACAGCCCTTGGGCGACCAGAGCGCGAGCGCAGGCTCGAAACGCTGGACGTCCGCCGCAACATCCTCGTCGCGTCCCGGGTCGCAATAGGGTGGGTTGCTGACGACGAGATCGAAGGTCTCGCCGACGGCGAAGGGCTCCCACCAGGATCCGCGACGAAGCTCGATGCGGTCGGTGAGTCGATGGCGGTCCACGTTCCGCGAGGCGACGGCCAGCGCGTCCGCGGATACATCGACGGCGACGACTCGCACCTTCGGCCGCGCGAGTGCGATCGCGATCGCGATCGCACCGCTGCCGGTGCCGAGATCGACGATGCGCTCGGCCCCGTCATCCACGCACGCCACGGCTCGATCGACGAGACCTTCCGTCTCCGGCCGCGGGATCAATACCGCGGGACTGACCTCGAGCACGTGTCCGTAGAATTCCCAGTCGCCGAGGAGGTAGGCCAAGGGCTCGTGATCCCCGCGTCGGCGCACCAGATCGCGAAGCCGATCACGTTCCGCGGTCGAAAGCGGTCGATCGTGCGCCAAGTAGAGCCGGAGTCGATCGAGGCCGAGAACCCGCCCCATCAGCAACTCGACCGACCGCCGCGGCGAATCCACCTTGCGGGTCGTCAACCAGCGCGTCGCCGCATCGAGAATCTCTACGACGGTCGACGGCGGCTCGGACATCGGCGGATGCGTCGACTGCGACCGAACGTCGATCAGCGCTTGCGCGCAGCCTTGTTCGCGGCCGCATTCGCGACGCGCGCGGCCTTCTGCGCACGGGCCGTCTTGGCGCCGCCGAACACCGCCAGGAAGAAGGCGATCTCGGCCCAGACTGCGCCGAGGAAGACGACGAACTTGCCCGCACCGAGCGCACGGACGAGGTTGTCCGCCGGCGCCTGCTTCGCCTGATCCTTGAACTGGAAGAACGCGCTGAAGAACTCACTCCAGTCCGCGGGGAGATCGACGCCTTGCTCGCGCATGGCGACGACCGCCGGCTGCTGGAACGCACTCATGAACCCGAACAGGTTGATGATCAGCGGCAACAACGCGAAGGCGACCCACTTGAGGTTCGAACCGCGGAAGCGGTTGGTCGAGATCGCACCCCACCACGTCCAGATCATCCCGATGCCCACGATCAGCGCGAGCGAGCCGCTCAGGGTCTTGTAGCCCGCCATGTCCCACTCGGGCCCATAGGGCATGAGGCTGCCGACCGTGATGACGACACCGGCGAACAGGAAGCGATAGTACTCCTTGTCGGCGCCCAGGTTGTAGGCCGGAGCCGACAGCCCTGGGTGCGCTACGGGACCGGTGTTCGCCATGGCCATGCCGGCGGCATCCTGGCTCGCGGAGATAGGTTCGAGGGGCTCGAGTTCGGGAAGCTCGTCGGTCATGGTCGGGGTTCGAGGGGTCGAGGGAGAGTCAGGGGGGCGGCAAGGATGGCGGCCGCCCGGTCGAATCGCAAATGCCGGTTCGAGGGGTTCACAGTTCGGCGATGCGGGCCTGCCGATCGGCGCGAAGCAGGGCCTCGATGAGGGGATCCAGCCGGCCTTGAACGATCGACTCGAGCCCGAAGTTCTCTCCCAGGCGGTGATCCGTCACCCGATTCTGGGGGAAGTTGTACGTGCGGATGCGAGCGTTTCGATCACCGGTGCCGATCTGGGCCTTCCGCTCGGCGGCGCGCTCTGCATCGACGCGCTGACGCTCCATCTCGTAGAGCCGCGTGCGGAGCAACTCGAGCGCCTTCTGCCGATTGCGAAGCTGACTGCGGTCTTCCTGGCAGAACACCGACAAGCCGCTCGGCAGATGCGTCAGCCGGACTGCCGACGACACCTTGTTCACGTTCTGCCCACCGGGTCCCGACGCGCGGACGGCCTGCATCTCGAGGTCGCTGTCCTTGATCTCGATGTCCACCTCCTCTGCTTGACGGAGCACGGCGACCGTGGCCGCAGAGGTGTGGATGCGACCCTGCGTCTCCGTCGCTGGAACGCGTTGGACGCGGTGCCCGCCGCTCTCGAACTGAAGCCGGTGAAAGACACCGTCCCCGTGGACCGCGAAGACGACCTCACGCAAACCACCGAGTTCCGTCTCGCTCGCATCGAGGACCTCCACGGTGAAGCCGGCTCGTTCGCAGTAGCGGACATACATGTCGCGAAGATCACGCGCCCACAGGGCGGCCTCGTCGCCGCCGGTGCCGGCGCGAATCTCCACGATCGCGCTGCGCTGCCCATCGCCTTCGCTCGCGAGAAGACCGTCGATCAACTCATCGGCCATTCGGCGCGCGCGGGCCTCCAACTCGGGAAGCTCCTCGCGGGCGAGATCTCGCAGTTCGGGATCACTGGCGACATCCTCCAAGAGTGCTGAGTGTTCGCGCACATCCGCGAGCAGCCGGAGGTACTGCTCGTAACGGCGCACGGTCGCACCCAGAGCACCCAATTCCCGCTGAACCGCGGCCATGCGCCGCGGCTGGGCAAACACGTTCGGATCTGCTGACTGCGCGAGCAGTTCGTTCGAACGCGCGGCCAGCGCATCCAATCGAGCGATGACGCGGGGCGAAAGCAGATCCTTCATCACCGAATCACGCGCTACCCGACCGATCTGGTGGTCCAGGAGTGGTCCAAGCGACTACCCTCGCGACGACGCAAGCCACGGGCCTCGTGGCAAGGTGCGGGCGATCGTGGCCGCGGCAAGCGAGGCCGCCCCGAATCCGGGCGCGTCGCGAAAGGTCAGCTCGAGCTGCCGGTCGTACCACCGCGCGCGTAGCGACGACGGAACTTGTCGACGCGACCGGCGGTGTCGACGAACTTCTGCGTACCCGTGAAGTACGGATGACAGGCCGCGCAGATGTCCACGCGAATCTCGTTGCGAGTCGAGCGCGTCTCGAAGGTGTTGCCGCACGCGCAGTGGACAGTCACCGTGTGATACTTGGGATGGATGTCGGCCTTCATGGCTTGCCTCGCCCGCACCGCGGGGGGAAGGAGTGTAGCGCGCGCCGAGGAGCGATCAAGGTCGTCGGATCAGCGAGCGAACCGCAGCAGTTCGGCCAAGCCGCGGGCGTCCAGGCCATGGCCGACGACCACGCGATCCGCCAGGCCCAGCGCGCTGGCCCCCCGCCACCGATAGAGCACTTCGAGCAGCGCGGCGCGGCTTCGCGCGGAGAGTGCGGCGAGCGAGTGGCTGGGAAGGACCACCGCAGCGGCCAACCACTCAGTCAGGTCCGGACCGTCCGGCGCCGGCGGCGCACGCAGCAGGCGCAGTTCCCCGGTCGCGCCGATCGCTACGGCAGGCCGCGCCGACGGCGGCAATGCATCCGTCGGCGCGAGAAGGTAGAGCAGCCAGGCCTCGCCGCTCGGGATCGCGGCCGGCCAAGTCGGCGGTGCCGCCGGCGCGGCGAGGAACTCGACCGAGTCCCGATTCTCCGTCCTCTGCCGCTCGGGTGCTGCCAGTCGCCACTGCAGAACGGCGATGACCACCCCGGCGAGCAAGACTGCAAGCAAGCTGCGAACGATCATGCCGGCCGCTCAGCGCAACTCCTCGATCAGTTCTCGAACCGCGCCCAGGCTCATACCGATCACCGTGTCGCGCTCGCCGCTCACGAGATGGACGAAGCTCGCGCCGGGGTCCTGGATGCCGTAGGCGCCGGCTTTGCCGATCCAGTCGCCGCTCGCGAGGTAAGCCTCGAGACGAGCCTCGTCGAGTGGATCCATCCGCACCACCGCCCGCCGCAAGCGGAGCGCCGCGCGCGAGACCTCCGCGGCACGGAACGCGAAGTGCGCCGTGATGACCTCGTGCTCGCCCCCGGCGAGAGACGACAGCACGGCTCTTGCGTCGGGTTGGTCGCTCGCCTTGCCGTACTCTCGGTCGCCACGCGCGACGACGGTATCGACACCAAGCACGATCCCATCGCTCTCGGCAAGGAATCGGGCGCCCGTCGCCTTCATCTCCGCGCGTTGGATCGCACGCTCCGTCGGCGAACCGAAACCCGACAGCTCTGCGCCGGGTGGAACGCAGCGAAACTCGATGCCGGCCTCGCGCAAGATCTCGAGCCGGCGTGGCGAGGTCGAGGCGAGCAGAATTCGCATGAATCGCAGTCTAGCCCCGACGATTCGTGAACGTCGTCGCGAGATCGACGCAGGTCGATGTCCGGCAAGGTGCGCGGCGGTCGACGATCGAGGTGTAGCGGGAGCTACGCAGCCAGGGAGGAGCCGACGTCGGGGCTCGACCACGACCTGTCGCGCAGGACCGCTCGCAAGGAATCTCGCGGATCCGCGGCGAGCGACGCCGTCGCGCCGAGTTCAGGAACTCGCGCGCTTGCCCGGGTGGATGCGGGCGAGCAGGCAGCAGGGACAGAGCGGACGTTTTGCCGGGTCCGCGCTGGGCTTGCCGATCAGGAGCGGCAGATGCCCGAAGGGCTGGACCAAGTCGCGAGCCTTCTGGACGAACTCGTCGGCGGCAGCCCCTTCGAGGCCCAGGCGGACCTGAGCCCGCGAGGCCGAGCGCGGCGCCAACAGAATCTCCTCGAAGGTCAGCAACTGGTTCAAGTAGGCGACGGTCGCCGGTGGGATTGCCGGGAGTCGCTGGAACATGCCCTTGCGCTCGGTGATGGAGAGCGAACGCAGCGAGGCCAAGTCCACACGGTTCTGATCGTTGTAGATCTGCGAGACCATCTGCTGGATGACCTTGCAGCGCTCGAACAGATCCGGGATGCCGAGGTCGGCCAACAACTCCGCCGTCTCGAATGCTTCGGTCACCCGAAGCTCGTTGCGATCGACGTATTCCTTGTCCAGACGGTCGATCGCGATCTCCGCGGTCCGGCATGGGACCATCGCGCCGAGAACGTGGTGCATCGCCGCGCTGACCAAGTCCAAGGCCTGCGGCTCGGCGGGCCGATCGAGATCGGCCAAGATTTCGCTCAGGTTCGCGAGCGTGGCAGTGAGGACGCTGGCGGTTGGTTCGACAGCCGCGCGCGGATCCACCGGCTTCGACTCGGAGCCCTTGCCCGACTTGGAGCCTCCGCGACCGGAATCACCCGGTGCGGCCGCATCCTCCGCTTTGGCACCGCCTTTCTTCTTGGTCGTCACGAGTTCTGTCGTCTGTTCGTGGAGCGTGCGAATCGATCTGAGACTTGAGGGGCCGACTGCGCGTCATGCGCCGCAACCAGCAAGCGACCGACGCGCCGTGTGAGTCCCGACTCCTTGGTCTCAGCACACCCTGGCGCTGGAGTTCGCCGGGATGCCAAGGCCAGGGATCCGCCTGGTCAGGCTTCCTTCTTGACGTGCTTCGCACGCCACTTCGCCTTCGCCTTGCGACCGGTGCCCAAACTACGCGGCGGCGAGAAATCGCCTGGCTTCGCGCCGCTGCGCTTGGCGGCACCGGCCTTCCGCTTGGCCGACTTCTTGGCGGCGTGCTGCGGAAGTTCGATCCCGGCGCGACGGATCAATCCCGCGACGGTCTCCGACGGCTGCGCGCCGACGGACAACCAGTAGCGAATCCGCTCGGCCTCGAGGTTCACCTGATCCTGCTGGCGCGGGGCCTTGGGCAGGTAGTAACCGAGGGTCTCGATCACGCGACCATCGCGCTTGCTGCGCGAGTCGGCGGCACAGACACGGTAGGTCGGGTGGTTCAGACGTCCGAACCGGGTGAGTCGCAGCTTGACGGCCAAAGCAGTGGGCTCCTGAATCGCTCCGCTCCGCGGGCAAAGGCTCGCGGCTGGCGGAAAAAAGGGTCGGGGAGTGTAGCGCGGGGAGGGCGGACGATCCAGCGTCGAGCGGCAACAGATTTTTTCGCACCCGTGGCCGGCATGCCCGGGCAGGGCCTCAGCGCTTCCGGCCGCGCATGAAGTCGCGGAACGCCGGATTGCCGCCGGACTTGGGCTTCGGCCCGGGGCCCATGCCGGGCGGCATCATGCCCGGCATCCCACCTGCCCCACCCCCACCGCCGGGCATGCCACCGCCCAACATGTCCCCAAGGCCGCCGAGGCCGCCCTTGCCGAGCTGAGCCATCATCTTCTGCATCGTCTTGAACTGCTTGATGAGGTCATGCACGGCCTGCAGTTCGTTGCCGCTCCCGCGCGCGATCCGGCGACGGCGCTCGATGTCGATGAGGTCCGGGTTTCGCCGCTCACGAACCGTCATCGACTGGATCATCGCCTCGACGCGCTTGAAGCGCTTGTCGTCGAGATCGACTTCCTTCAAGGCTTGCCCCATGCCGGGCAGCATGCCGAGAACCTTCTTGAGTGGTCCGAGCCGTCGAAGCATCCCGAGCTGGCGTAGGAAGTCCTCGAAGTTGAACTGCCCCTTGAGCAGCTTCTTCGCCTCCTTCTCGGCCTGCTTCTCGTCGATGACCGCCTGTGCGCGCTCCACCAACGACACGACGTCACCCATGCCGAGGATGCGACCGGCCATCCGCGGGGGATCGAACTCCTCGAGGTCATCGAGCTTCTCGCCCGAGCCCACGAACAGGATGGGACGGCCGGTCACCTTCTTGATCGAGAGCGCCGCGCCGCCACGCGCATCGCCGTCGGTCTTGGTCAGGATCACGCCCCAGATCGGAAGCCGTTCATGGAACACGCGCGCCGAGTTCACGGCGTCCTGACCCAACATCGAGTCGCAGACCAACAGCACGCCGTGGGGCTTGGTTCGCTGCTGCACTTCGACCAGCTCGGTCATCAACTCTTCGTCGATGTGCAGGCGGCCCGCGGTATCGAGGATCACGACATCGAAGAGATGCTTGCGTGCATGCTCGAGTCCGCGCGAGCAAACTTCCGGAGCACGCGCGCCCGCGCCCTCGGCGTAGACCTCCACGCCGAGTTGCTTACCGAGCGTGCGAAGTTGCTCGACGGCGGCCGGACGCTGCAAGTCGGCGGCGACCAACAGGACCTTCTTCTTTCGCTCGGCGGTGAGCCAACGCGCGAGCTTGCCGCAGGTCGTCGTCTTACCGGAGCCCTGCAGGCCCGCCATCATCAACACGAGCGGCTTCTGCGGACTGACCGGTAGGCCGATTTTGTCGCCGCCGAGGAGATCGGTGAGTTCGTCGTGGAAGACCTTGATGAACTGCTGGCCGGGATCGACGGCCTTCAGAACATCCTGACCAAGGGCCCGCTGCTTGACCTGCTCGAGGAAGTCCTTCGCCACCTGGAAGTTGACGTCGGCCTCCAGCAACGCCGTGCGCACGGCCCGAATGCCCTCCTCGACATTGGCCTCGGTGAGCACCTTTTGCCCGACGATCGAGCGATAGGCCTTGGACAGGGCATTGGAGAGCACGTCGAACATTTGCGGTCGCTGAGTGTCGAAGGCGAACTCCAAGAACGCAAGCCGAGCTCGCCGGAATGCGAACTCGAGCGCGCTCGCGGCGGCCCTTGCGGCTACGCTGGATCCACGTCAGGACACGCATCATGATTCAACTTCGCTCGCTCCTGTCCGTCCTCGCCTTGACCGCGACGCTCGCGGCACAGCAGGCCGGATTCTCCACCTTCGGACAGGCTTGCACCGTCAGCGGCCTGAGCACCCCCGCGATCAGCGCAACGGGACTTCCGGTGCTCGGAAGCACGTTCTCGATCGACTACTCCGGCCCCAATCGAGCGACCTGGCCGACCGAGCTGCGCCCCGTCTTCCTGTACGGCATCGCGCCGACCAACCTGTCCCTCGACGGCATGTTTCGCAACCAGCCGGCGGGCTGCACGCTCTACGTGCAACCGATCGACGCCGTGCTCATGCCGCCGGTGAGCATCCTGTTCGCAAGCTCAGTCGCGCTGAGCGTCCCGAATCAGCCCGTGCTGGCCGGCTCGAGTCTGGTCGCCCAGTGGGCCTGCCTCAACCAGACCTGCCTCGTGAACGGCTGCAATGCGAACGCCGTGCTCACCTCCGACGCGGCGTCGATCACGCTCGGCTTCTGAGTCGCCGAGGCGGGCAGCATCTCAGCGCCGACGCACCAACAGCACCCAGTCGGCACCGGCCGGCGACGGTGCGCTCGGCAAGGTGCGCACGCCGCCTCCCGCGAGGCCGAAGGGGGCTCCCACATCGACGCCGAGCCGCGGGTCGTACCATCGTCCCTCGAAGCTACGGCCGGCGGGTTCCGCACTCAGGTCCAGCGAACCGGTAGCCGTCGCCGCGGCGTAGTAGACGACATAGGCGACTCCGGTCTGCGCGAGCACCTCCGCATCGCCGTAGGTCGCGTGACGGGTGTCGTTCGTCACGAGGTCGTCGGCAGGCATCATGTCGTGGAAGGGTACGCGCTCGAGCAGCCTGCGCGCATGACGGGTGAAGCGCCACATCCCATCGCGCGTGCGGAAGTCCTCGGCGTCCTGGTCGCCGCCCACCGGAAGCGCGTGAGCACCGAAGTACCACGCGATCTGGCCGCCGGAGAGCAGCACGTCCCACAGCACGAGCTTGCGAATGTGCTCGTGGTTGGTCGCGGACACGCCGGTCTCCTCCGGGCCGATCTCGTCGACATGAACCGCCACGGATCGTCCCGCACTCGCGAAGAGAGCGACCGCGTTCTCCGTCGTCGGGTTGTAGTTGCTGTGGACCTGCAGCGAGGCCGAGCTCAACCAGCTCGAATCGAAGGGAGCAGTGAGGATCTGCTGATAGAGCGTGAGGTCGTCGGGAATCGTATGGACGCCGATCGGATGCGGGAGCGGCGACCACTGCCGAATCCAGTTTCCCATCGCGCTGAGCTGCCCGACCGTGAACTCGAAGTTCGGCTCCGGGGCATTCTCTTCGCAGAGGATCCAGCGCATTCCCGGGTGGTGCCCGAACATCGCAACCATCTGCTTGAGGAAGAGTCGACGCGCGTCGGTATCGCCGATCCCGAACCAACGCACGTTCTCGGTTTCTTCCTCGGCAAGCACGAAGTCGAGCATGATGCCCAAGGACTGGGCGTGCTCGAACACCATGTTCCACTGCTCCATCCGACCGACGTCGTAGTGCGTGAGGTGCGCGAAACTGGTGCCGGTCGGATCGAGGAAGGGGAAGGTGTCTTGGGCGTCGCCGCCGAGATTCATCGGCAGGAAGTAGATGCCGTTGACGCCCACGCCGGCCAAGTAGTTGAGCGCGCCGATGATCCCCTTGCCGGCATCCGGATCGCCGCCCGAAGACCAGTTTGGATCCCCAGGACGCCAGTCCACTCGATGGTTCGCGTAGCGGTGTAGGAAGCTCTGGTTGCGCGGCAGCCCGCCGAGATCGCGCGCGCCGTCGAACCCGGCGTAGCCGAGAAAATTCTCGGGGCTGTTCGTCCCGGTCTTCAAGAAGTAGGAGCCGTCGCGATGGCGAAGGTGATGACCGTCGCGGACGTCGATCGGCCCCTTGGCGTAGAATCCCGTCGCCGTCGAGCGACGTGGACCGACATGAAAGAAGAAGGGAAAGCCGTGAGGAAACACGGGGGTTCCCGCGACCGTGGTCGGCTGGATGTTCAACCGATTGCCGCGCTCGAACTGAATGATGAACCCCCACCCGCCCGGCTCATCGGGAGTGAACCGCAGCTTCCAGACCGCGCCGCGATCACCACCGAACCCGTCGGCCGCGTAGAAACCGGGCACCTGAAAGACGCGACCGCTCGGCGAGACCATCACCGCATGGAAGCGGTAGTCCAGGAAAGGGTTGTCCGGCGACAGTGAAGCCTCGGATAGCCCGCCCGGCGCAGACGCTGCAGTCGGGATCTTGAACTCGAAGCTGTCCCACACACCTTTGGGTTCGACCGTCAGGCTCGCGCTGCCCACCGCGACCTGAGGAGGGAGGGACGCAGAGAAGTACAGGGCGGCGGAGAGCGCCAGGAGGAGGCGAGGCATGGGTGCGGATCTGGTGGGACCGGAGGGCGCGGAAGTCTACGTCCCGCGGGCCGCCTCCTGGTCCGCCGGGACCGCAAGTACGGGCGATTTTCCCGATCTAGCCCGCCGAACCCCGAACCCATCGAGCTTGCGGTGCCTCACCGAAGGCCGCGACCGCTCGACTTGGTGAGATCACCAGCGGCGGAAGAAGACCCGAGACTGGGGCCCGACGATCGGCGCGTAGCCGCCGAACCCGACCCCCCACGTGCGGAAACTCGGCCGAAAGCGGTTCGCGAAGCCTTCGTAGTTCGCGCGCGCCCGGGCGGGTCCGGGACCGGAGAAGTACTGCCAACTGCGAACCTGGCGGACGCCCTGGTAGGCGCCGACCGGCGTACGCGCCGCGCTCGGTCCGACCTGCACGATCTGCTTGCCCATCGGCCGCAGGCCAGGCTGAACCGCGATTCGCTGCGCGCAAAGCGGCGCGACGAACGCGAAGAGGACGATGACACCCAGAATCGAAGGCAGTCGGGACATGGGAAACCTCGAAGGTGCCGAAGCCGGCCGGCCAATCCTAGCCGGCCCGGATCGACTCTGCCGCATAGGACGGCCCCGCACGAGATTCCTTCCTGCGGCGCGTCGACTCCGACCGCTCGCGCCGACCGGACTCACCCTTCGCTGATGCGTTCGATATCGGCACCGAGACGCTGCAGCTTGGCCTCGATGCGCTCGTAGCCGCGGTCGATGTGGTAGACGCGACGGACGTCGGTGTGACCGTCCGCCACCAAGCCGGCGAGCACGAGACTCGCCGAAGCGCGAAGGTCGGAAGCCATGACCGGTGCACCGCTGAGGTGATGCGTG
This sequence comes from Planctomycetota bacterium, assembly GCA_050181465.1. Taxonomy (GTDB): domain Bacteria; phylum Planctomycetota; class UBA1135; order UBA1135; family UBA2386; genus JACRLW01. Next base: position 23,090 of record JBFXDD010000033.1, read on the forward strand.
CCGGTCACGATCGCACTCGGCCCCTCCCGACGGATGCTCGCACCCAACCGCGTCAGCTCGCTGGCGTGCATGAAGCGTTCGGGGTAGACGCGTTCGGTGATCACGGAGGTGCCGTCCGCACGCGTCATGAGCGTCATGAACTGCGCCTGGATGTCGGTCGGAAAGCCCGGGTACGGATGGGTGGTGATGCTGACCGCGCGGATCCGGCCGTCCGGCGTCGGCACGTTGACGATGCGATCGCGCTCGACGTTCAGTTCGGCACCGGCCTCCCGCAGGGCATCGATGACTGCGAGCATGTGCTGCGGGCGAACGTCCTCCACGCTGACGTGCGAGTTGGTGAGCAGAGCACCCACCAGATAGGTCGCCGCCTCGATCCGATCAGGAATGATCGAGTACTCGCAGCCCGTCAGCTTGTCGACACCTTCGATGACGAGGCAGTGTCCACCGATCCCGCGGATGCGCCCCCCGCAGGCGTTGAGGAAGTTGCAGAGATCCTCGATCTCCGGCTCCATCGCGGCACCCTCGATCACCGTCGTGCCCTTGCCGAGCACCGCGGCCATCACCACATTGGCCGTGCCGAGAACCGTCGGACCCTGGCTGCCCGCGAGGTACACCGTGCCGCCGCGGACCGGTCCGCCAGCGTGCACGTAGCCGTCCTCGATGACGATCTGGGCACCGATCGCGCGCAAGCCCTTGATGTGCAGGTCGACCGGTCGGTGACCGAGCACACAGCCGCCCGGATAGCTCACGCGCGCCTGGCCCCGCCGAGCCCAGAGTGGGCCGAGACACACGAAGGAGGCCCGCATCGTGCGCACGAGGTCGTAGGGCGCGTTGGTCTGCCCGACGTCCTCCATCTCCATGAACAAAGCACCGTCGTCCTGACGGTAATAGCGCATGCCGAGATGCCGGAGAATGCGGCACATGCCCTCGACGTCTTTGAGCTCCGGCACGTTGCGCAGCAACACCGGGCCGTCGACGAGCAAGGTCGCCGCGAGGATCGGCAGCGAAGAGTTCTTGCTGCCGGAGATGCGCACGCTTCCGCTCAGGTCACGTCCACCGCGGATGCGGATCCGATCCATCGAACCTCCCTAGTTTCAGCTAGGAGAACTGCGTTTGCAGTTGCAGGGGGTATCGCCTCGAGCGACCCGTCGCGGCACCGCGACCGCGAACTTGCGCTGGATGACGAGCGCGTCGGACGACCGCCCGTCGTCTTTGCGCGGCGCGGATGCTAGCGAGGATTTGACGTGCGTTCCAGCGCGTGTTCTCGACGATGTTGCGGCTATGCCTCGAGCGCACTCCCTGCGCATCCTCTTGATCACGCACGGCTTGCCGCCGGAGAGCGTCGGCGGTGTCGAGCAGCACGTCGACGGACTGGCTCGGGCACTCGCGACGATGGGCCATCACGTGCACGTCTACGCGAAGACCGGTCGTGGCGGTGTCGATCAGGGCACGGCGATCGACGAACCAAGGGACGGTGCGCGTCCGTACGCGGTGACGCGAGTGGTGTGGCGCTACGAAGGACTGACCGATCTGCGGTCGCTCTACGCAGTCCCGTTGCTCGACGCGGCGCTCGATCGATTCCTCGATTCGCAAGCGCCCTTCGACGTGGCACATCTCCATCACCTGACCGGTATGTCCACCGGGCTGGTGCAGCAGCTGCGACGGCGCAGCATCCGCACGGTGCTGACGCTGCACGACTACTGGCTCTTGTGTCCGCGTGGTCAAATGTGGCACCGCGAGGGTCGCGCCTGCGCGCGGGTCGAGCCGTCGACCTGCGCGAACTGCCTGCGACCGAACTTCGGCGGCTTCGTCCCCCCGGGGGCCGCAGGCGAGGCGGTTCTCGCCGATCACCACCGCCACGCCGGCGCCGTCCTCCGCGACGTCGACCGACTCGTCGTGCCGTCGGCCGCCGCGATCCCCCCCTTCGCCGCCGCCGGGATCCCGATCGAACGGATCGCCGTGGTCCCCAACGGCGTCGACGTCACGCGACTGCGAGCTCTGCCTCCGGCTGCGCCCAAGACCGGCGAACGAATTCGCTTCGGCTATCTGGGCACTTTGATCCCCAGCAAGGGACTCGACGTGTTGTTGCGAGCCTGGCAGGCGCTCCCGGTCGGGACCTCCGAGCTGCACGCATTCGGCAACGTGGTTCCCTATCACGGCGACTTCGGCTTCCTGACGCGTGCCCTGTCGAACCTGCAGCCGAGAGACCGCTTCACCTACCACGGCCCCTACACCACCGACGACCTGCCGCGCATCCTCTCCACGATCGACGTGCTCGTCGCACCGGCGCTGTGGGCAGAGGCCTTCGGCCTGACCGTGCGCGAGGCCCTCGCCGCCGGGCGCGGCGTGCTGGTGTCGAAGATCGGCGGCTTGGCGGACGCGATCGTGGACGGCGTAGCGGGGCGCGTGCTGCCGGCCGGCGACGTGGCCGCCCTGCAGGCAGCGATGGCTGCGGTGGTGGCGGACCCAGGCTTGGCGGCGCGCTGGGGCACCGCCGCGCGGACGTCGCCGGTCGTCCGCGACTTCGATGCGATGGCGGACGACCTCCTCGAGGTCTACGGCGGCCTTCTGCGCGCTTGATCGGCGAGCGTCGGCCACCTAGTCTGCGCGATTCTCCCCGCGGGCGGGGGCGTGCGGCACAGCCAGCGGCACGCTCGCCCCGCCGCGCCCATCCGCCGTGACCGAACCCTTGGAGGCGACCGCCGCATGACCCCCGATCTGGGAGTCGACCCCCTCTCCGTACTCGACGGCACTCTCGACGCCACTGCCGTCGCAGCCTTCCGCCGCAATGCCTTCCGCTCGGTCCACGAGATCGAACGTCTCCGCGATTGGTTGGCGACGCCCATGGCGCGCGGCATCAAGCGAGGCATGACCTTGTGGGCGCTCGGCCGTCACGCCGAGGCGGCGCCGCTCCTCGATGAGCACAAGGCGTCCCCCGCCGTGGCGATCTGCCTCGCGCAGAGCTTGGCCGCCATCGGCCGAACCGAAGACGCCATCGCCGTGCTCGCGCAACGCAACACCGACGCCACCCAAGCCTCGACCGCGCTGCACGTGCTGGAGCGAGCCGGGGAGCACACCCGCTTCGCGGCGATGTTCGCCGAAGTCGGCAAGAGTCTCAGCGAGGCCGACCGCAGCTACTTCGAGGGTCGACTGCACGAGTTCGACGGCGATGCGCTCGGCGCGATCGCCCGCTACGACGAAGCCCTCGGTCGCGACCCGGCCCATCCCGATGCGCTGTTTCGGCTGGCGCTGAACGTCGACCTTCGTGGTGAAGACGAAGAAGCTCGCGAACTCTACGAGCGGGCGCTGATGCACCCGCCGGTGAACGTGAGCTGCGTCATCAACCTGGGCGTCCTCTACGAGGACATGGGCAACTTCCGCCGCGCGATGCAGTGCTTCGACCTCGCGCTGCAAGCGCAACCCACCAACCCGCGCGCGCGCCTCTACCGCCGCGACGCTGCCGCGGCGTTGAGCATGTACTACGACGAGGATCAGGAGCGCCGCGAGGACAAGAAGAACAAGGTCCTGCGGACCCCGATCAACGACTTCGAGCTGTCGGTGCGAAGCCGCAACTGCCTCCAGAAGATGGGCGTGTTCACGCTCGGCGACCTGGTGCGCAAGAGCGAGCAGGAACTGCTCAGCTACAAGAACTTCGGCGAGACCTCGCTCGAAGAGATCAAGCAGATCCTGCGGGCCAAGGGCCTGCGACTGGGCATGGCTCCCGAGGAACTCGCCTCGACGGCGATCGAGGAGACCGAAGAAGCGCCGGCCCCGGTTTCCGAGGCTCCGGACCCCGAGCATCCAGACCCCAAGCGGCGTCCGGTCACGGAACTCGATCTGTCGGTGCGAAGCCGCCGCATCGTCGACATTCTCAAGATCAAGACGATCGGCGACCTCGCGAACAAGACCGAGGCCGAGCTGTTGGCCTGTCCGAACTTCGGCCAGACCTCGCTCAACGAGATCCGCACGAAGCTGGACGAGCACGGCTTGTCGCTGCGCAGCTGAGCCCGCGACGGCCGCTCCCGCGGCCGGTCGCGAGCCCCACCGCCGCGAGGCGGCAGTTCAATCGGCCCGTCACGCGAGTTCGAGCGAATGTACGACCACATCCACGGCCAGGTCGTTCGAGCCCAGGGCACGACCGCGGTGCTCCGCGCCCACGGGGTCGGCTACGAGATCCTGGTTCCCGTAGGTGATGCGGCGGGGCTGCGCGTCGACGCGACGGCGACCTTGTTCACCATCCTGCACGTCAGCGACGGTATGCCGACCTTGCTGGGCTTCGCGGGTCAATCCGAGCGCGACCTCGCACGGCGCGTATTGAGCGTGGCCGGGGTCGGGCCGAAGCTCGCCCTGGCATTACTCTCGACCTACCCAGCGGCGCGGCTGGTCGAGGTGCTGCGCCAGGAAGACCTCGCAGCCCTGCGCCGAGTGAAGGGCGTCGGTGCGAAGACCGCCGAACGGCTCTGCCTGGAACTGCGCGACAAGCTGGAGGAGTTCACGTTCGAGGGCGCGGCCGGACCCGAGCCGACACGAGGCGCGACCAAGGCCAGGGCGGCGAGACTCCCCGATCACGCCGAGGACGCGGTCGCGGCACTCGTGACGCTCGGCTACGGTGAAAAGGAAGCCCGCGAACGGATCGAGCGCGCGTTGGTGAGCGCCACCGACCCATCGACCGAGACGCTGGTCAAGTCAGTCTTGCGGGGTTGACACACCAGGGCAGCGGTGCGTCGGACCGTCCTGCCGATAGAATCCCGCACATGAACCACCTCACGCGCGCCGCAACGGCGGCGGCCATCGTCGTGTTGGCGGGCTCGCTCCAAGCGCAACTGAAGAAGGGCATCGAAGCGCCCGCCTTCACCATCGAGAAAGCTTGGAACGAAGGCCCGACCGACTTCAGCGAGTTTGCCGGCAAGCTCGTCATCCTCGATTTCGCACAGACCTGGTGAGGCCCCTGCAAGGCGGCCGTCCCGCATCTGAATGAACTTCATGAGAAGTTCGCGGAGCGGGGGCTGCTGCTCGTCGGCGTGTCCGATGAGTCCGAAGACCTGATCCAGAAAGTGTTCATCGATCAGCACGGCGCGAAGTACCCCTTCCTTCGGGTCAAGGGCTGCAACGAGCTGTACAAGATCCCCTTCTTCCCGAGCGTCTACACGGTGAGCCCCGATGGTGTGCTCATCAGCGTTCCCGAGGATCGACTTCCGAACGAGGCCTTCATTGAAGAACACCTCGCGACGGTGTCGCTCGCTCCCAAGATGCCTGATGAGCCGCACTACGACGGCATTCGCAAGCTGTGGGAGAAGAAGGACCACAAGAAGCTGAGCGAGACGCTCGAGAAGATGCTCGCGCAGGAGAACCTTGCCGAGGAGGTCCGTGAGGTCCTCGTGGCTCAACAAGCCGAACTGCAGAAGCGAGTCGATCGTCAACTCGCGCGGATCCAAACCCTCGCGCAGGGCCCCGACTTCGCCGCCGCCCAGAATCGACTCGAGAAGATCGAGAAGGACTGGAAGGGCCTCCCGCCCGCGGAGGCTGCGAAGGAACAGCTCGCTGCCTTCAGCAAGGATCCTGCGATCAAGAAGGAGATCGGCGCCGGCAAGGCACTCGAATCGCTTCTCGGCAAGTTCGATCCGGCGAAGGTGTCGCAGCGCAAGAAGTTGATCGAGGAACTCGTGAAGTTCAGCGATCGCTTCAAGGGCACGCACGCCGCCAAGGTCGCCGCCGAGGAACGCGGCCGCTTGGTTCAGAAGAACTGAGCGGATCGCACCGAAGCGGCCAGTCCAGCGGCGGACCGACCGACTTCGTCAGCGGCGAACGTGGACCAGCAAGAGCTGCACGTCGGCGGGAGTCACGCCCGGAAGGCGCGACGCCTCGCCGATCGTGCGGGGTCGATGCCGCCGCAGTCGATCCTTGGCTTCGTTGGACAAACCGACCACGCGGTCCGGCTCGAAGGCCGCGGGGATGGCCCGCGCTTCCATCGCGCGCAGTCGTTCGACGTCGCGAAGCTGGCGCTCGATATAGCCCGCATACTTGACCTCGGCTTCGACCTCGGAGAGGTCCCCGACGGATAGCTGGAGGTCTTGCACCGCCGCGAGGATCCGAGGGTCGCCGGCATCGATCTCCGGGCGTCGCAACCACTCCACCAGCGTCGAGCCGTCCACCCGCGTCCTGGTCAGACGTTCGAGTGCCAGTTCGATGCGCCGCTCCTTGCCCGCGACTCGTGCGCGATCGCGCTCCCCGAGGATGCCGATCTCCTGCGCGAGCGCCGCGAGTCGGCGGTCCGCGTTGTCCGATCGCAGCATCAACCGGAACTCGGCCCGACTCGTGAACATGCGATACGGCTCGGTCGGGTTGACCCGACAGAGATCGTCGACCATCACCCCCAGGTAGCTGCTCGCGCGATCCAGAACGAGCGAAGCAGAACCACGAGCCCGGCGCGCCGCATTGACTCCGGCGAGGAATCCTTGCGCGGCGGCCTCCTCGTAACCGCTGGTTCCGTTCACTTGGCCGGCGGAGAACAGACCGTCCACGCTCGCCACCGACAGATCGCTGCGGATCTGGTCGGTGCAGAGGAAGTCGTATTCGACCGCGTAGCCGTGGCGCAGAATCCGTGCGTCCTCGAGGCCCGGGATCGTTCGCACGAACTCACCTTGGATGTCGGGCGGCAGGCTGGTCGAGATGCCGTTGGGATAGACCTCGTCGGCATCGTGACCCTCCGGCTCGAGAAAGATCAGGTGGTGATCCTTGTCGGCGAACCGAACCACCTTGTCCTCGAGACTCGGGCAATACCGCGGCCCGGTGCCGACGATCCGACCCGCGAACATCGGCGAACGATGCGCGTTGCCGGCGACGATGGAATGGGTGCGAGCAGTCGTGCGGGTGGTCCAGCACGGCAGTTGTCGCGTGGTGATGCGCTCGGTTCGGAACGAGAAGGGCTGCGGCGGATCGTCCGGATCCTGTCGTTCGCACACCGAGAAGTCGATCGAGTCGCGTGCCAGCCGCGGCGGAGTGCCGGTCTTGTGGCGGCCGAGTCGAAGTCCGAGTGCCGCGAGGCTCGCACTCAGTCGCGCCGGCCCGCGTTCGCCCATGCGTCCTCCCGACTCGGTCCACTCACCGGCGAACAACTTGCCGCCGAGGAAGGTGCCGGTGGTGATGACGACCAGCGGCGCGAGCAGCGTCCCGCCGGTCGCGAGCGTGATTCCACGCACCCGCCGCCCAGATGGATGGTTGTGCGAGGACTCGACCACGATTCCGATCGCCTCGTCCGCGACCACAGTGAGATTCACCTGCGCCGCGACGCGCGCCGCCATCGCGTTGTTGTAGGCGTGCCGATCGCACTGCGCCCGCGGGCTGCGGACGGCCGGTCCCTTGCTGGTGTTGAGCATGCGAAAGTGGATGCCGGTCGCGTCGGTGACCAGCCCCATCTCACCGCCCAGGGCATCGATTTCACGCACGAGCTGACCCTTCGCCAAGCCGCCGATCGCGGGGTTACAGGACATTCGGCCAACTGCCGCAGGATCCAGCACCACCATCGCGGTGCGGACTCCCATGCGGGCCGCGGCGAGGGCCGCTTCGGCGCCGGCATGGCCGCCACCGACGACGATCACCTCGAAGTCTGAAGCGGCGCTCATGCGAAATCTCCGCGAAGGTCCGCACCGAGCGCGTGTCGATAGGTGGAACCGTGTGGACTTACGTCTTGCGTCATCGGGAACGACTCCGCGGAATCTACGGCAGTCCCAAGCAGCACCATAGCGGTCGGGCAGCGCCCCCCCGCCCGCAGGCGCACGGGCGCGCGGCCGACGGAACCGATTGCCGGAGCGAGCCCGCGGGCACCGCGTAATCGGTGCGCCCCGCAACCGCGGGTGGGATCCTTCGCGAGCCGTCGAACCCGTTTCGACGCGTTGCCGCCGAAGGTCGGGGTTGAGCATCCGGCCCGAAGCGACGAAACTCGGCGACATGCTGTCGTGTCGTGTGTCGTGGGCCGTCGCCACCATCTCGGCCCTGTTACTCGCACCCGCCCCGGCGGCGCAGGACGGCATCGGTCTGCGCGACCTGCCGGCACTGGCCAAGGTCCGCGCCGATCGGCAACGACCCGGACGCCTCGCCGCGCTAGAGCCCTACCTCGCCGATCTCCGCACCGATCATCGCCGGAACGGCGAAGTGCTCGAACCGCTCGTGACCAAGATCGTCGCCCTCGGCGACAGCGTCCAACCCATGTTGGTCGAGCTGCTGACTCCGGCGGACGACGACTCCCGCGCGCGATTCCTGGCTGAGAACTGCGCACGGATCCTCGCGCGCATGGAGCCGGCGAAGCATGTCCAAACCTGGACCGAACTGGCGGAGGGAAGTCACGAACTCGGTCAGCGACTCGGACTGATGTTGCTGGGTGAGTCCAAGGACCCGAGCGTCGCGACCACCCTCGCTCGCCTCTTCCCGCTGCTCGGGACCAACGAACGGCGCATGGTCGCGATTCGCGCAGCAGAGAACGTCGGCACTGATCGCCTCGCCCCCTTGGTCGCCCCGCTGATCCAGAGCGCGGACGCGGAAGCACGCCAGCACGCCCTCGCCCACCTGAGCAAGGTCGGTTACGCGCAAGCTGTGCCGCTCGCTCTGGAGGCCCTTCGCAACGAACGTGAGAACCGACTGCTCGGGGACTACCTCGACTTCTTCTCCGCGACGGTCAAGGGCGACGAGGCGATCGCGGACGCACTCCTCCCCTTGGTGCAAGACAGCATCCGACTCGACGCCGACGACCTGGTCCGGCTGGTGCACGCCCTCGCGACGATCGCGCCCGAGAAGCACCGCGGCACTACCCGAGCACTGCTCGATCTGCTGGAGACCCAGCCGGCCAGCGCACTCGCGACGGAAGCCGCGATGACTCTGTGGACCCTTGGGGAGAAGCGCGGCAAGAAGATCCTGCTCGACAACTTCGAACAGCGACTGCGGCGCGATCGCCAAGATCCAAACATCCTCGCCGAGCGCGGCGCTGCGCATCTCGCCTTCGGCATGGACGTCGAGGCGATCAAGGACTACACGGCCGCCGCGCAATACAGCACGGTCACGTCGCGACGGCAGCACTACTACCTCCAGATCGCGCGCGCGGAAGCACACCGAAAGCGGGTGCCGGCGATGAAGCGGGCACTGAAGGAAACCGCCTACTCCACGCAGAAGATCCTCAGCGAAGCCGCCGGGGATCCGATCTTCCTCGAGCAACTCACGAAAGCCGGCTACGAACGCTGACCGAGCCTTGGTGGCGCGGACTCGATTCGGCGAGCACCGGATCCGGCGGGCTCCCTTCGTCGCGCCCCACTGACCCGGACGATGCGTGATCGACGTCGCGAGATCAGCGTGGGTCGATGCCCGGCAAGGCGCTTCGACGGACGACGACCGAAGTAGCCGCAACCACGCTGCCTGGGAGGAGCCGAGGTAGCGGCGCGGCCGGGCGGGAGTTGCGGCGACCGCGGCAGACGTTCACGCATCGTCCGGGCTTTGGACCGGCCAGGGATCCCTGGCAACCGTTGACCCGCCACCGCGCGCGGACGAAGATCGCGGGCTTTCCCCGAATCCGTCCTACTCCGTTCCACCGCCGCCATCCATGGACGTCCAGGTCGAAACGACCGGCCCGTGCAGCCGTACTGTCACCATCAAGATTCCGCCGTCTCGGGTCGTCGACCACGTGGAGCGGGCCTTCACGCAGGCCTCTCGCCAGGTCCAGATCAAAGGCTTCCGTCCGGGCAAGGTGCCCCGTGCGGTGATCGAGAAGAAGTTTGGCCCAGGAATCCGCGCCGAGGCCCACAACCAACTGCTGAACGAGTCCTTCCGAGACGCCTGCCGCGACCACGACATCAAGATCGTTGGCCAGCCCAGGATCGAAGGCCTCGACGAGCAAACGATGGCGCGCGCCGAGCAGGGGATCGAATTCAAGGTCCACTGCGACGTCAAGCCGACCATCCAGTTGGGCGAAGTCGAAGGAATCGAGGTCGATGAACGGCCCACCGCGGTGACACCGGAGGACATCCAGCGCGCCCTGGAACAACTCGCGGATCAGAAGCGCACGCTGGAGACCGTCGAGGAGCCCGCCGGCGAGACCGACTTCCTCCGTTGCGACCTCAGCTACCGCAACGCCGAGGGCGAGGAGGTCCATCGCCGCGAGAACTCCCAGGTCAACCCGGGGATCCCCATCGCGGGCACCGACCCGGCGGCATTCAAGTCCGCGGTCGTCGGCAAGGCCAAGGGCGATGAGTTCGAGACCGCGATCCAGTTCTCGCCCCACTTCGAAGTCGAAGCGGTGCGCGGCCAGAGCGGCCGCGTCGTCGGCAAGGTCCTCGACGTGCAGCGCGTTCAGCGATCCGCGATCGACGACGCGCTCGCCAAGGAGTTCGGCTTCGACGATCTCGAGAAGATGAAGGCCGAGTTGGATCGCCAGATCGGCGAGCGGAAGGTCGCCGCCGAGAAGCTTCGTCAGGAAGAGGCGATCTTGACCACCATCGTCGAGCGCACGCCCTTCGATCTTCCACTCAACCTTGTGGAACAGCAGTTCGAGTCCGACCTCGCTGCCTATCGCAAGCGCCTCGAGGGCCAGCAGCGGACCAGCGAGGAGATCGACGGCTTGGTCGAGCAGAATCGCGCCGAGGCCCGCAACGTCGCCGAGCGTCGGATCCGGATGATCTTCCTGCTCGAAGCGATCTCCATGGCGAAGAAGATCGGTGTCGAGGAAAGCGACATGTATCGCGAGATCGAGGGGATCGCTGCGCAGAACCAGGTCAGCACCGAGCAGGTCGTGGCGCACATGCGCCAGAACGACCTCTTCGGCGAACTCTCGATGGGGATCCTCGAGCGGAAGATCCGCGAGTTCCTCAGAGACAAGGCGAAGATCACCGATAAGAGCCAGAACGCATGAACCGAAACGGCGCAGCCCAGAACGAAGCCCTCGACGCCCAGAACATCCTCATCCCGACGGTCATCGAGAAGACCGGTCGGGGCGAGCGCGCCTGGGACATCTACAGCCGCCTGCTCGAGGATCGGATCGTGTTCATCGGTACGCCGATCAACGATCAGGTCGCGAACTCGGTGATCGCGCAGCTCCTGTTCCTGCAGAAGGAGAACAAGAGCCAGGACATCCAGGTGTTCTTGAACACCCCGGGTGGCAGCGTGACCGCGGGCCTCGCGATCTACGACACGATGCAATTCGTCCAGTGTCCGGTCGCGACCTATTGCATCGGTCAAGCGGCTTCGATGGGTGCGGTTCTGCTCGCAGCGGGCACGCCCGGGAAGCGCTTCTCGCTCCCGAATTCGCGCATCATGATCCACCAACCGTGGGGTGGTGTGCAGGGCACCGCGGCCGACATCTCGATCCAGGCCGAGGAAATCCTTCGCATGAAGGACACGCTCAACAACATCCTGGTGAAGCACACCGGCCAACCCAAGGAGCGGGTGGCGCGGGACAGTGACCGCGACTTCTTCATGAGCGCCGCCGAGGCCAAGGCGTACGGACTGGTCGACGACATCGTCGAATCCGCGAAGTGAGCCCGGCCGGCGCCGAGTGACCGCACCCGCGGCAGCGTCGACGCGCGGCGAGGTTTTCGCGGGCGCGCCGCTGCCCTAGAATAGGACTGCGGATCGACCGCCGGGCGGCGGCTCCGGTCTGCTGGCAGGACCATGGCAAGAACCAACGGTGGCAAGAGCCGCGCGGTCGAGCGCTGCACCTTCTGTGAGAAGTCGCGGCACCACGTGCGCTCGCTGATCGCCGGCCCCCCCGGGGTCTACATCTGCAACGAGTGCATCGAGATCTGCAACACCATCCTCAAGGAAGAGGATCGGCGGAGCCGGGGTGACGCCCCGGCAACCTTCGTCCGCGACCTCGTGCTCAAGGACAAGATTCCCACTCCCGGGGAGATCCACAAGCGCCTCGACGAGTTCGTCATCGGCCAGGAGGAGGCGAAGAAGATCCTCTCGGTCGCGGTCTACGCGCACTATCGCCGGCTCCACTCGCGCTACCACAACCCCGATCTCGAGCTGGAGAAGAGCAACGTGCTCCTCGTCGGGCCGACCGGCTGCGGCAAGACCCTGCTGGCGCGGACCTTGGCTCGTCTGCTCGACGTGCCCTTCGCCATCGCCGATGCGACGACCCTGACCGAAGCCGGCTACGTCGGCGAGGACGTCGAGAACATCCTGCTCAAGCTCCTGCAAAACGCCAACTTCGACGTCGAGCGAGCGCAGCAGGGCATCGTCTACATCGACGAGATCGACAAGATCAACCGGACGACCCAGAACGTGTCGATCACGCGGGACGTCTCGGGCGAGGGCGTGCAGCAGGCGCTATTGAAGATCCTCGAAGGCACTGTTGCGAACGTGCCGCCGCAGGGCGGGCGCAAGCATCCCGAGCAGAGCTACATCCAGATCAACACGGAGAACATCCTGTTCATCTGCGGCGGCACGTTCTCGGGCATCGAGAACTTCATCAGCCGCCGGCTTGGCCAACAAGCGATGGGGTTCCACAAGGAGCAACGCGGCGCCAGCGCACTCGGCAACAAGGCCAAGCCGGAGACCGAACAGCGCGAGCGGGATGCGTTGATCCCCTTCATCGAGACCAAGGACCTGGTCGAGTTCGGAATGATCCCCGAGTTCATCGGCCGATTGCCGGTGATCGTCCCGATGCGGTCGCTGACCCGCGCCGAGATCGTGTCCGTCATCACGGAACCGAAGAACGCGATGCTGAAGCAGTTCCAGGCCTTCTTCGAAATGGATGGCTGCGAGCTGGTCGTGACCGACGCCGCGCTGGAGGAATTGGCCACCATCGCGATGGAACGTGAGACCGGCGTGCGGGCACTGCGCTCGCTATTCGAGCAGCTTCTGCTCGACCTGCGCTACGAACTGCCCGGCAAGCGTGACGTGCAGAAGGTCGTGATCGACGAAGTCTTCGTGCGCGAACGGCTGCGCAATGAGGAGTCGCCGCCGCAGCCGCGACGCGAGACTGCGTGACGTCGTCGCCTCGCCCGATCGCCCTGACGGAACTCGATGACGACGCGCTGACGGCTCTGGTCGTCGAGCGTGGCGGCCGTGCTTTCGTCGGAAAGCAGGTCGCGCATTGGCTCTATCGTCACGGCGCGTCCGACTACGAGCGGATGCACAACGTATCCAAGGCACTTCGCTCGAGTCTCGCCGCGACTCCGGTGCGCAGTTCGACGGTCGCGGCCGTGGACAGCGCCCGCGACGGCACCGAGAAGCTGTTGCTGAAGCTGCACGATGGCGAGACCGTCGAGACCGTGATCATCCCCGACGGCGATCGCATCACGCTGTGCGTCTCATCGCAGGTTGGCTGCCCGGTGGCGTGCATTTTTTGCGCCTCGGGACTCGAGGGAGTTCGACGCAACCTGAGTTCCGGCGAGATCATCGAGCAAGTGCTCCACGCACGAGACCGCCTCGCGGCGCGGCACCAAGGCCATGCCCCGAGCTACCTGACGAACCTCGTGGTCATGGGACTCGGTGAGCCGCTGCTCAATCTCGACGCGCTGAGCCGCGCGCTGGATCGGATCAGCGATCCGGATGGCATCGCGCTCGGCGCGCGCCGCATCACGGTGAGCACGAGCGGACTTCCGGCGCGCATGCAGGCCTTCGCAGCGCTCGAACGCTCCTACAATCTCGCGATCTCGCTGCACGCGGCGGACGACGTGCTGCGCAAGCGACTCGTACCGACTGCGAAGGCGAGCGTCGCGGAGATCGTGGCGGCTGCGCGTGCCGTGTTCGAGCAGAGCGGTCGCGAGATCACGTTCGAAGTCGTGCTCCTCGCCGGTGTGAACGATCGCAGCATCGATGCTCGGCTGCTGGCTCGAGCGATCCATGGCTTCCCGAGCACCGTGAATCTCATCCCATGGAATCCCGTGGATCGGATCGTCGGGCTCGCGCGACCTTCCGACACCGTAGTGGACCGCTTCGCCGACGAGCTTCGGGCACTCGGTGTGAACGTCACCGTCCGGCGCCAACGCGGCGCGGACCGCAGCGCAGCCTGCGGTCAACTGCGACTGCGAAACCTCGACGGCAGTGCGAAGGTCGATGGGGAGCCGCCGCACGAAGCGGCGGTCCAGCCCACCGCGGACTGAGCGGCGCCGCGCTCAGCGCTTCGTCCCGGACGGCGGCGCGTTCTCCGCTTCGACCTCTTCCGACTCCTTCGGCTCGGTCTTGCGAAGCTTCTTCGGCTCGGGCGCATCGTGCCGCTTCTGAGCTTTCAGGTTCACGGTCTCGCCGTGCCGATTGACCGTGACCAAAACCGCCTCGCCGGCAGGGATCCCCCGCAGAGCGGCGCGCACATCCATGGTGCTGCGCAACGTGGTGTCACCGATCTTCAGCACGACGTCCTTGGCGCGAAGTTGCAGTGCCGCGGCCAGAGACTCGGGCTCGACTCGCTCGACGAGCAGGCCGACCTCCGGTTCGACGCCGAGGAACTCACGAACGGCAGGGTCGAGGTCTGCGACGTAGATACCCAAGCGCTCCCCTTCGGCCGGCGGCACCGCAGTGACGGGCGGCACGATGTCCACGGCTTCCGGGGCGCTCTCACCGCGTCGCAACCAGCCGAGCGGACCGCGAAGGTCGACGCGGGGCACTCGACCACCGCCCAGACCCGGCATGTTCCAGCGACCCTGAGCGTCGAGAAACTGCTTGGCAACCTCGGGGTACTTCTCGCGGAAGGTCTCGAGATCCGGCGCCTCGTAGACCTTGCGCTTCGCGTCGGCACCCTCCCCTTCGCGGACTTCGAGGCGCACACCATCGGGACCGATCTGCATCGACGTCGTGTGGTCGCCGCCATTCCAGAACCCGCCGAACGGAACGCCCGGCCGCCCCGGTGCTCCGAAACCGCGTTGCATCTCCTCGACCTGACGCCGCAAGTCCTCCATCTGCTGCTCGAGTTCCTCGAAGCCGCGGAAGCCTTCGAAGGCCCGGCGCAGTTCAGGATTCGCGTCGGGCTCGTTGTCGCCCTCCCGACCCACCTCCGGACCGGTTTGGTCCGGCGCGATCCGACGCAGCCGACCGCGTTCAGCGGGAGCGTCCAAGTTGCGCAACAGTCGCCGCGCCCGCCATCGCACCTCCGGATCGTCGTGGTCCTCGGCGGCAACCTCCAAGGCGGAGCGAGCCGCAGACCCGAACTCCGAGAGCGCGTCTTCGGCAGCCTTGCGCTGCGCGGGCCGCTCGGCCCCCAGCCGCTGGATCCACTGCTCGATCGAGAGCTTGGGCTTGGACGGCTCGGCCGTTTCGGCTCGCGGCGGCGCTTGCGGCGGCTTGCCGGCCGGATCGTCCTGAGCCCGCACGGATGCGGCGCAACCAAGGGTCGCGGCGAGCAGAGCAGTCCTGCCCAGCCAGATACGGGTGGTGTCGAACATCGTCATGGTGGTCCTCGCGTTGTGTCCTCGCGTCGATCGCATCGCCGAGGCGATCGCGCGCCGGGTTCAACGACCAGGAGCGACCAAGACTCCGACGGCTCGCCTCAGCGCGAGTCGCGAGGACGGGCGCGATCCGCCTTGTCCTGGATCATGGCGGCCGGTCGCGCAGCTCGTTCACCGGGTGACAACGCGTGCAGGCGCGGCTCGACGACCTCGTCCATCAGGGCGAGTCCCCTGAGGCCACGGAAGGGTCCGGAGTGGACCGGCATGGTCAAGGCGGAGGGATCGAAGACGAACACGTCGTCCACGGCGAGCGGGGGCGAGCCGAGGAGACTCGAGCGCTCCCGCGGCTCTTCGCCACGCAGCCCCGAGAGCACGACGCCCACCAGGAACATCGCGGCCAGCGAAGCGGCGAGCAGCAGCCGGGAACGGCGGTGGCGCCGAGGCTGACGTCCGGCGGCGAGCACGACCTCGGCCTCGAGTTGCTCGAAGAAACGGTCGTCCGGCGGCGGCGCCGACGCGAACGCACCGAAGGCGCGCCCGGCGGTGAGCGCCACACGCAAGCGGCGTCGACAACCCGCGCAGGCGAGGAGGTGCGTGCGCAACGCCCCCTCGATCCGCGGGGAACCGGTCAACGGCAGATGCAGCATGCGCCGACGGGCAATCGCGCATTCCTTGGGACCGGGACTCATTCGGACACCGCCTCGCCGGTGCGCTCGGCCCACGCATCGCGAAACAACTGGCGACCGCGATGGAGCCGCCAGCGTGCCGTCACGTGCGTCACCCCGAGGATCGGCGCGATCTCGCGAGCCGAGAGCCCGTGGATCTCGCGGAGAACCAAGACGGCGCGAAACTTCGGATCGAGCGAATCGAGCACCTGCCAGACGAGATCGCGCTCCTCCTCCCGTTCGAGGTCGGCGGACGGCCGCGCGAGATCGGTGGGTCGTTCCTCGAAGTCTTCGATCCCGACCATCCTGGCCGCGCGGCGCTTGCGGAGCGCGTCGATCGCCAGGTTGGTCACGATCCGATAGAACCACGTGTAGAAGCTGCGCGCGAAGTCGTAGCGATCGAGCGACCGGTGCAGCCGCAGGAACGATTCCTGGACCACGTCGCGGGCGTCCTCGACCGAACCGACTACGTGCCAGGCGACGTAGAACGCGCGCCGCGAATAGCGTCGCACCAGTTCGCCGAAGGCGTCGGGATCACCGTCGAGGATGCGCCGGATCACCGCGGCGTCGGCGCCGTCGTCCAAGATCTCCGGACCCCCGCCCGATTGCTGGGCGCCCGCCGCCGCCTCGAGATTCTCGATCTTCCCCACGGCGCGGGGTGTCGCCCCGACGGACCCTGAGAACTCGAACGGAAGCTCGCGGCGGGGTTGTCGCATGACGTCGGCCAATGGTCGCGTTCCTTACGGAGCGCTGCGGGCGCCGGCGAGACCGTTCAGTTGGATTCTGCCTCGTCCAGCGGCCGGGACGTCGGGATGCCCATCCGACGGAACTTCTCGTAGCGCTGCTCCAGCAGCGTGTCGGTCGGGATGCGGCCGAGCTCATCGAGCCAGCTCAGGATACGGGCGCGAACGCGCTCGACGGTCTCCTGCGGGTTGCGGTGCGCGCCGCCCAACGGCTCCTCGATCACATCGTCGACCAAGCCGAAACCGCGCAGGTCCGAGCTCGTCAGGCGAAGCGCCGCAGCCGCTTCGGGAGCCTTCTCGCCGCTCTTCCACAGGATCGCGGCGCAGCCCTCGGGCGAGATTACCGAGTAGTAGGAGTTCTCCAGAATGCCGACGCGGTCGCCCACACCGATCCCGAGCGCGCCGCCGGACCCACCCTCGCCGATCACCAACGCGATGATCGGAACCCGGAGCTGGAACATCTCGAGGATGTTGCGAGCAATCGCGCCGGCCTGCCCCCGCTCTTCGGCCCCGATGCCGGGATAGGCCCCGGGAGTGTTGATGAAGGTCACGATGGGCAACCCCATCTTCTCCGCCAACTTCATCTTCAAGAGTGCCTTGCGGTAGCCCTCGGGATGAGCACAGCCGAAGTTACAGGCGAGTCGGTCCTTCACCGTCTTGCCCTTCCGATGGCCCACCAGCAGAAAACGAACCCCGTTCATCTGCGCGAGGCCGGTCACGATCGCGCGGTCGTCGCCGTAGGTGCGATCGCCGTGCAGCTCGGTGAAGTCATCCAGCATCATCTGGATGTAGTCGGAGGTCATCGGTCGCTCGGCGTGGCGCGCGACCGCGACTCGCTCCCAAGGGCCGAGGTGTCCGTAGACCTCGGCCGTCTGATTCCGCAGCCGCTCTTCGAGGGCGGCGATCTCGCCGGACAGATCGAGGTGCGTGGTTTGCGCCAATCGCCACAGCTCGGCGATCTTCTGCTCCATCTCGAGCAGTGGGCGTTCGAAGGCGAGGCCGGTCTGGACTTCGGACGTCTTGGTCTCGGTCAAGGGATTCCTGGGTTGGGGACTGCGCGGCAGAGTGTAGCGCGATCGGCTGGAAAGCTCCCCCGCCCGTCGGCATCGTGCTGCCATGCAGGCGTGGCGTGTCGAAGTTCGCACCAAGAGCGGTCTCCCGGATCCGGCGGGCAGTGCGGCAGGCGCCGCGCTGGCGCAGGCCGGACTCGAGCAGGCCGGGACCGTCGGTTCGCGGCGCGGCTACTTGCTCGGACCGGCCCTGAGCCGTGCCCAAGTGGAAGAGTTCACCCGCGAAGTCCTCGCCGACCAGGTGCTCGACGATTTCACCATCATCGAGCCGACGGCGACGCCCGCGCCGGAACGTGGCCGGATCACGGTCCGTCCGCGAGCCGGGGTTACCGATCAAGTCGCGCGCACCGTGCAAAAAGCACTCGCGGACCTCGGCCTGCCGGTCGTGCCGGCCGGGACCTACGCCGTCTACTTGACCGACTGCGACGATCCGCAGCGCCTCGCCCACGCTGCGGAGCAGTGCCTCGCGAATGCGGTGGTGCAGGAAGTGATCCTCGGCGACTGGCCGGCGGGTCTCCCCGGCGCAGGCGGTGATGCCGATCTCGAAGTTCAGACCATCGCACTGCGCGACTTCGACGACGCCGCGCTCGAACGAGTCTCCCTCGACGGCGGGCTCGCCCTGGATCTGCGCGAAATGCGCGCGATTCGCGCGCACTACGCGGAGCTCGGCCGGGATCCGACGCGGATCGAGCTCGAGACGATCGCGCAGACTTGGTCGGAACACTGCAAGCACAAGACGTTGACCGGCCGGATCGACTTCGACGGCGAGATCATCGACAACCTGCTGAAGAGCGAGATCGCGCGCGTGACGCGAACGCTCGATCGCGATTTCTGCGTATCGGTCTTCAAGGACAACGCGGGCATCGTCGACTTCGACGGCGAAGACTGCCTCTGCATCAAAGTCGAGACGCACAACCATCCGTCCGCGATCGAACCATTCGGCGGCGCTGCGACCGGGGTCGGCGGCGTGATCCGCGACGTGCTCGGCACCGGCTTGGCAGCGCGACCGGTGGCGAACACGGACGTCTTCTGTTTCGCACCGATCGACACGCCGAGCGAGGCCGTCCCCGAAGGCTGCCTGCACCCGCTGCGTGTGCTGCGCGGCGTGGTCGCCGGCGTGCGCGACTACGGCAACCCGATGGGAATCCCGACCGTGCACGGCGCCGTGCACTTCGACTCCGACTTCATCGGCAACCCTCTCGTCTACGTCGGCACGGTCGGCATCCTGCCGCGGGCCAAAGCATTCAAGCAAGCCCGCGCGGGCGATCGCATCGTCGCGATCGGCGGTCGCACCGGACGCGACGGCATTCACGGCGCGACCTTCAGCTCGCTCGAACTGCACACCGAGAGCGAGACCGTCAGCAGCGGTGCCGTACAGATCGGTGATCCGATCACCGAGCGGAAGGTCATGGACCTCGTCCTCCGCGCGCGCGACGAAGACCTGTTCTCGGCGATTACCGACTGCGGCGCCGGCGGCTTCTCCTCGGCAGTCGGCGAGATGGCCGAGGGGCTCGGCGCAGACGTCGATCTCGCAGCCGCGCCGCTGAAGTACGCCGGTCTAGCGCCCTGGGAGATCTGGGTCAGTGAAGCGCAGGAGCGCATGGTGGCCGCGGTGCCGCCCGAACACCTCGATCGCCTTCTGACGCTCTGCGGCGAGGAAGACGTCGAGGCCGCGGTGCTCGGCACCTTCGACTCGAGCGGTCGTCTGAAGCTGCGTCATGGCGACCGAGTGCACGGCGATCTCGATCTGCATTTCCTGCACGAAGGACTGCCGATCTTCGAACGCAAGGCGACTTGGCGGGCCAAGCAATTGGTCGACCCGGTGTTTCCGAGCACGCCGAACTTCGGCGACGCCATCCTCGCCTTGCTCGGCGATCCGAACATCGCGAGCAAGGAATGGATCATTCGCCAGTACGACCACGAAGTGCAGGCCGGGAGCGCGGCGAAGCCGCTGGTGGGCCGGCATGCCGACGGCCCGGGCGACGGCGCGGTGATCGCACCGAAGCTCGGTTCGACGCGCGGCTTCGTGGTCAGCAGCGGACTCAATCCGCGCTACAGCCACATCGATCCCCGTGCGATGGCCGAGTGCGCACTCGATGAAGCGATGCGGAATATCGTCGCACTCGGCGGCGATCCCGAACGCACGGCGATCCTCGACAACTACTGTTGGGGCAACGCCAAGAAGCCCGAACGACTCGGGGAGTTGGTGGTGGCGACTCGGTCCCTCTGTGAGTTGGCGCTCTCGTATCGAACGCCGTTCGTGTCGGGCAAGGACTCGCTGAACAACGAATTCCGGGACGGCGACCGCACGATCGCGATTCCCGGCTGCATCCTCGTGACGGCACTGTCCGTCATCCCCGATGTGACCCGAACCGTGACGAGCGCGCCGCGCGGACCGGAGTCCTTCCTCTATCTCGTCGGCATGACCAAGGCCGAACTCGGTGGATCGGCGTACTGGAAGTGGCGCGGCGAACTCGGCTCGAGCGTCCCTCGCGTCGACGGCAAACTCGGCAAGGCCGTTCTCGACGCCGTGTATCGCGCGATCCGGGCGCGGACCGTCACGGCGTGCCATGACCTCAGCGAAGGCGGTCTCGCGATCGCAGCCGCGGAGATGGCCATCGGTGGCCGTCTCGGACTGGCGCTCGACCTGAGCAAGGTTCCGAGCGCGGGCGCGCTGACGAACGAGCAGCGACTGTTCAGCGAGTCGCAGAGCCGACTGTTGTGCGAGGTGCCCGCCGATCGAGTCGCCGACTTCGAAGCGAATCTGCTCGGCGTCCCCTTTGCGCAGATCGGCCGTTTCGATGCCCGAAGCGCCGCACTCCGCTTACAAGACGGCGACCGGACACTTTGCGAGTTGTCCATCGACTCGATGGTCTCGGCGTTCAAGAGCACGCTCGATCTGGACGGCACCCTGATCCCCGAAGGCAAGTCGACGGTAGACCCACGATGAGCACGAAGCGCCCACGCGCCCTGATCCTCCGCGCACCAGGAATCAACTGCGAGCGCGAGACCTTCCATGCCTTCCAGCTCGCCGGAGCGGCACCGGAGTTCGTGCACGTCCGTGCTCTGTGCGCGGATCCGACGCTGGTGGACCGATTCGACCTGTTCATTGCGCCGGGCGGATTCGCGTACGGCGACGACATCGCATCCGGTCGCGTCTTGGCGAACGAACTGCGCGCGAGAGTCGGCGAGCGATTGCTCGCCTTGGTCGACCGCGGCGGACTCGCGTTCGGGATCTGCAACGGCTTCCAGATGCTCACTCGGCTCGGCTTGCTGCCGCGGACAGGGCACGGACCGCTGGTTCAGGAGGTTGCGCTCACGCACAACCTCAGCGATCACTACGAGTGTCGGTGGGTCACGCTCGTGAGCCCCCGCAACCGCTGTGTGTTCGTCGACGAAGGCCTGAAGTTGGCGATGCCGGCAGCCCACGGCGAAGGACGGCTCGTCGCCCGGGATCGCACGCTCGCAGGCATTCTCGAGAGCGAAGGCTACGTCGCCTTCCAGTACGTCGATGAACTCGGCGCCCCGACGATGCGCTACCCGCAAAACCCCAACGGCTCACCCGGCGCGATCGCCGGCATCACCGACAGCACCGGCCGCGTCCTGGGTTTGATGCCGCATCCGGATCGTGCCTACCTTGCGCATCACAATCCGAGCTGGCGGGAGTCGGGACTGGCGACCAGCCCTGACGGCATGCACCTCTTCCGCTCGATGGTCGGCGTCGCCAAAGCCGAGTGTGTTTGAGTCCGAGCGGCGGACGGCGGATCCGCGGGGGCGCTCGGGCTCGCCCGGGCTACTCGTGAACGTCGTCGCGAGATCGACGCAGGTCGATGCTCGGCAAGGAGCTGCGGCGGGCGACGACCGAAGCGTAGCCGTGGCTACGCTGCCAGGGAGGAGCCGACGCAGCGACGAAGCCGGGCGCGATCTGCGGTGATCGCAGCAGACGTTCGCGAGGAGTCCGGGCCAGCCCGGACTGTTCGTGAACGTCGTCGCGAGATCGACGCAGGTCGATGCTCG
>JBFXDD010000034.1:0-17795 GCA_050181465.1 Planctomycetota bacterium
AGTGCGATCGGCGCGAGTGCGGCGGTCCAGTCCCGACGATCGCGATAGACACGATCGAGACTCTCACGCAGCAGAGTGAGTCCCCTCGCCAACTGCGAGCGGACGGTTGTGCCGGGGATGCGGAGCCGTTCGGCGATCACGGCGGGAGTCAGGCCTTCCCAGTAACGCAGTAGTACGACTTCGCGATATGCCTGCGGCAGGCTGAGTACAGCGTGCACGACTCGCTGGCGATGTTCCTCGCGAATCAGCACGTCGTTCGTGCTTGGCGCGACTTCTTCGTCTCGCTTCACCGCATGCCATCGCCCGCGCCGCTGCGACTCGCGTCGGCGATCCATGGCGAGATTGCGTGCAATGCGTGCCAGCCATGCTCGCAAGCTGCTCGGCGCGCCAGTTCGGCCACGCCACGCGCGCAGGCACGTCTCCGAGACGACGTCTTCTACGTCTTCCCCGCGATCGAGCAGGGATCGCACCAGGGACCGCAAGAAGTGTTGTTGCGCGAGGAGCGCTTGCGGTTCGAGTGAGTCACCGGCGGACGACATGATTCGGGGGACTAGACGTTCGGCGGCGTCTGGGCGTTGCGGGAAACCTGCTGAGTCGTGGCCGGCGGAGGACCGAGCGGCTGGCGGGTCGGGCGGCGCCGCAGGAGACTCGCACCGATGACCCATTCGCCGATCCAGCTCATCCCGCGTGAGATGCAGCGCCTCCTGCCCTGGAAGAACGGTGGTGGCCGGACCCGAGAGGTTGCGACCGACGAGGACCGCTCGGGGACGTTTCGCTGGCGGGTGAGCGTCGCCGAAGTGGATCGCGATGGACCGTTCTCCGAGTTTCCGGGCGTCGATCGCACGTTGTGGTTGTTGCGGGGGGCGGGCATGGCGTTGAAGGTCGATGGCGTCGACGTGCGCCTCCTCGAGCCCTACGAGCCCTTTGGATTCGCTGGTGAAGCTCGAGTGAGCGCGACTCTGATCGATGGACCCACCGAAGACCTCAATCTCATGGTGCGGAGAGACCGATCGCGGGCGAACGCGGCGATCCTAAGGGGATCACAGGAGATCGTCCGTCCCGGCGCTGCGCGGCCCCGCGATCTCCTGGTCCTGGCGCTGGACGGCACCTGCGACGTCACGTTCGGCGACAGCCCGACCCATCGCCTCTTGTCTCATGACGCCGCGGTCCTACGCAGCGACCCCGCGGGCCTGAGACTCCGCCCGGTCCACGGCCAGGCGGTCACGTTTCTCGCGGAGTTCTTCGACATCGGCTCAGGCGGCTGAGCCGCGCCTTCGAATGGCCACGCAGTCACCTTGCATCAAACTCTGCCGACTGGACTCCTCCGGAAGCGTCTGCGTCGGCTGCTACCGCACGACCGAAGAGATCATTCGCTGGTCGAGCTTCGACGAGGAGCGTCGGCGAGCGGTGATTGCGAGTGCAGTTGCCCGCCAGCGTGCCGCCGAGGGAGAACGCACGGGAGCGATCACCAACCGATGGTCGCGCCCGCTCCGTTGGTGACGCCGAGTCCCAACGCGTTGAGGCCGGGCGCGGGCGCGAGCATTTGCGAATAGAGCGAAGCGCCGAGCAACGCGGGAACCTGCGGGATCGTCAGGGTGCCGTCGGCCACGCCGCCCGAGTTCGAGCCGATACCGGTCGCAATGTCCGGGCTGACCGACAACTGGCAGCCGGGCATGCCGACAGCCCCGAGATCGAGCGGCAGGGAGCCACCGCCGAAAACGGTGTCCGACAGCCCGACGATCCAGAACACCGTTGCGTTCGCGGGCAGGTTCTGCCCACGGAAGGTCAGGTCGCCGCCGAGTCGCGGCGGAGTCGCCGTGTCGACTTCGAGGGTCGGCGGGGAGGCGTGGTTGAAACAGGGGCCGCCGAAGACACTCGTATCCGGCCGACGGATGTCGGCGGTCCACAAACCGCGGCCCAGAGTCGCGGCGAGCAGGCGGCGACTGCCGTGCATGAACACGAGTTGCTCGGTCGGAACGTTGGCCGGACCTTCGTTGTTCGCGGACCAGCTCTGCCCACCGTCGTCGCTCGCGAAGATGCCGACCTCCGTGCCCACGTAGATCAGGTCGCTGTCGTCGGGGTGCACGAGAACGCAGTAGATCGGCGCGTCCGGCAGCCGCGAGGTGGGTGCGCCGGTCGCGCTGCTCCAGGTCGCGCCGTTGTTCCGTGTGACTTGCAGGTTGTCGGGCGTGAAGCCACCGAACGTGATCCACGCCGTGGTGTGATCGTCAGGATCGATCGCGATGCGCGTGACGTAGCGGTTGGGCAAGGGATCGGTCGCGGCGTTGTCGTCGACCGCGATCCAGGTTGGAACTGCCGCGAGTCCGTTCTGTGTGCGGTAGACGCGGCCGTCGTTGTGAGCAACCCAGATGATGTCCGCGGCTCCATCCGCGATCGCGATCGCACTGATCTTGCTACCCACCGACGGCTTGACCGCGGTCCATGAGATCGTGCTGGCGCGGGCGTTGTTCGTGCGCCAAAGCCGCGTCGCACCGCCGTAGAGCCGCACGGAAGAATTCGGGTCGAGTTCGATCGGCGCGATGAAGTTGGCACCGCTGCTGTTCGCTTCGGTGATGCCGTTGTAGCGGAACGAGGCCGAGGAACCGCCGTTGGTCGAGCGGAAGATCTGCAGCCAGACGTATTCGCCGTATACGTAGTTCGGATTGGTAGGGTCGATCTCGACCTGGCCGCCGTCGCCGCCGAAGGTCATGTTCGAGTTGCGATTGTTGGCGATCAGACGCTGGGTTCCGTTGTCCTGCGTGCCGCCGATGATCGTGTCGGTGGGGCCGTAGCCGTCCGCGCCGTAGAACTGGGTCGAGCGTTGCGTGTTGTCGAGGTCACGCCAGCCGGTTCCCTGGCCGGCGGCGAGGATGTCCTCGGCGACGTGCAGGCCGCCGTCGGTGGCCACGTAGACCCGGCGATTCGATACGCCGTCGTAGAGCGGATCGGCGACCACGGTGTGAACGTCGAGGTGCGGATCGACGGTCATGATGTAACCGTCGGTGATGCGCGTGAAGCTCACTCCGCCATCGGTGCTGCGCCACACGTGCAGGCCGGCGGCGACCATCACGTTCGGGTCATTCGGGGCGACCCAGAAACCGTTGAAGTACCAGGTCACGCCGGTTGCAGAGCCGCCGGTGCGCAGCGTCCAGTTCACGCCGTTGTCCGTAGAACGCCAGACTTTGCCGCCGTTGCTCCCACAGGACGCGAAGACAGTGCCCGGCTGGCTGTTGGCGTAGGCGAACTCGATGCGAGCGTCGTAGCCACTCACCGCGGCCCCTACGAGGCCGCTGGCGGCGGCGGACCAGCTCGCGCCGCCGTCGTTCGACCACAGCGCGGAGTGTGCGGCGAGGCTCGCATCGACTACGTGCGCCACGGCGCGATTGCCGTCGTTCGGATCGAAGATCACCTGGTTGCTGCTGAACGCAGAGTGGACCGTGGTCCACGAAGCACCGCCGTCGGTGGAGCGCAGGATGCCGCCTGGCCGGATGGCAGCGAGCACTACCGAGGAGTTGGCGGGTGACACCGCGATGCGTTGCACGTACTCCCAGCTCGTAGTTGCGGGTAGCTGCACCCAGCTCGCACCGCCGTCGGTCGACTTGAAAACCCCGGCGCCGCGGATGGCGCTCCGGTTCACGCCGCGATTGACGTTGTCGTTGAAGAAGCCCTCGCCGGTGCCGACCCAGATCGTGTCCGGATTGCCGGGATCGAGGGTGATGGAGGCGATCGCGAGGTTGGTCCACCAGTCGTCGACGGCATTCCAGGTCAGACCACGATCCGTGCTGCGCCACAATCCGCCGCTGACGCCGCCCGACCAGATCACGTTGTTGTTGCGCGGATCGATGGCGATCGTGCGGCTTCGGCCCGCCACGTTGAAGGGCCCGCGCTCGACCCAGGCACTCGGCGCGATGCCGCCGGTGGTGAGCGCGTTGGCGCCCTGAGTCAGTTGTCGGCGTGCGTCGATCGCGCGTTGCCAGGCGAACGGCGGTATCGATCCGTTCTCGTCCACCATTCGCAGCAAATGCCAGCGAGTGGCCTCACCGGGATAATCGGGAGCAGACTCGGAGCTCACGCAAGACACGGCGACGAGGAGGCAAGCGCACGCGATCGCGCGCACGACGAACTGGTATGATCGCATCGTCAAAGACAGGGAGCGGGCCGGCTCCGTGAAGAATAGCGCGCCGCGCACGCGACCCCGCGACCCGCGAAGCGACGTCCGCTCGAGCGACGCGAGCGAACGATGCCGACGATGCCTCCGGTTCTCGCCGGACCATCGCCGACCATGCTCCGCACCGCAACGACGCCACCCAGCCATGGTGCCGACTGCGACCCTCAGCCGCTCATCTCGACGACTGTCTCGCGACGATCGGCAACCGAGCGGGGGCAGGATCAGCCTGTCAGGCCGTCCGCGATTGGGGCATCAGGCTTTCCAAACGGCACACTCCGAGCCCAGGTCGTTCACGATCGACTCAACCAGGGAATCGAGTGTTGAGCCTGCGTCACCACGCTGTCTCCATACGAAGTCTCGCTGTTCAGAAGATCGGTGCAGTGTCGACCCAGATCGGCGACAAGCCGGAAGCCGACCGCCTCTACCGCACCCTGCAGAACGGTTGATCACCAGGCACGAGACTGTGGCGGAGTCGAGACTCAATCGGGACTCAACGGTCGACATGCAGCCACCACGCTCCCCTGAGATGATGCCACCCGGCACCTTCGATTTGTTCCGGCGCCCTACTGACAACGCCGGTCGCGAGCTCGTCCGGAAGCCACCACAACGATACGGTCAGGTCGCTCCAATAATTGCCGCTCACATGCAGCGTGGCCTCGAAGGCTCCCGTCAATGGACCACGCTCTACGCGTAGCCATTCAACCTTACCGAGCTTGTCCATGTCCCGCTGAACATAGGTAATGCGGGGCGGGGTCTCGGCATCCCTCAAGACTGACTCGACGCCCTCGAGAATATGTCGATCCTGCAGGAGCGCGGCCCGAATTTGGTGTACTGAGGGCTGCGGCGCTGAGTAGATCATACACGAGAACAACGCGATCGCTCCGATGATGAACAACCCAACGATGGCCACAAACGCCAGCTCGATTCGTGTCACTGGCATGGCAGTCTGCTGAGAGACCAGTCTCCAACGGGTGTCGGGAGCTCGCCGTCTATGGTGAGCGACTCGGCGCCGAGAGAGCGGTAGCTGACAAAAGCCGGGATCTCGATGCCGAACTGCGGCGCTTCATGGTCGTAGAGCGATCTTGGTGCTACGGCGGCGCGCCGTTCACTGAACTGCCATGTCATGAAACCTGGCACAGTGCAGTCGGAAGCGGAGTCGGCGCATCTCGGGTTCTGATGAACGCTTGCGTCTGAGGAAACGCAGCAGATCAAAGGTGTGTCATGGCAATCACATTTCCTCGATGTGGAATCGGCTCCAAGATCTCTGAGCCTCGCTATCCTACGCATACGCTGATCCGTTCTGATGGATCCACCATAAAGCTGCCGGAGTGGCGGCCAGGAGTGACAAGGCGGCTAATCGTGGCAAGAATCGCCTCGCGCCATTCGGCAGGAGCGCGACGACGGCTGAGAGGGCCGCGATCAGCGCAGCAAAGTTGCCCAAGGTCTGCCAAAGACCCTGCTCATGAGAGAATACCGAGTTTGACGGCGTGTTGGTGAAGACGAGCGGGATCCCGCGCTCGCGAGACCATTGGAGATCGTTGTGTCCGTAGGCCGTGCGAAATGGGAAGCCACACCGGACGACGGGGTAATCGCATAGGCTGGTCCGCATTTCGATCGGCCCGACGTTACAACGGATCGCGACCGCCTTGCCTTCCTCCTCCGTCACACTCCGACACGAGAACAGGCCAAACCACGTGAATGCACTTGCGAGCGCGAAGATGGAACTCGCATTCTTCGCGAGGGTCACGTGTTCTTCGACAGGCGTTCGCTCACGAAGAAGCAACACGGAACAACACAGGAGTAGGCACGAAGCGATGGTGCCATGGTAACTGAGCAGGCTCCAGTGAGCGAGAATGCCGCCGATGACCAGCCAGTCGGTGGACCGAGGTCTCGATCTTGGAGAGGCTTCCGAGGCCATCACTTCCGTGTCCATAAGGGCAAGATGATACTGTTGGAGGTCTGCCTCTGCCCACCAGGACCCGTCTATGAGTTGTTGGGTCGGCCAAAGTGCTTGCCGAGATCCTTCGGCTCTGCCGGACTGCCCTCCAGAGCACCGAAAGCATCGCAAACGCTTTGCTTGCCGCACAATGGCCCAACCGCGCTGATGTCAGCAGCACCGAGTCCCGACTCGTAGCGATACTCCAGCAGCACGCAGCACTTCCCATAGCGGTCTGCAGCGTGAATGACGCCACCCAAAGATCCAAGAGAAGCCTCGGTCCATTCGTCGAACTTCGCCGCATTCGGCAGCTCGTTGGCTCGCATGTAGAACGGATGAGTCAGCGATTCGGGAATACGCCACGGCGTCAAGAACAAGTCCTACTGCCTCCCGTAAGGTCGCTTGCCTGGCCCATAGTCGAGTCTTCTTCGCGCCCTTCTACGTACGCGTTCTTCGTGTTGGTCGGTCGCGGCCGACAAAGTTCGCCTGGCTGTTGGCAACAAGCCACCGAGACAAGTATCGGATTCCCAACCACCAGAATCCCACGGCGGTCATGACCGTTACCATGCTTAGCACGTCGACGTATGACGGTTGTGACTCGGTGGGATCGGGCATGGGAGGGTAGCCAAGCATGGTCGCGACGAGTGCGCAGGCGCACAAGCAAGCCACATCGGAGGAGTGGCAAGGAGCGCAACTAGACGCGAGTCGACGACGTGCGACTCACCGGCCCTGATACCCCGGCCCACTACACTGGGGAACCGGCGTCCCTACCGAGATCCTCCGGGCGGCTGTCCGGCTCAGGTGAGAAGCCACGCGATCGAGCGCGACAGGACTCGCGTAAGAAGATCAAGCGGACCTAGAGAGGACAGTGCAATAATGGTCCAGCTAGACGGTGCTCGAGGATTACGCAGCAAGCGAATAGCAGAGTCGATGAGGCCTACTAGCCAAACACAAGCGACGTACGGCAAGAGGTATCCAAGTTCATATCCCGCAGACAGTCCCAGGTGAACGGGCACGGCCAACAGCACCCAACAAGCTGTAGCGGCCATGGACAGAGCCGCAAGAAACAACCGACGGGGCTTCCGGTCACGACAAAATCTAGTCAGATCGGAGTCCATCTGTGAGTGAAGGAAATCATCATCATCAGGAGGCATTGCGACTACCAAGCAGGGCGTTTCTGAGATCTCCCAGTCTCATAGCGCGTTCTGGCCTCTCGATATGCTTGACGGAGTTTGTCTTTACTGCGGCGGTGCTGCAATATTGCATGATAATCGCCTACTCCCAATCCCGGGTGGAACGGCATCGCAGGCTGGGCCTGCGACCCGGGTGCGGGAACCGGAAACCCCACATCGGGATCCACCAAACCACATCGCGCACCGACGATATAAACAAAGGTATTCGAGTTTGGCCACGGCGGGATGTTATATTCGTTCCCGAACTCATACCGCGGCATCTCTCGAAGGAGGCAGTCGCAGGGGGTATCCAGCGATTCTCCGCTTCTGTCGCAGTCGTAGCAATCCTCCAGTACCGTGACGCTGTCGGATGATGGTCCACCAACGCCTTCTCCAACGGAGCGATAGTTCTTTATGATACGGCTTTGACCTGGGAACGGCTTGAAATGTGGCGGAGGGCCTCCAAATGTAACCCAGTCCCACTGCTCTAGCTCGTAGCGATCGGGTCTACTCTCTCCACATGCCTGAAGTTCGAATAGGCAGTGGTGCAGGTTCAGAGGAGCGAAGGCGGGAATTGGGACGCAGCGAACCTTTGCGCAGCAGCGATCCCGGGACTCATCATAGCTGGTAGGAATTGGAGGGCAGGATCTTGCCTCCATCGCAGACAAGGTGCGGAGGCAGGACTCGTAGGCTCCACAATATAGTCCACAGGCAACTCGCATTTGCTCTTGGTGCTCGGCGGGGACTTGAGTGATGTTATCGACGCACGATATGCAGTCTCGATGTAATCGCAAGCAGTGCTCGGGGCACGCCTCTTGTCGGTAGTCAGTGTCTGTGTAGTCGATCCGTATTGTCGAATGGTCCCACAACGAACCATCCACATCGCCGTGCCAGCCGCCGTCGCCGCGCATTGGCGTCTGCACGGGAGTCGCGCCGATCATATCCCCCCGCGAACCATCGCCGCGCGCGCCGCGGCGTCGAGGATCGCTCGCCATCAGGCCATCGCCGTTGGATGAGGAGTCGCCGAAGCCGCTGATGAGTTCACCATTGCCGACAGTTCTGCGGCGTGGTGCGGGCGAGGCGGCCCACAGGGATTCGACTGGGTCGTCGAGAAGGGGAACCTCGTAGCGTCGCGGTGGATCGTCGCAGCCGCAGGAGGAACCATAGGAACCCTTGCAGTTGCCACCGCAAGAGCCGCCGCAGTCGCAGTCGCCGGAGCAGGATGCCGACATTTTGAACCCTTGAGTCTACTCAGGATGGGTAAGTGGAATGCTCAAGCGGCGCGACCCAGGGAAGGGCACGCGCTCGCGGCGGAATCGCTGCGGGATCGACCCGATCAGGCGGTTTCGTACCAGTTGGGGGGCAAGAAGCGCATGAAGGCACCCTGGGTGACGACCGGCTCGGAACCGCCGCCGGGAGTGACGGTGATCTTGAAGCGGATGAGTTCCTTGAGGTTCTCACACTTCTTGTCGTAGATGCCGGTCGAACCGATCTGCGCGAAGCTGGAGAAGGCGGTGCCTTCGCTGCCGGGATCGGATCGGTTCTTGGTGTAGGCGACCACGGTGAGACTTCCGCCGGACTCGAAGAAGCTCGTGGCGACTTCGTAGGAGAGAAAGGCGTTGTCCGCCGCGGTGGGCATCCAGGGTAGCAGGATCGACTTGGCGGTGGATCCCAGGGGCACGACTTCGAAGAAGGGGTACATGAGCGATCTCCTATTGCGCGCTGTCGAACATGATGGGTGGGAGGAGGCGGATGACCATGTAGGAGCCGTCGGCCCAGGTTCCGCTCGTGGCCACCTTGAATCGGACCTGACGTTGAAGTCCGTTGCCTAAGGCGGTGCTGTTGGTTGCGAGGTAGGCGGCGGAGGCGAAGCCTTGAGAATTCAGTACGAGCGCCGAGCCTGTGGCGGTGACCGTGGTGACCGTGCTGCCTTCATCGCCCCGCGTCTGGGGTGTGATGTCGACCGTTCCCCCACCGCTGTTGACGATGCACTGTGCGCGCAGCAGAAGGCAGTCGCCGGTGACGGCCATCCAGTCGGTGTAGAGGATATCCCCGGAACTGATGCGACGGCCGGCCAGAGCCGGCCCCGAATGGGATCTCACGATGTTGTCTCCATGGCTCATGCGATCGCGCATGAGCCCGAAAGGTCCTGAACTCGTTCGCCGCACAGGGTCCGTGGGGCGAGCAAGCCGGGCGAGGATCACCTCGGCTCATCCCTTGTTGGGGGGGGGGACCGAAATCTTCGAGAATTCGGCGAATTTTCTTCGCCGCTCGTTTCGCGCGGTTCCTCGCATCGCGGCGAGTCATGCCAGTCTGTTTCGCGATTTGGTGCCAGGAGTCGGTGGTCTGAGAGAACCGGATCACCACTTCTTCGTGCGCGGTCAAGCCGAACTTCGAAAGGTCATCAGGGAGGACACGGATCGGGAGATCGAGGTACACCTCTCGTTGACGGTCTTCGTCCAGCGGCTCGGCGAGTTCGTCTGCTGCATCGATGCGCAAAGGAGCAGTTCGCCGCCGATCGAGTGCGGAGATCGGCTTAGTGGATCGGAGCTGCTTACAGATCCCGATCGCATAGGCGAGGAGGTTGTCGGGCACGGTCTGCGTTGGATCGATGAGCGAATCGAGCAACCTGTCGAGAGTGGCTTCGACGAGACCGGCACGGACCCGCCAGTTGCCGGCACCGTGACGCTGAACGTAGATTTCGACCACGGCGGAGACCTCCGCCCAGGGGATGTCACGCTGGGTCGGCCCACAGTCCCGGGCTTCCTTCGTAAGCCAAGCAATGGTCGAGGCACTCGAGCGGGACTGGATCGGCGTCGCGCGAGGCGTCGGATCGTTCGGGGTTTCCTTCATCGTTCCTCTCCGGAGCACTTGCGAACCGTCGGATCGACGGAACAGGAAGACGGGGCTGCTTCCCACGGCGAGCCTAAACCCAAAGCAGCAGCACGTCAGCCCCCGCGACCCGGCCCTTCCTCGCGACACGCGGAACCTCGCCCAGGCGCGAGCCGGCCAGGCTCGACCCGGCCAAGCACGGCCCAGTCAACCACGGCCCGCTCAAGCACGATCCGACCCAGAGCGACTCACCGGCATCGCCGTGGTCGGCAGCAGCCACACGCCGCGCGCGCAGTCAGCGGCCCAGCAGCACGACTCGTGAGAGAATCGCGAGCTTCCGCCAGCGAGGAACGCGGACTCGTCCGGGGCAGTCGATACGTCCCGCGCGGTGCTTTACGCGCTTCAACAATTCCCGATACACCTCGCCCATGACGACCGCCGGGCGCAACGCTCTTCGGTCCGTCGCAGGAAGCGACCGATAGGCATTTGCAAATCGTGCCTCGGCTTCGGACGCCAAGCTCGCGACCAGTTTCGCGACCGGGCCACCGGCTGCATATGCCGCGATCGGTCCATGGCCGCGCAACCATTCCGCGACGACACCGAATCGATCGAGTTCAGACCTCGGAACGTAGATTCGGTCTTCCTCGGCGTCCTGGCGCAAGTCGCGGAGAATATTGGTGAGCTGGAGTGCCAGTCCGAGCTGGTCGGCAAACTCACGTGAGTTTGGATCGTTCGCACCGAACACCGGCAGGCAGGCGAGACCGACCGCGGACGCGACCTTGCGACAGTAGCGTTCCAGTTCCGTCAGCGTTTCGTAGGAGACACGCGCGACGTCCATCTCGACTCCGTCGATCACTTCGCGAAGGTCCTGTGGCGCGACACCGAAGCTGACGATCGCTTCGTTCAGCGCGCGGCCGATCGGCGTGGTCGCCTTCCCAGCCGCGGACCGATCGAGCTCGCTCCGCCAGAACTCCAGCGCTTCGCGCGCGAGCTGCGGGCTCGCTGCGTCATCTCCGGAGTCATCCACCACCCGGCAGAATGCGTAGACCGCGGTCAGGCCTCGACGGCGCGATTCCTCCAGCAACGCGAACGCGGTGAGGAAGCTCGATCGTGAAGAGTGGGCGACCTGCTCGGGGGCGGCGGACAGCCCCGGGGGCCACGCCGGCGTCGCGCCGGAGTTCGAGGCCACGAGCGGCGGGCTGGCAGAGAGAGATTGGCCCACGTGATTCGGTCGAGATCGAGGTTCTGCGATTTCCAAGCCCGAGCGTAACCGAACGACACACCCGCCACACGAAGCACTTGTCAGCCGTCGACCCTGCGACGGCTCAACGAACACACGAGGCAGCCGTGGAAATCGACTTCGATCGTCAAGACAACCGCTCGGACTACGTCACCGTTCCGGAAGGCACCTACCTCTGTCGCATCGCGGAGGTCGTGCCGGGCACGACGCGCAATGGTCATCCGCGCTGGGGTGTTCGGCTCGTAGTGGCCGAGGGTGAATACGTCGGCCGTCAGGCGGCGTGGGACGGGCTGGTGTTCTCCGAGCGCGGCACACCGCGCGTGCGACGCGTGCTCGCCGCGCTCGGCCTGCCGACACGCGGACGAGTTCAGGTGGAGCCCGAGGATCTCGTTGGGCGGCAGTGCTTCGTGAAGCTGAGGCCCGAGAGCTACACCGACCCCTTGACGCAACATGTCACGCGGCGCAACGAGGTGCTCTACGACGGCTACACGCCGTGCGACGACCCGCTGCCTGCGCGCGCGACGTCCGACGCGTCGGCGAGCGAAGGGGCGCGAATCGCCGGCGACGACGACGAACCAGACTTCCAGCGGCTCCCGTTCTGAAGCGGGTGAATGGTCTCTGCCGGTGAGGCAGAGCAGGGAATGCTCGCGCTCGCCGCATGGAGGGGCTGAAATCCCCGCCGATGACCCGACGATCGGACCAGCCGCAGGTCGAACGACGCATGCAGGAACTTCGCGAGCGACTCGCCGAAGCCGCGGCCAGTTACTACGACAGCGGTGCATCGACGCTCAGCGACGCGGAGTACGACTCGGACCTTGCGGAGCTGGCTCGGCTCGAAGCCGAGCATCCGGAACTCGTGACGCCGGACTCACCGACGCAACGGGTCGGTGCCCCGATCCCGAAAGGCACGCCGCTGCGGCAGGCGCAACACCTGCTGCCCATGACTTCGCTGGAATCACTGACCTCGGAAGCGGAGGTCCGCGAATTCGTGTCCCGGGCGATCAAGGTCTTGGAGTTACCGGAGGGGTCGGACCTGCGCTGGACTTTGGAACCGAAGTTCGACGGAGTCAGCGCATCTCTGCTCTACGAGAACGGATTGCTCGTGCGCGGCTTGACTCGCGGCGATGGTCAGACCGGCGAGGACGTGACCCACAACCTGCGCACCATCCCCTCGATCCCGCTACGTCTACGCGGCGACGCGATCCCGACTCGACTGGAAGTGCGCGGCGAGGTGATCTTCTCGCGCGAGAACTTCGAGCGACTCCGCGCGGCCTCCGAGACTACCGCAGACACGCCGTTTCGCAACGCGCGCAACACCGCGGCCGGGACTCTGAAGCTTCAAGATCCCGCGGTGGTCGCCAGGCGACACCTGCACTTCGTGGCCTGGGGAATCGGTGCGGTGGATGGGGTCGACTTCGACACCTACTCCTCGGTTCACGCTCACCTGAAGGCCTTCGGGTTCACGGTGTCCAAGTGGTTCGAGGTCGCCGCCGATGTGGACAGCATCGTGCGCTTCCACGACCACCTGGAGGCGGAACGCGACGCGATCCCCTATGAGCTCGACGGCATCGTCGCCAAGGTGGACTCGACCGAACTGCAACGTCGCCTCGGGCGAACGGCCAAGACTCCGCGGTGGGCTCTGGCCTACAAGTTCGCTCCGCGTCGCGCGACCACGCGAATTCGCGAGATCACGGCACAGGTGGGCCGCACCGGCGCGGTGACTCCGGTCGCGGAGCTGGATCCCGTCGACATCGGCGGCGTCACCGTGCGGCGAGCCACCCTGCACAACTGGACGCTGCTCGCCGCGCGCGACGTGCGCGTGGATGACGTGGTCGAAGTGGAACGGGCCGGCGACGTGATCCCCGCGGTCGTCGAAGTTCTTCGGAGCGAACGCTCCGAAGGTTCCACACCGACCCTGCCGCCGACGTGTTGTCCCGCCTGCGGTAGCGCGCTCGAAGCGAGCGGCACGTTCGTCTATTGCCAGAACCTCGAGTGTCCGGACCAACTCCGCGGTCGGGTGGTGCACCTCGCGTCGCGCCGCGCACTGGATATCGAAGGACTCGGACCGGAACGGGTCGATCGTTTGATGTCCGCGGGCGTGATTCAGCGTCTCGAAGACGTCTTCACCTTGGCGCAAAAGCGCGAGCAGATCCTGGCGATGGAGGGTTTCGGGACGCGCAGCTACGAGAAGCTGGTGCAGGCGATCGAAGGCGCCAAGCGACCGACCCTGGCCCGCTTCCTTCACGCACTTGGCATTCGCCAGGTGGGTGAGCAGACGGCCAAGGATCTCGCGACGGCATTCGGCAGCCTCGAGGCCATCGAAGGCGCCGACGAAGAGTCGCTCGCGGATCGTGTGCACGGGGTGGGTATCGAGGTCGCGAAGTCGGTCGTCGCATTCTTCGCGTTGCCCGGCAATCAAGAGTTCCTGCGCGCGGTCGCCCGGGCCGGGGTGGAAGTGCAACGCAATGAAGCGGTCGACGGCCCGCTGGCAGGCACCGTGTTCTGCTTCACCGGCGGGCTCTCGAGCATGTCGCGCGACGACGCGCGCCAGATCGTGGAACGACTGGGCGGCACCACGGCCGGTTCGATCACCAAGTCGGTCACCCATGTCGTCGCCGGTGAGAAGGCCGGCTCGAAGCTCGACAAGGCGAGGAAACTCGAGCTGCGGATCCTCAGCGAAGACGACTTTCGCCAACTGGTGGGGCTGTGACGGACCGAAGCACAGAGGCTCCGACCTTGCTCGGAGGATTCGTGCCCTGGCTGGTGCGAACGCTCATCCTGTCCGTCGTACTCGGCGTGTTGCTGTTCCTGGCGTGGTTGGCGCTCGGGTTCCTGTGAGCCGGTCGTGTCGCCCTTACCGGCGTCGCACGGGCAGGAGCGCCTGAAGAAACAGCCCGGACAACACCAGGCTCGCCGCGAGATAGAACCGCGCGTCGGGGGCAGGTGCGCCGAGGAGGATCGAGAGCACCGTCGCGACCACCGGTTGAATCGAGATGTAGACCGCGACCTGAGAGCTGTGCGTGTGCCGCAGTGCCCACACGTTGAGCAGGTACGGCATGACCGTCGACCCGACGATGGCGTAGATCGCCCACGGCAGGATGTCGCTTCTCGACAGGATCTCGGCGCTGGATTCGTGGAAGGCGCCGGTGCCGAAGGGCAGGACGAACAGAGTGGAGTAGACGAAGCAGATCGCGGTCGCGATCGGCGCTTCGACGTCGCGACCGATCCGGCGCATCATCACCAGGTAGATCGCGTAGCCGGTCGCATTGGCGACGGTGAGGAGATCGCCGACGATCATCTCGCCGTCGGCGTCGGCGAAGCCGGTGCGCAACAGGTCGTCGGCGCGCAGGAGGATCAGGGCCCCGAGGGTCGCGAGACCGATGCCGACCAGGCCGCGTCGCGTCAGCCGCTCCTGGCGTGCTGCGACAGCAGCGAGCAGCGTCAGGATCGGGATGGTCGCGGTGATCACCGCGGAGTGCGCCGGCGTCGTCTTCTGCAGCCCCATCACGAAGAGGAGTTGGTTCGCACCGACACCGAGGATCGCCGCCGGCAGCAACCACAGCATCACGCGGCGCGGCGGCAACCTGCGCACCTTCGCGAGCGACAGCGCCAGCGGCACCAGAATCAACGTCGCCGCCCCCACGCGGACCATGGCCCAGTCGGCCGCCGGCATCGCGGCGAGAATCCGCTTCATCGCCACGAAGTTGATCCCGAACAGCACCGATACCAGGATCAGTACCCCATGAACGAGAAGCGGTGGAGGCGTCGTCATCGACGAAAGGCGCGGCTCAGTCGCGGCGGCGCGGCCCGTAGACCGCAGTGAGATCCACCTGAGGAAGTCGGCGCCAGAGAGTCTTGTAGATCGCGGCGGCCTTCAGTGCGGCCGGATCCATCGGCAAGGCGGTCGCGACACTCGACGAACAAACGAGGATCGCCTTGGTGCGCGCCCGCGAGAGCGCGACGTTCAATCGGTTCGGCGAGAAGAAGAACGCGGAGCGCTGATCGAGCGTGCTCGCGTCACCACAAGCGAGCGACAGGAAGACGATCTCGCGCTCCTGACCTTGGACTCGATCGACGGTGTCGATCACGAGATTCGTCACATCGATCCCCTTCTTCTCGATCGCGGTGCGCAGCGCGCGAACATGCGCGCGGAACGGCGCGAGCACCGCGATCTCGGCCGCCGGCACGCCGTGACGCCGAATGCACTCATCGATGAGGTCCGCGACCAGGTGTGCCTCCTCGACGGATCGACTCCCAGGCTGCAGATGATCGACGCGCGCGATCACCACCGGCTTGTCGGGATCGAGAACGTCGTCGTGTGCACCGCCTGGCACGAACGGCATCCGTCTGGACGCGGCAGCGGCCGCCGGTCGCAACCGACCACCGTAGAAGGTGTCGCCGATGACCGAGCAGATGCCGGCGTTCATTCGATAGCTCGTCTCGAGCATGTGCGCGCCGTAGCTGCGTTCGAGATGCTCGAAGATCGAAACCGCGGCGATCTCATCGCGATCGGGGCTCGTCACCACCGGCGGAAGCTGGCGGTGATCGCCGACGAAGACGAAATGGCGCGCGAGCAACATGCCGGCCAACGCGTGAGGAATCGGCATCTGGCCGGCCTCGTCGAACACCGCGAAGTGAAACGCAGGTCGATTGCCCAGCCGTCGCACGGCGAAGGCCGTTCCGCCGACGATCTCGCCCGGACGCGACAGCTCCAGTTGGCGTGGATTGACGACGCGTACACCCATCGCGCGCAGTTCCGCGGCGCCGGAATCGCGACTCGACGCCAGCTTCACCACCGACGCGGTGCGATCGCGCTGGCGGACCGCGAGAAGCACGTTGTCGATCGCGCGGTGCGTGAACGCACTGACCACGACGCGGCAGCCCTTCTGCGCGAGGGCGCAAAGCATGGTGGCGAGCATGCGCGTCTTGCCGGTGCCGGGTGGCCCCTGGATCAAGGCGAGATCGCGGGCAGCGATCGCTTCGGCCGCCCCCAACGCCTGCGATTCGTCGAGGCCGAGCTCGCGCATCTGCAGCAGCGCACGGGCGTAGCGAGCGTCGTCGCGAGCGTGCTCGCGAGCTCCGGTCAGAATCTCTCGCAGCAGAGGATCCTCGAAGGCCTGGGCCACCACCGGAGCGAGCAGTGACCCGGCAGTGAAAGGGCGACGATCCACGACACAGGCCTGGCCGATTCGGAGATCGTGGTCGTCGAACTTGGCGTAGGCATCGCGGGCGAGGACCAGCTCGGCTCGTTCGGGATCGAAGCTTCGATAGACCAGCGACAGCGCCTCGTCGAAGCGGGTGCCGTCGCCGAGACACACGGAGTCGCCCTCCCGGAAGCGGCTCGGGTTGTCGTTCACCCGCAGCACGACGGCTTCCTTCGAGACCTCGATCACGGTCGCGGAATCGATGCACTCGCCGCTGACGACGCGCTCATCGATCGGGAGTGCGCGCATCTCGTCGTGCGCGCGCAGCTCGGTGGCCGACTCGCGTTCGAGGAAGCGCAGAAGCCGGCGCTGGAGATCCGAGGGTTCGATTCGCAGCGCGGGTTTCACGGAACGTTGAGAGCAGCGAGGCCGGTTGCCGGGTGCTGCGAGTGGCGGGATCGTGGGATTCCGTGGTCGCCTTGTCGAGTCGGCATTCGGAGTGGCCTACGGCGAGGATTCATCCGCGGGCACGGCGCCGGCTAGCCAACGCTCGGCCAGCGCGGCGAGGTCGTCGAGATCGGCCTCGAGTTTGGCGCGGAGCGCGTCCTCGTCGCCAGCTTCGGCCCACATCGCCGCTTGGCCGGACCGACCTGCGCGAGCGGGGTCGCGGGCGAGACCGAGTTCGACGAGACAGGCACGATCGAGGATCTTGCGCGGCCAAGCGGCCGAGCAGCGAAGACGGCGCTCCAAGTCGACCCAGCGCTTCTCGAAGACTTCCGCCTCGGGTCGGCCGTCGGTGTGACGTGCGAACCAGGCGGTCACGGCGCGGCCGAGATGGCAGAGCGGCACGTCCGCCGGCAACCCGGCGACGAGTTCCAAGAACGTCGGCCATTCCTCGGCGCGACTGCGCGGCGTCGCGACCTGACAGTGCGTTCGACCACCGATCCGCCGCGCGACGCCGATGGCGACGGTGCGGTCGAACCAAGCGTCGGTGAGCACGGCCACGAACGCCGCGCGGTTCACGTCGAGGCCGACCGCGCGCGCTTGTGGAATCGCGGCTTGCGCGACGTGAGCGCGCGCGGCGCGAACGAGACTCCGAACCAGCGCGGGCTCGACGTGCGTGTCGCGCGCCACCGCTGCGGCGTTGGCCCGCGCGAGCGCGGCCCCGGTGCGGATCCCGGCGATTTCGAACATGGTCCGCAGACCCTCGGTCATCCCGTCGACTAGCGAGAGATCGTCGCTCGCTTCCATGCCGGGGATGCACACGTTCGACCACCGACAACTCTTGCAGGCCGAGCCGTAC
>JBFXDD010000034.1:17895-44805 GCA_050181465.1 Planctomycetota bacterium
GGCGTGCGCGCTGACGAGGTTGACGACGTCGCCGTCGCGCACGGTCGGCGGCGCGGCGTCCGGATGGATGGTGACCGGCAGGTAGTCGCCGAGCGCGCGGGACCACTGCGAGGACTGGGCTTCGGCAACCGAGTTGCTGAACAGCCAGAGCGGGTGTTCTGGATCCTCGCTGGGGCGCAGCGCGGCCTCCTCGACTTCTCGCAACAGGTTGACCTTGCCGTTCGGTGTCTCGACCCTGCCGTCGGCGAAGAGCACGGGGCGACTCTCCGGATTGCGGACCGCGCCGCGCCGAAGGGAATCGAGGTCGGCACCGCGCGGAGCGACTCGCGCGAGCAGCATCCGCTTGTAGTCGTCGACGCTCTTGTCGAAACCGCTCATCCCGAGCCGTTCAGCCAGGCCGCGAAACAGTTCGACCTCGTGCACCACGCCCGCCGGCGGCGGCACGAGCGGCCGGGATTCGCCGAGCCAGTGGTGGCCGTAGGCGCCGAGCACGTCGCTGTCTTCGAGCAGGGTCGGCACCGGCAGGACCACGTCGGCGTGACGGGCGGTGTCGGTGAAGAAGGGGTCGG
This sequence comes from Planctomycetota bacterium, assembly GCA_050181465.1. Taxonomy (GTDB): domain Bacteria; phylum Planctomycetota; class UBA1135; order UBA1135; family UBA2386; genus JACRLW01. Next base: position 18,465 of record JBFXDD010000034.1, read on the forward strand.
CGACGACCACGAACTCGGTCTGCTCGAGGGCCTCGGCGACCCGCGCGGAGTCGGGCAGCATGCAGACCGGATTGCCGGCGGTGACCCAGACCGCGCGGATCGGCGGATCCTGCGCGGCGAGGAGGTCGTCGCCCAGGCACGGCTCCCGCAGCGCGCGCACCTTCGCTCCGGTGCTGATGGAGTCGATCGCGAAGGCCGCTCGGCGACGGAAATAGAACGAGCAACCGCCGCCGGGGACGAACAGGTTGCCGCTGATCGCGCTGAGCGCATCGAGCGCCCGCACGATGGCGGCGCCGTTGCGGCGCCGCTGCATTCCCCAGCCCACCAGGATCGCGGTCGGGCCGTCCGCGAGATCCCGAGCGACGGCGACCACCGAGTCGAGTGCGACGCCGGCACGTTCGGCCCATTCGGCCAGCCCATGTCGGCAAGCGAGATCGCGCAGCGAGTCCAGACCCTCGCAGCGCTCCGCGGCGCGCGGATCGATCGCATCGTTCTCGAACAGCCAGCGGGCGACGCCGAGTGCCAGTGCCAGGTCGCCGCCGGGCCGCGGCTGGATGAAGCGGTCCGAGTAGGTCCTCGCCTTCGTCGCGATCGGATCGATCAAGGTCACCGTCGCGCCGCGCTCGCGAATCTCGCGAAGGACGGGCACCACATGCACGCTGCTGACGGTCGGGTTCTTGCCCCACGACAACACGTGGCGGCTGTTGCGGAGGTCGAAGAGGTCGTTGCTGTCGGAGATTCCGAAGTCCGCCTCTTGAGCGGCGATTCCGGCACCGGAGCAGATGTCGCCGATCGTCCCGCTGCAGGGGCCGAATCGCTCGAAGAAGCCGTCGGCCACGAACTTGAGCAGGCCGAGGCTCCCGCCGGAGCGGTAGTGGAGGATCGCGGCGGGACCGGACTCGGCGCGGATCGCCGCGAGCCGCTCCGCGACGAGGTCGAGCGCTTCGTCGAGGGTGGCGTCGCGAAAGCTGCCGTCTGCCTGACGAATCTTGGCGGAGCGGAGTCGGTCGGGTGCCCGCAAGCGCTCAGGGAAACGACTGGTGCGCAGGCACAGAAAGCCTTGGGTGACCGGGTGTGCGGTTTCCCCCCGAAGCGAGCGGATCTCGCCGTCGACCACTTCCGCGACGAGGCCGCAGGCGTCGGGGCAGTCCCGGTTACAGGTGCTGGTTCGGATCTCGCTCAAGAGGGCCGGAGGCTACGGCACGGGCAGTTCCGATCCCATCGCGGTGAGTGCGATGCGGCGGCCCCATCGGGTTCTCGGCGCGCGTCTCGAATCGGTACTCCCGAGGTTTCTTGGCTTGTCTTCCTTCCACGGCGGCTCGGCAAAGTCTGCACCGAAGCGATCTAAACTGCCTGTGGCAAAGTGATTACGTCGTGGAATCGATGTGGAGAGAAACCAAACACAAGTTAGGTATACTGCTGAATTTCTGGCGAAACTTGTTTGTGCGCGCCCGGGGTGTCCGCCTAGGGTCCCACGCCATCGGTGGTTCCACGACGGGCCATCGAGGGCCGAGCGGTGCTCGACCCTTCGCTTCCAACGAAGTTACAAGACACAGGATTCGATCCCGCTCAGGGAGGAGACAAACCATGATGAACCCGATCACTCTCGGGATGGCGATGGCCGCGACGGCCACGCTTGGCATCGCTGGCAGCAACGGCGACCCGGTCAAGAAAGACCCTCTTCTGGACTCGTTGTTCCAGAGCAACGTGACGGTCAAGTACGCCCCAGGCCACGGCGTCACCTTCGAGGGTGACAAGGGCGACTTCTCGCTGAACATCAGCGGCCGACTGCAAGCCGGCTGGTTCTACACCGGCCTCGAGAACGCGGCTGACACCAACAGCTTCGGCGTGCGTGCCGCGCGAGTGAACCTCGCGGGTCACGTCTGGAACAAGGACATCCAGTTCTACATGCAGATCGAGAACGCGGGTGCGCCCGGCGTGCTCGACGGCTGGGTGAACTGGGACTTCATGCACAACGATGACTCCTACCTCGGCGTCATCATCGGCACCGGCGCGACCCCCAACGGCTTGCAGTGGAGCGCGGATGCGACCCAGGCGAACGCCGAAATGTCGCAGAGCTCGATCGCGACCAACACGTTCGCCACTGCGCGAGCGACCGGCGCTGCGGTCCACGGCGGTTTCGCCAAGACGAACGACGGCTACCAGTTCCTCTGGCACGCCGGCCTGCTCAACAACGACATCTCCGGTGGTTCCGCCGCCGCGGGTCGTCTGGCCCTCAACGAGAGCCATGAGCTGAACTTCACGGCCGGCATCCAGTGGGCCGGCGAAGGCGCCGGGATGGGTCCGTGGTCCGAAGGTGACCTGGCTCACAACGGCAAGATGGAGCCGACCGCAGGTGCGAACCTGTTCATCGGCAGCGACCGCGTCGGCGGCACCGAGTTCGACACCTTCATGGTCAACGTCTACGCCGGCGCGAAGTTCGGCAACGGCGTGGCCGCGCAGGGCGAACTGTGGTTCCGCACCGATGAGCCGAACGGTGGCGCCGACGCCGATTCGACCGGCTGGTACCTCCAGGGCTCGTACACCACCGCGCCGGGCAACGGCACGCAGTGGGGTTTCGTCGGCCGCATCGCGATGGTCGACATGAGCGACGCCAACCCGCTGCTGGCTCCGGTCGGCATGGTTGCGTCCGGCGCCGCCCTCGCCGGCTTCGCCACCGGCGATGTCCTCGAGATCCAAGCGGGCGTCAACGCCTACTACCACGAGCACAAGCTCAAGACCCAGATCATGCTGACGTTCCAGTCCGTGAACGTCGACACCGGCGGTGGCGCCGACTCCGACAACCTCGGAGTCGACGTCCTCACCACCCTCATGTTCTGAGGCGAGACGACGGCGGTCGCCGATCGGCGACCTCCGCGCAAGAAGGGCGGGCGAAAGCCCGCCCTTTGCATGTACTCTCACGCTCGCATGACTCCCGCCGGAATGCGAAGCCGCCGCCGCGCGCTGGTGGCGATCCTGGCGTGCCTCGCAGCGTGCTCGACGCGCGAAACGACCGCCGAACCGCCGCGCGGTCGCGTGGAGGGCGATGTCGCGATCTTGGTCGCAGGCGCGGAGGGCATCGAAGTTCACCGCAAGGACACCGGCGGCAGAGAACTTCCCGTCGCTCGGTTGGAGTCGATCGACTTCCACGACGGCGCGCGAGCCATGCAGCTTGCGATCCGCTCCTGGGAACGGGTGGATTCCGGATTGAGTGCGATCATCGAGTCGCCGCTCGATCACGACATCCGGCTGTCGCTGCGACTGACGGGGAGCGGCGCGATCGACGTCGAACTCGTGGATCGGGTCGACACCTTCGCCAGGGTGTCGCGGCTCGGGCTCCGATGGAGATTTCTCTCCGACGAGGCGATCGACCAAGTCGAGTTGCCGCTAGCCGCTCGGCCTGACGCGGCGAGCGCCGCTTCCGATGCGGCCTTTCGCGCGCCGTTGGCCTTCCTCCGCGACGATCACGCTGCGATGGCGATCGTCCCCGATCTCAGCCACTTGGCGCGCGATCGTCCGATTCCACATCGGCTCGAGTACCGACCGCCGCCGCAGGCGTCGCTCGTGCATGCCTTGGCGCATCCGGAGACGACGCTCGATTCCGATCGCACCCCGGCGTCCGTCGTCGTCCGGCGTGATTCGCTGCGACTCCGCCATCGGCTCTTCACGTTCTCCGGCCCGGAGTCCTTCACGGCGCGGCAGCGACTTCGAGCTCTCACCTGGCAGGAGGTCGCTCGTGACCGACTGGCCATCGGCCACGACGTTCTCGGATCGCGAGCTTTGTCAGGCATCTCGAACGAGCGCCTCCTGGCCGTGCAGCGCTCGATCGAGTCGGCGACCTCGGCCGGCGCAGCCGATCCACTGGCCGCGTTCGGTGTCCATCTGCCCGAGGCGAATGCCGTGCTGGTTTCCTTCGGCACGCGGGCGAATGCGCTCAGCGCCGCTCTCGCATTCGAGCTCGGCGGCCGTCGCGCCGGCAACGACGGATGGCGGGAGCTGGCGAGCTCGATCACGATCGCTTGCCTGGCGGCTCCCATCCGAAGCGGCCTGTTCCCGGCCGGCAAGTTTCGCCGCACCGATGACACCGGGGATCGGTGGTCGACCGGTGAACCGTCCTCGGTGAACCCGGATGCCTACTCGACACAGAACGCTGCACTCTGCGGCCGACATCTCATCGAGTTGGGCAGACTGCGCGAGGACCTGAAGGATCGGATCCGCCATGTCACCGATCAGCTTGCGCGCTTCCTGCGTGACAATCAGGCGGTCGACGGTTCCATGGCGGCGCACTTCGACGGCGAGTTCCTTCGTCCGCTACCTCACGACGGCGGATTCCCGCTGGCCTCAACCGCGGCGGCGAGTCTGTTCCTGATCGAGCACGCTGCTTGGTCCGGTGACCAGGATTCACGCCGGGCCGCGCAGCGCGCGCTCGACTACCTCGTCGTTCATGCAGCGCGGCCTGCTTGGTTCGTGAACCCCGACCGTGTGCGCGGCCGCAGTGAGTCCGACGAAGGAACACCGTGCCTCGATCTCGTTCCGTTGACTTTGGCCGCCGAGGCCGCGGTCCAACTCGCCCGGGACGATCCCCAGCGCCAGGGTGATGCGCGGACGCTCCTCGACGAACTCCACGCTCTGCAGCAGGTCTGGGACCCGCCCTGGCTCGAGTTCCGGACCTTCGGCGGCTTTGCACCGACGAATCGGGAGTCGGGATGGAACGATCCGTTCACGAGTCGCGCGGCACGTGCATTGCTCGACGGATATCGGGTTCTCGGCGATCGAGACGACCTCGAGCGCGGAGTCGCGGCACTGCGCGCGAGCATGGCGCGCGAGGGTGATTGCTCCACGCTCGAGTCGCTCGGCACGATCGCAGTCGCGGAACATGCTCGCCGTGAATTGGGAGATGTCGTTCTGGACGTTGCGAACGGCTTCGCGATCGGCATCGAGAACCTGCAGGTAGCGCGGCTGACGGTGTCAGGATCCCGTGTGGGATTCAACCTCGGCTCGACCGTGGATCTGACGGGTCCTGCTCTGCTTCGCGTGACCGGTGCGAATGCGGTGCCCGAGGTCCTCACCGTCAACAATTCGCCGCAGGATCGGCTCGAACGCGCTGTCACGACCGGGCTGCCGGTCGTGCCACTGCGACTGCCGACGATCGAGTTCGCGCCACCACACGCCGTCGCAGCCGGCGAACTCTGGCAGCCGGTCGCCCTGGTGTCGGGACGACAGCTCGCGCCCCGCGCGGTATTCGTCATGGTTGACCAGGCGAACGGCGTTTCGCGGCGACTGCCGATGGTGCCCGTCGGCGACGGAACCAGCGCGCGATTCGTGCTCGATCCTCTCAGCGAAGGTGTCAGTTGGTCCGCCGGTGTCCGCTTCACGACCCAACTCGTCTGTCAGGTCGATGGATTCGAGATCCGCGTCCCGCGGGTCCGCGGTGCGGACGTGCAGGTGGGCGAGTGGAATCGCGTCGATCCCGGTGACGACTTGGAACTCGAACTTCGCGACGGGTCGGCGTCCTCGTCTGTGGTGCGCTTTCCTGACGGCCGTGAGAATGCGCGCCGCGTCGCGCCCGGCGCGAGCCTCGAGTACTGGATCGAGGTCCCGCGCGATGCCGCAGAAGTCGAATTGCGGCTCAGGGTGGTCGGCACTGCTCGCGTCTCCAGCGCCGAGACCGGGGATTCGTTGGCGGTGGTGGAACCGGAGGCAAGGGTGGGTCCGCGGACCATCGCGCTCCGTCTCGCCGACGCACGCTTGTGGACCGATGGTCTTCTCCGGCTGCTCGTGACCACGAGCGACGATCAGCCACTGCTGCTCGCCCACATCGATCACCGGGTCGTCCGCGCCGGCGCGGTGACCACCGGTCCTGGAGTTCCCGCCGCGATCGCGGCTCCGCGCACTCAGCTCGCGGTCCTGGCGATTCCCTGGCAGGTCGGGGCCTCGAGGGCCCCCGCGGCCGAAGACCTTCGCGTTGCCTTGTTCGGCGGCGAGGACTACCGCCTGACGCCTCCTCCGCAGCCACGTCCGACTGCCGGTTCGCTCGCGCGCTACGTTCAGCGAGTCTCGGGAGGTCGCACCGCGATCACCGGTGAGGTGATCGAGACCGTGCATGCGGATCGCCTTGGCGGTGCGGCCGCGCTGCCCGATCGCGGCGGCACGAACGAACCCCCGCCGGAGCTTCTGGCCCGACTGGGGGAGATTCTGGAGTCGCGCACCGAACAGCCTGACGTCGTCCTCGTCGTTCACGATGGGGCTGCGGCGACTGCACTCGATCGACTCGAGTCCATCGAACTCGGCGGGGTTCCGCTTCGATTCGTCGGTGAACGGGCGGGGGACGGCAGCTACGTATCGACGGGTCGACTCGCTCGAACGGTCCTCAGCGCGATCTATCCGATGCGCGACCTCGCGACGCCGTCGAACGGTGCGTTCGGCGAACTGGCGCTGACCAGCGCGGGGGATGTGCACGCGCCGCCGCCGCCCTTGGCGCCGAACTTGTTGGTCACGGGTTGGCTGAGCGCGATCGATGTCGAACGATCGCCGACCGCGCGCGAGTACCGATTGGCCGGTTCGCTGGAGGGTCGCAGCGCGCTGCGCTTCCGTGATGGTGCGACTACGTCGACGTTCCTCCTCGAGAATCTCACGCATAGCGGCGAGCCAGGGCTGCTGGCGATGTGCGAATTCGACGAGGGGACAGGACCGGTGTGCATCCGTGCCGACGGCCGGAGCACGCGGGTTCGAGTCTTGCGCCTGTCGCCTCGCACACCGTTGGCCGCTTCGCCATTCGAGCCGGCCACCGACGCGGAACTCCTGCGCACGACGGTTTCACTCGACGCTTGGTCGCGGCCGCCGCTGTGCACACCGGAAGGCGATGCACCGTGGTCGGTTCGCGGGATCGAGTTTGGTTCGACGAGTCTCGCGCGATTGGCGACCCGCTTCGAGGGGGTCGACTTGCTCGTGGGCGCGGCGCTGTGGACCCGGGTCGGCCGTGGCGGGGAGGCTCCGCTGCCGATCGACGGCGTCGATCGCGCGTCCGGTTCGATCCGGCGCGTGGCGGATCGGGTCGACGTGCGGCCGCGCGGGGACGCGGTCGTTCGCGGCACCTTCACGCTGGCTGGCGTGCGCGGTCCGCAACGCCTTCGAGCGTGCATGGCGGTCGCCGGGTCTGGGAGCGCTCTCATTCGAGTGGCGCTGGGCGGTCGCGAGTTGGCGCGCTTCGAACTGGGAAACGAGGAGCGACGCTTGCGGCTCGACTACGCGACTGGTTCGGCTGAGGATCGGTTGGTGATCGACTGCATCGCCCTGGCCGGTGCGCCGGTGATCACGATCAGCCGACTCCTGTCCGTGCCGAGGAGCGGTGCGGATGGCGCGATTCCTCTCTCGCACTTGCCGACCACGACTCTGACCCTTCGCGACGGCTCGGTGCATGCGCTCGCTCGCACGGTGAGTCTCGATGCGCGTGGCGAGCGCACGCTGCGGGTTCCCGTCGTGGTGCCGGCGGGTCGTTCGACGTTGCGCTTGTGGCTTGCTTGGGAATCGAGCCGGCCGATCCGGCTCGCCGCGACGTTGCGCGGCGCGGAATCAGGCGCGGCAAATCTCGCTACGTTCACGCATGAACTCGGCGCGGACCGTTCGTCCGACGTGCTCTTGCTCGAGGTGCCGGGTGGCGAGCGACCGGCCGTGGCATTCCTCGAACTGGTGTGCCGTGGCGTGGGAGAGCAGGAGCTGTTCCTGCTCGATGCCGCGGTGATCCGTGGGTGACCGCAGGCGGGGCGTCACCGACCGATCGCGGAGCCGCGGTCTTGTTCGCTGGCGATCGCGGTGATCCGAATCCCGAAGCAGTCGTCGACCTTCACGACTTCGCCGTGCGCGATCAGCTTGCCGTTCACGCGGAGGTCTACGGGATCACCGACGCGCTTGTCGAGCCGGATCACGGCACCTGGGACGAGCGCCAAGACGTCCTCCAGCGTCGCGTGAGTCGTCCCGACCTCGACGGCGACCTCGAGTTCGACGTCCAGGTATCGCTCGATATCGGCGCGTCGATTCGACGAACGCGATTCGCGCAGAGGACGAAACGACATCGCTTCGACGTCGTCAGGATTCGAGTCGATCTCCAACCTGGTCATTTGGGTTCTCCAATGGATTCGCGCGGATGCGCACAGCCCGGTGGCCGCCGATGGTCCCGAGGATCCCCGGCACTCGCTTGCTCTCACCGACGACCAAGTCGACCGAGTCGTTCACTCGTCGCGAAAGGCGAATGACATCGCCGATTCGCAGCGCCAGCACGTCCGCCAGCGACGCGCGCAGGCTCGCGAGCTCACACCGAACCGGAATCGACAAGCTGCGCGCAAGCGGCTCGATCGTCGAGCGCATTCGTCCGGCACCTGCCGCGCGGATGTTGGCGCTGGCACGCATACCCCGCAGAAGCAACGGATCCAGCTCCTCGTGGGGTAGTGCCACGCGGATCGGGTGTTCGTCGCTCAAGCCGCTCAGACTGAGCTGTGCACTGAGTACGAACTCGTCGGGCAGTGGAAGCCGACGCAGCAGCGAGGGATCCTCCGCCCAACCGACGACTCTGGCGGTCAATGGGGTCAGGCAACTCAGCGAGGTAGCGAGTCGATCCGCCAAGGGTCTCATCAGCCCCTCGACGACCGCGATCTCCGCCGCGGTGAAGCCCGGACGTGGGGTCGAGAATGATCCGTCGCCGCCGAGTGCTGCGTCGACTGCCTGCTGAACGAACGCACTGCGCACTTCGATGCACGCCGAACGGCGTAGCGGTGCCAGTTCGATCTCGAAGAGGAGGGATGGATGCTGGAACTCGGAACGCCAGCTCGCCCAGCGAATGGCTTCGACGGCATTGCATTCGCACTCGAGCGAGCGTTCCAGCCGCTGCGCGAGTTCCGCACCCAGAGATCGCGCCGTGTCGCGGAGGAGTCGGTCGATGAAACCCAGTGCGCCGTGCCCGATTCGCGCCGGCGCGAGTAGATCGACCGCCTCGACTTCCAGCGGTCCAGCGTCCCCGCCGTGTACGGCAATCGCACCCTCGACCACCTCGTTGTTACCACCCTCACCTCGAAACAAGGTGAGCAGGGTGTCGATCTCTTCCGACGACAGAAGCTCGCTCATTGCACGATCATCTGCTGGATGAGGACCTGCTCCACTTCGGCGATGCCGTCATGAAACAGGGTCTGGTCGATCGCCTTGCCGAGATCAGCGGCGAGATCGTCGAGGCCGGTGTCCGACTTCAGCTCGTGCGGGGTGCGTCGCATCAGGACTCGAAGTGCTGCGGCGAGCATGTTGTTCCAGCCGTCCTCGATACGAGTTCGCACTTCGTCCCGTCGGCTCGCCTGGTGCCGGTAGGTGAAGCGGAAGCCGGTCTTCGCGACTTTCAGTCCGCGGGAGGCCCGCGGGTTGAAGGTGATCTCGGCGGTCCGCGGTGCCAGATTGCGGACGATCGCCGTATCGCGCGCGGTGCGCTGGGCCTTCGTCTGTTCGACTGGAGTGCCGAGAAACACGACACCGACGCCGAGAAGGGAGGCGAGTACTGCGACGGCGACGAAGATCCGCGTCCTGCGCTGCGGCGCGGTCGTGTCGCTCTCCTGGGTTGCCGTTGTCTTGCCTGTCACGGGGTTCTTCGGTCCTGACCAGCCAGGCACTCATCGGCCTTCGCCGGACCCCGGGTTGATTCCTTCGGGTTCTCAGCGGTCCTTGGGTTCCAGGACCACCTTCATGCGCTCGAGCAGGACGTCGCGCAGCCGCGCATCGGGCATCGCTGCGAGGATGGCGTCAGCCTCGGTCGGGCCCATCAACGCCAGCACTCGAACGATCCGTTTCTTGCCGGTCTCACTTTGCCACTCTTCCTCGACGATTCGCGCGGCTCGTGCGGGCTCGAACGCCGCGAGGGATCGGCCGTAGTCGCGCAGCGCACGCACTTCGTCGCGTTCGACCAACAGCACTTGCCGCTCGAATTCCGCGATCCGGCGATCGAGCCGTTCCCGCTCGCGCTCCACCTCGAGCATCCGTTGCGCGATCGCCGTCTCCCGGTCCTCGATGTCGCGCTGGCGGACCTCCAGCGTGGACTTGTCAGCGGCCACCAGCGCGCGCTCCTGCTCCGCCGCCGCCTGAACGGCGTAGGCCTGCTGAAGGATTCGCTCGAGGTCGCTCACCGTCATCCCGCTGTCGAGCTTCGGAAATCCGAACAAGCCGGTCTCCTCGGGTTCCCTCGACTTTGGCGTGGGGCGGTCCGGTTGCTTGCCGACGCTGGGTTCCGGAGGCGGGAGCTGGTCGTCCTGGGCTTGGAGCTGTGCTCCGGCGAACCAGGAAATGACGGGCAGGGAACGAAGGCCGTCGGAGTTCAGCCGACCCTGCACGGCGAGGGTGCCGACCATCGCCGAGACGAACAGCCCGGTGCCGAGACCGGCGATGGCGAGTCCTTCTCTCATCGGGGGACTCCGATCCGAAGGCGGGGTCTGGCGCGGGCGGACATGCCCTTGCTATCGGCAGTCGAGGGTCGCGGGATTCACCCCGGACTGCCGCTTGCCCGGATTACTCGTGACCGTCTGCTGCGATGGCCGCAAGTCGCGCCCGGCGGCGTCGCCACGTCGGCTCCTCCCTGGCAGCGTAGCTACAGCTACGCTTCGGTCGTCGACCGACGCAGCTCCTTGCCGGACATCGACCTGCGGCGATCTCGCGACGACGTTCACGACTAATCCGGGCTAGGGCGCCGGCGGAACATCCGCTGGCCTACCCCGAGGCGCCAGGCGAGGAACTTCAGTGCGACGCGAAGATTGACCAGTCCGTAGCGCACGGAAGGCCAGAACCGGATCGAACTGGCCTCCTTGAAGTAGCGGACCGGCATCGGCGCGTCGGCGACCCGGAACCCGTGCGCGATCGCCTGAGCCAAGAACTGGGCGTCGAAACCGAAGTCGTCGGTGTTCGATTCGAAGTCGACCGTCTCCAGCACCTCGCGACGGTAGACCCGGAAGCCGGAGTGATACTCGCCCAAGTTGAGTCCGTACACGAGATTGAGGCCGATGGTGAGCATCCGGTTGCTCAGGTACTTCCAGAACGGCATGCCGCCGCGGAGGCACTCGCGCCGCGATCGAACTCGATTGCCGAGGATCACGTCGCAGGTGCCGTTTCGGATGAAACCCACGAAGTAGGGCACGAGCTTGGCGTCGTACTGATTGTCGGGGTGGAGCATCACCACGATGTCCGCGCCGCGGTCGAGCGCCTCCTTGTAGATCATCTTCTGGTTGCCGCCGTAGCCGCGGTTCTGCGGCGTCCTGACGGCGATGAGACCGAGGCGTTGCGCTAGCGCGAAGGTGTCGTCGCGGCTGCAGTCGTCACCCAAGATGAGGAGTTCGGCGCTGCCGGATGGAATGTCGGACAGCGTCGCCTCGAGAGTCTTCTCGGCGTTGTAGGCCGGCATGACCACCGCGACGCGGGGCGGTTGCGAGGGCTCGGGCATAGTGACGGGGGGCGGACGTGAGGCTGGCGAAGCTGGCGGAGAGTGGAGGAGAGTATCTCGTCGATCGTGAGGAATCGGTGCCCCGCACTCCTGGGAGACTCGCTGGCCCGGATGACTCGTGGACGTCTGCTGAGATCGCCGCAACTCGCGCCCGGCAGCGCCGCTACGTCGGCTCCTCCGTGGCAGCGTGGCTACGGCTACGTCTCGGTCGTCGACCGGCGCAGCTCCTTGCCGGACATCGACCTGCGGCGATCTCGCGACGACGTTCACGAATCATCCGGGCCAGGCGGGGTGCATGCCCAGCCGTCCGCCTGCCGCCGGATTTCGTGACGGATCGACCGGTTCCTCGACGCTTGCTCCGCGTGCTCGTCTCGCGATCCCGTTTCCAGGATGATGCCGGCAGGAGTCGCCGTGCCATGGAAACTCCCGCTGAGACCCGCCTGTTGATCGAGGAAGCCCGCGGCGGCGACGCCGCGGCGATGGATCGTCTTTTCGAGATCCACTTCCCCAGACTCACGGAACGCATCGGTCTCTTGATGGGCCCGCAAGCGCGTCGCGTGGCGGAGACCGGGGACTTCGCGCAGATCGTGATGGTCGACGCCTATCGCGCCATCGGCGACTTCGAACCTCGGGGCACGGGTTCGTTCCTGGCGTGGCTGGTGTCGATCGCACGGAATCGGATCGCCGACGCGCTGCGTCGGAAGCGAGAGGAATCGATCGATACCTTCCTCCTCGAACAACAGGTCGTCACCGACGACCCCTCCGCTTGCGCAGACATCGAGGAACGGCGCGAGTTGCTCGTCGACGTCATGCTCACGTTGGGACGCGAGGAGCGCGAAGTCATCACGCTTCGCAACTTCGAGGGTCTTTCCTTCGCGGAGGTCGGCGAGCGCCTCCATCGCAGCGCGAACTCGGCGCAGATTCTCCATGCGCGTGCCATGGCCCGGCTTGGTCGTGCCTTGCGGCGACGAGGTGTCGATTGACGGGCTCGATGGGCGACTCCACGCACGATGACGATGACGAAGCGATTCTCGTCTGGGTCGCGCGCTGGATCAAAGTCTCGGATACGCAGGACTCGCCGTCGCTCGACTCTTTTCTTGCTCAGGTTCCCGAGCAAGATCGCGAGCGCGTGCGCACGCAATGTATCGAAGTCGGCGTCGCTCGATCCTTGTTCCGCTCCGCGAACGCCGACTCACCGATTCTCGTCGGTCGAGTGCTCGACGACTTCACCGTGGGCGAGGAGATCGGTCGCGGCGGAATGGCGGTCGTACATCGCGCTCGACAACGTTCGCTCGGGCGCGACGTCGCGCTCAAGATCCTGACCGGACTTCGCGGACGTTCCGCAGACTCCGTCCATCGCTTCTCGGTCGAGGCCATGGCGACTGCGCGGACCGATGACCCCCGCATCGTCAAGGTCTTCGCGGTCGGCGAGGCGGAAGGACTGCGCTACCTCGCGATGGAGCTCGTATCCGGCCATAGCCTCTACGACGAGTTCCGCGGTCGTCGCGGTGAGCGAGACGCACCCACACCGACCTTGCCGGCGCCCGACACCGAGGGTGCCTGTCGAAAGATCGCAGCGTTCTTCGCCGAGGTCTGCGAGGCGATCGAATCGGCCCACGCGGTCGGCGTGATCCACCGCGACATCCAGCCGAAGAACATCCTCATCGATCGACGTGGCGCCCCGAAACTCATCGACTTCGGGCTCGCTCGACTCCTCGATGAACCGGGAGTGACGAAGACCGGAGTCGTACTCGGCACCGCGTACTACATGAGTCCGGAGCAGGTGCGATCGCTGAAGGCGACCGTCGATGGGAGAACCGACATCTATTCGCTCGGTGTCGTGATCTACCAGGCGCTGACGGGGCGACCGCCGTTCGACGGCACGACTTCTCAGCAGGTCATGGAGAAGATCGTGCGCAGCGAGCCGCAGCGCGCCGACGCGATCAATCCTCGAGTCCCTTTGGATCTCGCGGCCATCTGCGAACGAGCACTCGCGAAGCGGGCGGATTGGCGATTTCAGACGGCGGCTGAGTTTGCAGCAGCGTTGCGCGACGCGTCCACCCCCAACGGCAGCGAGTTGCGTCCCGCCGGACCCGTCCAACGCGTGACGCAGCGGCTCATGTGGCGACCGCTACCCGCGATCACCCTTGGGCTCGTGCTGGTCGGGGTTGCGATCGGAATTGCCATCGAGATGCCGAGACGACCTTGGACCGAAGTGTCGTTCGTCTCCGCCGGCGGGCCGAACTCGACCGCCGGTGCCGAGATCTGGATTCAGGCGATTCGGCCGATCGATTGGACCTTCGACGACGCGTGGCGACTGGGTGTCGTGCCGAGTCGTTCGAAGTTGCAGCCCGGCTTGTATCGAGTCACGCTCCGCAATGGCGATCAGTTCGCAGAACTGACGATCGATGCGACGAGACCGACGGCGCCGGTGATCGTGCCCGATGTGCCGTTGCGCACACCGAGCGAAGTTCGCGAGGGAATGGTCGAGATCGGTCCGGCGAGCGTCCCCTCGGCGGGGCAGATCGCCTTCTTGGTTCCGGAGCCGCAGGGGCCCTATCCCCAGGCTGCCTATCTCATCGATCGTTACGAGGTCACCAACGCGCAGTACCGCGACTTCGTGCTCGCCACCGACGCCAAGCCGCCGATCCTCTGGCCTCCCGAATGGCGAACGCAGTGGGACGCGAAATGGGATCGTCTTCCGGTCACCGGGATCACGTGCACGGCGGCGGTTGCCTACGCGACTTGGGCGGGCAAGCGTCTTCCGACCGACCGCGAGTGGCGACTTGCAGCCACGGGCGTCGATGCGCAGGTGCTGCCGTGGTCCGCGACGTTCGACGCCGACTCGATCAGCCAACGCGCGCGTGTGGGGTATTCGGAAGTCGGAGAGTCAGCCCCGATCGAGGAACTTCGTGAGTCGTACCTCGCGGGTGTCGCTCCCGCCGATTCACATCCGGATGGCCGGAGTCCGTTCGGCTTGCACCACACGCTCGGCAACGCGAGAGAGTGGGTCGATCGACGCGTGCTGGACTCCCGGCGCGATGAGGGTGGTCGACTGGATACCGCGACGACTCTCGCTCACGGGCTTGCGTGGCATGACCAGGTAGTGGCCGCCAAAGGTGTGACACACCCTTATGTAGTGCCTCGCGACTATCCATACAGCCACATCGGCTTCCGTTGCGCCAAGAGCCTCCGACCGCCGGGCTCCGCGCGCTAGTTCCCGCTCCGGCGATCTGCTAGGTCGAGCTCTCTCTCATGCTCTCCACTTCCAAGCTGTCGTTCCTCTTTCGATATCCGACGATCACGGCGTTGGTCCTCATGACGGTGGGATGCCGCTGTCACGAACAGGGTCAGGCGCCGCGGCCCCACGGCGCGGTCGTCGAAGTTGGGTTCACGGCGAACCCGGTGACTGCCTCGCAGGCGTCGTTCGACCGTCTGGACCCCTCGTCGCAATGGGACGTGGTCAGTGACATCTGGACCCAAGTCGATCGCATGGTGCCCTCACAAGTTCTCGAAATGGTCGGCACGCACTCGATCGCGCTCGACGAACGCGGATATCCTCGATCCGAAGACATTCGCCGCCTCATGGACTCGCTCCGCAGGGCAGCCGGGCCACTCTTCGACGGCGATCCCCCGCCCGCGCCGCCCTGCATCTACGACCGAATCACCGGCTTGTCCATCAAGTGCGGCATGCCGCTTCCGATCGAGCTGAGACACCTGCGGAATGGCGGGATGCCGATCGAGTTCGGGCTGAATGTGGAGATACACGCCGTGTTCCCGCGTCCATCGGCACAGCCGGCCATGCGCTGACTCACCGTCGTTCGACGGTCAGTCCCCGAAGCTTGCGATACTGTTCCAACATCGCGTTGTCGCGCGCGAACTCCCACAGGAACCATCGCCAAAGGGCGGCGCGCGCGGCGCGTTGTTCTGCGGTGACCGGTCGTTGGCCAGTCACATCCCTCATCGGAGGGATGCCTTCGAAGGCAGTCTGCTCGCGGAGGAACCGTTCGAGCGCGTCGCGCTGCCCGACCGACTCCGTGTCAGCGGACCCGTCGACGAGCTCTTGGAGTCGCTTCGCGACGGCTTCGAGGCCGAAGGAACCCGCGACGCGCAAGGCGTCGGCTGCGGGTCCTTTGGCTACGACGACGGACTCGGAGCGGAGATACGCGTCGACGGAGTTTCGCGCGCCGAGCTCGTACGCGTCGAGCAAGCCTTCCGGAATCTTCTCTCGGAACCCGGTGGTCACGCGATGGAAGTCGATTTCCCCTTGGCGTCCCTCGACCCACGCCATTTCGAACTTGGGGACCACGGCTTGGAAGCGTGCAAGATGCAAGTCCAGGCGAGCCTTCGCGACGTCCTTGCGTGTCGTTCGAGCGGAGGCCCAGTCCGGGCGTCCGAGCAAGAAACTGCCGCGAAACTCGGGGAGCAGGGAATCGAGCTGGTTGGTGACCGAGACCTTCGGAATGGGCGTGATTTGGACCGGATTCCGCGCGTACGAAGTGACCGACGTCGATCGCGGCGCAGCCAGCACCAGGATCAACATGAAGGCGCTCGCGATCGCGAAGCCGGTGACCAGGAGTATTCGACCGCCGCGGCGACGAGGTCGCCGCGCAGCAGCCATCGCCTTCTTCGCATCCGAGCGAGCGCGCCACGCGTGCCAGTGTGAGCGTGCCAACGCGACCGGAAGCGGCTCGCGATCGAGTTGCGCGGGGTCCAACGCCTCGCTGGAGACGCCGGCAGCCTCCGCCATCGCGCGCGCCGACTCGACCGTCTGTCGCGCGTGATTCCGGGCTCGTTCGGCGGCGTGTCGTGCGTAGATCCGTGCTGCGTCCCCCGCGTCTCTTGCAGCCCGCCGCAGCTTGTCCTTCGCGGCTGCGATCTGCTGGGGACTGATTCGGCGTGGTTGTGACGGCTGGGACGGCAGCGACGCCGATGGACTCGTGAACACACCGGCTGGGGCGACTCCCAGGGCGGTCAACATCGCACCGACGCTCGCGAATCGTGCAGATGGATCCTTCGCCAGCGCGCTCGCCAGCACGTCGCGGTCGATGCTGCTGAGAGTCGACGGGAACTCGGGTGCCTCCCGACGATGCTTCTCGAGCACCTCCCATTCACTGTCGCCCACAAAGGGCACGCGGCCGACCAAGATCTCGTACAGCATTACCCCGAGTGAGTAGATATCGCTGCGCTGATCTCCACGCCGATCGAGCAACTCGGGCGCCATGTAGTAGGGGGTGCCGCGTCCCATGCTCAGACTCGCCCGACTGTGAGCCAGAAGGCGAGAGAGCCCGTAGTCGCCGACGCGCGCCACGCCGCCTTTCACGAAGACGTTGCCCGGCTTGAGATCGAAGTGAACGAGCCCATGGTCGTGGAGTGCTGCGACTCCTCGGCTCACCTGAAAGAACAGGCGGCGCAGCTCTTCGCGTTCGCCGGTACCTGCGGCAGGCAGCAGGTCCTTCAGTGTCGTGCTGCCGGCGAAGTTCATCACCAGATACGGAATCCCGTCGACTTCCCCGCGGTCTTCGATCGCGACCAGGTTCGGATGATCGACCTGCGCGAAGTGACGCACCGAGTCGAGTTCCGCCAACACCCCCTTCCGGACGTCCCCGGTCTCGTCGAGCTTCAGGAACTTGATCGCGTAGTCCTTCCCGATCGACTGCTTGCGGGCTTGGAACACGATGCCGAACGCCCCGCCTCCCAGCTTCTGCAGAATCTCGAAGCCCGGGACGTATCCCGGTTTGCGGTAGTTCGCATAGAAGGCCTCCCAGTCGGGAGGCGTCTGGTCGGTGGGGTCGGCAGCCATGTTGGCGTCCCGGAGGTTAGCTGCGGCCGGCTCGTTCGGCATGGGCCGGCGGGCTACGAACCGGGGGACCCAGGATTCTGCCTTCGCGGTGTCGCGATCAGACAAGCGGTTCGGACCGGTCGCCGACCTGAATCTCGCCGCGTTCCACCAGGGTCTGAAGCGCCTGGACCACTCGACCCTGCGCCTCGCGGACCTGCCGCAGCGGGATCGGGCCGAGCAGATCGCGTTCCTCCACGACCATCCCGGACGCGCGCTTGGAGAGATTGTCGAGGACGTTTCTCTCCACCTCGGCACTCGCCACCTTGAGTGCCGTCGCCAGGGTCTTGGGATCGACCTCGCCGAGCAACGACTGCATCGAGTTGCGATCGAGCCGAGCGATGTCGTCGAAGACGAACATCCTGGCGCGAATCTCTCCCGCCAGGTCCTCGTCGATCGACGCGATTCTGTCGAGCACCTGACGTGCGTTCTCGCACGACGCCAAGATGTCCCCGGTCGCCTCGATCCACGACTCCGGCTGGACGCTCTTTGCGCGCAACCCCCGCTCCTCCACTCGCGCGAGCATCGATCGCACGACTTCGGCGACTGCACCCGCCGGTGCGTTGCCCAATCGCGCGATCCGCATCACCACGTCGGCCCGTCGGTCCTCGACGCACAGGTCGAGTACTCGAGCGGCCTTCGGTGTGGGCAGGTGCGCGATGACGAGCGCGGCGACCTGAGGGTGCTCCTCGTCGCAGAGCATCGCCAGGTCCTTGGGATCCAGGGACTCGAGTTCGCGAAACGGTCGACGCGCATTGAGCTGCGCATCCACTCGGGAGCGGATTGCCTCGGCTTCGCCTCTCTCGAAGGCGGCCGAGAGCACGAGATCTGCCTCGGCAGCGGCGTCACCCAGCGTCGATCTCTCGTCGCGAAGTCGACGTTCGAACTCCTCCCAAGCGGAGTCGACGTCATCCTGTGCCACGCCCTCCGCACTCATCTCCTTCATGGTGCGCGTGATCTCCTCCACGCGCGTGCGCGGGAGGTGCCGCAGCAGTTCCGCAGCCGCTTTGCGATCGAGGGAGAGCAGACAGAGCGCGGCCTGCCGAAGTGGTGAGATCGCGCGCGGCTTCACGTCTGCCCCTCGGCCATCCAGCGTTCGAACAGACGTGCGGCTTGCACCGGGTCGCGACTCACCGCTGCTTCGATCGCATCGCGGCGTAGGCGCTTCGTTTCCTCGGCGGTCGGCTCCGGGGTCGTTGTCCGTGACTGTTGCCGATCCCGTTGGAGTCGCGAATGACGTAGCCAGTACCACGCCATTCCGAGAGCGGCCAGTGCGATCGACGCGCCGAACGCCGTGAAGTCCGCGGGCGACGAATCGCTTGCGGCAGGTGTCGGCTGCGGCTTGCGAGTTGCACGCGGTTCGAGCGACTCGACCAGGACCTCGACGTCGGCGTCTTGTCCGCGCACGGGCCCGATCGCCTTCTTGACCGCGTCGACGATCCGTTGCTGTTGCGCCGGGTCGCGCGCAACTTCGGTGTCGAGCACGAGCGCCGCACTGACGCGGCGGATCTCCGGCGCGAGCATCGTCACCGTGCGCTCACCGCTGAACGGCTCATAGCTACGTTCCTGGCGACCATCGGCACCCTGGCTCCGCTGCTCGTCGACCAAGGCCGGCGCCTCCGGCTGGATGCGCTCTTCGCTGCGGGTCCAGCGCGGGTCGAGTTCGACCCCGATGGTGACGAACGCGCGATTGGGCCAGATCCGATCGAGCATTCCTTGGACGCGTTGGCGCCGCTCCTCGGCCAGGCGCGCCTGCAAGGCGAGAAAGCCCTCGACGTCCAGCGGCGCGCGTTCCGGCCTCGTCGCCGGCACCGTCGCCGGCCGTTTGGCCGCCGCCGCCTCGTCGACACGGGGCAGCGCGACCAGGCCGAGCGCGACCCCGAGCGCGATCAGCACTGCCAGAGCGGTCATCCGGCCGCGAAGCGAGAGACGACTCGCTGCGGACTTCCGTTGCTCCGGCGGCTCTTTCGCGTGGTTCACGGTGGGCTCAGCGCGCGCCTGCGAGAGCCGGCGATCGCACGCTTCGAGATCGGCATTCCGGCTGTCCCGGCTTGAGATCCGGACCCGCTGCATCCGGCGGCACCGGGGAGGCGGAGCCGGGGCGGACTACCGCCCGGCTCAGCGCCCCGCCCGCAACGGACTGTTGCCCCACACCCGCAGCGCCCCGGCGGAATCGCCGGTGACGAATCGCCCGTCGCCCAGCGAGACGACGCCACACAAGAAGGTCCCGGGTTCGTGGCCGACCAGTTCGATCAGAGTGCTCAGGTCGTCGCGTTGGAGAACGCGCGGATCATCGCGCATCGGGCAGGCGATGAGTCGCCGACCCGACGGACTCTGGGCGAGACCGACCGCCCCGATTCCCAGGGTGCGCGCGAGCCTCGATCCCTCCGGTAGCGACCAGGTGCAGACGGCGGAGTCGGTGCCCGACGAGGCGAGCGTCCCGTCGTCGAGAAACAACAGCGCCGAGACGCCGGATTTCGGGTGGGCGACGAACTCGCGGACGACCTCACCGGATCGAGCGGCGAAGACTTTGACGGACCCCGATGCCGTGCCCACCGCGATGCGACCGCGGCCATCGATCGCGAGCGTTGCCCCGCCCGCGCCGAGCGGAAGTTCGCGAAGAGTGGCGAGCGAGTGTTCGTCGAGGACGACCGCGGCGTCCGCGTCGCCGATCATCACCAGAGTGCGATTCCGCCACCGGATCCTGGGCCGGCCGGGGGCTGAACGCTGAGCGAGTTCACGGCCGCTCTCGCTGTCGAACAGGCGGACGGTGCGGTCGTCGCTCGCCGTTGCGATGCGTCCACCGGTGACGTCGAGCGCGACTTCGCGGATTCGGCTGCGGTGCGCGCGAAACGAGAGCGACCGGCCGAGATCGGTCGATCGATACACCGACACGGTGCCGTCTTCGTAGCTCGCTGCGATCGTGGAGCCGTCGTCGGACACCGCAACCGACCAAACCTTGTGCGGACGGTGGTCGAAGAAGTATGCGCCGCTACGTCGGGCGCGTTGGTACGCACGCACGCTCCCGTCCACGGCGCCGGCGACGATCAGCGAACTGTCGGGTCCGAACGCGATCGATCCACCCGCCGCCACGTGGCCGCGAAGGGGCTCCAGCGGTCGTCCATCTTGGGCATTCCGTAGCCTCACGACGTCTTGGCCGCCGATCGCGAGGATCGTGCCGTCCGGACTCACCGCCGATTGGCCGAGGGGATGTCCCATCGCCTCGAAGAAGAGCAACTCACCCGTCTCGACGTCCCACATCTTCCCGAAGCCGTCCTCCGAGGCCGAGAAGAGGAACTTCCCTGTCGCGTGAAACGCGAGTCCACCGATGGGCTGGCC
This sequence comes from Planctomycetota bacterium, assembly GCA_050181465.1. Lineage (GTDB taxonomy): Bacteria > Planctomycetota > UBA1135 > UBA1135 > UBA2386 > JACRLW01. The sequence continues at coordinate 39,104 of JBFXDD010000034.1, forward strand.
ATGTACCAGTACGTCGGCACCGCCGATGCGATCTCGCGACACGGAGCGTTCGATCCGTCGCTCGAGAGCGCCGGTGTCGGCGTTCCAGATGGCGATCGTCAGATCGAGGCCGACACTCGCCAGGTGCCGGTCGTCAGGCGAGATCGCCACGGCCGTGACCGGACCACGATGGGAATGCCAGCGTCGGGTGAAGCTGTCCTGTGACGGATCGATCGACTGAATCCAGCCGTCCCTCGACCCGGAGAATACTCGCCGGCCGTCTCTGCTGATCGCGAGCGCGAACACCTCGTCTGCGTGCTTCCACTCACGAATGGCACGCTTCTCTGCGAGGTTCCACGATCGCACGGTCCGGTCCCACGATGCGGACAAGAGCTGTTGAGGGTCGACCGGGGAGAACACGACGGCGGTGACACCGCGCAGGTGGCGAAGTTCTCCCACCGAACCGCCGTCACGAGCATCGAGGAGTCGGATCGCGCCGTCACGATGCGATGCAGCGACCAGCCGGCCGTCTGGCGACACTGCGAGACCATGCACGGAGCCATCGTTGGCGGCGATCAATCGCTTCTGCGTGGCCTCATCCAACGTCGATTCCCATACGCAGTCGTCCGATCGCGCGAGAAGGTGGCCCCACTCCCAGTCTCGATATTCCTCGACGGTCTCGTGCAGAGCTTCCCTCATCTCTCGGAAGCGGCCGGCTTCGAACGAGGTCGAAGCCTGCGCGATCCGGCTGAGGTAGAGGCTGCGTTGGCTGTCCCAAAGCAGATTCAGCACAGCAACGAGTGAGATACCGAGAGTCGCGATGAGCGCGAGCAATGCGATCGCAAGGCTGCGATGGCGTCCAAACCACTTGCGGAGTTCGGCGAACGCTCCGGTGCGGTACGCGTGAACCACACGACCTTCGAGATAAGCGCGAAGGTCCTCCGCGAGATCACGCATCGAGGCGTAGCGTCGCCTCGGATCGCGCGCCATCGCCTTCTCTGCGATGGCCACCAGTTCATTCGGAGCCGCGGGTGCAAGCGCGGCTAGGGCTGGCGGTGCCGTGGCGCGAAGAGCGGAGAGGATCTCTTCCGAAGAACTGCTGCTGTCGGGCTTTGCATACGGCGCGTGACCGGCCAGCAGCTCGTAGATCATCGCGCCGATTCCATACACGTCGGAATGGGGACCGACGGCGTCGACTCGGCCGTCCGCCTGTTCCGGCGACATGTAGCTCGGCGTTCCCACGATCTCTCCTTGCTGCGTCCGCCGCGACAGGTCCGCACCGTCGATGTCGCGGTCGGTCTGGACGATCGAGATCGAGCCATCGAGTGCACTCCGCAGATCGGCCGCCCCAGTCGACGCTGCCACGGACTCGTCGCCGTGCCCGGTTCGGGCCAGCCCCCAGTCCATGAGGTAGGTCTCGCCGAACGATCCGATCATCACGTTGGCGGGCTTCAGATCGCGATGCAGCACGCCCTTGTCGTGCGCGTACGCGAGCGCCTCACAGACACGATGGATGGTTCCGACGACGCGAGGCAGGGGCCATGCCGAGTCGTGCTGCCAGGAACGACGATAGATCGTGCGAAGATCGACACCACGGACGCGCAGCATTGCGACGAACGGTGAGCCGGACTGGTCGCACACGACATCGTAGACCGGGACGATGGCCGGGTGATCGAGCTGTGCGAGCACCTGTGCTTCATGCATCAGCCGCGCGGCACGGCGTCGCAGGCGGTCGGGATCGACGACGGTCGCGATCGTCGGTCGAAGGCACTTGAGAGCCACCTTGCGACGGAGGTGGCTGTCCCACGCCGCGACGACGATCGACATGCCGCCTCGCCCGAGCTCTGTCAGAGGAGTGAATCGGCCGGCGATCGGTCCCTCGGCGAATCGTCCCTCGCCCATCACGGCGCGAAGCCTGGCACGACCTGCCGTCGCCTCGCCATGCAGCCGCCGAAGGCCGAAGGCCAAGGCTGCGTGTTGCCGGCAGAGCTCCGCGAGGTCGATCGACTCGATCGACGGCGCCGCCTCGGCGGCTTCGAACAGCACGCGCTCGACCTCGTCGGTACCGAGGCGCGCGAGGAGATCTGCGCTTCGCCGGTAGTCGGCGCACATCTCGCGCAGCTCGTCGGCATGGTCGGGGTGCCTTGCCAGCACGTCTTCGAGCAGCCCGGGGTCGTCGAGACCCGAGCGCTGAAGGAGCTCGTTGAAGAGCTCCCAGGCACCGTCACTTCTCGTCGAAGGAGGGGGCATTCCCCGACAGGCTATCCGGTCCAAGCGGCGGTGGCGCGACTCGATGACTCCGTCTGACGGCCGCGCCGATTTCGGTGACGGATTCCAGCGCCCCGCGCGCTGGAGGGTCTGCCGACGGCATCTCTCGTCGAGGTTCGAGTGCGCTTCGAGTGCCCGCGGTCGAACGACTGCCTCACGAGGGTCCTGCGGTACCTTCCTGATCGCGGCGTCCGCTCCGCCCGACCAGTCCGACCAGCCCGACCAGATCGACGACCCGACCAACCAAGCCGAGGCGGCAAGGCGCCGATTTCCACCGCACCATGACAGAGTCCTTCGACGACACGATCGAGCTCGTGCGTGACGCGCAGAAGGGTGAGGGCGCCAGCCTCGCGGCAATCGTCGATCGGTATCGCGAGGTACTGCTCCAGCGCATTCGTCTGATCATGGGACCGGAGGCGCGGCAGGCTGCCGAGTCGGACGACTTCCTGCAGGGGCTCTTCCTCGAGATCGTCTCCGACTTCGAGAAGCGCTGCCCACGCGACGAGAAGGAGTTCCTGCGCTGGGCGACAGCGATCGCTCGAAACAACATCCGCGACGGTGTCCGTCGACGCCGAGAAATCGCGGTCGACCGATTCGCGTCGTCGCTCGACTGGCGTCCGGTGCTCGGCAACGCGAGCGTGGGTTCACCGGCAGAGAATGCTGAGCGGGAAGAACAGGTCGAACGGCTGTGCGAGGCGATGGCCGCGCTGCGTGAGGAGGATCGCCTTGCGATCGAGCTTCGCCACTTCGAGGGATTGTCCTTCGCCGAGATCGGGCAGCGACTGGGGCGCACCGAGAACGCCGCGCAGCTCCTTCACACCCGAGCACTGGTGAAGCTCGGTTCGGCGCTGCGCGCTCGGATGTGAATTGGCAGTGCGTGCGCTACGCTTCGCGCACTCTCACATGAACATCGCCGAACTTGGCGTACTGGTTGGTTCCCTGCTCCTCCTGACCGCCGGCGCCGAGTTGCTCGTGCGCGGTTCCGTCACGGTCGCGAAGCGATTCGGGCTGTCGTCCTTCGTGATCGGCTTGACGATCGTCGGCTTCGGCACGTCGACACCCGAGCTGGTCACTTCGCTGAGTGCGGCGGCCAACGGTCAAGACGACATCGCGGTCGGCAACGTCGTCGGTTCGAACATATTCAACATTGCGTTCATCCTCGGGATCTCGGCGTTGATCTGTCCGATTCCCGTGCGGATGGCCACCGTGAAGCGCGAGGTCTGGATCGTCATCGCGGCGGGTGCGGCGCCGTGGCTGGCGCTGGCAACCGACTCGCAGGTGGGGCGAGCCGTCGGCGGTGCGTTCCTCGTGTTCTTCCTCTGGCAGATCGGATCGAGTCTTCGACGCGGTCGCGAGGAAGGAAGCGAGCAGGTGCAGCAGCTCGACACCGTCGGAGCCCCGATCCCCACCGAAGGTCATGGAACCTGGTTCGCATTGCTGCTGGTAGCCGGAGGTCTCGCCCTCCTGGTCTACGGTTCGACACTCCTGATCGACTCGTCCTCAGCGATCGCGAGATCGTTGGGCGTCTCCGAACTCGCGATCGGCCTGACCATCGTCGCGGGCGGCACTTCCGCACCGGAGTTGGTGACATCGATCGTCGCCGCGATCCGAAAGCAGCCGGAGATCTCCGTCGGAAACGTCCTTGGCTCGAACATCTTCAACGTGTTCCTGATCCTCGGATTGACCGGTGTCATCACTCCGCAGACCGTGTCGCCGCAGGTGGTGGGACTCGATACGCCGGTCATGTTCGCAGCCAGCCTCGCTTTGTTGCCCGTACTCGGTCGTCGCGGCCGGATTGGCCGGACCGAGGGTGTGGTGCTCGTGGCGGCCTACGTCGTCTACGTCTGGCTGTTGTTCACGCACGCACCTGGCTGGTTCCCGCCGACGAAGTGACCCGAGCGACCGCGGCGGTGACGTGCCGGGATCACGGCGAACTCACCTCGAGACCGCTCGCGCGGCGTAGCGCAGCAGTGAGCCGCCGGCGAACGCGCGCAGCACTTCGAGCACGGTGCCGGTCCGCGAGTCGCCTGACGGATACCAAACCCAGTTCGGACGCTGGATCCGCGGCTGGAACTTCCGTTTGAAGCTCGAGAGTCCGGCGAAGTCGAAGGCTGGGCGGCTGAGTCGGGCGATCGCGCGCAGCAGTCGCGAGCGGACGCCGGTCAGTGGGGACAGTCCGAGGCTCAGTTCTCGTGAGCCTTCCATCGCCAGACTTCGGATCATCTCGACTACGAGCAACTCCGTGGCGCCGTTCGGCGCCCAGGGTGCCCGCACGAGATGCTCGATGGTGTGTCCGCCAGTGCTGTGGTCGCTACGGGCGCTCGCAAGGCCGCAAAGCGATCCGTCGCGTTCGACGCGGAACCAACGTCGAGTCGATGCGGGGTGTGTCGGCGCACGGAGGTCATCGAGCGCCAGGAGGAATTGCATGGGTGGCAGACGGCGCGTGGCGAGCCAGGCGTCGAGCACGGCGTCCCGTTCCTGTGTCGAAGAGGGCGCCGGTGTCGCGACGTCGGCCTCGGTTCGCACGGTGACGCCCTTCGCTCGCGCGCGCCGCAACTGCTCGCGCAATCCGCGGGACATCGCCAGCGCGTGGTCCAGACCCACCTTGTCCAATGCTGATTCCTGCCCGATGTGCCAGCACCGCCAACTGCCGTCGGCGGGTGGGCGGGTCCGGGCTCCGAAGACGAGCACCGAAAGCCCGTGGTCGGCTCCCAGCGCACGCAGTCGCCGGATTTCCGCCGAATCCTTCGCGGTGAGACATGCGCCGTCGACCACGAGGGCGCGCGCGGTTCTCGTCGATCGGCTCGGGTGACCGGTGAACATCGGAGGTCTGCGGCCGACAACGACCGCGCTCGATCGCTATTGTGCGACGGTTCCATGCTCGGCAAGTCATTCCTCAGAATCGTTTCTTCGTGCCTGCTCACGCTCCTTGCCGGCGCACCGCTTGCCGCGCAGGACGCAGCGACGGTCCGCAAGGGGCTCGACGCCTGGTTGAAGACTCTGCGACAGAACAAGCTCGATGTCGGCAGCCGCGCGGAGGTGGGCAAGAATTCGATCGCTCGCAAGGCCAAGGTGCTTCCGAAGGGCATGCTCGGAGTACTGACGGCCGCGCGCGAGATCGAGCTGATGCTCGATGCGGCGGTGAAGGCCGAGTCGGAGGAGACTGTCCTGGGCATCCTGTCCGCGGCCGCGGTGGGGCAGGACGATGTCGTCTACAAGCCGCAGTCGATGCCGGACATGGTGCGACGCCTGGGCGAGGCAGCACTCGGCAAGCTCAACAGCGCGGCGAGTGCGACTCTGATCGAGAGTGTTGCGAAGAACGGCCCGAGCGGCTTCGACCGCGGTGTGGCGATGGGGATGCGGGCCGCGGCGATTCGCGAGCTGGCACGACCCGAAGATGGTGCCAAGCACCGTCCGATCTGGCGGGACGCGCTCGGCGCCCAAGATGCCGACGT
>JBFXDD010000035.1:0-2272 GCA_050181465.1 Planctomycetota bacterium
GCCTTCATCTGCTCCTCGGCGTCGCGCCGCGCGCGATCGGCCGCGGCCAGCTTGTCGTCGACCTGACGATCCCGGGCGTCGAGCGCCTTGGTGATCGGGCCGAAGACGAACTTCCACATCGGCACCAGCGCCAGGACGAAGATGAGGATCGTCCAGAACGCGGCACCCGGAGTGAACTCGAAGGGATTGAAACCGCCCCCTTCGGCCGGGAGAAAAGTCAGCGCGAGCGCCATGACGATCAGGCCGTCGCCTTGAAGGACAACAGGAGGCCGACGACGACGCCGAAGAAGGCAACACCTTCCACGAGCGCGGCGAGGAGGAGGGCGTTGCCACGGATGGCCTCGCCGGCCTCGGGCTGACGCGCGATGCCGTTACCGGCAGCGTTGCCGATCTGGCCGATGCCGATGCCGGCGCCGATCACGGAGCCGCCGGCGGCGATGCCGGCACCGATGCCAGCGGAAGCGAGGATCAAGGAAAGCATCAGGATCTCCTTTATGGGGGAATCTGGGTGAGGGAAGGGGAAGAAGTCGATTGCAGCGATTCGCGCCAGTGCGGCGTGGACCCGGTCGTGCCTGATGGAATCAGGGTTGAAGTCTGCGTTGGAATCAGTGCGCCGGGTGGCGAGCTTGCTGGACGAAGACGATGCTGAGGAAAGTGAAGATGTAGGCCTGCAACAGGGCCACGAAGGCCTCGATGATGCTGATGAACACGCCCATGCCGACCGAGAAGGCGGCCGTCGTGTAGGCGACTGGGCCCATGTTCATCATCTTCGCGAAGAGGAAGATCATCCCGATGAAGCTGTAGATGACCAAGTGACCTGCGAGCATGTTCGCGAACAGTCGAATGGTCAGCGCGAAGGGCTTCACGAAGAGCCCGATCAACTCGAGCACGATCATCAGCGGCACGAGCCAGGCGGGCAGCCCGTGCGGCAAGAGGTGCTTCCAGAAGTCGACGACGCCCTGCTTCATCATGCCGCCGACGACCATCATCAGGAAGGTCACCAGCGCCATCGCGGCCGTCACATACACGCAAGCCGTCGCCGTGATCCCAACCACCGGGATCAGCCCCAGCAGGTTCATGAAGGCGATGAAGAAGAACAGGTAGAGGAAGAACGGCGTGAACTGCCGGCCCTCCTCCTCACCCATCACCTTCACCACCATCTCGTCGCGAACCCACTTGCAGAAGCCGCGGAAGACCCGCACGAACCAACCCGGCTGGCCAGGGTTGCGGAAGCTCAACATCACCGCGCCGAACACGACGAGCATGAGCCCGATCGCGATGACCTGCGCGAGATTCACGTTGTAGAACGTGAACGTCGAAGGGCCGTGGTCGACCGCAGTTCCGGACGGCTCCGAAGCATGGTGTGCGCCGACGGGGTGCGGCACGAGGTGCTCGTACTGGCGCACGAAGAAGGACTCATTGTCCATCTGCATCGTGCCCGCAGCGTGGTCCCCGCCTTGGGGCTGCCCGCTCCCGGCACCGGCATCCTGGCCCACCACGACCCCCACCATCGCCAGCCAGCAGAAAGCGGCCAGCACCAGCGCGCGCAGCGTTCGGACGGTCTCGATCATGCGTCGGTTTCGAGGTTCGCGGAGGGGGAGTCGGAAACGGAGGGAATCGGTGCGGAGGGCGATCGCGGCGTGACCTGGGCGGACTCACGACTGCGAGCCGAGAGCGCCCTGGCGAGAATCAGTGAGGAACCCGCCTGGTGCACGAGTGCCACCGCAGCGAAGGCGACGCCAAAGCCGGCGACGATCGGGAATTTCATTCCGCTCAAATGCAGCGCGGTGGCACCGATGCCAACCGTGAGCACCTGCAGGACGAAGTCGCCGAGAAGCGCGGCTTGGAGTGCGTTCGCCGCGAGCGGGTCGGTCGACGGACGCCGCGTGGCCGCGACTTTCAGACTCGCTCCCAACATGCCGGTCAACCCGGCCAGACTCGCTCCCAGAGCGACGTAGGCTCCCGTCGCCACCTCCGGGGAGAACTCGAGAACTCCGGCGAGGCCGAGGATCACGCCGACCGCCGCCGCGAGCAGACCCGGCGCGACCACACGGAGGCGCACCCCTTCGAGCGCGGCGCGTCCGTTGGGCTGCGCTGCCGGCGAAGGGTTCGGGTTCATCGCGACGGAAAGGGAGGTGGCCAGGTGCTGGACCGAGGCGGAGTTGGCGAGAGGGGGAGAGGAAGGGAAATGCGAGCGGTCGCTTTGGGCGGGGCGTTCTGATCACTCGATCGCGTCGTTCTCGTCGAGTTTCTGGTCGAGCTTCTGGTCGAG
>JBFXDD010000035.1:2372-43994 GCA_050181465.1 Planctomycetota bacterium
GCTGGACCGAGGCGGAGTTGGCGAGAGGGGGAGAGGAAGGGAAATGCGAGCGGTCGCTTTGGGCGGGGCGTTCTGATCACTCGATCGCGTCGTTCTCGTCGAGTTTCTGGTCGAGCTTCTGGTCGAGCTTCTGGTCGAGTTTCGCGTCGACTGTCTCGCCGGGTCTGTTCGACCCGGCGTTCGGCGTCGAGGAGGGTCCGGTGGCCGGAGCGTCGCCGGCGCCGGAAGGGCTCACAGCGTCGCGCGAACGGGACTTCCCCGCGCTCGGCCCTGGGCGCTTTCCGAGTCGCGACCCGAACACATGGATGTCCGGCGCGAGCACGCGCAAGACGTGCAGAAAACCACCGAAGGCACCGAGAGCCGTGCCGATCAGCAAGACGAGCGGAGACGATTCGAGGACGAGATCGAGGCGATGACCGAGATACCCGAACAGGGCGACGGCGACGGCGAGCGTCAACGCTGCACCGATCGCATCACTGCCCGAGGTCCAGGGTCCCTTGGTCATGGCGCCACAAAGAGCGCGCCGTAGTGCTGCAGAGCCCCCACGGCGAGGCGGGGACCATACTGCCGCGCCGGACCGATTCAACTCGCTGACAACCCCCGTGCGTTTTCGCCGGCTCCGTCGCCCAGACGACGCGCGCGGGAGGGACGGTTCGCGCGCACCCAACTCGAGCGACCGTCCGCATCGATACCCAACGACCCCCATGAATCGCAGCCGAACTCGCCGCATCGCGGCCAGCCTCGTCTTCTTGTCTTCCGGGCTCTGCGCGCAGAACCTCGTCAGCCCCTCGCAGCGCGCCCTCTTCGAAGGGAATACGAGTTCACCCTTCCCGCTCGGCCGAGCCAACGGACGCTTCCAGCAGATCCACGCCGACCTGGGCGCGACGCCGCGGATGATCACCGGACATGCGTATCGCGCAGACGCGCTCGGTGTTCGCTCGCCGATCGCCAACTTCGACGTCGATCTCCAGATCGTGCTCGCGGACTCGGCGAACTCGCCGATCGCCGCTTCCACCACCTTTGCCAACAACCTCGGCAGCAACTCGGTGGCGGTTCTCCCACGAGCGATGGTGAGTTTCCCCGCGACGACCCGCCCGGTCACGGATCCGGCCCCCACGTTCGAGTTCCGTATCCCCTATTCGCGACCCTTCGCCTACTCGGGTACGGCCCCGCTCCTGGTGGACGTAGTCGTCCAAGGCAATCAGACGCAACGTGGCCCAGACCTCAACTTTCAGGCCTGGCTGGACGCACACGAGAGCGCAACCGACGGCCGCAACGATCAGCCGGGCTACCGCTTCGGCAACGGCTGCCCGGCGCCCGGTCAGTCGATCGCCGCGAGCGCACGCTTCACCGCGACTCGCTTCCTCGACGGCTCGCTGCAACTCGAGATCGACTCCCGCGACGGGGTTCCGAGTTCGGTGCTGAATCCGGCGACCAGCGCGCTGGTGATCGGTCTCGGCGTCCAGAGTCTGCCGTGGCCGCTCAACCCTGCCTGCGTTCTGCATCCGACCCTGGACGTCGCCGTGACTCTGCCGGGCGCGAACGACGTGAACGGCGACTGGAACGGCGCGTTGTCCTTGCCGAGCGTGATCGCCGCCGGTCAGCGTTTCGCGTTGCAAGTCGTCTCCGGCGCGCCCGGCGCCCAAAGCGGCGACGCCACCTTCAGTGACGGCTCGATGCTCACGATCCCCCCGCTCGGTGTGCTGCCGATCCCGGCCGCGCGCGTAGCGAACAGTTCCGATCGCGATGCGACGACCGGAACCTACTCGCGGAGTGTGACGGTGACCGAGTTCTTCTGATCGCCTGCCCCGCATTCAGCGGCACGCGCGGACTCAATCGAACAGCTTCGCGATCGTGACCTCGTAGCCGAGCGCCTGTGCGCCGGCCACGAGCACCATCGCGAGCGATGCGAGGGCGATCACCGCACCCAGAGCAACTCCGCGGGCGAACAGGAATCCCGAGAGTTGCTCCCGCCGCCGCCAACTCAATCGCACCAATGCCAGGCCCAGACCAAGGGGCAGGATCATCGCGGCAGCCAACGCCCACTTCCTCGGCTGGGCCCCCAAAGACAGCACCACTCGGCCGACGTGCGGGAACTGTCGGCGAAACTCCGCAACCGCCGCGGGAGTCACCGCAGTCCGCCGCAGCGACAGTTCCTCGAGCATCGGCAAGCTGCTCAGTCGGAGGAGACCGGCATCGGTGACCGCCGAACCATCGAGATCCAAACTTCGAAGCCCAGGAAATGCCGAGAGCAGATCCAGATCGGAGTCACCGACCGACGGTCGAGCCAAGTCGACGATGCGAACCGTCCCTTGGGCATCGGAATAGGTCTTCCCACCGAGCGCTTCGACCTTGGCCGCCGCCTGTGCGGGTTCGAGCGCAATCGTCTGCGCCGCCCCGCTCGCTGCGGACACGAGCCAAGCACCCACCAGGACGAGCCAGCGCATGCCGAAGCTTAGCCCGGCTCATGCGTGAACGTCTGCGGCGATCGCTGCAACCCCGGCCCGGCCGTGTCGCCACGTCGGCTCCACCCTGGCAAGGTAGCCAAGGCTACGCTTCGGTCGTCGACCTGCGGCGATCTCGCCACGGCGTTCGCGCATCCTTCGGACGCGCATCCTCCGGACTGCCACGGCCGGAGGGTCACCGATCTGCGGCGCACGGTCGGGAACACCCGCAGTAGCATCCTCGGCCCCTCCACCCCGCATTCCCGTGACCGACGACAGCCTCTTCACCCCCATCAGCCTCACACCACCGGAGATCCTCGCTCGGCTCGACGAATACGTCGTCGGGCAGGACCGCGCCAAACGCGCGGTCGCCGTGGCACTCCGCAACCGTTGGCGCCGGCGACAGCTCGGTCGCGACCTGGCTGCGGACGTGTACCCGAAGAACATCCTCCTGATCGGCCCGACCGGCGTCGGCAAGACCGAGATCGCTCGACGGCTGGCATCCTTGGCCCGAGCGCCGTTCGTGAAAGTCGAAGCGACCAAGTACAGCGAGGTCGGCTACCACGGGCGCGACGTCGAGTCGATGGTGCGCGATCTGGTCGAGAACTCGATCGCGATGGTGCGACGGGAGCACGCCCAGAAGGTCGCCGACGTCGCCCGTCAGCGAGCCGGCGAGCGGATTCTCGACGCCCTGCTGCGGCAACGCGGGCTCACCGATCCAGCGAAACTCCGCGCGATGGTCGAATCGGGGCGGCTGTGGCGACCGCCGAGCCTCGAGGAGTTCGAGCGCATGACCACCGAGAGCGACGAGCAGCGCGGCGAACGCGAGGCGCTCGTTCTGGCCTTCGGCGCCGGTGAACTCGAAGCGGAACTCGTGGAGCTCGAGCTGATCGACCGCCGGACCCCGACGCTCAACATCATGGGGCCGCAGGGCAACGATGCGATGGGGATCGACGCGCGCGCCCTACAGGAGGTCTGGGGGAAGGCGCCTTCGGTGCGCACGAAGCAACGTCGATTGACGATCGCTGAGGCGAGAAAGCTCGTCGAAGACGAGGAAGCCGAGAAGCTGCTCGACGAAGACCGCATCAACACCGAAGCGCTCGATCGAGCCGAGAACGACGGGATCATCTTCGTCGACGAAGTCGACAAGATCGTCGGCGCCGGCGGCGGCGATGGTCCGGACGTCTCGCGCGAGGGCGTGCAGCGCGACCTGCTGTCGGTGGTCGAAGGCTGCGACGTCTACACCCGCTACGGCCACGTGCGCACCGATCACATCCTGTTCATCGCCGCCGGTGCGTTCCACTTCCACAAACCGAGCGAACTGATCCCGGAGCTCCAGGGACGCTTCCCGGTGCGTGTCGCGCTGCGTCCGCTCACGGAAGCCGACTTCGTCCGCATCCTGACCGAGCCGCGCAACAGTCTCGTGCGCCAATACCAAGCGCTGTTCTCGACCGAGAAGGTCAGCATCGAGTTCACCCGAGACGGACTCGAGCGCATCGCGGCATTGGCCTTCCGGCAGAACAAGCAACTCCAGGACATCGGTGCGCGCCGCCTGTACACCGTGCTGGAACTGCTGCTGGAGGACATCTCCTTCCGCGCCGCGGAGCTGACCGGCCAGGAACTTCGGATCGACGCAAAATTCGTCACCGAACTGCTCGGGGACTCCGCGGACGACCCGGATCTGATCAAGTACCACCTCTGAACGCGGGCACGGTCGCCCGGGCCCGCCGCGAAAATCGAGGAACTCGGGTGCCGGGCGCTCGAATCTCGCGCCTTCTCCAGAAGACCAGCGTGAACGATATCGATCCAAAGATCGTGGCGAGTGCGCAGCGCGGCGACGAAGACGCGATGCGTTCGATCCTCGAGTCCCTGCATCGGCCCGTGATCGCCACCGTCTATCGCTTCGTGGGCTCGCGTTTCCGCGCGGACGTGGAGGACCTGGCGCAGGAAGTGTTCGTCAAGATCTTCCGTGCCATCGAGCGTTTCGACCCCGAGCGGGGTGTGAAGTTCACCACGTGGATCTACACCTTCGTGCGGAATCACTGTTTCGACTTCCTGAAGCGCCGTCGACTGCCGGCGATCTCGATGACGGTGAGCGACGAGGATGGAGATCGCTCGATGGACGTGGAGGACGGCCACGGATCACAGCCCATCGAAGACATCGAGAACACGGAACTGGGGACGAAGATCGAAGAGGCCCTCGCGACTCTGGGGCCCGACCAGCGCCTGACTTTCGTCCTGCGCGAGTATGAGGGCCTGGATTACGCCGAGATCGCCGAGGTGACCGGGGTCTCGGAAGGGACGGTCAAGTCTCGCCTGCACCGCGCGAAGGAAGCGCTGCGGGACCGTCTGTCACGCTACGTGGGGTCCAGCACGTGAACGATTTCCGCCTCGACGACATGGACGACGACTTCCGCCCCGAGGACTTCTCGGCCACTTCGCCGATCCCCGTCTCCAGCGACTTCGTCGCGCGCACTCTGGCGCGAATTCGCGAAGATCGTGAGCGCATCGCGAAGGACGTCGACCAACTCGAGGACCCTGTCCTACTCGATGCATCGATCCCGCAGCGGCTGCTGAACGCCTACCAGGCGCCGGAACCGAGCGAGGAGTTCGTCGAGTCCACCTTGGATCGCGTGCTGCGCGACCGTCGGCGCCCACGCCACCGCGAGTTGGACGACGCAACGCTGGAGCGCCTCCTCGCCGAGTACACGCCCCCGCGCATTTCGACGGACTTCGTGGAGCGAACGCTCGCTGCCCTGTCGGCCGACTCGACACGGCACGAACTCTCACCCAACCCAGTCCCCCACACCCGCCGTCCGCGAAACCTCTCTCCGGCATCGCGACCGCGCGCCAGAGGCATGTCCCGGCGCTGGCTGTTCGCCGCGGCGGGATTGCTCTTCGGTCTCTCGGCATTCTTTCTCCGAGGCGGAGAGACCCCGCCGACGCGGGCCAAGATCCTGGCGGATCTGGCGTCGTCGAGCCCGGCGCCGTCGACACTCCACGCGCAGGTGTCTCGAGAGTTGCGCGCGCCTCGCATCGACCGGCCGGACTCCGATCTGGATCTGATGCCGCTCGACGGTCTGCTGGTCCTGGCCGAGGGACTCGGAGGTCGAGGCGAATGAGCCATCCCCGGTTCGCGGACTTCGACCGCACGCGGCGCCTGGCCGGTACCCTCGTCGCGCTGAGCCTGACCGCTTCGGCATGGACGCAATCGACGCCGCCGACGGCCGCCCAGGTCTCGGATCTCATCGAGCGCTTCGACGCTGCCTTCAACGCTCGCGACCTCCCCGCGATCGATCGGCTGTGCACGGGCATGTATCCCAGTTCGCGCGACAGTCTGCGCACCCGACTGGAACACGCGTTCCGCGGCGCAGCAACCTTGCACCGACGAACCAAGCTCGTCGACAGCACGGTCCGTCGCGAGTACCGCATCGCGCGCGTCGAGGCTTCGACGCGCTGCGACGTGCAGCAACAGTCGGCGACGGAGTCGCTGATCCTGCTGGTCGCGCCTGCGACAGATCGCACGCCGGGCTCAGCGAGCGCACTTCCACGACTGGTGTTGGCCATCGCGGTCGACGCGGCGCACCTCGCCGGTTGCGATCCCGCGACGACGACGGCTCTGCCGACTTCCCCGTCCTTCGCAGCCACCTGCCGGGCGTGCAACTACCGCCTGGAGGCCGACTCCGACTGGCTGCTCGTGCCCGAGCCAGCAGCGACCGCGGGTTCCTACGAAGCACTCACCTGCTGGTCCCTCGATCGGGACGTCGCCATGACCTTGTCGCTCCACTTGGCCCGGCGCGCCGAGCCCGCGGCCGCAGTGTTGCAGGGCTTCTTGGACTCGAGCCGCATCGACGGCACACCCCTGATCGAAGCGTGGTTGCCGCCGTCCCTGCGGCCGACCGCGCCTGATCTCGCCGCCCCCGCGGCGCTGGATGGCGCCCGCGCCAGAATGCCGCTCGACGAACTCGGCCGCCGCGCCGAGATCGGCTTCCTGTCGCACGGTCGAGTCGGCTATCTGTTCACGACGCGGGGTGCGGAGAGCGACGTCGAAGCGCTCGGTCCTTCGATTGACCGGCTCTTTGCGGGCTTTCGACTCCTGGACGCGACGCGCGATCCGGAGTCGATCGCGACGGCGATCGAATCGCAGCATTTCACGGCGCGGGTCGAAGGCGGCAACTTCCACGACGTCCCAAGTGGCGTGCGCTTCGAGGCGCCCGCCGGCTTCCTCGCGCGACTGGCTGGTGGTTTCGCACGCTTCGACGCCGCTTGGTGCTGCCCTCTGGAGAACCCGACGTTTCGCCTCCGAGGGCTGGGACCACCGGCCGGCATGAGCACTTGGAGTCGCGCCGCTGCCGACCGTCTCTTGCAGAGTTCCTTCGGTCGCTCGGGGCTCAGGGCCGAAACGACGCTGCCGTGGACCGGACCTCGCGACGGCTTCGAGCAGGTCGCTCAGCTCCGCTTGACCGACGCCGCGGGCAAGGTCGTGCGCCTGGTCCGAGTCGCACTGTGGACCGATCTGTGCGTGGTGCTCGAAGCCGACACGACCCTCGCCATCGGCGAGAGAGCTGCATCGATGGCGCTGTCAACCTTGCGTCGCGAGCGCTGACCCAGAGCGCTCGAGAACGCCTGCTGCGGCCGCAACTCGCGCCGAGCCACCGCCGACACGGCGGCGACGTCACCCTACTTGCCGTCGCTCGCGGCCTTGGTGGGCGGCGGTTCGCTGACCGGCTCGGGCGGACTCGGCGGCGGAGTGCCCGGCGGCATCGTCCACGCCAAGGCCTCGCTGAGCCGCTCGAGCCAAGTCCGCGCAGCGAGCAGTCGGGCCTGCAACTCTGCGCGGCCGGTAGCCACCTGCGCTTCCACTCCCGCGAGTTCGACGTTCGCCGCGTCGAGTTCGGCAAGAAGAGCCGCTCGCTTGGTGTTCGCGCCTTCGATCCGTGCAGCAAGCTCCGCTGCTTGACCCTCGAGCGCGGCGAGTTCTGCCAGCCGCGCGGAGATTGCGGCCTGACGCGACTCGGCCTGCGCGAGGTCCTCCTCCAGCGCGGACACCTGCGCGAGGCTCGTCGAGAGCCTGACCGCGGCTTCCTCGCGGCGGGTGGCCACCGTAGCTCGACGAAGATCCGCGTCCGCCAGCTCGGCCTCCAGCGCCTGCGCACGTGCGAGGCTCTCCGCGAGGTCGGCACGGAGATCGCGAGTGAAACGGTCCTGCCGTGAGCGCACGACATCGGCGCGCGCTTGCCGAACCTGGTTCGCCGTCGACCCGCATGCGGCAAGGGCCCCGACCAAGACGAGGAGCCCGAATCCCATCGGAACCGGCATGAGGGATCCCGCACGACCGCGAGCTATCATCCTCGCCCCCACAGCATCGTCCGAAGGACTTCGGTTCGACCCGGCGGCGCTGCCAACATTTCGTCTGCCCCAACCAACTCCTCACCCTCCGCCATGGAACGCACCCTCATCCTGCTCAAGCCCGACGCCGTACAGCGCGGCCTCATCGGCAAGATTCTCGCTCGCTTCGAAGACAAGGGCCTCAAAGTCGTCGGCATGAAGTTCATGTGGATGACGCCGGAGCTCGCGGCGAAGCACTACGAAGCTCACCGTGAGCGATCATTCTACCCCGGCCTGGTCAAGTTCATGACCTCGTCGCCGATCGTCGCGCTCGCGCTGGAAGGCATCCAGGCCGTCTCCGTCGCGCGCAAGCTGATGGGGAAGACCTTCGGCTTCGACGGCGAAGGCGGTTCGATCCGCGGCGACTTCGGAATGAGCCGTTCCTTCAACTTGGTCCACGGGAGCGACAGCCAAGAGAGCGCGGCTCGCGAACTCTCCCTGTTCTTCCCCGAAGGCTTGGTCGAATACGACTTCCACGCCTTCCGTTGGATCTACGATCCGGTCGAAGAGCTGAAGACGAACTGACGTCGTGACGTCGAAGCGAGCCGAGTCGAGCTGGAGTCACCGCCGGGACTCGCCCTGCGCGGTGGAAGCCGCGGCCCGCCCCCTGCCCCGCCGACCCGGTGCGAACCGTCCATGCCCGAACAACTGTTGTTCTTGTTCAGCGCGCCGCGCTCGGGGTCGACCTTCCTGCGCGGTGCTCTCGGCGCCCATCCCGACATCACGTTGACCAACGAGTCCGCGTGGGTGGCGGCGCTGCGAAAAGCGGAGTTGCTGACCTGCACTCCGTCGATGCAGGCCATCGACGACGGCGAGGGCTTCACCACCGTCGGACTGATCCCGCACGCGTATCTGGCAGCGCACGCGACCGCGTTCGCCGCCGCCGCTCGCGAATACGTCTCGGCCTTCGCCCGCTCGATCGGCGCGACCACTCGCTACTTCGGCGACAAGATCCATTCCCACAACGACGCCGCATTCCTCCTGCGCGCCTTCCCCAAGACGACGCTCGTATTCCTCGTCCGCGATCTGCGCGACGTCTTGGTTTCGAGTTACACGTTCCAGGAGAAGCAGGCGACGGCGTGGCAGGGCGCCGACTTCACCACCCGATGCGATCATCTGGCACGGCTCACCCACCAGATGCACGCGATGCATCGTGATCGCGGCGGTCCGCTCGTGCGGTACGAAGAGTTGGTCCAGGATCCAGCGACGGAGATTCTCAGAATCCTCGCAGCGCTTGGATTGGCCCCGTCACCCGAGGTGGAACGCTGGCTCGCAGAGGACGCGAAGACCCTCTTCGCATCGCACGGCACGAGCGATGATCCGCGGGCGAGCATCGGACGCTGGCGTCGGATGCTCGACGCCCGACAACTCGCCGAGGTCGAGGCGCGACTCACCCCGGCACTCGCAGCCTTCGGCTACGCGTGAGCAAGCTGCGACTGACTCCGCTCGATGTGGCAGCGATCGCAGGGGCGCTGACCGCGGTTCTCTCGGGCTTCCACGTGCGCAGCGCCGTCCGGCTCACCGACTGCGACGACCTCCTGCTCTACCTGGTCGACGACTCGAAGCAGTACACCCTGCAGATCGCGCCGGGTGGAACGCGCGCCCGCATCACGACGACGGCGCGCCGCTTCCCCAAGCACCGCACGACGGGCTCCGGCCATGCCGATCTGGTCGCACAACGTCTCGCCGACGCCCGACTCATCCGCGTCGACGCGGTCGGAGGCAGCCGCGCCCTCGCGCTGCAGTTCCGCCGCGAGGACGAGCCCTGGACCTTGCACGTCGAGCTCTTCGGTCCGCGCGGCCTGTGGGCGTTGTGCAACGGCGAGAACGTCGTGGTGGCGATGTCGCGAAAGCCGACGCAGAAGGACCGTGAGATCGAGATCGGAAAGCCATGGCAGCCGGCGCCGCCGACCGGGCGATCGGACGATTCCGCTCGCCAGTTCGAAGCCGAAACGCCCGCCGCCCTGCTCGCGCGGGTCGATGAACACTTCCAGGCCTTGGATCGTGCCGACGAACTGGGCGCGATCCACGACGAACTCGCCACCGCGCTGGCTCGCGCACAACGTCGCGAGGCCGACCGCCGCCGCGGTCTCTCCGCTCAGTTGCAGGGAATCGAGGCCGTGCCGCAGCTGCGCGAGAGCGCCGACATGCTGCTGGCGATGGCTCATACGCTGCTTCCGGGCCAGCTCGAACTCCGCGTGCCAGCACCGCTGGATCCGGCTCGCGAGGTCGTCGTGCCCCGCGACCTCACCTGCACACCGATCGAGCAGGCGCAGCGAATCTACGACAAGGCGCGACGACTCGAGGCATCCAGGAGCGTCACCGAGCGCCAGCTCGAGGAGCTCGATGCGAGAGCCGCAAGGCTGGCGGAATTCGCGAACGAGCTTGCCACCCTCCAGCGTGACCACGTCGACGACGAAGAGGCTGCCCTCCGTCTGCGAGCGCGATTCGCGGAACTGCACCTCTTGCCGCCGCCGCCGCGGATCGACCCCGCGGAACGGCAACGCAAGCAGAAGCTCACCAAGATCACGCGCGGCGAGAACTTCCGTCGATTCCGCTCCCACGACGGCAACCTGATCCTCGTCGGTCGCGACAACGAGCAGAACGATCGGCTCTCGATCAAGGTGGCCCGCGGCAACGATCTGTGGTGCCACGTCGGCCGGGGTTATGCCGGCAGCCATGTCGTCGTGCGGCTCGAACGAGGACGCGCTGCGAGCCAGGAGACCCTCCTAGACGCCGGCACGCTCGCGCTGCACTTCAGCAAGGTTCGCGGCACGGCGGCCGAGGAAGTCATCTTCACCGCCGCGAGAAACGTCAAGAAGCCCAAAGGACTGCCACCCGGCAAGGTGGTCGCGACCCAGACGAAGTCCCACAAGATCCGAATGGAACCCGAGCGACTGGCGCGGCTCTTGGCATCCGCCGGCGAGGATTGAACCGACCGCCGTCCGGTCGTCGAGACCCGCGGGGATCCGAATCACCCCCGATCCCGACCGACAAGTCGGCGGTCGATCTCGCGGCGCGCGGTATCGTCCCGCCCTTCCTGCGCCCTCGCGAGGACGCAGTGTCCACGACTTTGGAATGACCGGCCCCAACGACGACCTCCACAAAGCACAACGCGCGCACCAGAAAGCGCGCGCGACCTACCGCCGCCGCCCCAAGGACCTCGAAGCACGCGAACGCTTCCTCCTCGCGCTGTTCCGTGAGGTGGACGCCCTGCTCGCCGAGCAACTGACCGCGGCAGCGGCGGACCTGATCGCCGAGGCCCTTCGTGAATCGCGCGCGTGGGAATCCGAACGGACCGCGGATCCGCGCTGGCGCATCTTCCTTTCCGATGCGGAGGATCGCCGCGCGCGGATGCTCGACCTGTTGCGGCACCAGTCGGAGGAGGCGGTGCGCCGCTCACCGGGGACGATTCCCGATCATCTCCCGCCGGAACCCGAAGAGATCACCGAGGCGTGGCAGGCTGCGATCGCCTCGCTCGAACCACTCCTTCCGCGCACCGGCGAGGACGAGGCGACCATCTGCGAACGCCTGACGGCGCTGCACGGACGACTCGCGGTGTTCCTCGACGACCACGAACACGGCCCCGAAGCCTTCGGCCATTACCGTGCCGCCTTGATGTATGCCGAGAAGGTCGTGCGACAGCGCCCACGCGATCCCCGAGCGAAGGCCAACCTCGCGCTCTCGCACAACGCCATCGGCCATCACTACGCCGCTGCCGAGCAACTCGAGGATTCCATTCGCCATCACGGCGCATCGCGCGCGCTGAATGAGTGGCTGGTTCGGCACGACCCGAAGGATCCGCACTGGCGGCACTGTCTCGGGATCGACCTCGAGAATCTTTGCGATGCCTTCGTGCGAGCCAACGACCGCACGCGCGCGCTGGAGTTCGCCCAAGCTTGCGTGCGTACTCGCGAAGTGCTCTGTGCGCGGCCGGACGCGACGGTCGAGCGGCGGAATCAGCTCGCAGACGCGCATCGCGACGTCGCCGAGCTGTCGATGGACCTCAACGATCCGGAGACGGCGCTGACCCATTTCCGCGCGATGCTCGGCATACTCGGCGAGGTGGCGGCGGAACGACCGAACGATCTCGATCTGTGCTTCCGCCTCGCAGACGGACAGCTCGTGCTCGGCTACGCGCTCGAAGACCAACGCCGACTCAAGGAGGCCCTCGCCGTCTATCGCTCGGCACTCGAGACCGACGGTCGACTGATCGCCCTGGATCCCGCGGAACCGCGCTGGAAGGCGAATGCCGCGCACTGTCATCTCTGCGTCGCGCTCGTCCTGCTCGCGCTCGACAGCGATGACGAAGCCGAACGCGAGGCGCGTGCCGGGCTCGAAATGCTAGGGCGCGAACTGCGACGCCGTCCCAAGGATCGCGGTCTGCTCGGGGACCTGGCCGCGTTCCACACCGAGTTGGCCGCAGCGTACGCCGACCGCAACGAACCTCAACGCGCCATCGAACAGCACCGTGCCGCGCTCGCACTCGACGAGCGACTCAGCGAACTCGACCGCGACGACCGCGACGCGATTGCCGCACTCGCGGCGACCCACGATTCCCTCGCCGCGCTCTATGAACGCGGCGGTGAATTCGAGCGCGCCATCGAACACGGCCGTATTGCGCTCGGCATGGAAGAGCGGCTCTCGGCGACCGATCCTGAGAGCGTCGAGTACCGCACGAGAGTCGCCAACGCTCGACTGAACCTCGCCAGCTCCCTCATGCAGAACGGGACGCCGCACCTGGCACACGACGAGCTGATCGCGGCCAAGGAACACATTGCGCGCACCGCGCGACTGGTGCCGAAGGACCCCGGCGTCCGCAGCCTCGCCGCACAGATCGACCGCGCCTTGGGTGACACCCTGCGCGAGGTCGGCGAGCACCAGGCCGCGGAGAAGCACATGCGGCGCGCCCTCGAAGGCATCAGCGAGCTGATCGAGTCCGCGAGCGATCCCGCGCCGTACTTCCTCCCGGAGACGGAGTGCCTCGAAGCACTCGGTGAGTTGCAGCTCGAGCTCGGGCGACCCAACGAAGCTCGCGAGTTCCTGACTCGGGCCCTGCGACGGCGCCGTCGCCTCGCGTCCGAGTCGCCGGACGATCAGCACGCACAGCGCGAGCTGGCGCATACCCTGGAATCCCTGGCAGAGTCCTGCGAGGCGATGGGCGAACTCGACATCGCGAACGGCCACCGCGCCGAAGCCGCGCGCTTGATCGATCGCTTCGGGGAAGGCCCCGAAGCATGAGCACGTCGACGGCCGCCCCTCGCCCCAAGTGCCGGCACTTCGGAACCTGCGGCAGCTGTGATCGACTCGATCAACCCTATCCGCAGCAGCTCCTGCAGCGACGTGATGCCGTCGCGAGGGTGTTGCACGAGGTGCTCGGCGACATCGAACTCGAATGCGAGTTGCCGCCGTCGACTCCGCTCCAGACGCGGATCAAGTTGTCCTGGCCGATCGCCGTCGATGGGACCGGACGCGCCAGCTTGGGAATGTATGCGCGCGGCTCGCACGAACTCGTCCCGATCACCGAGTGTCGACTCCAAGACGGCGCATTGACGCGGCTGGCACTGCGCGCGCAGCAGTTGTTCCGCGACCTACGCCTTCCAGTCGCGCAGCGCGAAGCCGCCGAGGGTGCGCTGCGCGCCTTCCACGCCCGCATCCTTCCGGGCACGCGAGAGCTCCTGCTCGGGGTGACCACGCGAGGCGGCCGCTTTCCAGCCGGTGCACGGCTCGCGCAGGAACTCGGCGAGAGCGTGCGAGGTCTGCGCGACCGTCGTGGTCGTCCGCTCCAGTGCGTCGGCGTGGTGCGCAGTCTTCGCGACGAGGTCGACAACACGCTGCTCGGCGATCGGCACGTGCCGTTGCTCGGCCGCGACTATCAGTTCGCCGAGTTGGCAGGCCAGCGATTGCGCGTCTCGTTCGGCAGTTTCTGGCAGAACCACGCGGAGGCGGAGCGCATTCTCTATCGCAGGGCGATGGACCTTCTGGGCGAGGTACGAGGGCTCCGCGTCATCGACGGCTACGGCGGTGTGGGTGCATTCGCAAGTCTGCTCGCAGCCGCCGGCGCCAAGGAGGTCACGGTCGTGGAGTCGTCACGCACCGCGGTCGCCGATGCGCGACACAACGCCGCGCTCTCGCCGGCGAACGTGGTCCATGTCGAGTCCGCACCCTTCGCGAACTCCACACTGTCGGGTCCGGTCGATCTGGTGATCGTCGATCCGCCTCGTAAGGGTCTGGAAGCGGCGGGAGTCGCGCGCCTGCTCGCCTGGCGACCGACCCGAATCCTCTACGTCGCCTGTTCGGCACAAGCGCAAGCGCGCGACCTCCAGCCGGTCTTGGCGGCCGGCTATCGCCCCCGCCGAGCCGCAATGGTCGACCTCTTTCCGCACACTGCGCACGCCGAGACCCTGATCCTCCTCGACTCGACGCGGGCACTCTCTCGCGCCGAACCTTGCCCCAACGGTTCATGAACGTCCGCTGCGATCGCTGCGACTCGCGCTCGGCCGAGTCACTACGTCCGCGCCTCCCTGGCAGCGTAGCTACAGCTACGCTTCGGTCGTCGACCGTCGTAGCTCCTTGCCGGGCATCGACCTGTGTCGATCTCGCGACGACGTTCACGAATCATCCGGGCTAGGGCTACGCTTCGGTGGTCGACCGACGCAGCTCCTTGCCTGACATCGACCTGCGGCGATCTCGCGACGCGGTTCACGAGGAGTCCGGGCTTGAGACCTCGGCAGACCTCGTGTCCAATCCTTTCCCCATGCCGGTCGCCCGCCGGCCCCGACCGCACGAGGACTCGATGCTTCCGACGTTCCGCTTCGCGCTGTGCGCAATCCTCGCTCTCGCCTCGATGGGGTGTGACATCCTCGGCGGTCGCAGCCGTGACGAACGAGACCGTCTCGCCTTCTACAAGCAGAACGCCGGCACCTACTTCCTCGGTGATCGCTACGAGCAAGCGCTCGACATGGCTCAGCGTGGACTGGCGATCGCGCCCGACGACTACGAACTGCTCGTCACCTCCGGCCTGTGCCATCTCCAGCGCGCCGGCGAAGATCCCGTCGAACTGTCCGATGCCGAGAAGTTCTTCGACCAAGCCTTCGAGCAACGCCGCTTCGAAGACAATCGGCCGGAAGCCATCCTCGGCTATGCAACCGTGCAGCAGCGGTTGGCACTCGATCAGGAACGGCGCGCCGCCGCGATCGCCCTGGAGCAGGAACGCAAGAATCTCGCCGGCAGCGACCGGCTCGCCGCGGAAGCGCGCGCCAAAGAGCACCTCGGTCGCTCGCGGTCGTTTCACGAGAAGGCGAAGCGTGCCTACGGCACCCTGCTCGAACGGGAGGAACTGCAGCGGTACGCGCACAAAGGTCTGATGGAGATCGCTGCGGAGCAGAACGACTACGAAGGTGCCGTGCGCCACGGGGAGGCCTGCCTCGCGGAGAATCACAAGTCTCAAGAAGTTCACAACAAGGTGATCCGCGAGACCCTGGCGCCGAACGAAGAACAACGCTCGCGCGCCGTCCTGACCGAGCTCATCGACCAGGAGAAGCGCATCCGCTCCGCGCTTGCGGAGATGCACTTCCGCAAGGGGCAACCGGCGCGGTCGGTCGAGCAACTCGACGCCCTGTTGACCCTCGATCCGATGCGCTCATCGGACTACTACAATCGCGGCCGTGCACTCGAGCAACTCGGCCGCACGGATGAAGCCCGGGCGGACTTCGAGAAGTTCCTCGGCACGACTTCGCTGGCCTCCAGTGACGACCGCGTCGCTCATGCCGAACGCGCGACGACCCGCCGCTGACGCGGCGCTCGCGGTCCGCGGTTTCGGACATCCCCGCGCGGTGCGGCTGCGCTCACAGTCCGACTTCCGCGCGGTCTATCGACGCGGCACTCGGGCACACGGCAAGCTGCTCGTCGTGATCGGTCGCCCACGCAGCGCCGGTCATCGGCTCGGCATTGCGGTGAGCAAGGAACACGGTTGCGCGGTTCGCCGGAACAAGATCAAGCGCATCCTCAGGGAGGCGTTTCGCCTCGAGCGACCAGAACTACCCGGCGCCTTCGATCTCATCGTGATCCCGCGCCCCAGCAAGTCGAAGCTCGTGCTGACCGAAGTGCGCACCGAGCTGCGCGACATGGTGAACAAGCTCCTGCGCGGCCAGGGCGGCAAGCCTTCGGGACGGCGACCTCGCCGATGATCCGCCGCGTCTTCGTCCTGCCGGTGCGCGCCTATCGACGCTGGCTCTCACCACTCAAGCCGCCGACCTGCCGTTTCGTCCCGACCTGCTCGCAATACGCGATCGAGGCCATCGAGCGGCACGGCGTGTTGCGCGGCACTTGGTTGAGCCTTCGCCGCATCGGACGCTGTCATCCCTTCACCGAGCCGGGCGAGGATCCGGTCCCATCGCGAAAGGTACGGGTGTGACCACCGACTCGACGCGACCGTGCCGTCGCCAGTGGTTCGAAGCAGCGGTCTGGGCGCTGCTCTGCGCACTCGCGTTCCTGCGCGAGGGCGTACTTCCCACTCGCGCGCTGCTGCCCTTCGTACCCGAGGTTTATGAACCACTCGCCAGCGAAGTGCGCGGCGACGGGAGCATCGATCTCCGCGAACTCGATCGCGGCAATCGGTCGATGGGCGACAAGTTCGGACAGTCGCTGACTTGGGATCGCGTCCTGCAGGATCGGCTGACCAGCTTCGATCTTCCGCAGTGGACTCGCGACATCGGCGGCGGCGCGAGTTTCGTCCCGCAGATGGCGCAGGTCTTTCAGCCCTGGAACCTGCTGCTGTTCCTGCCCGTGCCCTCGGTGGCGCTGTACGGCATTTCGTACGCCCTTCATCTGTTCGTCTTCGGGCTTGGTGCCTGGTGGTTCCTTCGTCGGATCGGAATCAGTCATGCGGCAGCGATCGTGGGCCTCGTGGCGGTCGAACTCGGTCTGTGGACCCAGGCGAGGGTTCATCACAACGTCATCCTCAGCGCTGCCGTGCCGCTGTTCTGGCTGCTCGGGATGATCGAAGACGCCTTTCGGCAACGCTCCGAGAACCGCACCCTACCCGGTCTGCGCTGGATCGCGATCACCGCGGTGTTGTTCGGAGCATCGTGGTCGGGCGGCTTCCCGCCGGTGAGCCTGCAACTCACCGGAACCGTGATCGTGTTCGCGTTGGCGACTTCCGTGGCGCGTCGGGACTTCGCACCGTGGCCGCGCGTGCTGTTGGCACTCGGGCTCGGCGGCGTCCTCGCGGCACCCCAGATGGGCCCCACGCTCCTGGCTGCGGCGACGACCGCGCGACCCGCGATGGATCTCGGCAGTCTCGTTCGAGAAGGCCTCGAACCCGTGCAACTGGAGTCGCTCTGGATGCCGGATCGGTTCGTGTGGGCGAATCCCCGCACCGTGGGCGGTCAGAGCGGCCCGCCCTGGGCTGCACTGGAAGCGCTGCCGCACCACAAGGCTGCGAGCTTCAACTACCCCGAGACCGCGTTCGCGATCGGAACCGCGAGCCTGTTGGTCGCGATGCATGCGCTTCGACGGCTCGATCGCATCACGCTCGTGTTCCTGCTCTTCTCGATCGTCGGCGTCGGGATGGCGACCGCGCGCGAACCCTTTCTCACCCTGTCGGGACTCTTGCCCGGTGCGCGAGCGGGCGATCAGAAGCGCTTTCTCTTTCTCGCGTCCATGGCGCTCGCGGTCCTGGCCGCCCGAGGTGCCGACGAGGTGCTGCGACATCGCCGACCCTGGGTCGCGCTCTTGTTCGCCGCGACCTTGGCGATCGTCGGCGGCGTGAGCTTCCTGACCGATCTGGGCATGACGAGTGATCTCGAAGCGTTCCGTCAACACTGGGCGGAACGACTCGCAGCGGCGCAGAAGGAGCTCGGAATCACCGCCGCGCAGGCTCGCGCGGCGATGGATGTCCGTCCTTTCGAAGCCCAGAACAACCTCGCCGCGGCGATCGGCACCCACGGTCGCCTGTTCCTGATCGCGTCGGCCTGCATTGCACTCCTCGCCTTCGCCAGAGGCGGCGTGCGAGTCCGTGGGTTGGCCGCTCTCGCGGCGATCGAGTTGTTGCACGTCGGACACGGCACCTTGGTTGCCGTGCCGCTCGATCGCGTGTCGCGCACGCCGGCGATCCTGGAGCCGGTCGTCGAAGCCAATCGCAACGCTGCCGACACCGGTCTGCCGCGACCACGCATGCAGAGGCTGGACCTCGGCAGTGCGACCGCGCTCTTCCCGCCCAATCTTCCCGGCTACTACCGCATCGAAGACCTCGGGGCCTACAACCCCCTGCCGCCGGCACGGCTCGAGGAGTTCTTCGATGCGATCGAGCCGCGTTCGCCCGCGAGCGATGGTCGGCTCCGACCCGGCGCCAGCGTCGGCGGTGCCGGCGTCGGCGCGCTGCGGCGGGTCGAGTCGCTGAACCATCCTCTTCTCGACCTCTTCGACTGCCGCTACGTGCTTGCCCGTACGCGCGACCTGACCGTCGACGGTGCACTGCGCTTGCCGACAGGAGTTCGCGCCGTGCCGACGCCGCCGGGCGCCGGCGCAGAGTTCGTGCTGCTGGAGCGAACGAGCGTGATGCCGCGCGCGACCTTCGTCGAGATCCCGACGATCATCGCCGACCCTGCGCGACGGCTCGAGGCGCTGAGCACGCGGGATCGCGATCCGCGTCGCGAGATCATCCTCGAGGATACGACCGTCCCGATCCCCAACGAGCGCTCGCCCACCCTCGTCGAACCCAAGATCTTGTTGCACGCCGACGAAGTCGTCGTCGTCCAAGTCGCGACACCCGTCGCCGGCTATCTGCGGCTCGCCGATCCCTACGACCCAGGTTGGTCAGCGACGATCGACGGACAACCGACCCGCGTCTACCCCGCCGACCACTATGCGCGCGCTGTGTTCGTGCCGGCAGGCGATCACCGGATCGAGTTCCGATTCGGCCGCTTCGGCCGAACCGCGATCTGGAACTACCTCGGGCTGATCGCAGGCCTCACCGTCGTCCTGCTCCTCTCATGGCCGCGCCCACGACGCTGAACGATCCTGACTGCCGCGTGCGCCCGCTGGTCCTCGCACTGCTCTTGTGCCTTGGACCTGCCGCCATCTTGGCACCGGCCCTCGTATTCCTCGCGACCTACCATCCATGGGATCCGGCTGCCTTTCCGCCGGCGTCCGCCATGCTCGACGACGCGACGCGCACGGCGATGGAAAGCGTGCCGAGCAACTACGACGTGACGGAGATCCCCGGGCTCGTGGTTCCCGAGCTCGAGCTGGCGCGCTCCGAACTGTTCGCGGGACGCGCACCGACGTGGAACCCCTACGCGCGCTTCGGCGCGCCGCTGTTCGCGAACGGCCTCGCCGCGATGGGACAGCCGATCAACACGCTCTGCCTGTTGTTGCTCGACCCTCGCGCCGGCCTCGCCTGGCGATCGTTCGCGATGTGGGTGTTCGCGGGCATCTTCGCGTATCGGTTGTTCCGACGGCTCGGGACATCCGCACGCGGAGCCGTCTTCGGTGCCGTCGTCTTTCAGCTCGGCGGATCGCTGGCCGCGAACGCGCCCTTCTACATGCGCTTCGATCCGCTGGCGTTCTCGCCCTTGTTGCTCGGCGCGACGCTCGCGATCTTCGAACCCCGTGAGCACGGCCGAGGCGGTGCCGCGTTGGCGCTGTGCGTGGGCATCGCGCTCACGCTGCTCGCCGGCTTTCCGCCGTACGCGGTCGCCAGCATTCTCCTGACCGCCGCGTTCGCGATCACACTCGGTGCATTGCAGTGGGTTCACGGCGAACGGCGACGCGACCTCCTGCCCGCCTTCCTCGTGTTCAGCGGTAGCTCGGCCCTCGGAATCGCATTGGCGGCGTTCCAGCTCGCGCCGATGTTCGCGTTCTTCCCAGAGTCGAATCGACGCCTCCTGCCGTCCACATCGGCGATTCTCACGCAGGGATTCGACGTCGCCGGCTTCCTCGGCCTCCTGCTTCCGAATCCCTTCGGCCATCCGAGTGCCGGCGATCTGCCCGCACACACCGCACCGCTCGCGTTGCTCACATGGCAGCGTCGCGATCCGTCCACCGGCGACCTCGCCTTCCCGCTCAACTTCGGGGTTACCGAGTATGCGCTGTTTCTCGGTTCGCTGAGCGTGCCGTTGATGCTCGCCGGCCTCGCCAAGAAGCACTCCGTGGGTGCGCGCGCGCTCGGTCTGGCTGCTGTCCCGGTGCTGATCCTCGCGCTGGCGCCGGCCTTCCTCGCCTTCGCCTACCGACTGCCGGTGCTCGCGAGCGTGCAGCCCCTGCGCTTGTTGGCCCCGCTCACGCTGGTTCTCGCGTTCCTCGCCGGCGCCGGCTTCGACGTCCTCGCGCGCCGCGAACGCACCGGAGTCCCGCTGCTGCTGTGCGGCCTCTGCATCGGCATCGCGATGGTTGCGTTCGGAGCACGTGCGATCGAACCCCTGACCGATCCCGGATCGGTTCAGTCGACCCTACTGCAGCGATTTCGTTCGCCCAGTCGACCGACACTCGACCTGGCTGCGGTGGAAGCACTGGTGCCCGCAACGCAGATCGCAGCAGCCGCTCGCCGCCTGCGCGAGAGTCTATTCCACACCGGGCTCGGTGCGGTCTTGGCCGCCGCCTTCCTCGCGGCATCGCTCGCGCTGCGTGGCCGTTCCCGCGAAGTTCTGCTGTGGCTGGCCGTCCTCGGCACGATCGCCGAACTCGTCTTTGTCGCTCGCCCCTTCAATCCGACGCGACGACTCGTCGGGGATCCGACCGCGACGCCGATCCACGACTTCCTGCGCGAGCGCAACGACGCGTTGCGCGAAGCGGGTGGACTGGTTCTCGCGCGCGCAGCACCGACCGCACGCGATCCGCTCGTCCTTCCACCGGGACTGCTGTTCCCGCTGCGACTGCGCGATCTCAACAGCTATGCCTTCGTCGACGGCCGCTCCCACCGCGTCTTCCTGGAGATCTACGGCCCCGGTCAGATGATCCGCAACTACTGGCCGCGATCGTTCCCCGACGACCCACGCCTGTCGCTGCCGTTCTTCGACCTCTGCGGTCTGCGCTACCTCGTCAGCGACACCGAGCTCGCGCACGCCGGCACGCGTGTCGGACCGACGACGATCGGACCACGCGCGGTGCCGTTCTGGATCTACGAGCGAGCGTCCGCACTGCCGCGAGCCTTCGTCGTGCACGCGCTGCGAGAGGTGGCCGACGACGACGACGCCGTGCGCGTGCTGGCCTCCGCCGAGCTGTCCCCCCGACTCGAGGCTCTCGTCGATCCCAGGACGCGCGCAGCGCTGGCGGCGGCGGACCTGCAGTCGCCCGGTGCAAGTCCCCGACGCGTTCGGTTCCAGCGCGACGACCCGACCGCCATCGATCTGGTGGTCGACCGAGGTCCGGCGGGCCTCTTGGTGCTCGCCGACTCGATGCTCGATGGCTGGACCGCGCGAGTCGATGGTGAGGACGTCGACATCCACCGCGTCAACCTGTTCCAGCGTGGGGTCGCGATCGGCAGCGGCGAAGTTCGCGTCGAGTTCCGCTACGCAGCGCCGCTGCTGGGTGTCGGGACCGCCGTCACTGCGTTCGCGGTCATCGCCCTCTTCTGGCTCGTCGCTCGATCGCGCCGTTCAAGCGCCGCCGGTCTCAGCGTCGATCCAGCGGCCTGAGGCATCGGATCGGTTGAGTCTCTTCGGAACCGGACGGCGCGAGGGCTTCCTCGCCGCCATGACACTCGTCGCGCTCGCACTCGTGCAGCACGCGCCCGGCATCTTCTTTGGCCAGGAACGCACGACTTCGCTGGCCTGTGCCACCGACCCGGATCTCCCCGCGCGAGCGGCGGCGGTCAACCATGCGTTGCTCGTGCCCGCGATGCGTGCGGCGCAACACGGGGCACACACCGGCTGGAACTCCTTCGCACGGCTCGGTGAGCCCCTGTCGGCGACTTCGAGCGGCCCGTTGTATCCGCCGTTCTGGTTGCTCGGCGGATCCCACGCCGGCTTGTGGCTCGAACTCCTGTGCTTCCTGCACGCAGCTCTCGGTTGCGTGCTGGCGTACCGGATGCTGCGCACTCTCACTGCCTCGCGCTACAGCGCCTTCCTCGGCGGTGGGGTGTACGGACTCGGCTGGAGCTACGTCGTCGGCCTCGACCGCCTGCCGGAAGCTGCAGCGGCAGCATGGCTGCCGCTGGTGGTCGACGCGACTTGGCGTTGCCTCTTCTTCCATCGCCGCAGCGGTTCGGCGGCGATCCTCGGCATCGCGCTCGCGATCGTCCACCTGACGGGCGGAAGCGGCACCGCGATGTTCGCGACGGTCGTCGTCGGCGCGGCGTTGTCCTGCGGACTCTTCGCGATCCACCGGGAGAATCGGTGGCCGGCCATCCGAGCGACTGCGGTCGCGGCACTGCTCTCCGCGAGCCTCACGGCGCCCTTGTGGATCGACCATCTCGTGCATCGCGGCGTCGTCGACCTCCCCTCCCTCGCGTATGAGCAGGGCCTGCCGGCCCACGGATACCTCGGCTTCTTCGCACCGGGTCTGTTCGGGGAATCGCAGCCGCCGAGCCTCGGTGCCCCCGACGGACGCTACCTCCCGCACTCCGATCGCGACCCGATCGGTTTCGCGATGTATCCCGGTGCGTTGGTGCTGTTCGTCGGCCTCCTGAGCCTGCTCCGGCCCAAGCGATCGCGGCAAATCCTGTTCTGGATCGCACTCGCCGGTCTGGCACTGTCCTTCGGGACGAGCGGCGGACTCGGCGACGCGTTGCGCGCGACCTTCCGCCGCGCCGAGCTCGGTGTCGGGACGCAGAACCATCTCCTGCAGTTGGCGATCGCCGTCCTCGCTGCCTTCGCGCTCGAGAGCTTCT
Organism: Planctomycetota bacterium; assembly: GCA_050181465.1. GTDB lineage: Bacteria > Planctomycetota > UBA1135 > UBA1135 > UBA2386 > JACRLW01. The sequence goes on from JBFXDD010000035.1 coordinate 25,035, forward strand.
TCGACGCTCCCCATCGCCGGCGCTTGGTCGTCCCGACCTGCGCCGGCGCGGTGTTCGCCATGTCGGCGCTGACGCTGCTCGCGTTCTTCGCAGTGCCTGACCTCGGCGCGTCGCTCGTATCGGCGATCCGTTCCGGATCGGCAGCCCCACCGACCGCCGCCGACATCGCCGACCTGCGCCCGTGGGTGCTCTTCCCGGCCATCGCCGGCGCACTGATCGCACTGGCGTTCCTTCGCTGGCGTGCACTGGGCATCCTTCGCTTCAAGACCGTGGTCGCGACGGTCACCTTGGCCGAACTCGTCCTCCTGGCACTCGTGGCGATTCCGCGCGCTCCGCGCGGCTCGGAGCCGGCGCTCGACTCGCTACCCGCCGGTCGAGTCCTCTTGGCGATGCACGCGGACACGCCGCCGACCAGCGCTCTGCGGCCCGTCGCCGGTCACGCAGCGGTGCAGTCGGCTTCGCGTGCGATCCTCGACCGCACCCGTCGTGTTCTCACCGCACTGGAACCGGGCATGATCGACGATCGCACGCTCCTGCGATCGCATCCGCTGCGCACCATCGAACTCCTGTCGCGACCCTTCCGGGAAGTGCTCGCGCTCAGCGCCGTGGTCGGCTGCGAAGAACTGACCGACTTCGAACCTCTGCTCCCTGCTCCGGGGTCCAGCGGGGCAGGCAGCGCGCCGGCGGCCGTGGCGACGACACCGCCGGCTCGTGCACGCATCGCCTTCGAGGCGGTTGTGGCGACCGACCGCGACGAAGCGGCGAGTCTGCTCGGCAGCGCGCCGCGGTCTCGCTCGCACAGTGTCATCCTCGAACAGAACCACGGTGCCTTCACGCCGCTTCTGAGCGGCGTGGCACCCAGCATCGAGTGGCGGGTCGATCGAGCCAACCTTGCGGAGCTCGAAGTCGACATGCACGACAATCGCGGTTGGTTGGTGCTCGCCGATGCGCATGCACCCGGCTGGACTTGCCGAGTCGACGGCGAGGTCGTTCCGATCCTGCCGGCCGACGTCGCGGTGCGAGCCGTCGCGCTGCGCGAGGGGCGCCACCAAGTGCGCTTCGAGTACCGCGCTCTCTCGCTGCAGCTCGGACTGCCGCTGGCGGCCTTCGGTTGGGTACTGGCTCTCGCGAGTTGGCTCTACAGCAAGCGTCGCTGAGCGCTGGCGTCCGCGCCTCAGGCCTGCCGGCGGTGCCGAATCACTCGACCCTCGACGAGGAAGACGACGTCCTCGGCGATGTTGGTCGCGAGATCCGCGATTCGCTCGAGATGGCGTGAGCAGGACAGCAGATGGAGCGCGCGATCGATGGTGCCCGTGTCGTTGCGCATCATCGCTTCGATCACGCGGAACATCTCGCGATTCAGCTCATCGACCTCGTCGTCGCGCTCGCGTACGCGGCGCGCCAGACCGGTGTCCTGGTTGACCAGTGCGTCGAGACAGTCGCGCAGCATGCTCCGGGCGCTGTCGGACTGTCGCACGAGTTGTTCCGGCAACTGCAGCGGCGGCCGCTCACCGAGATACAGCGCGCGCTCCGCGATGTTGACCGCGAGATCGCCAGCGCGCTCGAGGTCGTTGTTGACCTTCAGCACGGTGAGCAGGAACCGCAGGTCGGAAGCGACCGGTTGATGCAGCGCGATCAACTTCTGGCACTCGATCTCGACCGCGATCTCCCGCGCATCGATCTCGTTGTCGCCATCGATCACCTCGCGGGCGAGGCCGGGACGACGATCGATGAGAGCACTGATCGACTTATTGACGGCGTCTTCGACGAGCCCCCCCATGTCGAGCACGCGACTCTTCATGCCTTCGAGATCGCGATGGAAGTGGAGCGTCATCGGCGTGGGGATCGTAGGCGGTTCGAACGTGGCGACAAGCCTCAGGCGAGCGGCAAGAGGACCCAGAAGCGACTGCCGGCGCCGGGCGCGCTGTCGACCCCGACCCGGCCGCCGTGGGCGAGCGCGACGTGCTTGACGATCGACAGCCCGAGCCCGGTCCCGCCGAGGTCGCGCGAACGCGCTTTGTCGACGCGATAGAAGCGCTGGAAGATGCGCTCCTGCTCCTTGCGCTCGATCCCGATGCCGTGGTCTTCCACGACCAAGCGCGCGCGATTCTCCTCGAAGGTCAGCCGCACGAGCACGGTGTCGCCCACCGGCGAGTACTTGAGCGCGTTGTCGAGCAGGTTGCTGACCACCAGCCGCAAGGAGTCGAGGTCCCCGAGGAGGGTCACCGGCTCGTCGGGAACGCTGACTTCGATCTGGATCGAGCGCTGCTCGGCGGCGGCCGAGAGCTGGGCGGCCGCCTCACGGACGGGCATGCGAAAGTCGATCGCGGTGCGCACGGGGTCGCCCGACTCGACGCGCGAGAGGGTCAAGAGATCGGTCACGAGGGTCGACAGCCGGATCGACTGCTCGCGGACGCGACCGAGGAATCGATCGCGGACTTCGGTCTCCATCTCCGGGTCGTCGAGCACCGTCTCGACGATGCCGCGGATGGCCGCGATCGGGGTCTTCAGCTCGTGGCTGACGTTGGCGACGAAGTCACGCCGAACCGACTCGAGCCGGCGCAACTCGGTCACGTCGTGCAGCACCAGCACGGCGCCCACCACCTCGCCGCCCGACGCCCGCAGGGGAGTGGCGTGCATCTCCACCCAGCGATCGCGCGGCGGCGCGACCACGCGAAGCTCCCGGCTCTGCTCGGTTCCCGTCTCGAGCACCGCGGCGAAGACGTCGCTGACCTCGGGAATGCGGGTGACTTCCTGGACGCGCCGCCCCTCCGTACGCGCCGCCTGCACGCCGAGGATGCGCGCCGCGGCGGTATTCACGTGCATCACGTTCTGGTCGACGTCGACGGCGACCACGCCCTCGACCATCGCGCCGAGCACGGCGGCAACCTTGTGCCGATCGCTCGCACCGGCGACCGCACGCTCGCGCGAAAGCTGCGCGATCTCGTCGAGTTGTGCGGAGAGATCGTCGAAGGGTTCGAGGTCCTCGCCGGCGAGACGGGGTTCGAAATCGCCGGCCGCCATCGCGCGCGCGCGCTCCCCGATGCGATCGAGCGGCTGTTCGATCTGCCGCGACATCCGATAGCTCGCCCAACAAAGGAGCAGACAGCCGATCGCAGCGCCGAGGAGCACGAAGGTTCGTAGCCGCCGGATCGGGCCATCGACAGGGTCCTTCTCGTCGGAGAGGCGAAGGAAGCCTCGACTCTCACCGAGGTCGCCGAGCCGCAGCGCAAAATGGGCGCCGCGTGGAGCGTTGTTGCGGCCGTGCCGAAGCGAGAATCCGGTACCGTTGCCGCGCGCCGCGGTCAGTTCCGGTCGGGACGATTCGTTCGCTGAGTGACCATCCCCACCGTTCGAGTCGGCGGCAACCTGGCCAGTGAGATGGAAGAGCGCGACGCGCAGGCCCGATCGCCTCGCGATCTCGACCACCCAGTCACGCGGCGCTTCGCCCGCGAGCGCGATCCGCGCCTCGTCGGCCAGAGCATAGGCATGGCCTTCGAGGTGGCGCTGCGCCGACGCGGCAGCCGCCGATTCGAGGAGGTTCACCGCGAGTTCCCCGACGGTGGCGACGACGAGCAGGAGGATCGCTGCCGGTCCGACGACGAGTCGCCACCAGAATCGCGGCAACTTCAGGCTCCGACGACCTCGGCGAAGCGATAGCCGACGCCGCGCACGGTCTCGATGCGGTTGCGGTGATCGCCGAGCTTCTTGCGCAGCGAACCGATGTGAACGTCGATGTTACGATCGAGCACGACGGCGTCCTCACCGATCACGCGGCTCAGCAGGTGATCCCGCGTGAACACGCGGCCAGGATGCGAGGCGAGGAAGTGCAGGAGTCGCATCTCGGTGGCCGTGCAGATCACGCGCTGTCCCTCGACCGTGACCTCGTGTCGGGCCATGTCGATGACCAGTCCGCCGTGCACCAGGCGATCGCCCTTGCCGCGCTCTTCACGCAGCGGGCCGCGGCGCAGCACCGCGCGGACGCGCGCGATGAGCTCCTTCGGGCTGAAGGGTTTGGTGATGTAGTCGTCCGCGCCGACGCCGAGGCCGAGCACGACATCGGTCTCTTCGCTCTTGGCGGTCAACATCACCACCGGGATGGCCCGGGTGACCGGATCCTGTTTGAGGCGGCGACAGACCTCGATGCCGTCCAGGCCGGGCAGCATGAGGTCGAGCAGCACCAGGTCCGGCGCGTGGCGGCGCACGCCGTCGAGCCCTTGCTCGCCGTCGCGGAACGCGCGCACTCGGTAGCCCTCGCGGGCCAGGTTGTATTGGAGCACGTCGAGGATGTCGGCTTCGTCCTCGACCACAACGATGTTCTCGCGCTTCATCGATCGATCCCCGGACAGGTGGCGTCCGGGCTCGGCGAGGATGCTAGAACGGTGCATGAAGAGTCGGTGAAGATGCGGTGAGACTCCGGTGCAGCCGACGGCGGATTCCGCCCGCCCCGGGTCGGGAGACGTCGCTTGCGAAGTCCTCGCCGCGGGACGATACTCGCTGCCTCGACAACCCGTCGAGCCCCTCGAGCTCACCTCGAGACACCAGTCTTCACGACTCGGGGGCGATCGGCATCGACCGGATGCCGTCACGGCGTGGGTGGCGTGCCGAGGCGCTGGGCGGCCTCGTTAAAACCCAGCAACACCCTAAGTGCCAACACGCACTACTCCCTGGCTGCCTGATAGCGTAGCCACGCCGGGGGTCCTTCGCCTGCGGGGGCCCTCGACGACACTCAGCAGGCTGGTCGCCCACGGCTGCTCGGCCCGTGTGCGACGAGACTTAGTCGAGCTGGCGCTTGCGAATCCCGTCCGTCGGAGTCGCCCGCGTGAGACCCAAGTCGGCGGACTACGCACGTAGAGGCCCATGTCGGGGCATCTCGGGACGCGGGTTCGATTCCCGCCGCCTCCATCAGCGCCCGCCGGCGATTGCCGGCGGGCGCGTCGGATCGACGAAGCCGCGCCGAGGCGTCAGTTGCGCGGTGGGCCTTTCGGTCCCGGTCTCGACAAACTTCAGGCCGCCGGCTGATCGTCCGGGTCCAACTCGAGTCGCGCGCGGAGACGCTGAGGGTGAGGGGGCCGTCAGAGCAGGACTCGGTGCGCCTGGACTCCATCGAGACTCACTCCTCGTCGCGAGACGTGGTCGTCAGCTCCCACGCTCGATCGTCCGGTTCCGCGACCACCGCCGGTCGCGTGCACAAAAGGGTCGCGGTTGTCACTCGCACTTCGCAGTTAGCATGCCCGGACCGTCTTGGCTTGCCCCACCGGACGGGCTTCGCCGACCCGGTCAGATTCCCCCGACACCCAACGCATGATCTCGCGCCGACGGATCTTCCTCTCGATGGTCTCGTCCGAGTTCCGCGACCATCGAGAGCTGTTGGCGCAGGATCTCGAACGAGCGCAGATCGAAGTTGCCACCCAAGAAAGGTGGGGAGTTCTCGGCAGCACAACGCTCGACAAGATCGACACCTTCCTCCAGCAGTGCGATGCCGTAATCCATGTCATCGGGAACGAGACCGGCGCCTCGCCGACGACCGTTTCGGTGCAACAGCTACTCTCCAAGCACCAGCGCCTCGCCCATTGGCTGACCCAACAACTCGGCCTCGCGGAGCGTGCGCTGATCGGAATCTCCTACACGCAGTGGGAGGCCTACCTTGCGCTGTTTCACGGGGTTCCGCTCTACATCTACCTACCTGAGGTTCCTTCACTCGCGGAGTCGTTCGAAGACGCCGCGACACCGACGATCCCGAGCCAGTCGGCGCACCTCGCTCGCCTGAAACAACTCGACCGTGATCGGGGTACGTTCGCGAGCAAGGAACGACTCAGCAGTCTGGTCCTCGCCGACGTCAATCAGTGGCTTTGGCCAAGGCAGGACGAACGCCTCACGCCCGCTCTCGGCGAACGCCTGCCGGTGGAGCTCGAGGCGCATCCGAGCTTGATCGATAGCTGCCTTCAGCGACTGCAACACGCGGAACGAGCCGAACGTCGCCTTCGCCTCGTCTTGCACGGCATGGGCGGCGTGGGCAAGTCGCGGGTCGCCCTCCAATTGGGGCACCGGCTCCTGGCGACGGGGCGCGTCGTGCTGCGAATCAAGAGCATCGGCGAAGACAAGTCGCTCGAGACCGATATCTTGGGCCTCCATGCCCAGCTCGGTGTCGAACGGGACCAAGTCCGCCGCTGGCTGCGCCAGAATGAGGACTGGGTACTGATCCTCGACGGTGTCGATGAACTCTCGCTGTGCGACACCATCGCGAGCTTCATCGCCGCTGATTGCCGGCACGGCCACGTGATCATCACATCGCGATTGTCCGTCGACTGGGCGACGATCGGCTACGCGACCGAAGAAGTGAGGCCGCTCGAACAGTCCGCGTGCGCTGCCCTCCTTCAGCGATCACTCTCGTTTCGGAATCGCGAAGTCCGCAGCGATGAACTGGGCGCTCTGTCAGCGGTCGCGAAGGAGCTCGGTGGGCTGCCTCTCGCCCTCGAGCTCTGTGCCTCGTTCCTTGGCTCGAGCCGAGGCGTGACGATCGCCGGATATCAGCGACTGCTGGAGTCTCTCTCGCCCAAGGTTCTCGACTACCGAGCGAGTTTCTCCCGTGAGCAGATCTCGGTCGCCAAGACGTGGATCGCCAGTTTCGACGCGGTATCGCCCGCCGCGCGCACGCTCATGCGGCTGCTCTCGTTCCTGAGCGACGACCCGATCCCCGAATCGATCTTCGGCGATCCTGAGACCTTGGAGCCGCACCCATGGATCTTGGCCCCTTTCCAGCGCGCCTGCGAAACCGACAGTTTCGAGGCGGAGCACCGCGAATCGTCGAGTCGGGAGCACGCGGTCTGCCCGATGGAGGCGCTCCGAGAACTCGAGTCTTTCTCACTCGTCTTCCGCCCGCTCACCGCTGGAACGAGCTTCTACGTCCACAAGCTGATCATCCGGACCACACAGTTCCACCTACGCGGAGAGGGTTCCCGTCGGTTTTGGACAAGCGCATTCGAGTTCCTCGCGGGCATCTCCAGTGTCAACGCGCCATTCCTCGTGTACCCGACCCAATTCATCGCTGATTACGTACACGAGGGTGACACGGGTCGCTGGAACGAGATCTATCCGCACGCCTTCAAGCTTCTGACGAACTACCGCGCGCTCGCGCCGTCGGATGGAGTTCGAGCCCTCGCGAAACACTTGTCGTCACCGAGTATCGCGTTTCTCGCAGAGACATTCCGCCGCCGAGGAGGCGAGTACACCAAGCAGAGCCTCGAATTGTATGACCTCGCGCTCGAACGCGTCGACACAACGGCAGAAATGCGCGTTGAGCTACGGTGCGGGAAGTCTGCAGCCCTGTTCGAGGAGAGCCGGGCAGAGTTGGCGGTCCGAGAGGCATCCGCAGCCATTCTGGATCTGGCGGGAATGGAGAGCGACGCAAGGTTGGCTCGCAGCGCCATCGAACTCTACGTCTCGCGGGGCTGGAGCCTGCGCTGGCTCGGACGTCTCGACGAAGCGATCCAAGACGGCGAGGTAGCCCTTCGCTTGGCAGAGGATCGGCAGCTGGTGCGCGAATGTGGGGCCGACATCATGGGATTGCTCGGTCTGACCCACGAATGGCGCGGCGACTACACGACCGCAATCGAGTGGTTGGAGCGCGCGCTCTCGCTGGCGATCGAGAACGCAGACTACTGCAATGAAGGTTACTCGAGGTACTTTCTCGGCAGTCTCCAGCTCAAGCTGGGCAGCTCTGCCGCGGGCGAAGCCAACTGTCGTCGTGCAATCGAAATCGGTGACGAATACGGCTTCGAGTTCATGGTTGCGGACGCCGGATGGATCGAAGCTCTCCACTTCGGGACGCTGCGTCGATGGACCGATGCAAGGGCCTCGATCGAACGCGCGAAGGCATGCTCCGTCGATCTTCTCGAGGCCTGGATCCACCTCATCGGCGGCCTGATCGAACTCGGGAGCGGCGCGCAGTCCGCATCGGTTGCATGGTTCGAGCGATCGATCGAGATGGTCGATGCCCGCTCCCGCGACCGCCCGATCACGTTCGACTTCCTGGATACGAGAGCGTTCGCCCTCGCCGGCTTGGCACTCGCCTCCCCCAATCACCCAGTCGCGGCGGCCGAGGCCCGAGCGTGCTACGAACAAGCTCGAGCGCTCTGCTCCGCACGAGGCGTCATCGAGAACGGAATGTACGCGTTCTCCATCGTCGAAGACGCGGCGGGAGACCGCACCAAGTGGGAACGATTCTTCGGCTGATTCGTCGCCCGCTCGAGGCGCTCGATCGGACACCGACCCTCGACAAACGATTCCTCTCCGACGCCGTGTCGAGCTTCGTCCCGCTCCCGGGGCGATGCCCCCTATCCGGTCCGCTCGCTGGACTCCGTCATGAGATCCGGCCGAAGTCCGGCCGTAATCGTGCCGGTTCCACGGACCTTCGGTTTCGAAGGTGACGGGCTTCTTGGACGAAACGTCGGCTCCGCGTAGCCCGGGCACCCACCCAGCTGTGTCCGAGCGACTTCGTCGCCTCACCGGGGACCGACTTCCGCTCGCGCGAGCGGCGGTAGCCGGGCGACTGGGTGCGGGCGGGTAGTTCCCGGGCAGCCTGCACGGGCATCCACCCGCGGCCAGTGCCTGGCTACGCGACGGAACCGCCGTGGCGTCCGGCCCAGTCGACCGGGCAGGAATTGGGTCCCACGGCCAACCCGCCCGACCCCGGTCGGAGGCGGGGTCGCAACTCGCAGTCGCCAGGCTGCCAGGAAAAATCCGGTTCGACTCGTCACGGGCGACAGGGACCTGTGATTCCACTCCCACAGATGCACCAGTTCCCCACAGCCCACACCTGGCTCTTGCGTTGCGCGGCCGCCCTCGTTCTCGCCTGCTCGGTTCACACGCAGGTCTCCGTCTATCACGGCGTGAGCGCTGCGACTCACCAGAACAACTTCACCTCGCTGTCGAACCAGGGCTATCGGCCGCTCTCACTGTGCGTGTCGGGTGGTCTTGCCGCACAGCGCTACACCGCCGTCTGGGTCCGGCGCGGCGGGCCCGGCTGGGCCGGCGTCCACGGCCTCACTCGAACCCAGTACGCCGCCTGGCGCACCAGCACGATCGCTGCCGGATTCCGGCCGCACATCGTCTCGGCGTCGGGGCAAGGCGCGGACGAAGTCTTCGCCGCGATCTACCTCGCCGACGGCCTCCAGGTGATCGATGAGTACCAGGCCTCGGCCTCCACCGTGCACTCGCGAATGAGCTGGGCCTGGGACAACGACCACATCCCGATCTGTCTCGAGGAATACGGCACCTCGACGACGCCGCGCTTCTGCGGAGTGTGGGTCCCCTACAGCGGCGACGCCGCCTGGGGCTACTCGATCCAAGACACGGCGACCGAGTACCAGAAGGTGTTCGACGCGCAGACCGAAGGCCACGCACGCCCGACCTTCGTCGACATCTCCGACCGCCAGACCTACAGCGCGATCTGGCGAGACGACCAGGTCGGTTCCTGGACTGCGCTCCACGACCTGACCTCCACGCAGTTCAACACCGAGGTCAACAACCGGACGACGCAGTTTCCCCTGTTCGCGCAGTGCGGTGGCACCGGCGCGAATGCTCGCTGGGCTACCGTCTTCGTCTCCAGCGACACCGTTCGCGCGCGCACCCTGACGCGCACAGGCACGGCGGTCATCCCACTGGCTCCATTCGACGACTACATGGCGAACTTGGTCCAGTCCACCGACGCGCGAGCGGCCGCGATCGCCATCGCGAAGGACGGCCGCCTCGTCTACGCCCGCGGCTACACCTGGGCCGAGTCGGGCTACCCGCAAACCCAGCCGACGAGCCTGTTCCGCATCGCGAGCTGCAGCAAGCCGCTGGCGGCGCTGTGCGCTCACGTGCTCGATGAGAACTCCCTGTCGCTCTCGATGTCGACCTTGGTCGGCGCGAATCTCGGCCTCACGGGCAGCGACCCAGACTTCAACAGCGTGCGCGTGCGCCACACGATCCAGCACTCCTCCGGCGTCATCCGTGACATCGATTCGTGGCCGGTCGCGCAGTGGCTGAACCCGTCGAGCCCGACGCTGCCGGTGTCGGCTTGGAACACCGCCCGCTACGCAGCCACGCGGACACTCGCGTTCACGCCGGGCAACGGCAACGCCTACTCGAACATCGCCTATACGCTGCTCGGCCAGGTGCTCGAGAACGTCGCAAACAAGAGCTACGAGCGCATCCTGCGCGAAGACCTCGCGGCTCCGCTCGGCGTCACCCGGCTGTGGATCGGCGGCAGCCGCCGCAGCGAGTTGCTCAACGGAGAGGTCTACTACCACGACGACAGGCTCGGACTGGGCTCGAGCGATCTGCACACCGACCGCCGACCGCTCACGTGCACCTACGGCGGCGGCAGCTACGGCAACGTGCCGCGCATCGATGCTCCGGGCGGCGTGATCACCTCGGCCGTCGACTTCGTCCGCATTCTGACCGGGGCCTACGACCTCGCGCGGGACGGCGTTCTGCTGTCCTCGAACACCGCGGCCACCGCCCTCGCCGCACCCGTCGCACCGGTCGAGGTCGACCTCGGCGGATTCGCACAGGATGTGCTCAGCAACGGCGTCGTCTCGCACGGCAAGAGCGGCGTTCTGTGGGGCGTTTCGTCGCAGGTCATCTATCGCAGCGACGGCATCTCGATCGCGGTGTTCGTGAACAAGTCGGACTCGCACGCCAGCCGCACGAGCCTGAACAACCTCGCGAACGCCGTCACGACCTGGCCCACGCACGATCTCTTCCCGCAGTACGGCCTGCAGGCGTACCAGCGCACGGTTCCGCGCGTGCACGCAGTGACCACCGCGAGCTTGCCGAACGTGACGGACTCCGCGTATGTCGTCGAAGGTGAGGTTCTCAGCGGTGTCGACCGCATCGACTTCGAGGGCCGGAGCATCACGAGTCGCCTGTCCACCAGCTGGGCTACCGGCTGGTTCCGCATCGTCGACGACCGCACCTTGGAGATTCATCCACCGCAGGGCCTGATCGCGGGCACCTACACCCTTCGCCTCTGGAACGGGCTGTCCGCGAGCGACACCTTCGACGTGACGGTCACGCGCGCGACGACTCGCACGCTCGGCGGCCCGAGCACGGCGTTCGGAGGATTCGAGTTGATCGCTTCGCGCGGCGCGTCGTCGGTCACCTCGCAGGCCCTGCTGTGCTACAGCACGAGCAGTAGCCCGAGCGCTCTCCCAGGGATCGTCAACCTCGGCATCGGCGCGGGCTTCACGCAGCTCTGGACCTGGCCGGTGGCGTATCCCTTCGAGCGCTTCTCGGGCTGCGCGCGTTGGCAGGTGCCCGACATCGGCAGCGGCACCTTGCACTTCCAGGCGCTGATCGTCGATCCGGCCGCTCCTAGCCCGACTCCCTTCCCGACGACGAACGTGCAGGCGGTGCGCGGGATCTGATCCGCGCGTCGGGGGGCAGGCGGGGAGCGGAGGGCGGTTAGTCGCGAGGCAAGCGCGCTCCGCGAGAACAAATTCATGGCAGCACTGCGCTCGGTCACGGCATCATTTGGACCGTGGGAACCACCCTGTCGGATCGATGGCCGGCAGCCCGGGCGGTGCTCCGTCGACCCCTCGAATGCCTCCCTCCGACCTCACTCCAGAGCAGCAGGCGCGGCAGACGATTGACGCCAGTCTGCGCGAAGCCGGCTGGGCGGTGCAGGACCGCGCCGCGGCCAACCTGTACGCAGCTCGAGGCGTGGCCGTTCGCGAGTTCAAGCTGGCGCGCGGCCACGGATTCGCAGACTACTTGCTGTTCGTCGACGGTCGGGCGGTCGGCGTCCTTGAAGCCAAGAAGGCCGGCGAGCCCTTGCGCGCCCACGAACGGCAGGCCGAGCGCTATTCCGAGGGTCTCCCGGCGACCCTGGACGCGCCAGTGAAACCCTTGCCGTTTCTCTACTTGAGCAACGGAACCGAAACACTGTTCGCCAACCTGCTCGATCCGGACACTCGCACCCGCGAGGTCTTCGCACCGCACCAGCCCGAGACACTCGTCGAGTGGCTCGCGGCCGACACGCTCCACGAATGGGTTCAGACCACCGGCGCGCACACCACCGCTGAAGACAGCAAACCCTCGACCCTGCGCGCCCGCCTGCGCGCGATGCCGGACCTGCAGCGGGGCAGCCTCTACCCCAACCAGGTACGCGCGATCACCAACCTCGAACGCTCCTTCCGCGACAACCGGCCGCGCGCGCTCGTGCAGATGGCGACCGGCTCCGGCAAGACGATCACCGCCGTCTCGGCGATCTATCGGCTCATCAAGTTCGGCGGTGCCCGGCGCGTGCTGTTCCTCGTCGACCGAACCAATCTCGGCGAGCAGGCGGAGAAGGAGTTCCAGGGCTTCCGCTCGCCCGACGACAACCGCAAGTTCACCGAGCTCTACAACGTCCAGCGACTGACCACGCAGACCATCGGTGCCTCGACCAAGGTCGTCATCACGACGATCCAGCGGCTCTACTCGATGCTGCGCGGCGAGCCCGAGTTCGACGCCGCGAACGAAGAAGGCTCGCCGTTCACGGGCGCCGGAGCACCGGCAAAGGCCCTGCCCGTCGCCTACAGCCGAACGATCCCGCCCGAGTTCTTCGACGTCGTCTTCGTCGACGAGTGCCACCGCTCGATCTACTCGCTGTGGCGGCAGGTCCTGGAGTACTTCGACGCCTTCCTGGTCGGCCTGACCGCGACGCCGGCCGCGCACACCTACGGCTTCTTCAAGCAGAACCTCGTGATGGAGTATGGCCACGAGGAAGCGGTCGCCGACGGCGTCAACGTCGACTTCGAGGTCTACCGCATCCGCACGAAGATCTCCGAGCAGGGCGCCACGATCGAAGCCTCGATGGATCCCGTCGTCGGCAAGCGCGACCGCCGCACGCGCAAGATCCGCTGGGAGTCGTCCGACGAGCCGGTCACCTACGCCGCGTCCGAACTCGACCGCGCCGTCGTCGCCCGCGACCAGCTCCGCACGGTGATCCGCGCGTTCCGCGACCGCCTGTTCACCGAGATCTTCCCGGGCCGCACCGAGGTGCCGAAGACCCTCGTCTTCTGCAAGGACGACAACCACGCCGAGGATGTCGTCGACGTGATCCGCGAGGAGTTCGCCAAGGGCAACGAGTTCTGCCAGAAGATCACCTACAAGGTCCGCGACAAGAAACCGGCGGACCTGATCCAGGAGTTCCGCAACAGCTACTGGCCGCGCATCGCGGTGACCGTCGACCTCGTCGCGACCGGCACTGACATCAAGCCGGTCGAGGTCGTGGTGTTCCTGCGCACGGTGAAGAGCCGCGTGCTGTTCGAGCAGATGAAGGGGCGCGGCGTGCGCATCATCGACCCCAATGACCTGCGCGCGGTCACGCCGGACGCTCAGGCGAAGACGCACTTCGTGATCGTCGACTGCGTCGGCGTCACCGAGCAGGATGACCTCGCCGACACGCAGCCGCTCGAACGATGCAAGACCGTGCCGTTGCAGACGCTGCTGGAACAGGTGGCGTTCGGCAGCACGGACTCGGCGGTCATGTCGTCCCTGGCGAGTCGCTTGGCGCGCCTCGAACGCCAGCTGGAATCCTCGGGCGGCGAAGACCATCGCGACCGGCTGCTGGAGAAGTCCGGCGGTGTGCCGTTGTCGGCGATCAGCCACGGAATCGTGCAGGCGCTCGATCCGGACACGCAGGAGGCGGAGGCGCGGCGGCGGCATGGGCTGGCGGCGGAGGTGACGCCGACGGACGCGCAGATCAAGGAGGCGCGCGACGCGCTGCTGCGGCAGGCGGTCGAGCCCATCGCCAAGAAACCCGAGTTCCGGCGGGCGCTGGCGGATGCACGGCGCGAGTTCGAACAGGTCATCGACGAGGTCAGCAAGGACGAGTTGCTCGCCGCCGGCATGTCGGCCGACGCGAAGGCGAAGGCCAAGGCGCTGGTGCGGTCGTTCGAACAGTTCCTCGCCGAAAAGAAGGACGAGATCGCGGCGTTGCAGGTCTTCTACTCGGTGCCGCACCAACGGCGGCTGCGCTACGACGACATCAAGGCGCTGGCGGATGCGATCAAGGCGCCGCCGCTGTCGTGCACAACGGAGCGGCTGTGGCACGCCTACGAGGTGCTGGAGCAGAGCCGCGTACGTGGCGCGTCCGGGCAGCGGCTGCTGACGGATCTGGTGTCGCTGGTGCGCTTCGCGCTGCACAAGGAGAACGAGCTGGTGCCGTTCGCCGAGGGGGTAAAGGTGCGGTTCGCGGCGTGGCTGGGTGCGCAGGGAGGGCGGTTCACGGGCGAGCAGGTCAAGTGGCTGGAGATGATCCGCGAGCAGGTGGCGACGAGTGTCGAGATCACGATGGACGACTTCGACGAGGTGCCGTTCGTGCAGGAAGGTGGGCTCGGGCGGGCGCAGCAGGTGTTCGGTGGCAAGTTGGCGGACGTGCTACGTGAAGTGAACGAGGTGCTCGCGGCATGACGGACACCGCACAATCACTGACACCGGGTTGGCGTCATGCGACTCTTCCCGAGTTGGTTGCCGACGATGGCGTCTTGACCGATGGCGACTGGGTCGAGTCGATCGACCAAGACCCGGACGGCGAGGTGCGCCTGACGCAGTTGGCTGATGTCGGCGACGGCCACTTTCGCGACCGATCCGACCGCTACATGACGCGGGCCAAGGCGGTCGAACTGCGATGCACCTACTTGCAGAAGGGCGACGTCCTGATCGCACGAATGCCGGACCCGCTTGGTCGTGCCTGCCTGTTTCCCGGCGCGCAGCGTCCATGTGTAACCGTTGTCGATGTGTGCATCGTTCGACCTGGTTCGGCGCCTGTGCACACGCCGTGGTTGATGCACTTCATCAATGCGCCGCAGTTCCGAGCGAGAGTTGCTTCGTTGCAAGCCGGCTCCACCCGGAAGCGCATCTCGAAGGCGAACCTGAGCACGATCCCGTTGCCCGTGCCACCGCCCGCCGAACAGCGCGAGATCGCCGCCGCGATCGACTCCCACTTCTCCCGCCTCGATGCCGCGACCGCAACCCTTGAGCGCGTGCAGCGCAACCTCGAACGCTACCGCGCCTCCGTGCTCAAGGCCGCCGTCGAAGGCCGCCTCGTCCCGACCGAAGCCGAACTCGCGAAGCAGGACGGCCGCAGCTACGAACCCGCCTCCGTCCTGCTGAAGCGCATCCTCGCCGAACGCCGCCGCCGCTGGGAGGAAGCAGAACTCGCCAAGCTGAAGGCCAAAGGCAAGCCACCAACCGACGACCGCTGGAAGTCGCGCTACGAGGAGCCCGCCGCGCCTGACACGGACGGCCTGCCCGACTTGCCCGAGGGCTGGTGCTGGGCCAGCGTCGATCAACTCGCAACGGAGGTCTGCTACGGCACGTCGGCCAAGACAGGAGGCGATGATGCTGGCGTTCCTGTGATCCGCATGGGGAACATCGTTAATGGCGCTCTCGACCTCTCCGAACTGAAGTTCCTGCCTTCGAACCACGACGAGTTCCCCAGCCTGCTTTTGGAGCCGGGCGACCTTCTGTTCAACCGAACCAACAGCGCCGAACTCGTTGGCAAGACGGCTGTCTACGCCGGCATCCCTTCTCCTTGCTCGTTCGCGTCCTACCTGATCCGCGTCCGCGTCGCCATCGGATGCCGCGCTGAATTCGTGTCGGCCTTCCTCAACTCAGCCGCCGGCCGTCGCTGGATTTGCTCGGTAGCGACGCAGCAAGTCGGTCAGGCAAACGTGAACGGCTCGAAGTTGCGCGCTTGCGTGTTGCCTCTGCCACCGACCTCGGAACAACTCCGGATCGTCGATGCACTAGATGCTGCCGCAACGACGATTCGGCACCTTGTGGACGACGTGGCGGCAGTGCGTGCGCGCGTCGCGCGACTTCGCCAGTCCATATTGAAGTGGGCGTTCGAGGGCCGGCTCGCGTGAGTGAGACATGCCCCGCATCAGTTCGCGCTACCGACCCAGCAAAGCAATGGTCTCCAACGACATCCTGAGTGATTCGCCCTACCTGCTGACTCAGCCTTCAGGTCCGATCCTCCTCGCCGACAGTCGCAAGCTGGCTGAGGATGTGGCGCTCCTGCGCCGCCAGGGTTCCCTGGACGATCGAACCCTGGAGGGCCTCCGTCGCGAGTGGGGAATGGAGCAGGTCTACGAGAGTGCCGGGATCGAGGGCAATCAACTAACCCTCAACGAGACGCACATAGCCATCGTTCGTGGCATCACGATCACCGGGAAGCCGCCCGAGCACACGGAGGAGGTTGTCCGACTGCACCAAGCCCACGAGCACTTGGAGACACTGCTCCGTGAGAGCGGCCCGATCACGAAGCGGCAGTTGATGGACGTGCATACCTTGGTGCTAGGGAGGGGAGCGACGGGCGCAGGGACCTACCGAACCATCGAGGTGCGAATCGGCGACCAGGTTCACAAGCCGCCGCATCCAGTCAAGGTCCCGGAGGAAATGGACACGTACTTTGCGTGGATGGCCGCTGCCGACGCCTGTCCGGTTCCGTTGCGCGCTGCAGTCGCGCACGCTTGGCTTGCCCACATTCACCCGTTCGTCGACGGCAACGGACGCACAGCTCGTGCTGCGATGAACCTGCTGCTGATGCGCGCCGGGTTTCCGGTTGCAGTCATTCGCAGGAAGGACAGACAACGCTACTACGACGCACTCGCCAAGTCAGATGACGGCGACATTGGCCCTCTACTCGAACTGATCGTCGCGAGATCACGTGACAGTCTGCGACAGATTGACCGCGTTCGGGCGCAGGTGACGGGCGTGAGCATCGAGATGGAACGGATCGCGGCGAAGGACGAGGCGATGGCCGCAGTCTGGAATGCCTCGTGCGACCTTCTCTGTCAGGAGTTTGCGCTGGCCTTCGAGCGCGTTGCTGAAGATGACCCATCGTTCCGCTTCTCGTGGAGGCGCTACGACCCGATCGATCCGGTCGACTACCAGCGACTGTGCGGCGGTCAATCCGTGTCTGAATCGTGGCTCGCGCGGTTTCGATTGATTCGCCGCGACCGATCCTTCGAGATGCTCCTCTGGGCTGGGTTCAGCACGAACGCCATGAAAGGGCTCGCGAAGGCGCCCTCCGTGTTCCTTTCGGAGCCGAACCCGGAGGGCTATCCCCAGTGGCGCCCGGCGACGGAGACCTTCCCGACAGGTCTGCGCGAGATTCTCTACGCCGAAGGCAAGTTCCACGTGCGAGCCCTGACTGGAAGAGTCACGACGGAAAGCTCGCCAACGGCAATGGCGTTGGCATGTATCCGCGAAGTCTTGAGGAACGCATTCTAGGAACGTCATGACCGAAGCCAGCAAGCGCCTCGTCCAGAAGCTCTGGAGCTACTGCCAGGTCCTCCGCGACGACGGCCTCAGCTACCAGGACTACCTGGAGCAGTTGACGTTCCTACTGTTCCTCAAGATGGCCGACGAGCGCGAGAAGCTCACCGGCGAAGAGCAGGCAATCCCGAAGCGCTACCGCTGGGCCGACCTCGCAAGCACCCAGATGGAAGGCAGCAAGCTCGAGCAGCACTACCGCAAGACTCTGCAAGTGCTGGGTATCGAGAGCGGCATGCTCGGCCTGATCTTCCGCAAGGCGCAGAACAAGATCCAAGACCCGGCGAAGCTGCGGCAGCTCATTGTCGAACTGATCGGCAAGGAGGAGTGGCTCAGCCTCACATCCGACGTGAAGGGCGACGCCTACGAGGGCTTGCTCGAACGCAACGCGCAGGACGTGAAGGGCGGCGCCGGACAGTACTTCACGCCTCGCCCGTTGATCGACGCCATGGTCGAGTGCGTCGTGCCGAAGCCCGGCGAGATCGTCGCGGATCCAGCCTGCGGCACCGGCGGATTCCTGCTGGCCGCGCACAGCTACCTCGCGCGCACCTACAAGCTCGACCGCGATCAGAAGAAGCACCTCCGCTACAAGGCGCTACGCGGAGTCGAATTGGTTGATGGCGTCTCGCGCTTGTGTGCGATGAACCTGCTGCTTCACGGCGTGGGACCGACCGACGACGAGCACGAGCCTCCGCTGATCACGGAGGACGCACTGCGCAACGAACCGAAGGACCACGCCGACGTGGTGCTGACGAACCCTCCGTTCGGGAAGAAGTCGAGCATCACCGTAGTCAACGAGGAGGGCGACACTGACAAGGAGTCGCTGACCTACAACCGGCCGGACTTCTGGACGACGACCTCGAACAAGCAGCTCAACTTCGTCCAGCACGTGAAGTCGCTGCTGAAGATACGGGGCCGTGCCGCCGTCGTCGTGCCCGACAACGTGCTGTTCGAGGGTGGCGCCGGCGAGGTTGTGCGGCGCAAGCTGCTGCACGAGTGCGACGTGCACACCCTGCTGCGCCTGCCGACCGGGATCTTCTACGCGCAGGGCGTGAAGGCGAACGTGCTGTTCTTCGACCGCAAGCCAGGCAGTGAGAAGCCGTGGACGAAGACCATGTGGGTCTACGACCTTCGCACGAACGTGCACTTCACGCTGAAGACGAAGCGCATGACGCGTGCTGACCTCGACGAGTTCGTCGGTTGCTACCGGCCCGAGAACCGCCAGAAGCGGAGGGCAACGTGGTCGGAGGAGACGCCGGAAGGGCGATGGCGGCCCTACGCGCTGGACGAGATCCTGGCCCGAGACAAGGTCAGCTTGGATCTGTTCTGGCTGCGCGACGAGAGCCTGGAGGACTCAGCGAACCTGCCGGACCCCCACGTCCTCGCCGAGGAGATCGCCGACGACCTGCGGTCCGCGCTGGAGCAGATCGAGAGCGTGCTCATCGATCTACCTCGACCAGACGTTCTTCAACGCGATGGAAATCGCGTGGACTGATCCGCCTCACGCCTTAGCAACATGCCGGACCTGCTCCTCAATCCTGCATCGGCTGCTCGATCACTTCGTAGGTCCCGCTACCGCGACCGACTTCGCGGATGCGACCGGTCTCGACCAGCACCTGCCACACTTCGGCGGGGTATTGCTTGGGC
>JBFXDD010000036.1:0-22475 GCA_050181465.1 Planctomycetota bacterium
TTCGTGCTGGCGGGACTCGCATTGCTCGTCGCCCTCTGGAAGTGGCTGACGCTCTCGCTGATCCGTCGGCCCAGCAAGCGACAGGTCACCGGGCTGCTCGATGCCGTGCGACAGCGCGACCAGGAACTCGCGATCCAGAAGGCCAAGTCGATGCCCGGCCCGGCCGGCGCGATGTTGAGCGTGGGCGCCGAGAACCTCGGTGAGACCACGGATCTCATCGAAGAGGTGATGTACGAGAAGGTCATGGCGACCCGTCTGCGTGCCAACGGCCTGCTCCCGTTCATCGCGATCTGCGCCGCGTCGGCACCACTCTTGGGCCTTCTCGGCACGGTCACCGGAATCATCGAGACCTTCAAGAACCTTACCGTGTTCGGTTCCGGGGACGTCAAGTCGCTGTCGGGCGGCATCTCGAAGGCGCTCATCACCACCGAGTACGGACTCATCGTCGCGATTCCTTCGCTGCTTCTGCATGCGTTCCTCTCGCGTAAGGCGAAGGCGATCGTCGGACACATGGAGCGTGTCGCGGTCGCGTTCAGCAATCAGGTGGCGAAGACGCCGCTCGTGAAGACGGCGACGACCACCGAGACGATCACGACGATCGTCCCCGATCAGGATCTCGTGCGCGGGCACGTTCGCGAAGTCCTGCAAGATCTGCTCGGTCCGATGTTCGAGACCGATCGCAACGGCGGAGCGGCCGCCGGCCGCGTTTCTCACGTCGGCTGAGGAGTCAACATGGATGCACTGCTTCAGTCGTTGCGAACCCTGTGGTCGGAGGCGCTCGGCATCTGGGCCTCCGGTGGATGGGCGATGTGGCCGATTGCGGTCATCGCGTTCTCGATGTTCTTCGTCGGGATGCACGTCTGGAACGGTCTCCAGGCGACCGGCTTCGGCAGCGTCCCAGAGGACGAGTGGCGTGACTGGATCGAGCGCCCGAACGAGCGCGACGGCAGGATCGGTGAGATGCTCGACTTCGTCCTCGACGGCGAGGTTCGCAGCGATGCCGACCTGGTGCGAGCCTTCGATCAGGTGCGAGCGTCGGCTTCGGCGCCCTTCGAACGAGATCTGCTCGTGATGAAGGTCTGCATCGGTGCAGCTCCGCTCGTCGGTCTTCTCGGCACCGTCACCGGCATGTTGACGACCTTCGGGGCTCTGTCCTCCGGTTCAGGCGGCGACAAGACGATGGCGATGATCGCCGACGGCATCGCCGAGGCGTTGATCACGACCGAGACCGGTTTGGTCGTCGCGATCCCCGGCATGTTCTTCCGCTACCAGTTGACTCGAAAGCTGGATCAGTACCGTGCATTCCTGGCGCACGTCGAAACCGTCTGCACCCAGACCCTGCATCGTCGCAACGGGCTGGCAAGACGGTCGGGGCTGCGTCGGGGGGCATTCGCGCAAGTGGCGCGACACCTGTTCGATCGCGTGCGTGCCGAGACCGCCCATGTTCGTCCCCGAGTCGAGTCGAGAGGTAAGGCGCCGCTCGCTACTCATGAGGCCTCCTGAGAGAAGAGTGAGAGACAAGCCATGAGTCGATTCCGTGATTCCGTTGGTGAGGACGACGGCGACGGCGCGGTCGTCGACATGTCGCCGCTCATCGACTGCGTGTTCATCCTGCTCATCTTCTTCATCGTCACCACGGTGTTCGTCGAGGAGACCGGTGTCGAAGTCGACAAGCCACAGGCTGCGTCGTCGGTGCAACTCGAGAAGAACAGCATCATGTTCGCCGTCACCGCCAATGGTCAGGTCGTGTACGGCGGTCGCGATGTCGGTGTCGCGGGGGTGCGCGCGATCGTGAAGCGCATGACGCAGAGCGAGAACGTGCCGGTCATCATCCAGCCGGACTCAGCGGCTTCGGCGGGTCTGCTGGTCCGGGTGGTCGATGAAGCCAAACTCGGCGGTGGCGAGAAGACCAAGGTGTCTCTCGCGACCGCGATCAAGAAGACCTGAGGCGGATCCTCACGATGAAGCAGAATCCTCGCAAGCAACCCTTCGCCAAGCGCATCTGGAGTCGCGTCGTCGTGTTCGGCGGCGCGATCGTCCTGACCCTGGGATGCTTCCTCGTGTTGCCGCTGATCCAGGCGATCACCTCTGCGACGACCGCCGACTTGCAGATTTCGTCGGTCGACAGTCTCGCTCTGCCGCCGCCGCCGACACCGCCGGCGATCGAGGAACCCGAGCCGCCCAAGCAAGAGGACCAGAAGCCGCCGGAACTCGAGGACGCCGCTCCGCCGATGGATCTGGCGCAGCTCGAAATGGCACTCAATCCCGGCGGTGGCGGTGACTGGGGTGGCGGCGATTTCGTGATGCGACTCGATTCGCTGGTTGCGAACGCCGGCGGCGACGGCGAGGACTTCGATGTCTCCGGTGGTGAGCCCCCGCGATTGATCTTCCAGGTCAATCCGGTACTCGACGCGAAGGCGAAGCAGAAGACCCCAGGTCGGGTGTCCGTCATGTGCATCGTCGACGAGCGTGGGCGAGTCGTGAATCCCATGATCCGCACCTCATCGGATGCCATCCTCGAGAAGCCGACCCTCGCTGCC
This sequence comes from Planctomycetota bacterium, assembly GCA_050181465.1. GTDB lineage: Bacteria > Planctomycetota > UBA1135 > UBA1135 > UBA2386 > JACRLW01. Next base: position 2,541 of record JBFXDD010000036.1, read on the forward strand.
GTGCGACAGTGGCGTTATCAGCCCGGAACCCGCAAGGGCAAGCCGGTCAGCAAGCACACCGTGATCACCGTGACATTCCCGAAGGAACGATGAAGACGACCTTCTGCCTTTCTCCGTCCGTTGCACGTGCGATGCTGCCGCTGCTGGCGCTCGTCGCCGGTTGCACCAACGTCTCGCGTTCACAACCGGATCGCCGGGTCGACGCGTCGCTAGTGCCCACCACCCTCACCGAGGCGACCGCCACGCCGGGCGAAGAACCGGGTCCGGTGGAAGCTTCGGTCACCGGCGCGACCGCGGTCTTCGCCGAGGCAGCGACGCCGGCTCGCGCATCGACTCCACTCGGTCGTTCCAAACCGCCGGCTCAAGATCCAACGCCTCGTCAAGACGGGCTCAGCTCCGTCGAACTGGGGATCTGGCGAGATCCCGAGTTCCAGCGTCGCTTCACGGAGAGTTATCTGGCCGAGACTGCCGTCGAGCCGCCGGTCACTCCCACGGAGCTCGAAGTCCTGCAGGAGATGCGGGAACTGATGGCGAAGGACAAGCCCGATGAAGCACTTGCGCTACTCGAAGGCGAGCGGCGTGACACCTCGAACGCAGTTTTCGACGTGGAGATCGCGAATCTCTACTTCCAGCGTGACAAGCTCGAGGAGGCAGCGGCTGCCGCGCACGCTGCGATCGAGAAGTTTCCGCGTTATCGCCGCGCGTGGCAGTTGCTCGGCTTCGTGCACGTGAAGCGTTCCGAGTTCGAGGGCGCGGCCACGGCATTCACCAAGGTGATCGAGGCCGGTGGCGGCAACGCCATGGCGTTCGGCTTCCTCGGGCTCGCGCGCATGTCGCTCAATCAGATGATCGAGGCGGAGGCGGCTTATCGCATGGCCATGCTTCTCGATCCCAAGACTTTCGAGTGGAAGAGCGGACTCGGAGAGAGTCTTCGCAAGCAGCGCCGCTACCCCGAAGTCATCGCGCTGTGCGACAGTCTGATCCAGGCCGATCCGTCACGCATGCAGCCGTGGGCCATGCAGGCGGAGGCCTACTTGGGACTGGGCCAGTTCGAGAGCGCGGCGGAGAACTTCGAGCTCATCGATCGCATGGGACAGGCGACGCCGGACATGCTCAATCGCCTGGGCACGATCTACGTGCGGAACGGCACCGCCGATCTCGCGGTGCCGAGCTTCCTGCGCGCGATCGAGATGAGCCCCGACTCGCCACTCGGACCGGCGATGGATGCTGCCGAGTTCATCGCACGGAGCGAAGATCGCGAGTCCGCGAAGGCGCTTGTCGACGGCATCGAGCGTCTGCGCGGCGACAAGCTCGACGAGTCCGCGCGCAAGAAGCTCTTGTGGACGCGAGCGCGAATCGCCTCGGCCGAGGCCGCCACCGAGGATGAGATTCGTGTGCTCGATCAGATCTCCCAACTCGATCCGCGCGATGGCCAGGCACTGATCAAGCTGGGACAGATCGCGCAGAACAAGGGCGACCACGATCGCGCCGTGTTCTACTTCGAGCGCGCCGAGAGCATCGAGGCGTTCGAAGCGGATGCGAAGGTTCAGCGTGCCCAGCTCCTCGTACGCCAGAGCAAGTTTGCGGAGGCGGTGGCACTCCTGAAGCAAGCGCAGTCGATCAAGCCGCGCGACAACGTGCAGAGTTACCTCGAGAAGATCGAGAAGCTGGCGCAGGGACGGTGAGGCAGGGGTGCTGCTGCGGGAGCTCTACGGTCCGGCGGTCCTGGGCCAGTAGCCCACGGGGGGTGCCGTCGGCGAGACCGATCGGCGCCTCGAGCTGGCCGGACCCGCTGTACCGCCTGCCGTGCCTCCCGGTTGGGTCGAGCCACGGATCTGCGGCGCCGCTATCCGGTAGCCCGGATCACTCGTGAACGTCGTCGCGAGATCGACGCAGGTCGATGCCCAGTAAGGAGCTGCGTTGGCGACGACCGAAGCGTAGCCGTAGCTACGCTGCCAGGGAGGAGCCGACGCAGCGACGCCGCCGGACGCGAGTTGCGGCGATCGCAGCAGGCGTTCACGAATAATCCGGGCTAGGATTCGCTCGGCGGCCGTTGGCTGCCGCCGCTCGCCGGGTCAACGGACCCGGCCCGTAATCGACTCGATGAATTCCGACAGCGCGGACAGTTCCGGCGGTCCCGACAGTTCCGGGGACCCTGACCAACCTCCCCATTCCAGAATCCTGTCACGCCCGCGGAGGGCAGAGGCATGACCTGGATCCTCGTCACGGGCTCCCTGACGCTGCTGATCTCGTTCCTGTGCTCGGTCCTCGAAGCGGCGCTCTATTCCGTGACGCCGGCGCAACTCGATGTGATGCAGCGGGAGAAGGTCCTCGGCGCGCGTCGCTTCGCTCGCTACCGCGAACGTGTGGAGGAGCCGATCGCGGCGATCCTGACCGTCAATACCGTTGCGAACACCTTCGGGTCGTCGCTCTGCGGTGCGCTGGTGGGTGAGCATTTCGGGAGCACCGCCATCGGGGTGTTCGCGGCGGTGTTCACCTTGGTCGTCCTGGTGTTCTCCGAGATCCTGCCGAAGAGCATCGGTGTTCGGTACGCTCCGGCCCTCGTTCCGTTCCTTGCCGGTCCGCTCCAGTTCCTGATCTGGGTGTCCTGGCCCGTCGCACGGCCCGCGCGATTTCTGATGTCGAGAATGACGGGCGGCACGACTATCCCGGGGCCATCCGAGGAAGAGGTCATCGCACTCTCGCAGCTCGCCTGGCGAAGCGGGAAGTTGACCGCGGGCGAGCTGGCGTGGATCGAGAACTCGCTGCGACTGGACTTGGTGTCCGCCTACGACCTGATGACCCCTCGCACCGTGGTGCAGACCCTTGCCACCGATCGCCGCATCGGCGACTTGGCTCGCGAGACCTCGACGTTGCGCCATTCACGATTCCCGGTCGTCGCCGACGGTGATCCGGACAAGGTCGTCGGATTCGTATTGAGGCGTGACGTCGTCGACGCGATCGCGTCCGGTCAACCCAGCCGAACGATCGGCGAGATCACGCGGACCTTGCAATTCGTGCCCGACACCATGAAGGGGCCGGCGCTGCTCCAGAAGCTCATCAAGGACAAGGTCCACATGGTGGCGGTCACCGACGAGTACGGCGGCTTCGAGGGAATCGTGACGTTGGAGGATGTCCTGGAGCACCTGCTCGGCGAGGAGATCGTCGACGAGCACGATGACCACGTGGACATGCAGGAACTGGCCCGACGGCGAGCTCGCGGTCGCATGGCTCCGCCGGCACACGGCGATCGCAATCAGGCTGCTGGGGTCATCAATCGGACGTCGGGCGCCTGAGTTCGGGCCGCCGAAGCCTTGGACCGCGCTTGCGTTCTCCATCCTGCGCGCCATCCTCGGCCCGCATGTACGACGAATCGAACGTGTTCGCTCGCATTCTGCGCGGTGAGATCCCAGCCAAGCCGCTCTACGAGGATGACCACTGTCTTGCGTTTCGCGATATCGATCCGAAGGCGCCGTTCCACGCGTTGGTGATTCCCAAGGCGCCCATTTCGCGTCTCGCCGAGGCGTCGAAGAGCCAAGTGGACGTCCTCGGTAGGTTGCTTCTCGCCGCCGCGGAAGTTGCGCGGCTCGAGGGGCATGAAGATGCATATCGCGTCGTCATCAACAGCGGGGCAGGTGCAGGGCAGACGGTCTTTCACCTGCACTTGCACGTTCTGGCCGGGCGCGGATTCGGCTGGCCGCCCGGGTGAATCGACGACGGGTGCCGGGCCACCCTCGCCTCGTTCGGTGTGGTCACTCCGCGACGCCGCTGCGGAGCCGCACTCGCCGTCGGGCATCCCGGACCATTCGAGAACGCCCGGCACGATCGCCGCAACTCGCGCCCGGCCGCGTCGCTCCATCGGCTCCTCCCCGGCAACGAAGCCAAGGCTACGCGTCGGTCGTCGCCCAAAGCAGCTCGTCGCCGGGCATCGACCTGCGTCGATCTCGGGACGACGTTGGCGAGTCGTCCGGGCCAGGACGGCGACGGATTACTTCGGCGGCGCTGCGAGCAGCGACGGATCCGTCAGCGTGCCCTGATCGAGCACGTGCGAGAGCTTCTCTCGATCGAGCCACTCGTAGACCGACTTGATCGGCGTGCAGAGCCCCATGTGAGGGATCACCACCGGGTTGCCGCGGCCGTGCGTATAGATCTTCGAGAATACACCGACGAGACTTCGACTGTCGGCAAGGTAGATGCCGCCGCCCGAGTTGCCGTAGTAGGTGGGCGCGTTGATCATCCAGTAGTTGACGCCGTTGAGCACGTTGCTCTGGCTGGCGATCGAGCCGCGGGTCGGGATCGGATCGTTGCCGAGCGGGCAGCCGATCGCGTAGATCTCGTCCCAGAGTTTGACGTGATCGGCCTCGCTGCGGGTGAGGACCTTGGCGACGTGATGGAACTGTCGTTCCGTCCGCAGGCGGAGCACGGCGGTATCGAGGTCCTTGTCGAAGGCCACGAGATCGCCGCGCGTCTCGTACTTGCTGCCTTCTTCGTAGATGGTGATCGGCAAGCCCTCGGACTGCGCGCGCGGCGTGTCGGCCAGGATGTTGCGCACGACGTGATACGCCGTCAGCACCCAGTTCTCGACCTTGCCGGTGTTCGGGTCCAGCGAGCTGCGGACAAGCGTGCCGGAGCCGACCGTGTCGTCACCATTGAGCTGGACCGCAGGAAGGAGCAGTTCGCGGGTGAGGCTGTCGGGGTCCGGCAGCAGTCGCCCGCTCAAACGGCGCAAGTCCTCTTGGTTGCGCTCGGTTTGCTCGATGACCGTCTCCTCCCGCCGCTTCATCTCGCTCTGATAGGTCTGCACCAGTTCACGAGTGCGAGAGACGTCCCGCTCGAACTCGGCCTTGATGGTTGCCGCCGCTTGGCGTGCGGCCTCCAGTTCCTGCTTCAGGAACGTCGCATCGTGCGCACGACTCGTGGCATCGGCGATCCGTCGTTCGAGAGCACCGACGCGATTCTCGACGGTCGCGATGATCTCCTTGCGGACGGTATCGAGGTCGGCCTCCTTGGGAGTTCGTCGGCCCGATGCCTCGACCAGGGCACGTAGCTCCTTCACGTCGTCAGCCTCCGCGGTCACCCGTGAAAGTCGATGATGGAACGAGGCCATCAGGACGAGCACGGCGAGACCGGCCAGGATCTCTGCCAGAGTACGCTTCATCTTCGGTGTCTTCCCTTGGTGTGTCTTCGCCCTCGCTCTGCGCGAGGAGTCATCGACGCACGCGGGCGCGGGAATTCACGCGTGAAGATCGCGAGGATGGCGGCAGTGAAGCAGGCGCCGTTGCCGTGGCGTGTTCAGCGACTCACCTTGCTCTCGGAAACGCGGTGAATCACGTCACCGACCACGAGAGCCTCGACCACGTCGAAGCCTTTCACCACGCGGCCGATGGCGGTAGCGCGGCCATCGAGCTCGGGAGCACCTTGCAGTGTGAGGAGGAACTGACCGGCGCCGAGGTCCAGATCGTTGGAAACTTCCACACCCAGCGTTCCTCGTGCGAACGGCAGAGTGCCTGGTTCGCTGCGTAGCAGTGGCCAACGGCGCGAGCCGCCGTCGTCGTCCACCACGGTGGCCGGTGCTACCAGCACGAGGGCTGCCGCCGGGGTCTCGTCAACGATCGTGGTTCCGTCGAGGTGTCCGCGATGCGCGGCTTGCCAGAGCAGCCAACAGTGCACGGGGGCGACGGCTGGCGCGAGCGCGAGATCGAAACTGCCGCGCGCCGTGGTGAAGGTCAGCACCGGGCGGCTGCCCAGGAACTCGAACGGAACGTCGCGACCAGGCACTGCGAAGGTGGTTGGTGCGGCGGTTGGAGGCGCGGTCGTCGCCGCGGCCCGATCGCGACGAGAATCGAGGATCCGGCGAACGACCGGGTCCGGGTCGTCGCGGAGCCGCGCGAGTCGATCGGCATCTAGATGGCCGTTCACCCTCAACCAGGTGATCGCCGCCCGGCGGCGCTCGCGCTCGGCGGCGTTCGTCGGTGTGGACGCGGCGCTGAAGTCGGCTACCGGCGCCGCCCAGCGAACCGGCAATGCGAGTCGGGCGCGGAGGATGGCGGTCGCTTGGCCTTGCGTCGTCGCGGTTCCGGCCAGTTCCACGAGTTGCGCTGCGAGTGCCTCGCAGCGCGCTTCGGAGAGGGAGCTCAGTGGATCGCCCAACACGCGAGCCATCGCAAGAGCTGCGGCTTCGCGGACTCGAGGTTCGGGGTCGGATGAGGCGACCCACAGGAGCACGTCGAGAGACGCCGGATCCCCGCGTTGTCCGATTGCCGTCGCCGCCAGCAGTCGCGAGCTCGCGTCGCTTCCTCGCAATGCGGCGACGAGTGCGGGGGACTCCTTCGTGCCCGGGATTCGACCCAGACCGAAGATCGCTTCGCGCGCGATCTTCGGATCGGGATCAGTGGCGGCGCGCGCGAGAACGGCTTCGCTCGCTGGGTCCGCAAGCCGCGCGAGAGCGTGGCAAGCGGCCTGCCGAACGACATCGTTCGACGATTCGGACTGCACGATCAGGAACTCGATGCCGTCACGGCGGACTTCGCATTCGGCGATCCGGTCGAGCAGCTCGCGGTCGACGCCGATCGAGCAACCGGCGATCGAGCAAGCGAGCATCAGGACGAGCAGTCGAACGAAACCGACGAGCACAGTCATCACTTGCCGTTCGGATCTGGAGCGAGAACGAGCGGCGCTTCGAGCGTCGTGGACTCGGTCGTCAGTCGGACGACATAGTCGCCGACCCCGACCCGCGGTCCTGGCTTGCCGTTGCCGTCGTCGGAGCGGAGATCCCAAGCGACACGATGAAATCCAGGACTGCCCGGCACGTCGAGCGTCCGGATCGTCGCACCCTTTTTCTCCTGGACCTGAACGCGAAGTCCGGTGACCCCCTGGCCCCCGACCCAGTAGTGGATCGGCGCGTGCGGTGGTGGATTCGGCACCGTCCAAGAATCGTGGCCGTACGCGAGTCGATGCGGAAGCTCGGCCCAGAGCGTGACGATCGCCGGTGGGACGAGATGAAGCGACTTCCCGCGCGACTTCGTGCTTACGCCTTCGAATCCGGCGATGTCGAGGGCGAAGATGCCTCGACCGTGCGTGCCGATGACCAACTCGTGCGACCTGGGTTCGATGGCGAAGTCACGAACTGCGATGGTCGGCAGATTGCCGCGCAACGATTCGAAGTGGTCGCCGCGGTCGAAGGACACCCAAACGCCGAACTCGGTGCCTGCGAACAGGAGATCGGGATTCTCCAATCCCTGCTGCAGCGCCAACACGGGACCACGCTCGATGCCGTCGCCGATCCGGTCGAAGGTTCGGCCGGAGTTGTCGGTGCGGAAGAGGTGAACTCGATCATCGTCCGAGCGATGACCATCGAAGGCAACCCAGGCGAGCGCGGCGTTCGCATGCGACGCCTCGATGTCTGCTACGTGCAAGGCTGTCGGTAACGTCCTGTTGCCTTCGCCGACGTCCTTCCACTGCTTGCCGGCGTTTCGCGTCAGCCACAGCTTGCCGTCGGAAGTCCCACACCAGATGAGTCCCTTCGTCTTCGACGAGAGTGAGAGCGATGTGATCGTGCCGTCGGCCGTTGCGGTGAGGTCCGCGCTCGCGAAGCTCGCGGTACGGCCACGGTCGGCGGCTCGAATGAGGCGGTTGCCGCCGACCCAGACCACCTCGGGTTCATGGCGAGCGATCGCGTAGGGAGTGTCCCACGCGAAGCGGAGCGGCTCGTTCTCCGATGTCGACGGTCTTGCGACTCCGCCGGTTGCTCCGCTGCGCAGGTCTCGCCATTGGATGTTGCCGAACTGAGAACTGAAGAAGTAGAGCTCCGGTTCGGTTGGATGCGGTAGCGCGGTGAAGCCGTCGCCCCATCCGATGTTCACGACATCGCCGATGCGGATACCGTCAGCGAACCGTGTGCGACTCGGGGTGATCCACGAGCCGTTGTCCTGGAGTCCACCGACAATGCGATACGGCATGCTGCGGTCGACAGCGACGCGGTAGTACTGACCGCACACGAGCGATGTGACGAATCGCCAGTGGCTGCCGCGATCGTGCGTGACCGCGAGCCCGCCGTCGTTGCCGATGAGCAAGTGGTCGGGTCGTGTTGGATCGATCCAGAGCGCGTGGAAGTCGACGTGCAACTTGTGGTCAGTGACTTCGGAGAAGTTCTTGCCGCCATCGTTGGATACGTGCAGCTGCGTTCCGAGCACATACACGCGATCGGGATCGTGCGGCGCTACGCGAATCTGCGAGTAGTAATACGGGCGCGGCGTGAGCGAGTTGACGCGCTGCCAGGTCAAGCCGCCGTCGTCGCTTCGGAACACACCGCCGGTGTCCCGGCCGTCTTGTCCTTGCTTGTCTTGTGCGTTCGCAATCTGTCCTGTGAGCGGGCCCTCGAACTCCTTCGTGGTTCCGGTCTTGTCGGTGGCGATCACCGCGTAGACCACTTTGGGCTGCGATGCACAGATCGAGAGGCCGATGCGGCCCATGTGGGTTCTCGGTAAACCTTCGGTGGAGCGGGTCCACGTCGAACCACCGTCGCTCGACAGCCAGACACCGGCGTTGGGGCCGAATCGAAGGATCGGGTGATTGGCGTCGAAGGCTCCGCGTCGCCGGGTCCAGGTCGCGGCGATCGCTCGTGTGGGATCCGCAGGGTCGAAGAGCACGTCGATCGCGCCGGTGTCGGCATCGATCGCAAGCGTGTGCTTCCACGTCTTTCCGCCGTCCGTCGTCTTGAACACGCCGCGCTCCGGGTTCGGTCCCCAGAGTCGACCGAGTGCGGCGACGAGGACCGTGTTCGGGTCGCTCGGATGGACCGCGATGCGCCCGATCTGGAAAGACTCCGTCAGGCCGCTGTGGGAGAAGGTGTTGCCGCCGTCGCGCGAGACATACACGCCGTCGCCCCACGACACCGAGTTTCGAGCGTTGGCTTCGCCCGTGCCGACCCAGATCGTTTCGGGTGCCGACGGGGCGACCGCTACCGCGCCCAGCGAGATCGTGGCCGCGGAGTCGAACACGGGCTCGAAGGTCGTGCCGGCGTCGAGCGTGCGAAACAGGCCGCCGGATGCGGAGGCGATGAACCAGCGTCGGTCGTCGCGGGGGTCCACCGCGATATCGACGATGCGTCCGCTCATGTTCGCGGGCCCCAATCCCCGCCAGACCGGCGGTTCGGGCATCTGGGGGCGAGCGGTGCCGGCGATCGAGAGGCAGCACGCCGCGACGGCGCACCGGATTCGTAGAGACGTCGACAAGGCCGAGATTCGCAGAGGGTCGGAGTGTGTTCTATCATGCGGAACCGTTACTGCGGCCTCATGAGCTTTTCCTCGATCCCTGACATCCTCACCGAACTACAGCGTGGCCGACCCATCATCTTGGTCGACGATCCCGATCGGGAGAACGAGGGTGATCTCTGTTTTGCGGCGCAGTTCGTAACTCCCGAGCTCGTGAACATGATGGCCCGCGACGCGCGCGGGTTGATCTGTCTCGCTCTGGACGCTGCGATCTGTGACCAGCTCGCGCTTGCGCCGCAGACCATCGAGAACGGCACGCGCTATGGAACTGCGTTCACCGTCAGCATCGAGGCGCGCGAAGGTGTGACCACCGGGATCTCGGCTGCCGATCGCGCGCGCACGATTGCAGTCGCCGTCGCTCCGGATGCCCGGCCGACCGACGTGGTGCGACCGGGCCACGTGTTTCCGCTTCGCGCGCGAGACGGCGGCGTGCTCGTCCGCAGCGGGCAGACCGAGGGGATCGTCGATCTCTGCCGACTCGCGGGGCTCCGCCCAGCCGGCGTGATCTGCGAGATCATGAATGACGACGGCTCGATGGCGCGCGTCCCCGAGCTCGAGGTCTTTGCGCAGAAGCACGGTGTGTTGATGTGTTCGATCGCCGACCTGATCGAGTATCGCCGCCGTCGTGAGCGCATCATCGAGCGAATCGCCCATGCGCGCATGCCGACGAGGTTCGGGTACTTCGACAGCTTCACCTATGCGAGCAAGGTCGACGGTCGTGTTCACGTCGCGTTGACGGTCGGCATCGAGCGTCCGGCAGAGATCGGTGGTCGGTTCCCGCCGATCGAACAGCCCGTGCTCGTGCGCGTTCATTCGCAGTGTCTGACCGGTGACGTGTTCGGGTCCTTGCGTTGCGACTGCGGTGAGCAACTCGAGCGTGCGATGAAGGCGGTTCAGGCCGAGGGTCGCGGGGTCGTGCTCTACATCAGCCAAGAAGGCCGCGGGATCGGGCTCAGCGCCAAGATGCAGGCCTATGCGCTTCAGGATCAGGGGATGGACACTGTCGAGGCCAACGTCCACCTCGGCTTCAAAGTTGATCAACGTGAGTTCGGAACCGGTGCGCAGATCCTGCACGATCTCGGCGTGCGGCAGCTTCGGGTCCTCACGAACAACCCCAAGAAGCTCAGTGGACTCAACGGCTACGGTCTCGAAGTCGTCGAGCAGGTTCCCTTGCTCATCGAGCCGAATCCCGACAACCAGCGTTATCTCGAGACCAAGCGCGACAAGCTCGGTCATCTCCTGGGTGATCGAAAGAAGGCTCAGTAGATCGCGGTCACGGTCGCGGCGGTGAGTGCTGCTCCGCCGGTCGCCGCGGTGTCGATCGAGAGGCTCTGGAATCGAAGCGGCACTCCGCGCAGCGAGGGGTCGAAGGGGATCTCGATGCGCCACTCCCCGATGCCGCGAGTGTCCGCTGCGGTTCCGAGTGCAAGCGCTGGGTCTACCAGGAGTGTGCCGCCGAACAGCGGAACGCTCGCCGGCTGGAAGCCGACGATGAGAAACATCGGTGCACTCGGCGCGGCCCTACTGGTCTGAATCGCGATCTCGGCTCCGATCGCCGTGGCGCCCGACATCGAGATGCGCGGCACTCCGAGGCTGCCCGCGCTGCCTTGCCCGATCGTGGTCATTGCACTGGTGCTGCGGCGCGACGGCAGGAGTGCAATCGCATCGGCCGCGACGGCCCCGTCGCTCTGACCGTGCACCCGAACCACGCACTCCCCGATCGTCGGATCGAGCCAGACAGTCGCCAGTTCGGCGAATCCGACAGAGCCCGCGCTCCGCTGATCGACGCGAACTTCCATGACTCCGCCCGCGTGTTCGATCTCGTGCGCAACAGCGGTTGAGTGCGTTGACGCGGTGACTTGGCTCACGATCACGCGATATGAGCCCGGGGCGGCGGGCAACGCGCGGAACTCCACGAATCGACCTGGCGCAGTGCCGGCCGCGTTGCGAAGGAACGTGCCCCCGCTCGCGGTGCTGGCCAAGTTGGAACTCCAGGTGCCGCCGAGGTTACTGGCCGCGGTTTCCTCCACGACCGATGGAATCTGCCGCCAGCCGAGCGGGCGTCCTGGGACCATCCGCGGTTGGGCGAAGGGACCGCCGGTCAGCGCCGCGAGATCGTCGTAGAGGCCTTCGGCATACCAAAGAACGGTTCCGGCCAGGTTCCGACTCTGGTTCGCCCCGACCATTTGTACGACGTCCGCGGTCGGGGTTCCGCTGACAGCGCGGACGCCGGGTGCGATGAATCGCCGTTGGGCGGCAGTCAGCAGCGCGAGTTGTTGGTCGAGCGTCGTGGAGTAGCTGCCGAAGGTGGTGCGGTAGACCTGTGGGTAGACGAGGTCGACGGAGCCGTCGGTGAGCCAGCCCGGCCAATCCTGGAGATAGGTGTCGTAGGCGAGCGGCATGATGATCGGCGCGTTGCTCACGCGCACCGTGCCGCGGCGAGCCTTGACCGCGCGGTGAACATCGAGATGGAATCGTCTGAGGCCATCCGCGCGCCAGCGTTTCCAGGTCGACTGATTCACGTTGCTCGGCGGATTCTGTCCGGTGCTGCTGCGGTACGCGGCGAGCGTCGTGGGGTCGTAGCCGAACGCGGTCGAGGGATAGCGCACACGATCGAATTGGATGCCGTCGACGTCGTAGCGATCGACCACCTCGGTCGCCAAGTCGATCAGGAGCGCACGCACCTCGGGGTGTTCTGCCGCGCCCCAGGAGAAGAAGCCGCCATTGCCGTCGCTGACCGACGAGTTGCCGTTCTGGTCGACCGCGAGCCAGCTCGGATTGGCTTCGAGAACCGGGCCGCGACCGCTACTGCCTGCGAACCAGCCGCTCCATCCGAGCATGAAGCCGTACTCGAACCACGCCTCGACCTCCATGCCGCGGCGATGCGCCTCGATCAGCACTTCGCGCAGAGGATCGCGGCCGACGTAGGACGGGTCCTGGCGGACGCCGGCGGCTGCCTGGAGAACCTCACTCGGGTGGATCGTGAAGCCGCGACTCCAGACGTTGACGCAGACGCAGTTGAGGTTCGCGGCGGCCAGTTGATCGAGGGTGCTGACGATCTTGGCGCGTGAGGTCAGGCCGTCGCGGGCGATCCAGGTGGCGCGAAGCTCGGGGGACTGGGTTTGGGCTGTGGAGAGGGGGAGGAGGAGCAGGGACAGCCGGGCAAGTACACGCACCCCGCGGAGGATACTGGTTCGGGGAATGTTGCTGCGGGCGAGGCACGGCTCGGCTCGGCGGGCCGGCGGCGGGCGGCGAGCGGTCCACGCGGCTCGGAACGAGATCGACGGACTCACCGGAATCGGCCCTCCCACGGGCCGGACCGGCCGCCGGGCCGGCCTGGCGCCTCGATCCGCCAGCAACATTCCCCGGACCAGCATCCCTTGATCGACTAACTACTCAACCATATAGTTGAATAAATGAGCCCCTCCGCCATCCCCCCAGTCCCCCAACCTCCCGACTCCGACCGCAGCCGCCCCGCGAGTCCCCTCGCGGCCGCCGCCCTCGCGCTCCTCACCGCGGGCGTCGTCCCCGGCCAGGACTCTGAGCGGGCCACGCACGCCGACGACGCGGCGACCCCGCAAGTCGCCTTCGAGCATCGCGGCGAGGGCTTCGTCCTGCGGCAATACCAGCTCGGCTGCCTCTCGCTGCTCAGCTACCTGGTGGTCGCGGGTAACGAAGCGGTCGTGATCGATCCGCAGCGCGATGTCGACCATTACGTCGCCGATGCCGCGAAGCTCGGTGCGACCATCCGCTACGTCGCGCTCACACACCCGCATGCCGACTTCGTCGCCGGCCACACCGAACTCGCGCAGCGCACCGGCGCGACGATCCTCATCGGCCCGGCGGCGAATGCCGAGTTCGCGCATCGCGCGTTCCGTGACGGTGACTCGGTGGCGATCGCATCCGTGCGACTGGTCGCGTGGGACACCCCAGGCCACACGCCGAATGCCCAAACCTTCCTGCTCTACCCGCAGCTCCGCGGCGGCGAGCCCGCCTTCGCGTTCACCGGCGACACCTTGTTCATCGGCAGCATCGGTCGGCCGGATCTCCTCGACGTGCCGCCGGCCCAACTCGCGTCGCAGTCTTTCGACTCGATTCGTCGCCTCGTGGCGTTGCCGCCGGACACCATGATCCTGCCGGCGCACGGTGCCGGCTCGCTCTGTGGTGCTCACCTCAGTCCCGAGACGACCTCCACGATCGGTGAGCAGATCCTGACCAATCCCTATCTTCAGATCGAGAGCCGCACCAGCTTCATCGCCAACGTCATCAGTCACCAGCCGGTGGCGCCCCAGTACTTCGCGTTCAACGTGGAGATGAATCGCAAGGGGCCGCCGCTCGTCACGCGCAGCGAGGAACTCCCGTCGGCGCTCGAGCCGGCCGCCGCCCTCGCATTGCATGAAGCCGGCGAGTGGTTCGTCGATCTCCGTTCGCAGGAGGACTACGCCAAGGGTCACGTTCCAGGCAGCATCAACGTCGCCCTGCGCGGGCGACTCGACACTTGGACCGGCATCGTCGTCCCCTTCGGTGCCAAACTCGTGTTGGTCGGCGCCGTCGACGAAGTCAAAGAGGGGGTCTTCCGCCTGAGGCGCATCGGCTACGACGCGATGGCAGGCTTCTTGGCCGGCGGTATGGAGGCATGGACCGCCGCGGGCAACCCGGTACGCACCAGCAAGCTCGTGAAGCCTCGCGAACTCAGCGCAGCGATCGCGAAGGGCGAGGAACCGATGATCATCGACGTGCGCACCGCGGAGGAGTACGAAGACCTGCGCCTGGGCGATGTCGGCAACATCGCGGTCACCGACTACGAGCGATTCGCCAAGATCCTGGATCGGACGCAACCGGTCGTCATGGCCTGCAACAGCGCGTATCGCAGCAGCATGGCGATCGGCTTGGCCGAGCGAATGGGCTTTGCCGACGTAGCCTCGCTCGACGGCGGGCTCGATGCCTGGATCGATGCCGGACTACCAGTGCGGGGGCGCATGGCTCCGCAGGCGACGGCGACGACGGTAGCGCCACGGGCCGCATCGCAGCCGCTCACGGCGATTCGCATGCCTGAAGCGATCGAGGCCGCCGGCTTGGCTCGCGCGCTGATGGATCAGCCCGAGGCCTATCGCGTGATCGATCTGCGACCGGATTGGCAGTTCGCCGAATGGAGCATCGTCGGTTCCGAGAATCGCACCGTGGCGGAGACCCTGTCCGAGGGCAACAACCTCGCTGCGGGCCGCAGACTGGTGTTGGTGGATCGCGACGGCACCCACGCATTCGCCGTGGCCGGTGCACTCATGGCGACCCATCACGAGCTCGATGTCCGCGTCCTCGTCGGCGGAGTCGCCGGCTACTACGCCTCGATGGGGTGGAACCCGTCGAGTCGTGATGGTGATTCGAACCCGCCCGAAGCCGGCCCGATGAATCCGGGCGCCGACCGCAGCACCAAGCCTGCGGACACGACATCGAACCGACCCATCGTCATCAAGAAGAAGCGCAACGCCGGCTGCTGAGGACATCGATGAATCGACCCTACTGGAATCCCTATCTCGCGGGCGCCGGACTCGGCTTCACGCTGATTCTCGCCTACCTCGTGCTCGGAACCGGGCTCGGGGCATCGGGCGGAATCGCGCGCATCGCCGCGCAGGCCGCTCATGCCGTCGCGCCTGTCGCGACGGAGTCGAACACTGTCATGGGTAACTGGTTCGAAGGCGGCTCGTCGCTCGGCCACTACCTGGTGTTCATGCTGCTCGGCACGTTCCTCGGCGGCGCGATCTCCGCATTCGCTGCGGGCCGCTCGCGGTGGATGGTCGAGCGTGGTGATCGGATCAGTCCGAATGCACGGCTTGGACTCGCACTCTTCGGGGGAGCACTCGCCGGTCTCGGCGCGCGCTTCGCGTCGGGTTGCACGTCCGGCCAAGCCTTGAGCGGAGGCGCGATGCTTCAAGTCGGGAGCTTCGTCTTCCTTGGCGCCACCTTCGCTGTCGGCTTCGGCCTTGCCCCACTGCTGCGGAGGGCGTGGCGATGAATCACCTGCTCGAACAAGGTCTGTTGAACGAGCCACTCGGACTACTGACGGCGCTCTTGATCGGAGGTCTCTTCGGCTTCTGGTTGGAGCGCGCAGGGTTCGGCAGTAGTCGCAAGCTGACCGCGATCTTCTACCTTCACGACTTCGCGGTCCTCAAGGTCATGTTCACCGCCATGGTCGTCGCGTCGCTGGGGCTGCACGGCCTGGGCGCACTCGGCCTCGTCGACCTCGCATCGTTCTATGTGCCGGAAACCGTCATCTGGCCGCAGCTCGTGGGCGGGCTGATCTTCGGCGCCGGCTTCCTGATCGGTGGTTGGTGTCCAGGCACCGCCGCAGTCGGAGTCGGCAGCGGTCGAATCGATGCCGTCCTCTTCCTCGTGGGTGCCGGACTCGGCAGTCTGCTGTTTGCAACCGGTGGCGAGCCGATCGGCGAATTCATGACTGCCGGTGCCTGCGGACTCTGCGCGTTGCCCGACAAGCTCGGCATCGATCCGTTGCTCGGTGCGCTCGGCCTTGCCGGGGTTGCACTGGTCGCATTCGTCGGCTCGACCAAGTTGGAGACCCTCATGGCCAGGAGGCAGGCATGAACGAGAATCGGAAGACTCCGGTCGCCGCCGTGATGGCGATGTTGCTCGTGACCATTGCGGTGGTCGTCGTCCAGAACATCACTGGTAATCGTGAAGTGAGCGCGGGCCAGGAGATCTCCGCGGCGTGGCTGGCCGACATCGAGAGCGGCGCCGACCATGTCTCGGCCGAGGAACTCTGCACGCGGCTTCTCGCCGGTGATCGGGGCTTGCTCCTCATCGACGTGCGTCCGATCGAGGAGTATCGCGACGGCCATCTTCCCGGTGCGGTGCATGCCAGTGTGCCGGAGGTCCTTGGCGATCGATGGCAAGACCGCATCGCGGCGGCGGAACTCGTCGTGCTCTACAGCAACGGTTCGACGCATCCTGGGCAAGCCTGGGTGGAGTTGCGGCGTCGCGGTATCGCGCATGCGCGCGTTCTCGATGGTGGACTCGCGGAGTTTCGTCGCATGATCCTCACGCCGCCGTCGCTGCGCGGCGTGACCACGCGCGAACGCAGCGAGGCCGAGATGCGTCGCCATCGCCTGGTACGCAGCTGGTTCGCCGGCGATGCGATGCCGTCGCGCGCTCAGCCTGCCGGCGATCCGCCAGTGCTCGACAAGCCCACTATGGTCTCCGCCGGATGGCTGCGCGAACGAATCGGACAGGTGCTCGTGATCGACACTCGTCGCGACGTCGATGCCTTTCGCGAGCTCCACGTGCCCGGCGCCGTCTCGGTCACGCCCTCGGCGGTGCGGGTTCGGCGCGGGGATCGTGATCTCCACCTGACGAGTCCGGACGAACGCGCGCGCCTCTTCGGATCCCTCGGCATCACCCGCGATACTCCCGTCGTGCTGATGGGAGACGAACACCTCGCCGATGCCACGCTCGTCGCGACTGCGCTCTCGACGCTCGGGCATCGTCGCCTCGCGATTCTGGATGGCGGGATCGCAGCTTGGGCGTCGATTCGTGGTCCGTTGACCGCAGCGACGAGCCAAATCGTTGCAACCGACTATCGGCCGGTTCCGGACGGCCTTTCGATCACGATCGACGAAGTCGCCGCAGCGGTCGCCAAGGGTGAGGTGCAAGTCGTCGATGTTCGACCCACCGCGGCGTTCACCGGAGAGGTCTCCACCGAAGCCCGTCCCGGACACGTTCCCGGCGCCATTTCTCGGCCAACCGCTTCCGAGTACGACACCTTTGGTCGGTGGCGAGAACTCGACCGGATCGTCGCCGAGCACCAGAAGTTGGGAATCGATCCGGATCGTCCGATCGTGGTGATGTGCCGCACAGGTCATACTGCGACGGCTACGGCGTACCTCATGCAGCACCTCCTCGGTTATCGCAACGTCCGTTGGTTCAACGGCTCATGGACAGAATGGGCTGAGCGGCGAGATCTACCCGCGGCGATCGGCGAGGGCGGAAATGGCTGACGTCGACCCCATGAGTCCCGCGATGCTCGAACTCGTCGCCGAGCAATTCCGTGCGCTATCGGAGCCGTCGCGCCTTCGGCTGATGAGCGTCCTCTTCGCCGGTGAACACACGGTGAGTGAACTCGTTGCCGCGTCCGAGCTGTCGACCGCGAACGTCAGCAAGCACCTGGCGGTGCTTCACCAAGCCGGTTGGGTGGAGCGTCGCAAGGTCGGCGTGACCGTGCGTTATTCGTTGCAGGATCCCCGAGCGCGCGCCCTCTGCGAGTTGATGTGCGATCGCGTCCAGGCCCGCACACGGGCGGCGGCCGAGGCGAGCGGAGTTCGCATCTGACCGTTCCCGCGGTCGCGCTCTCCGCTATCCTCTCGTCACCGAGATGCACCCTGATCAGCGACGCCGTGGCGACGAGTACCGCCTCACCGAGACAGACATCCAGCGATTCCGTGACGAGGGCTGGGTGCATCTTCGTGATGTCCTCGACGAGAGCGAGGTCGCGCAGCTGGAGGTTGACTACGAGCGCTTCCTTCGCGGCGAGATCCCGGTTCCGGGCAAGGACTTCTGCGACATGTCGGGCAACTACGAGCGCGATCCGGAGTCGTTCGCCATTCTCAATGTGATGCTCCCGCGACGGTACTACCCGGCTTGGCGTGGCAACGTGCTCGAGCGTCGTGCCGCGTCGATCGCGCGACAATTGCACGGCGACGGCTTGGCGATCGATTACGACCAGCTCCTGGCCAAGCGACCATATCGACCAGACGCCGTGTTCGGTTGGCATCAAGACCAGGCGTATTGGCCTCTCACCACCGACCCGCGTACCGCAACCATCTGGTTGGCGCTCGATGACTCGACGATCGAGAACGGCTGTATGCGCTTCGTCTCGCGCACGCATCGCGGCGCGCTCCGTCGACACCGACCTCTGCATTCGGATCGTGAAGAATCACATGCGCTCGTTGCCGACGTCGATGAAGCTGCGGACGTCGTCGAGTGCGCGCAGATCCGTCGTGGTGACGTGACCGTCCACGACGAGCGTGTGCTGCACGGAAGCGGCGGGAACTCTTCGCCTCGTTGGCGTCGTGCGTACATCGTCGCTCTGCGCAGCGAGTCGACGATCGCCGAAGAGCGCGCGCTCGGGTTCACGCACAGCCACGAAGATCCACCGGAAGTCCTCGCGGAGATCGCGCGCCGCGCTGCGTTGGCCCGTGGCTGATCGAACAATCGAACACATCACATCCGCTTATGCATTCACGTCATGAGGGGCATCGCAGCTCTCGGGTCGGGTGGCTGCGCGCAGCAGTCCTCGGCGCGAACGATGGGATCGTTTCGACGGCCAGTCTCATCGTGGGCGTGATGTCCTCGGGCGCGAGCTCCGAAGCAGTGCTCGTCGCCGGCACCGCGGGTCTCGTTGCCGGAGCGATGTCGATGGGCGCGGGAGAGTACGTGTCCGTCGCCTCGCAGCGCGATACCGAGCAAGCCGACTTGGATCTCGAGAAGATCGAGCTGGTGCAGCATCCGGAGCTCGAACTCACCGAACTCGCGAAGATCTATGAAGGTCGTGGACTCGACCCGAAGCTGGCGCGGGAGGTCGCAGTGCAGTTGACCGCGCATGATGCCCTCGCCGCGCACGCTCGCGATGAGCTCGGCATCACCGAAGGCGGGCGTGCCCGCCCGATGCAGGCGGCGGTCGTGTCCACGTGCAGTTTCGCGGCCGGGGCTGCGTTGCCGCTGCTCGGCTTCGCAGCGCTCGGGGGGCACGCCGTGGCTTGGAATGTCAGCGCAATCGCGCTGGTCTGCCTCGCCGGCCTCGGCGCCATCGGTGCCTCGCTCGGCGGGGCACCGCCGTGGGTTCCGACTCTGCGAGTCACGATCGGCGGTGCGCTCGCGATGGCGTCCACCGCGGGCATCGGCAGTCTGTTCGGGGTGATGGTATGAGTACGATCCTCTCTCGATCGACCCAGCTCTCGCCGGTCGACAAGGACACCCTGGAGCGTCTCGAGCCGCGACTTCGCGACGATCTCCTGCACGCGCAAGACGACCTCGCTGGTCGTGACTTCGCCGTGGTCGTCACGTTGGACGGTGACGACTTCACCGGTTGTGAGGCGGTCTACGAGCTGCTGCATCATTGGCTGGACGCCCGCTTCCTGCGAGGGTCCGCGTTCCCGCCCGAGCACGAAGCGGCGTCGCGGCCACCTTGGTGTCGTCGCCATCACGAGGCGTTGCCGCCACGCGGAGCGATCGGGCTGTGGTTGCGGTCCTGGGCGACGGCGATCGTCACTCAGCGCACGCTCGAACACATCGATGACGTCGCGCGGGACCGCCGTATCGCCGATGTACGCGACAACGAAGCGGCACTCGCGAATGACGGTGTCTGCTTCATCAAGCTCTGGATCACCGTTCCGGCCGAGTTGCTGGAGAAGCGATTGAGGCAGGCCAAGAAAGGGGACGCCTGGCGAGTGCAATCGGAGGACGAGCTCGCCGCGAAGCGCTCCGAGGAGTTCCGCGCACATGCGGAGGCGATGCTCGCGGGAACCGACTCGCCGAACGCACCATGGCACGTCATCGACGGTAGCGATGCCAACGCGCGCGACGTCGCGGTCGCCGAACTCGTGGCGCGATTGATGCGCGCACGGCTCGATGCACCCACGACAGCGCCCGATAC
>JBFXDD010000036.1:22575-42337 GCA_050181465.1 Planctomycetota bacterium
CTGATTGCCGCGCTCGAAGCGCGGCTCGCAGAAGACGACGACGAATGACGAACGAGATTCTCGATTGCGTGGAGACTTCGCCGAACGGTCCAGCCGATGCCGCGGTCATCTGGCTGCACGGCTTGGGAGCCGATGGCTACGACTTCGTACCGATCATCCCGGAGTTGGCGCTCCCCGACTCCTTGGCGATTCGATTCGTCTTTCCCCACGCACCCTCGATCCCGGTCACTCTCAATGGTGGGATCGTCATGCCGGCCTGGTACGACATCGCCGAAGTCGACCTACGTCGGCGTCACGATGAGGACGGAATCCGCCGCTCGGCGGCGCAGGTCTGTGCGCTGATCGCGCGTGAGATCGACCGCGGAGTGCCGGCAAGTCGGATCGTGCTCGCGGGGTTCTCGCAGGGCGGTGCGATCGCAGTCTTCGCCGGCCTTCGCTTCCACGCGCCGCTCGCCGGCATCCTCGCCCTCTCGACCTATCTGGTATGCGAGGATTCCCTGGATCGCGAGCGTAGCGACGAGAACCGTGCGACTCCGATCTTCATCGGCCACGGTACCTTCGATCCGATGGTGCAGCTTCCTCGCGGCGAAGCGCTGCGCGACGCGCTCGTCGCACGTGGGCAGCCGGTCGAGTTTCACACCTATCCGATGCCGCACTCGGTGCATCCGCAGGAGATCGCAGATGTCGCGAACTTCCTATGTCGTGCGCTGGCGTGACGGCGGTGGATTGAGACGAATGCGTGACTGGTGCCTCCCGGTGGCGATCGCTACGGTTGCCGACCGGAGGTAGCCCTTGTCTCAGGATACTCTGCCGGCATTGCCGCCGAGCAAGTTGCGTGCACTCGCGATCGTGTTGACGGCATCGCCGGTGGTTCTCTCGATCATCACGGCGGTTCTCCTCGGGAATGGAACGCTCGGTGCGCCCGAGCCCGGGGTGGTCAGCATTCGCCTGATCTTGACCATGATCGCGTTCGTGCTGCTGGGCGGCGCGTTCGTGGTTCGGTCCCAGGTCTTCAAACGGATTCCGACGGCGATCCCTGACGCCCAGCTCCGGCTCTACACGCTGGCCACGATCGGGTTCTTTGCCTTTCTCGAAGGCACGATGATCGTCGGCGTGCTGGTCTGGCTGCTGACCCGCGATCCGCTGCCGGGCGTGGTTCCTGCGGTCCTCGCCTTTGCCCTCGCCATCTGCTCCTTGCCGAGCGATGACCAGTTCGAGGATCTCTGTTCAGGTCGCTGAGCGCGAACGCCTGATCCCGACCACGATCACGAGCGCGACGAAGGCGATCGCCACGACGACCCAGGTCGTACCGCCTTGGCTGTAGACGCTGTAGGCGCTTGCGATGGTGGCGAGCAGCGTGGCGGGGATCATGAGGCAGTTCCAAGCCCACCGCGCACCGCCGCGCGGCATCGCGTCGCCCAGGATGCGCGGCCGGTTCATCAGGAGAAGGAAGGTCCAGTAGGCGATCGGTAGGAGCACCATGCCGAACATCGAGGTCGGCACTGCCAGCCAGAAGCCGGCCTTCGACCAAACGAAGGGGCCGATCGCGCCGACGGCGCCCAGGAGAGTCGCGGTGCGCGCGGCGCGGCTGTTCATCGACCAGCCGAAGATCTCGGCGAGGACCTGGCCGCAGATGAGCATCAGGAGGGTGGCTGTCGAGAGCGCCATGCCGAGGACGCCGAGTCCGAAGACCACGTTGCAGAAGGTCTCGCCGGTCAACGGGCTGAGGGCCTTCGCGAGGTCGAAGGCGTCGCGTTTGGCGAGGGCGGCGGCGATGCGTCGCTCTTCCAGCGGGAGCGCGCTCGGTTCGATCGGTGGTGTGAGGGCGTTCGCGCGCGCCGCGAGTAGCTTGTCGAAGTCGGCTCTGGTTCCCGCACTGACCTCGGCGAAGTTCGAGCTGAGCAGTGCGTCGATCGGCTTGGCGTGGAAGCGATCTGCTGCAGCGATCACCACGCAACTGGTCGCGAGAACGAAGGGCAACAGCATGCCCAGCAGCAAGTCGGTGCGAGCAAGTCCGCCGTGTCCTCGGGTCCATTGGCGCCGCAGCAACGTGCACGGCAACAGAAAGGTCATGTTGATGCCGACTGCGGTGGCAGCGGCGCTCACCATTACCTGTCGTTGCATGTCGACGATCTGAGTGCTCCACCACGTTCGCGCATCCGCGGTCACCAAAGCCAGGAGGCTCGTGAATCCAGTCGCCGGCTCCTGCGTTGCGCTGAGATCCGGGACGAAGCCGCGGGCGATCGCGCCGAGGTCGATGCCGTCGGTGGCGGTCGCGAGTTGGATGGTCACACCCAGGAAGCACAGCACGATCGCTGCGACCATGAACTTGAGGACCCGTTCGTAGCGTGCGACCCCCGTGCTGCCGCGGCCGTAGCTCGAGGTGACCGCGAGCATGGCGACGGCGAGCGTCAGGACGATGAGAACGCGTCCCGGCGTCCCCGACAACGTGTTGCCTGGTCCGAAGATCGACGGCAGCAGATTCTGCTCCACCACACTGGTGGCGAGCGCGAACTGCGGCATGGCCCACACCATGCTCGCGACCAGCGATGCGATCGCCCAGCCGTAGCCCAGCACCGGGTTGAGTTCGCGATTCACCAGCTCGAGCGGACGTCGCCCGGTCGCCAGAGTGACATGAGCGATCGCCGCTAGCATCACCGCGCCGAGCGCAATGGCCAGCGGCTGCAGCCATAGCAGCGTGAAGCCGCCGAGCACGCCGAGGAACAAACTCGACGCCAGCGACCCACCGCCGAGCGTGATCGCGCTCTGGAGGAAGCCCGGTCCCGACAACCGGAGATACGCGAGCATCGTCGCGACGACGCCGCGGGAGCGCGCCTCGCGCAGGATCTCGAGTTCGTTGCGGACCTCGGAGCTCATGCGAGGAGGTTATCCGCTCGATCCGGAACCTCGGAAACGCGAAGCGGCCGCGTCCGGAGTCAACCGGACGCAGCCGCTTCGGAGCGATCACGGGGTACGCGATCGCACGTCGAGGAGCACTCGACGATCAGAGGTTGCCGATGACGAGCGAGAAGCTGTCACCGGTCGCGATGCCACCGGCGTTGACGCCTGGGGCGATCGCGACACCCTGTGCCTGGATCGGGAAGCCGAGCAGGAACGACAGGCAGGGCAGCGGCAGGAAGCTGTTGCCCGCGCCGTCCATCGGGATCGCGAAGAGGTCGTTGCTGTGGTGCAAGAAGCAGGTCGGCGCGCCGATGATCGACAGATCGAGCGCGAACGGGGTCGGGATACCGCCGAGCAGCGTGACCTGGCCGACCGTTCCGGGCGGCAGGATCGACGCGAGGTGCGCGGTGCCGCCGGCGATCGCGTTGTTGACCACGGAGGTCGCGAAGCCGAAGCAACCCGGGGCGACCAGCGAGTTCGAGGCGAGCTGGCAGCAAGCAGGCGACACCGAGATGTCGTAGGTCGCGCCGACGCCGTCGTTACGGGGCTCGAAGCAGAAGAAGTTGCCCGAGAGGTCGCTCGTGCCGCTCGTGAACGATTCGTAGATCGTCGCGACACCAGGAGTCCCGATGTGACCCGCGGTCGCGTCGATCGCGACGGACGCGGCACCTGCACCCGCGCTCACCCCGAAGACGGGAGTGCGGAGGGTGACCGGCTCATGGCGCCAGCAGTTGATGGTGAACGTGCCGTTCGGGAACATCTGGAGCTGGAGGATGCTCTCCGTCGTCGCGCCGCTGAAGGTATCGATCCGCACCCACGTCGCGATTCCGCGCAAGGGGGTGGCGATCCAGTGCACCGAACCGCCCGTTGCCGCATTGTAGTCATCCCACGGCATCGCGATGCGGGGCTGGTTGTTGGTGAACTCGGACACGGTCGGGCTGAAGTCGCTGCCGGGGGCGTTGTTGAGGCTGACGTAGCCGTTCGAGGTCACGGCCACCGTGTTGGTGGTGCCGCCACCCGGGAGCTGACCCGGCAGCGGGAAGTTGAAGTTGAGCGCCAAGTTCTGCGTCACGGAGTCATCACCGTGGCCCAGGCTCGGACCGTAGTTCGGTTCCCAGCAGCAGGCCACTTCGCCGCAGAGCTTGAAGGGGATGCCGCAGGGGTTGCCGCTGCCGCCGTGGACCGTCGCGGCCCAGGTGCCCGCCGTGACGGCGAACTGGCGACCATCGCCGGTGTTCGTGGAGCCGGTGATCGTGACCGGCGGGACGAAGGTGGAGCTGGCGGCCGCATTGGTGTTGAGGCCGTAGACGAGCCAGTACTGGCCGGGCTTGAACAACTTGCCGACGGTGAGGGTCACCGCTGCGACCTGGCGACCGTCCGTGTTCGTGCCCTCGGCGACACGGCTCGCGTTGGTGTCACCCGAGGCTGCCAGCCGATTCGTGACGAGGTCGCCGAACACGACGTTGGCCGGGCCGGCCAGGGGGTCCGAGTCGAGCACCTGCACGACGCCGTCCGTGAACGCGATCACGGGATTCGCGTTGGTTCGGTACCCATACACTTCGACCGACTCGACGTACCACATCTGGCCCGGCGGGACGATGAAGTCATCGGCGATGTTGAAGCCGCCGAGACCGGCATTGTTGGCGCTGAATCCGAGCGTGGTGTCACCAAGCGTGATGTTTTGCAACACGCTCAGGTCGCGACCGGAGACGGAACCGCCCGGAGCCGTGACGATCGGACCGTTGTCGTAGATGACGTTCGCAGCTTGCACGCGAATGCCGGGAGTGGACGGTCCCTGAACCGGGGCAGCCACAGGCGTGCTGCCGGGAACGTAGACATCCGCAGCGGGACCCTGCGCCGCGAGTCCCGCGGCGAGCGACGCGACTGCGAAGAGCGAAGTCGCGCGAAGAGATGGAGTAGCCAAGAGAGTTTCCTTTGGAGTCGGAGTGACTAGGAAGGAGGAACGGAGCCCGTCTCCGCGACAGCGAGAGAGAACACGAGATCCGAGCGCCGGCAAGTGTACCTCGCGAACTGGAGGCTGTCCAACGCGCGGATGGCTCGAATGATGCCGAGGTTGCAATTCATTGATGCGCAGTAGCGCAAACAATCGCGCGAAGTCTCGATGCGATGGTGATGTCGACGGCTGATCAGCCAGGCGTCGCGTCGGTTGCAGCGGATCAGTGGGAGTTGCTTCGAGCGCGCGCTAGAGTCCGTGCAATGTCGCAAGCTCCCGTCGTTGCCGCCGGCAAGGTGGTCACCATTCACTACACGTTGACCCTCGACGACGGCCGTGTCGTCGACAGCTCGATGGGACGCGACCCACTGGAGTATCTGCACGGCGCTCAGAATCTCGTTCCGGGGCTCGAGCGGGTGCTCACCGGCCGCACGGTGGGCGATGCCTTCGACGTCGCCGTCGAAGCGATGGAGGGCTACGGCATGCCGGATCCTCGCGCGGTGCACACCGTGCCGCGCGGCGCCTTTCCGCCCGACGCACAGCTCGACGTCGGGATGACCTTTCAAGCCAAAGACGAGAACGGGCGCACCATGATGGGCACCATCCGCGCATTGGTCGTCGATCAGGTGACGGTGGACTTCAATCACCCGCTCGCCGGCGAACGACTGAACTTCGCCATCGTCATCACCGCGGTTCGTGACGCCACCGAGCAGGAGCGAACCCACGGCCACGTGCACGCGCACGGACACGATCACTGATGCTCGTCGCGTCGCTCGCTCGTTCGCCAGGCACGGCGGTCGACTCGATGCCGACCGAGTTGAACGCGATCGCGGCGAACCTGTCGATGCACTGGCCGGGCTACGGCCTCGAGTTCGCGCCGGACAGCCATGAGCTGCCGCCGCAGGGTCGCTGGCGACTCTGCTTCGTGCACGATCTCGAGCGGTCTGCGGAACTGCGCATCTTCGCCGAGGAATCGACGATCGCCGAGCAACTCGCAGTTCGACTGGGAGATGCGTTCTGGCTGGCGCCCGGTGAGCACGCGCAGATCCGCCCTGCGCTCGATCTCTTGGCGTTCGCGGTTCCGGATGGACCCGGAAAGGACTGTCCGCCGGTGTTGCGGCCCGACTTCGATCCACGTCTCACCGATACGCCGGGTGGCTGCGCGACCGCGACCGACGCCTATCGGCGTGTGATGCTCACATGGTTGGAACGCAACGGACCGTACACCGCGCGCAGCATCAACTGCCATCGCGTGCGAATGACCGACTCGTTCTCACACTACCACCCGCGCGAGGGCGGCTTCGAGGAGTTGTACCTCGTGCACGAGGTGTCTCCCGGCGGATGCATTCTCTGGAGTTCTCAGGTGGCGGCAATCGAGGCTCGCGCTGCAGCCGATCCGGCGACGGCGCGCGCCTTCATCCAACGCTTCGTTCCCGCTGCCGGCGATCTCGTGTTCATCCCAAGAGGGACGATGCACCGCGCGATCGGCGGTGTGCTTGCCCACGTGGTCACGATTCCAGGATTCGTGCCCGCGCGTGAGATCGGTCTCGACCATCACCTGCGTGCAATCAGTGAAGGCCTGGGAATGCGCGGCGACGATGCGCTGCCTTACCACGTCGCGGCATCCTTCGCACCGATGGTGAAGTGAGGTTCGAATCGGGCCGCGCGGTTCAGCGAACCACTTGCCAGACATGACCGTCGGCGCCGGCAACGTTGGTGGCGATCGTTCCACCCTGGATGTGCTGAACACTCGGCGTCCCGAGCAGCGCTGCGCCGGCTGCGGGAACCCGAGTCGTTCCGGAGTATCGCGCCGATCGATTCTTGCGCAGTTCTCCCTGCTCGTTCACGAAGTATGAATGCAAGCCGCTCGCGCCGTGGCGCATCGGCCAGGCCAGTGCGGTCCAATGCTGTTCGGCGAGATCCGGATCGGTCGCGGCAGCATTGGCGGCGGTTTCCGGCAGGCCAATTCCCGTTGCGTCGGGAAGATGGACGGCGAACCAGTAGCCGGCCTTCGACGCTCGGCCGGCACCGTCGATGCGCAGGGACGGCGGCAGCAGCGGCGGCGACAAGGCTTGGGTAGCGCCTAACGGTACGGTGTTCCCGACGAGATTGCCCAGCGGTGCGAACTCGCCGATGCCGTCACGATCGCGATCGACCACGCCCAGCGTCTTGAACTCGAACTGCGCGGTACTGATCGCGCGCAGAGTGGCAATGGCGGCGCCTTCGTTCGAGGCCACCTTGGCGTTCATGTAGTTCGGCACGGCGACGGTCGCCAGGCTCACGATCACCGCAACCGTGATGAGCAGTTCGATGAGCGTGAAGCCGGCGAGGTCCTGTCCGCGTTCGGGCGAACTGGTTGCGGACAGCTCCTCGGCATGACGGTCGGAAGTCGCCGCGCGAACAGGGCGGGCTGGGACCGACGAAGGATGAAGAGGATCGGTGTGCATGGTGCTTCTCCTGTGGACTTCCACGGCAGTCTTGTCGGCACGAATGTCGAAGTTCTCGACACAGTCGGCGTCGGAGTCGAGACGAGTTCGTGCAAAGTCGCGATGGCAGCGCGGGCTCAGGCACTCGTTCCGCGAGCGAACCACCAGGCATCACCGGCGAGCAGCACGAGGATCGCGCAGAGCAAGAGCCAGCTCAGGTCGTCGCCGGCAAGCGCGGCTTCGGGCGTGCTCGGTTCGAAGGCGGCGAGGCCACGCGGGAGGGCCGGGTTCGGGAAGGCAGCAGGAGCGAGGCGACGCAGTGCGGTCAGCAGCAGTGCGGGAGTGTCGTGGTGTGCACCGTCCGCGAGGAGGCTCGTGGCGATGCGGATGCTCGCACTCCCAGAGTCAACACGCGACTCGCTCACGTAGGCGATGTCGCCCTGGGTGTCGACGACCCACGCGATCTCGTCGGTGCGCATGGCGAAGCCGCTCATCGTTCCAGCATCCCGATCGCGAAGTGACAGCGGTGCTCGGCAGGCAGTCGTCGTGCGCAGACGACCGCGGCCCGGTCTCGAGCCCTCGTCCAAGATCAGCGCGGGGATCGTGGTCGTCGTGCCCGACATGGTGACGATCAGGTCGGCATCGCCATCCTCGACGCGTTCCGCAGCCACGGAATCGAGTGCGAGTTCCAAGCTCGCAGGGATCTCCGCGTTCACTCGCACGCGCAGCGCGCGTGGGGAGGTCTCCGGCGCGGCGACCGCCGTCGCCGCCGGCATCCTGCCGCGTCGCACCGTCACTCCGTCGATGGAATCCGGCAGCGGGTCGAGCCCTCCGAACACCACGAGCTCGTCGCCTGCGTGCAACCCGGCGCGCGCAGCGAGCAGGTGCGCCGACGCCGCCGCGCTGTCGCGATGGGCCTCGACTGTGTGGGCGCGCTCATCGAGCAGCCGCGCCGGTTCGTCGGCGCGCAGTCCGATGCTCGCTTCGACGCCGATCACGTCCACTCGGCCGCGTGGGCCGATTCCCGCTCGCGCGACCAACGACCGGGCTTCTTCGAGCAGCACGGCGCTCAACTCCCGATCGCCCACGCGAAGATCGCCGCATCCGGCGACGTCGACGAGGACCACACGCGATGCAGCGCTTGCATCACCGCGCGTCTCCGCGAAGGCGAACCACGCCGCCAGGCCCGCCAGCATCGTGACCGCGAGGCTGAGATAGCGTGCGAGACGGCTGCCCAGCACCCGCGGTCGTACGGTCTGAGCACTGCCGCGGAAGAACAGCAGGCTGTCGATGATCACCCGCCGTCGCCGCACGCGAAGGAAATGCAGTGCGATCGCGACGACGCTCACCGCGAGTGCGCCGGCGATCCAGGCGCCGGCGTGAAGGCCGGTGGGGTTCATACGCTGAGGACTCCGAGATCGAACGCGCTCGCGATCTGTGTCGCGATCGGGCGATCGGTGAACACCCGCAGGAATCGACCGCGGCGCTTCTTCGCGATCGACTCGATCGCTTCGAAGTGCTCGCGATAGGCGGCGGCGAAGCGATCGAGAGCGGCATCGTCGACGAACAACGGCACGCGTTCGCCCGTTTCGCTGTCCTCGAGTTCCAACTCGCCGCGTAACTCCGGCCGTTCCTCGCCGGGGTGTGCCACGTGTACCAACAGCAGCGAGTGCTCGATCGCACGCAGCGCGTCCAGAACCGCCGCGGCGCCGGCGGGATCGAGGAAGTCGGACACGATGATCAACAGGCCTCGTCGCATCCGGCGGGATGCGAACTGACGCATCGCTCGCACGAGATCGGTGGACTCGCTGGACTGCCACTGGGCGAGCCACGCGAGCAGCGCGTGGAAGCCCGCGTTGCCCGGGCCCGGCTTACGCGCTTCTCGCAGGCGATCGTCGAAGCCCGTGACGTCGACACGGTCGAGGTGTTCGGTCGCGACGAAGGCGAGCGCGGCGGCGGCGCGCAACGCAGTGGTCAACTTGTCCGGCAAGTCCGCGCGGTCGACGTGCGGTGCGCCCATGCTGCGACTGTGATCGATCAAGAGGTGCACCGGCAGATCCTCTTCGTGCAGGAACAGTCGCACGAAGGCGCGATCGAAGCGCAGCAGCAGGTTCCAGTCGATCGTGCGCAGGTCATCACCGGGCACGTAAGGTCGCACGTCGGTGAACTCTGCCCCGGCTCCGCGCGCGGCGCTCGGCTGCTCGGCGAGTCGTCCACCTGGCGGCACGCGACGTGCGAGGATGCGCAACGCCGCGAGGCTGCGAAGGAACTCCTGGTCGAACAGATCGCGCGCGGTGCGAACCATCGACTCAGTCCTTGATCCGCTCGATCGCTTCGCGGATCAGGTCGTCGGTGGTCACCCCTTCGCTGATGCCCTCGAAATTCAAGAGGACGCGGTGTCGGAGCGCGGCGAGCGCGGTCGCACGCACGTCGTCGGCGGAGATCGCGAAGCGGCCGTCGCGCAACGCACGCACCTTGCTACCCAAGATCAAAGCCTGGGCTCCGCGCGGCGAACTTCCCATCTGCACGAAGCGATCGACGCGCGCGGTCGAGTACGGACTGTTCGGCTGCGTGGCCATCACGAGGTGGATCGCGATCCGCTGGGCATGTTCCGGAACCGGGACGTCGCGCACCAGCTCGCGCATCGCCACCACGTCGTCCGCCGACGCGACGGCGGCGAGCTCGGGTTCGGCGCGTCCGGTCGTACGCTCGAGGATCGCCTTGTAGTCGGCCTCGGCCGGGTAGCCGACGATCAGCTTGAACAGGAAGCGATCGAGCTGGGCTTCGGGCAACGGGTAAGTGCCTTCCTGTTCGATCGGATTCTGCGTCGCGATGACGAGGAAGGGATCGGGCAGCCGGCGAGTCTCGCCGCCGGCGGTGACTTGCCGCTCCTGCATCGCTTCGAGAAGCGCGGACTGGGTCTTCGGCGTCGCGCGGTTGATCTCGTCGGCCAGAACCAAGTTGGCGTGGATCGGACCGGGCTGGAAGCGAAGCGTTCGCGAGGCTCCGCCGTCGCCGTCGCCGAGGAGAACCATCGTGCCGACGACGTCGGCGGGCATCAGGTCCGGCGTGAACTGGATGCGACTCTTCGCCAGGTGCAGCGCTTCGCCGAGGCTCTTCACGAGCATCGTCTTGCCGATGCCCGGCACGCCTTCGAGCAGGACGTGGCCACCTGCGAACAAGGCGGTGAGCACGCCGTCGACGACGTCGTCTTGGCCGACGATGCGGCGGTGGATCTCTTCGGCGAGCTTGCCGAAGACCTCACGAAAGCGCGCCGTCTGCGCGCGGACTTCGGTGTCGTTCATCGTCGTTCGGCATCGGGCGGCGTGGCCGTCGATGCGGAGCGCGGTCGGCCGCGCAGCAGTTCGTAGTAGCGGATCAGGGCCTCACCGTCGTCGCCGTTGTGAGGACGGCGAGTCTGGAGATCGGGGCTCGGTCGTTCGCTTCGGATTGCGGTCGCCGGGCGAGGTGCACTGCCGGCGGCGGTCGGAGGGACCGGTTCGATGCTGGTCTTCGCGGTGCCGGGATTGGGTCTGCCGCGCACCTGGTCGGGGAGTCGGATGCCCAGGATCAGCGACGCCGTTCCGCGCGACTTCTTCGGCGGTGTGGGACCGCCGCGGCCGTCGCCCGGCGGCCCGTTGCCGGAGATCGACAGTTCGCGCGACGCAGCTTGGCGACGATCGCGCCGCGTCGGCACCAGGCCGCCGCGTTGTTCGGATTCCTCGGTGTCGTCCTCGACTTCTTCTTCCTCGGTGTCCTCGGCGTCTTCCCGCTCGGCGCCGCGATCGGTGCCGCTGCGTTCGTTGCCGACCGCCGACAACCGTCCGCCGCTCGAAGAGGAGCCGCCTGCCGTCCCGCTGCTCTTCTCACTCTCCCTGGCTGAGGTGGCGCTCTCGCGCGGCTGCTTCGGTTTCGCCTTCGGGCGCGCTGCGTTCGGCGGTTCCGACTTCGTCGCGTCCGACCGACTCGCCGCGGCACCGCTGCCACCGGCTCCCGATGCTGCACCGCTCGCGCCACCGTCAGCCTTCGACTCGCGTGCAGCGGCGCGCGCGGCTGCGGTCTGTTGGGCGTCGGCCGGCGTCGATGCCGGATTCCCAGCACCCGGATTGGTCGCCGGATTCACCGACGGTTCCGGTGGGCGCATCGTGTCGCTCGGTGCGCGCTCGCGCGGTTCGTTGGTCGGCGGGTCCTGTTCGATCGCCGGTGCAGCCGCGGCGGCGGTGTCGGTGCGCAGGGGCGTGGTCGACGAACTCATCGGTGCGGCCGCGGAACTCTCGCTCAGCGTTCGATCGGGCGGCACGCTCGGTCCGTCGGTTGGCGAGCGTGAGCCGAGCGACAGGGCGAAGGGCACGACGGCGATCAGCAGACCGAGCAGGAAACTCCCGCGGCGGAAGGCGGGAGACTCCATCTCGATCGAGAGGCGCGTCGGATCGATCTTTCCCACGCTCGCCACGCCGTCGGCGATGGCGCACTGCGCGAGGACTCTCGCTCGCGGAGAGTCGAACCGATCGACGCTGTGATCGAACTCGAGCGCGGTGCTCAGGCGATCGTGGTTCGCGTGATTCTCGTCGAGGACGAGAGCCGTGTCGTAGCCATCGGGCGGCGCCGCACGCGCGGCACGCCACATCGCGAGACCGCGGGCGATCGGAACGAGCAACAACAACAGCGGCAGCAGCCACGGCGCGAAGAGCACGCGACCCGCTGCGTAGCTGCCGCCGAGAAAGCCCAGCGTTGCGACGGTCGCGAGCGTCGGCATCAGCCCGATCCCGTCATGGATGCCTTGTCGGAATGCGAGGCTCGCGACTCGGCGCCCGAACGCGCTCGTCGGCGCGCTCAGCGCGGCGACGAGGGGGGCGGTGGAGTCGGTCGCGGGCATCGGCGATCGATTCTGGCTGTTGATCGACCCGCTCGCGAGTGCCCGGATGGTCGCGGACCCAAATTCCGGCGCGCTTCGCAGCTCACCCGCCCAGTTCCGTGCGACGCCGTGCGATCGCGTCGGCGACCGCAGCGGCGGCTTCCGCCGGGACCCCGGTTTCCTCCGCGAAGTCCCGGAAACGGTCGAGCACGGCGCGCATGTCGTCGAAGATGCTTCGACGGGGTTTGATATCGAAGTCCTTGCCGATCGCGAGCAGGTCGTCGCGCGTGATTCCGCTGAGCTTGTCGCGGACGCGCATCTGGTGTCGCGCCGTCCAACCCGTGCCCATGGCGAAGGTCAGGTCGTAAGCGGGTGCCTGGTGCCAGCGACCGTCTCTGGTCATCTGGAAGGAGAGGTTCTTGACGTGATCGTCCTGGTTCACCGCCATCACGTTGAACAGCATCCGCCGCCAGGCTTGCTCGAGCGCGGCCTGCGGCATGCCGAGGGCCAAGGTGGCGCGGAGGTATTCCTCGTAGCTGGACGCGCCGGGTTCGTTGTAGTCGACGTGGATCAGGCCGCCGAAGCTGTGCTGGTGGATCCGCTCGTCACCGACGCGATCGAAACGGTGGATCAGCAAGTGCGCGTAGCCGTCGACTTCGAGCGTGGTGATCGTGGCCGTCTCGATTCCCGCTGCCCGCGCCATGGCCGTGTACGCGGCTTCGATGCGATTGAACGGCAAGGGGCGGCCGAGGTCGTCGGCGCTGTGGCCGTCGCCGACGCCGTCGAACTTCAGGATCGCCGGCAGTTCCGGGTCTTCGCGCTCGACGTGACCGGCGCGCAGTCGCTTCGTGACCGGATCGAAGAGCACGATCGCCTTCGGACGCATGCCGCCCGCCGACGCGCCGATGCGGTAGATCGAGGGAATCGCGACCTGCGGCGAGCCTGTGATCACCTTGCGGGCGTCGCGAACCAGTTCGGCGATGGCCAGTGATTCGGCCTCCGCAGGGCGGATCGGAAGTTCGGTCGCGGGGTGGAACGTGAGCGCGCCGATCGCGCGCTCTCCCACGTAGAGCAGGCGTTGCACCGGACTCAGCGCGCGCTCGGGCTCACCGCGAGCGGCGAAGTACGCGCGGATCACCTTGTTGCCGAAGGCATCCGGGAGCGCGTCGGCAAGAACGCCGGGCAAGCCGTCGAAGGCCCGCTGTCGGCGCAGGTCGTCGAACGCGATCGGCCCGCGTCGCGTGGTCGGCAGATGCAACGGTGAGATCGAGATGCCGCGGCGACGAAAGTCCTCGGCATACTCGAACAGAACCCGGCCGTCGTCGAGTTCGGCGACCGCCCCGACGGTCTGGCCCCACAGTCGGATCTCGGCGCTCGCTCGCACCTCAGCCATCGCGGCGCCTGCCCTTTCCCCCGCTGCGCTTGGCGATCAGGTTCATCGGTGAGATCTCGGGGGCGCGCAGGAACACGTCGAGCTGATCGAGTGCGCCGTAGAGCCGCAGCAGGCGAAGCAAGGTGAGCAGCGTGGGGTTGTCGCCCGACTCGGCACGCCAGACCGTTCGCCGGGACAGGCCGGTCGCGGCGGCGGCCGCGATCGCGGTCTGGCCGCTGCGTTCGCGCAGGGCCCGCAGCCGCTGCCCGAGTTCGACCATGATCTCGCGGTCGTTGCGCAAGCTGAGATTCATGAATCCCATTCTCCGCTCATCTCGGCTTACTTGGGATCTAAAAATCGCAGATCCTTCCGAGATCCTTGAATGAGATCAATTCATCCCAAACCAGCCCAAACCGTCACAGATTGAGATCTAAAAATCCCGAACAAGTCAGATGCCCGGACGGGCATGGGCAGCCTGCAAGACGGCTCCCGTCGCCGCATCCTCGAGGAAGACGATCACCGCGAGTGAATCGGGATCCGGATCGGTCGGTCGCACCGCGAACTCGCGTCGCGCCTCGAATTCGGCGATCCGGGCGTCGAGCGCGTGCGCGACGGTTGCGAGGTCGAGCGTGCTGCGCAGCAGGGTCGGGCCGCCGTCGGGCGTCGCCCCTTCGCTCGGTGTGAAGCGGGCCCGCGCGACGTGCTGGTGGAAGAGCACCCCGTTGCGTCCGGGAAAGACGAGGAGTCGCTCGACGAGGATCGCGTGCACGCGGCTGCCCGGCGGTGCCACGCCGTCGACTTCCACAGTCCAACGCGAGCCTTCACGCGTCGTCTTCGCCGAGAGATCGATCGGCTCGACGGTGCTCGCCCGCGGCGTGACGGCGGCGACGTACTTCGCGAACATCTCGCCGGCCTGCTCGGCCTTGCCCCCGCCGACGATCGTCTCGATCCCGTCGATCACCAAAGTCGGTGTGCCGCGCACGCTTCGTCGCTTGGCGCGCTCTTCCGCGACCGGCGCGACCATCGGCTCGGGTGCGGGGATCGGTAGATGCCAGGCGATCTGTGCGATCTCGTCGGCGTCGAAGTGTTCGCCGAGGGCGTCGAAGGCGACGTCGGCGGCGACGCACGGCGGACACATCGCGCCGGTGAACAGTTCGACGAGGACCAGATGGCCGCTCTTTCGGACCTCTTCGGGCTCTCGCGGAATCGGATGGAGTGCGGGCACTCGCCCTTCCGCCAGCTCGGCGAGCACGTCGACCAGAGTGCGAGACTTGCCGAAGAGACGCGGATGCAGTGCCTCCAGAGCGAGGTAGCCCTCTTCGGCGGTCTGCTTCGTGTCGAGCATCGCCATCAGGTAGCGCGACTGCGCGCGCTCGAGTTCGCCGGCCTGCTCGTGAAGCTCGCCGAGTGCCAAGTTCGCGGGCCCGTCGCCGGGCAGACCGAAGACGGCCGACAGCAGGAGGCGCTTGCTGGTTGCGGTCTCTCCGCGGGCGAGCGCGAGACGGCCCGCCTCGACTTGCAGGCGATGAATCGCGGTGCCGTCTTCGTCATCCTTCGCGAAACCGATTCCGATCGCGGCGATGCCGTCGCGGAGCGCCGCCGTGCGCGGGGTGCTCTCCAGTTTGCCGAGGATGTCGAGCGCCTCGCGCGCGCGCGCCTTCGTGGGCGCAGCTTCGATGGCGGTGCGCGCGGCGCGAAGGCGTGACTCGTCGTCGGAGTCGGCGCGCATCGCCAGCGGCAGCCGTGCGCGAGCGGCCTCGAGTGCGAAGCGACCGTCGGGGTGGGCGCGAAGGAACTCGTCCAGGGCGTGGAGGGGATCCTCCGCCGCCAGAGCTGCGGCGAGCGCGAACTCCTCTGTGGGGATCGTCAGCGGCGCTGGAAGCTCGAAGGCGATCCACGGATCGGCGGTGGTCGGCGCCATGCGAACGCGAAGCTGTCGGAGGATCCGTCCGCCGAGTCGACCGTCGCAGTCGCCCTCGCCGGCTGCGGTTCGGAAGGCGACCGCGTCGCCGATCTCGAGTGAGCCGAGCCGCAGTTGCGGCAGCTTGCAGTGTTCGATGAGCCGGTTGCCGACGGCGTTGTCGTCGACGACGCTGTGGCCCACGCGTGAATCGAGTCCGAATCGCAGCGTCGTGGCGGCGCCGAGTGTCGCGCGAAAGAGCGGGCCGTGGTCTTCGCTTCCCGGCAGCAGGTCGAGAACGGCGCGCTGGCCGTCTTCGGGCGGGCGAGTCAGTGCCGCCTCGCTCGAGCCGAGTTCGAGACGTGCGCCTGGTCCGTCGAGGGTCAAGAGGGCATTGCCGAACGCACTGATTCCCAGATAGCCCGCGAGCGGGATTTCACGGAGCGCCTCGGCATTGCGGGCCGTGAACCCCTCGAGCCAACGGTCGCGCGAGCCCTCGACCGGCAAGTCCTTCAGAACGACGTCGCCCGCGACCACGTCGCATTCGAGCGCGCCCAGAGCGGATGCCGCATTGCGATGGAGGTAGAGAGCTTCGCTGCGCACCAGATCGATCAGGAGATGGCAGGGATACCGATTCTCACCGGCGTGCAGAGTGACCTGAACGACCGGCAGATCGTCGACGAAGCGGATCGGTGTCGCCTGTGCTGCGAGCGGTTCGACGACTGCCGTCGAGATCACGAACGCGAAGCCGGCGAGTGCGGGGAGCCGACGAGAGACGGGGCTGCGCATGAGGCGTGGCAGTGTACCGCGACCGACCGCGGGCAGCGTGACTCAGAAGCGAACGTCGCCTTGCACGTACATGAAATGTGCGAGGTCGTCGCCGCCGCGTGCGTCCTGCACCCCCACGCCGGGTACGAACAGGCCGTAACCGATCTCTACCGAAGCCTTCGCCGGGGCCGCATCGAAGTCGTGATGGAAGATCAGGTTCAGCTCCTGGCCGAGATCCGGATCGATCCCTGGGCCGCCGTTCGAGAGCGTGCCCTGCGGTCCAAACACCCGATCGGCGGTCTCCTGCGCGCGAAAGAACCGCCAACTGAGCTCGAGGCGTGAGTGTTGCGCAGCTTTCACGCCCACGGTCAGCGAACCGTGGGTGACGTTCTCGAAGAACACGAAGTCCATGATGCCGAGATGCCTGTGTGCTGTGGAAAACAGCGTGTCGAAGCGCTCGTTGTCGGTGGTGCCGGGATCGTCACCCGACGCCGCATCGAAGTCGGCCTGAAGCCAGACGTCGCCGTCGCCAGGACGGAGTCTCGCATGTGCGTGCACGCCGTAGGTCTCACCCAGCGGGATGTCGGCGCCGTCGACGTCGCCGAACTGGGTGACGAGTTCCGCGCCGAACTCCGTGTGATCACCGCCGAGGATGCCGCGCGCACCGAGCGTGAAGCGATTCTCGTTGTCGCCGACCCCGGTGAGGTCGTCGTGCAGTCCCAGCACGTAGAGATCGAGCTGATTCTTCGCCGACTTCATCGCCCAGTATGCGCCGAAGAAGACCGCATCGTCGCGGCGATTGAGCGTGACGAGGTCCTCACGCAACTGGACCGCGAACAGATCGAGATCGCTGTCCTCGCAGGGTTCGAAGCGCAGGCGCATCCCGTCGAAGGAGCGGCCTTGGTTCAACCACTCGAGTGCGCCGATGATGCGTTCCTCACCGTACGACAGGATCTGCCGCCCGAGTCGAGCATCGGCGCCCAACCAGGGCAGATCGCGAACCTCGAGCCAACCTTGATGGAGGTCCAGCCCGGGCGCGGTGCGTGCGACGGTGCTGCTGGTCTCCCCGAAGAAGCGGACGTCCTGCACCTGCACGAACACCGACATCCGGTCGTTGATCGTGAAGTCGAAGTCGATTCGGACACGCTGGCCGAAGAAGTCGTCGTTGTCGGTCGCGTCGCTGTCGAAGTCGTAGTCGACGAAGTTCTCGTACCGCAGCCGGTACTGGCCGCCGATCCGCAGCTTCTGGATCCCCGGGAGTTCGATCTTCGGCTCCGGTGGGGGACCCTGGGCGTCTTGGGCGGCGACCGGAAGGGCGAGGAAGAGTGCCAGGGAAACGAGCGTGGTAGATCGCATGGCCGTGATGTCCGAAGGGGGCTTCCGACTGAACTCACGGGACGTATGAGTCTTTCAAGAAAGGTGTGTCGGTTGCGCCGATCTTCACCGGGCCCCTGCCTGGCGCGGCTCGTTGCGGTCACAATGACGGCGGTGATCTCCATGCAGAAAATCCTCTCTTCTCTCAGCGTTCTGCTTCTCGCCCTGAGCCTCGCGACGTCCGCGGCCATGGCGCAGTGCGCGGCCTACGGAACGGCGTGCCCTTCGGGAATGCTCGGCGTCTGCTCCACGCAGCCGGTCGTCGGGACTTCCTGGGTGCTCGGTCAACGCGATGGAAGCGCCTGCGGATTGTCCTCGGCAACCCCGGGTCCGATGTTCACGCTGTTCGGTTCGTGCTTCGCACCGGGGCTGCCCATCTCGTCGCCGCCGGCGTGCACGCAGTGCAGTGGTTGCTCGTTGCATGCCTTTCCGGTGTGGGCGACGTTGCAGTGGACCTGGCCGCCGCGCACGACCGCGATCCAGATCCCGTCCGACCCCAACCTGATCGGTGCCAGCCTCTGCATCCAGGACGTCTGCTTCAATGCATCCGCGGCGTGCATCTGCATGGCCGGAGCGCTGCAGGTGACCTTCCTCTGACGTCGCGTCGCGCGCTTCAGAGTCCGAGTTCGATCACGAGACCGTGACCGAACACCAGACCGGCGTGGGCTACGTTCGGAGGGCCGCGATGAAAGGCGACGTCCGGTGCGGGGCCGCTCATCATCGGGCGGAATCGTCCGGCGCTCGCGTTCGACAACACCACGGGAATCGAGCCTGCGCCCGCATCGATCGCGAGCATTTGGATCTTCACGTCATAGCCGAACAATTGCGGCATGAACGGACACGCGATCACGAGTTCTGGGACATTGCCGGCCGAATCGCTCACGCCGATCGCGAAGGAATGGAGCGGCATCACGTGCAGCTTGGTGCACAGCGATGGAATGCGCAGTCCGACATCGGTGAATGCGAGATTGAGCGCGACCGGCGTGGTCGGCGGCGCATGACTCGCAGCGGCTCGCATGCGCATCGCATGATCGGGCATTCCGGTGCCGTGATTCTCGAGTGACATCTTGGCGAGAAACGGCATCGATTGGCCGCTCGCGATACAGCCATGTCCGATCGTCGTGCCGATCATGGACCAATATGGAGAATCGACCGCATCGAGTCGGATTCCATGACTTCCGGCTGGAGTGACGACCTGCGACCAACGAACGTCGAGCGTCAGAGAGCTAAGACCGTCGAAGGTCACCGGTCGATCGAACGGTAACATCACATCGAATGCTGCCGGAGTGCCGGCGCTCGATCGAAGGTCGGGGAGCGCGATCGTTCGCGAAGCGATCGCGAGTTGCGGACTTCGACCCAGGAGTGCATCGAAGCTGGAGGTGCAGAGTGCGAGGTCAGTGGTGCCGATCGCGACTTCGATCGTCAGGCTTCGCGCATCGGCGCCGTTGCCGCCGCCGGCCCCGTCGCGGCGCAGCGACATCGAACGCAGCACCGCCGGCGTGCCGCGGAGGGTGTCGTCGATCTGCTGGAATCGTCCCGCGGATCCAGGCTCGAACAGCGTGAGTGCGTGGTTTCCCTCGATGGAGTTCATTCCCGCGGGCGTGCACAGATGCTGAGCATGCAAGCTCGTTCGTGACACCGCCAGCGCCGCCAGGATCGCCGGAAGAACGGAATGTCGGGCGGGGAAGTGCATCATCGTGTGACCTCGAGATCAGCGATCGAGTTCGGGTCGTAGTCGCAGAGCAGAATCGTGCGTGGCTCCGCGCCCTCGTTGGCTGCTTCGTGGAGGCGATGGCCGTCGAAGACCAGGCACGCGCCCGGCTTCCACACGTGGATCGTCCCGTCGATTCGGATTGCGGCCCCGGCCGGAATCACGATGCCGAGATGGCATCGCACGTGTGCCGAGTCGGCCGCCTCCGCGTGTGGATAGATGTGCGTGCCGGGATCCAATCGCGAGAATCCACCCTCGACGATGCCCGGCAGCGATCGAAGCAGCTCACTGGTGCGTGGACAACGCTCGCGATGTCGTTCGAGGTCCGCGCCGAGGTGGTCGGCCAACTCGCGGGAAACCAAAGGGAACACGAGGGTCCGACCCGGGTACATGGGTGACACTCGTGTCCGGGCACATGGGTAACACTCGAGCGTGACCGTGGGAAGCGCCGTGGGTTTCGTGTCCGGATGCCATGGACCAAGACCGATCCTGTGATCGAGA
>JBFXDD010000037.1:0-23345 GCA_050181465.1 Planctomycetota bacterium
ACAGCGAAACGAGTGATCGCCAGCGCACTCGCGTCCGCGCGCTGCGCGAACGCACTGCCGTCCCACTCGAATGTGCGATAGCCCGCAGCAAAATCGCCGACGGCTTCCAAGCCGACGAGTCGCGCGCGCGATTCGTCGGCAGCGATTGCACCCAGCGATCTCGGCGTGCCGTCGCTCGCTCGGGACCACGCGAGACTCGCTGCGCGGCGCCAGGTCGCATCACCGCGCTCCAACAGCCAATCACCACCGAAGGCAATCAGATCTCCCGAGCGCGGATCGATCGCTGCCCCGAGCGCGACACCGAAGTACGGCAAGGCCGACACGGCACTCCAATCGCTGCCCGTCCACTCCATCGTCGCCGCGATCGGTGCGGCATCACCCGACAACGGATCCGGACCGCCGCCACCGAGATCGGAACCGCCGAGAAGCTGCAAACGACCGCGCGCGGGATCGAAGGTGAGCACTGCAGTCGAGCGACGTCCGGCCGAAACACTCGTCGCGCGCAGACTCCACGAGGGCGCCGCGCCGCCCAGCGTCCACGTCTCGTCGAACGACACCGGCATCGGTTGCGTGGGCGAGCCGACGACCGCGTGACCGCCGCACAGCACGAGTTCGTTCCGCACGGGATCGTGACCCAGCGCCGGAGCGATTCGGCCGTCGCGTAACCCCGCTCGCCGCGACCACGTGCTCCCGTTCCACTCCCACACATCGGCGAGTGCAGTTCCCCACGGAGTGTTCGGCGAACTCGTCCCACACGCGAGCGTGACCACGTTGCGGCCCGCGTGCCACGTCATGGGAAACAGGCAGCGTGCGGCCGGACCGGTGCTCGCGACGAGCTGCCAGTTCCCGCCGTCGAACTCCCACGTGTCCCCGAACACCTGCGTGCGAGCGAGATCACGTCCGCCGAACAGCACGAGTCGCGCGCGCACGGGATCGAACGCGAGACCGTGCGCTTCGCGTGCCGGCGGCGAGGAGGTCGCAAGCACCGTCCAGGTCGTGCCGTCGAAGGCCGCGGTCTGCATCACACCGTCGACGACGCCGACATGCCAAGCGACGTTACGCGCGGCATCCCACGCGATCGGGCCGGTGACGTATTGCAGGACGTCGGTGGCGCGCCATCTCGCTTGCGCAGCCAGCGACGCCGTCAGGCAGAGAACGTACAGAAGAGATGACGAGCGCATGGTGGCGGGAGTCCGGCGTCTCGATTCGCCGGCGAACCGCATGCCGCCCGGTCAGTGCTGGAGCAGTTCCGTGAAGCGCTCGTCGGTGCGGAGGACATCGAGGTCCGGCTCGGAGGCGGCGTGTTTGCGGTACGTTTCGTCGAGACCGAAGGCGATCGTCAGCTGCTCGATGGCTTCGTCGCGTTGGCCCGCGAGAGAGAGATAACACCCCAGATTGTAATGGCCGATCGCCGAACGCGGGTCGCGCGTCACGAGCCTGCGCATGCACGTGATCGCGCCGGCCAGATCCTCGGTGCGCTTGCGGCACCACGCCTCGGTGACGAGGCTCCATTCGGGGTCGTGCTCGAAGTAGCCCAGTTCGTCCAGACTGTCGAGCGCTTCGTCAAACCGCTTCAGTTCGACGAGCGCGCGGATGCGCAACGTCAGCGCCACCGGGCGGGCACCGGGGATGTCGAGCAATGGGCCGATCCGATCGAGCGCGCGCTGCGCGCACCCGAGATCGAGCCAGCCGTCGACTTCATGGACGAGGCGTTCGGCGGAGCGGGGAACCTGCACCGGCCCGAGTTTCCCCAAGCGGATCGCCCTTCGCAAATCGCCGGCACTTCACCAGGCGTGAAACTCCTCCGCGGCGCCGAGGATCGCGCCGATCTCGCGATTCAGTCGGTGATCCCCTTCGGGCAGCACCAGCAGCCGCTTGCGGCCGTGCGGCAGCTTGTCGAGGAACTGCTCGCTCGCGGCGACCGGCACCGTGTCGTCCAAGGCGCCGTGCACGCACAGCACCGGCTGATGGATTGCGCCGGGAAGTGCCGCTTCGTCGAATGACTCGATGTCGTCGAGGACCGCGGCGCCGAACTCGAAGACCGCGCCGTTGGGCAGTCGCAGGGTCGCTTGCCCATGCAGCCGCGCGCGCAGGCGGGGCAGGAACCAAAATGCCGGCGCCAGGAGAACCAGCCCGGTCACCAAGTCGGGTCGCCGGGCGGCGACCCAGGCAGCGACGAGTCCGCCGAGCGAGGATCCCACCAGGCATGCCGGGCCACTCTCGCGAAGCACACAGATGCAATCGTCGATCAGATCGCTGAGGCCCACCTCGCCGAAGCGGCCGCTCGATTCGCCGTGGCCGCGGAAGTCGAAGCGCCACGCCTCGCGATTGCGATCGCGAGCGTAGGCGAAGAGCGCATCGCTCTTCTCGCCCCGTCGCGTCGAGCTCAGGCCGTGCAACCAGACCAGCGCCGAGGCGTCGCCCGCGAGGTGATCGGCGACGACGTGATGCGACGGTGCAGGCTCTAGACGGAAAGTGCGCAACGGGCTGACGAGTCTCGTCAGTTGTAGACCAAGAACCAGCCCGATTCGGCGGTGATCCCGATTCCACCGGCATCGGCGGCGACCATCCGCACGACCACGCGTGCCACGCCGGTCAGCCCGATCCCGTCACCCAAGGAATCCCAGCGAAACACCTGCGCGGCACCCGGAGCCGGAAGGCTGCCGCGCGTCTGAATGTTGCCGCCGAAGCCCGCGGCCGACGCGACGAACCAGCGCAGGCCGTCGAAGGAGTAGAGCATGAACACCGAACAGGAATCGCGGTCGGCATCGACGAGGCGGTACTCGATGTCTATCGTTCGAGTCGAGCCTCCGACCGGTGTGATCAGCGACGACACCAGCGGTCGAGTGTTCGCCGTGTCGCGGCCCAGCCAGATGCGCGATTGGTGGAGCACCCCGGTCCGACCGCCCAGCATGAGCAGCGCGAAGTGATCGTAGATCGGGCCGTTGAGCACGATCTTCGATTCCGCTCCGAGCGACTTGTTGGCGTCGCCCAGTGCGCTCGCGACCTCGACGAGGCCGTCGCTGCCGCCCGTGACGTCGCCCGCGAGCGTGAAGTAGCGGGTGGTTGCAGGACGGATGTCGGTCGCGAGCAGATCGAGCACCGTGCTATCGCCTGGGATGAGGTCGGCGAGTCCTTGGACGAAGCGTGCATCGGGAGTCTCGATGGCCGCGAGCAGGGCGTCGAACTGATTCACGACTGCCGGCGCGCCGTCGTTCGGGGTGCCGAGGAAGATCGCTCGCTCGACCAGCTCACCGAGGGGGCGATCGTTCTCGGCGAAGCCGGGGCGCTGTGGGTCCGCGTGCGCACGCTCGAGCGCCCAGCGCAGCACCAGGCCGCCGCTGCCGTGCGCCAGCGCCTGACAGGCGAAGCCGGTCTGGGCGCGCTGGCGGATCGAGTCATAGAGCCAGTTGCCGGTCTCGCGAATCCCGCGTGCCGAGGGGTAGTGAAAGGCGATGACGTTGGCGAACTCATCACTGAGGCCGCCTTGGCCGGGGCCGGGGAACAAGCCGTCGACTCCGCTGATGCGCAGCGCTTCGCCGTCGGCGCCGGGCACGACGAGCAGGTTCGCTCCGGCGGCGCTCGCGAAGAAAGCGTCGAGAGTGCCCTGGCCTACTTGAATCGCCTCGTTGCCGGCGTCGTCACGTACCAGCAAGGCGCCGAGCCGAGTCGTCGCGATCGGCTGGGTCGGATCGACCAGTTGCGGCTCGCCAAGGACCAGGCTGCGCAGCTCGGCGTGCATGGCGAAGATGCTGCAGAAGCGCGAGATCGTCGTCGTCAGCAGCCGGCGTTCGACGTCACGGTCGACTGCCAGGCGCAGGCTGAGATCTCGGTGCGGCGAGTGGAGGAAGTCCCACGCTTCGATGTCGATGTCCGGCCAGATCTCGCCGGCAGTCGCGGAGTAGCCTTGCGACCAAGGCAGGGTGACGGTCGCGGCGACGTCGAGGACCAAGCCGCGCGGTTCGATCTCGACGCTCTGCACCACGCTCGGCAAGCGCGGATCGCCGAAGCGGGCCCACACCTGAACGGCCGTGTCGCTCGTCAGGGCTCCCGGCGGGATGGTGAGGCGAATGCCGGCGAGCGCCTCACGCGGGCCGGGCTCGAGGGTCCCGCCGGCCGGACCGAGCACGCCTTCGACGACCAAGCGGCGATCGACCAAGGGAGCGATGCCGCTCGATCGCTCGATCCTGGTGCATGCAGCCAGAACGAGGGCGAGAGCAAGCAGTGCGGCGCGACGCGGCGTGGGCATGGGGACCTCGTCGACTGGCGAGAGGCCGTCACCATAGCCACTTCGAGCAGCGGGCAACGCGGACGGGAAAGCCGCCCGAGTGATCCGACAAGACCGGATGACTCAGGGCACGCTCAGACGATTCTCTCGACCGAATCGATGCGAAGGCGCCGCATGCCCGCGGGAGTCTCGAAGCTCACTTCGGTGCCGGCGCGTTTCCCGAGCACCGCGAGTCCGAGGGGCGCGCGATAGTTGATGACGTCATCCTCCACGCAGTCCCACGGACCAAGGATCCGGTAGCTCGCAGCCTGATTGTCGTCGATCCAGGTCACCTCGACTCGCGTCCCGGGCGCAGCGATGTCGTCGGGGATCTCCTGATCCTCGATCAGCTTCGCGCGACGCAACTCGCGGCTCATGTCTTCGGCGCGGCCGGTGAGGTTGCGCTGCTCCTCCATCGCCGATTCCCATTCGCTGTTCTCGCTGAGGTCGCCGAGCGCGGCGGCGGCGTTGATCGCTTTGGCGTTGACGGGAATCTTTTCGTCGACGAGGACGCGATGCTCTTCCTTGCGTCGCGCCAGCCCGCCGGCCGTGACGTAGATGATCTCCTCGTTCTCCCAGAACGGTCGTTCAGGCCGGCTGGTGATGTCGGGGAAGCGCTTCGCGACCGCGCGGAGCACGGCGTCGGTGATTTCCTGCGGAAACTCCTGACCGCCGCGCTCGCAGATGCCCAGGAAGCTCGCGAGGTCCTCACGTTCGATGGTGTCGAGGCAGCGCGTGAGCTGACCCTTCCGACTGACGAGCATCGTCGCCACGCGCTGCTTCACGCGGTTGAGTCCGGCGTCGGCGCGCGGGTCGGTCGCGATGACTCGGCAGAGATGCATCATCACGCGGCAGACGGCCGCCGATTCCGGTGCACCCTCCACGCCCTCGAAGTCGCCGTCGCTCTGCACCTTCGCGAGCAGCC
Organism: Planctomycetota bacterium; assembly: GCA_050181465.1. Classification (GTDB taxonomy): domain Bacteria; phylum Planctomycetota; class UBA1135; order UBA1135; family UBA2386; genus JACRLW01. Next base: position 5,193 of record JBFXDD010000037.1, read on the forward strand.
ACGTGATCGTCGGGAAGCGGCGCGGATAGGCGGCGACGGCGTTCCAAACCGGCGCCAGGGTCGCGGCCTTGCGTTTCTCTTGCAGCAGCGCGACCACTTGCTCGACCACGGTCAGCGGGAACCGAGTGATGTTCGCCGCGCACTGTTCCGCCCATTCCTCGCCCAGTGCTTCGGGCAGCAGCCGCACGGCGTGTTCTCGCGAGGCTTGCGTCGCGAGGTTGTCGAAGGCTTCGGGGGTGAGGCCGTCTTCGGTGAGCAGGAGCTGCTTGAGTTCCGTAGCGGCGGACACCGAGGTGCTGCGGTCGTGCTCCTCGAGGAACAGGATGCCGTCGAGCAGGCTCGCGGAGTTGTTTGTCTCGCTCTGCAGGCTGCGTTCGACGCGCTGTTGGGCGAGATCGAGGATCATCCTCGTCGCGCCGTCGTCGAGGCCGCGGGCGAGATACTCGCGGCACACCCCGAGGAACTCCGGCAGGTTGCGCGCGTGGCTCAGCGCCTTGCGCGCTTCATCGCCGAGTGAGAGCGGCGTCTTGCGCATGACGAAGGTGGGCCGTGTCGCCGTCCCCTCGATCTGCAACCACGGATCGTTGCCCGCGGCGATCTTCGCGCGCTTCCACCAATTGCCCCACTTCTTCTCGGTGACGAGTTCGATCAGCTCCGTCTTGAGCTGGGTGCTGTTGATCGTGCCTCGATAGACCTTCGCGGCCATGCGGATGACGACCGCCGGCTGCGACTCGCAGAGTTCGAGGAGGTCGTCGCGACGAGTCAGCCGCATCGTGCGCAGATCGTCGCGGTCGAGCGGTCGAAGGCTGTCGAGCGCGCTCTGGAAGGGCAGCGTCTTGATCGATCCGCCGGCGAAATGGATGCGGATCTGTCGCGACTCGGTGTCCAACTCCTCGATCACTCCCTCGCCCCAGCCCGCGCGGTGGTAGACCACGTAGCCGGGCGTGAAGCGACGCGCGCGATCGAAGGACTCGAATGCGGCCGGCGTGAGGTTCGTGGAGCTCAAGCCGCTCGCGTCGAGTGCGATGGGCATCCACTCTGCGTCGCCGAAGGCCGCAGTCGCCAGCTCGAACAAGCGCTTCGAGAAGCTCTCGTTGTTGTGCTGACGACCCACCAGTGCGATGCCGAGTTCGAAGGCATCCGGGGCGCGGCCTTTCGACTGCAGCGAGTCGATCATCCGGAGGCCGAGGTCGAGTGCGACTCCCGATTCTCCTCGATCCGCCAGTTCCGAGAGCGTCCGCGCGTAGTCGCCGACGTCTTGGGGGTTGTCGATCGCCGCGTTCCACGCGGTGATCAGGGCTTCGGTATCCGACGAATGGACGAGAGCCAGGTAGTCCTGCACGGGCAAGGCTTGGCAGCCTCCTTGGATGGGAAAGAAAGGGGGCCGAACAGGATAGCGACGCGGCCGCCGATGGCAAAGACACCCGGCGAATGAATCCGCGAGCCTGGTTGCGCGCTGCGGGCTAGCCCGGATGACTCGTGAACGTCGTCCCGAGATCGACGCAGGTCGATGTCGAGGAAGGAGCTGCGTCGGTCGTCGACCGAAGCGTAGCTTTGGCTACCCTGCCAGGGAGGAGCCGTCGTAGCGACGCCGCCGGGCGCGACTTGTGGCGATCGCAGCAGACGTTCACGGATAATCCGGGCCAGGGCTCAGTCGGCCAAGCGGCTGACCAGGGTGTGCACGTCGGTCGCGGCCGTCGCTTCGTCGTAGGTGTCGAAGTGCACTTCGTCGAGCACCTCCTCGGGTGCGACCAGGCTGACGTAGAACTCGAGCCCGTACTGTTTGCGGTAGGCCCGAATCTTGCCGAGGTTGGTGTCCTTCGCGTTCTCGCTGGTCTCGAGGACGATGGTCTTGCCTTCCCGGCCACGGCCGCGGAGCACCATGGTCGGTGCGTAGGCTGCGAGGCTCTCGTCGTCGAGACGGACCTCGAAGTGGCGGGGTCGATGACTGTGCGCCACGCCCTGATCCGTGAGACGATCGCACAGATCGCGCTCGAGTCGGCTGAGGATGGCGCGGCCACCGCAGCGACCGAAGGCGGTGCCCGAGGCTGAGGCGCCGGAGATGAGGAGGTCATCGCCGCGGCGGGAGGGCGCGGCCTTCGGCGCAGCGACAGTCCGGGCGGACGCGGTCGGCTTGGCGGAGACTGCCTTGCCTGCCGCCGCGGAAGCGGCGGCCTTCTTGGGTTTTGATTCGCTCTTGCTGGCCGACTTGCTCGGCTTGCTGGTGCGGGTCGACATCGGGTTGGGGCTATTTCGTCACTTGGTTGGCTCAGGACGACCACCGGCGCGTGGGACCGGCGGGCTGACCGTCCGCCCTGAGCGAGGCGCCGGACGCGGCGCGGGGCGACCGGGAGGACCCGGGGGCGGGATTCTAGATGTCCGAAGTCGACTTCGGGAAGCCCCACCCTCTCGGGCTCTAGCCTCGACGATTCGTGGCCGTCTGCTGCGATCGTCGCAAGGCGCGCCCGGCGGTGTCGCTACGTCGGCTCCTTCCTGGCAGCGTAGCCACAGCTACGCTCCGGTCGCCGACCGCCGCAGCTCCCTCCTGGACAGCGACCTGCGTCGATCTCGCGCGGACGTTGGCGAATCGGCCGGGCCAGCGCCGAGATCGTCGATGACCGGGCCCAGCGGCCCGGTCCTGCGATCAGGCCTGGATGGTCAGTTCGAGCGCATTGCTCGTGAAGAGCTGCAGGGGTCCGCCGCCGCTCGAGAAGAGGGTGAGGAACTGCACGTTCAACACGCCGCCGACCAAGCTCGGCAGGTTCGGCACACCGAGGGGCACGCCGGCGACGCCGTCGAAGTCCGCCGCTGCGGGTCCGAAGATCCCGAAGAAGTTGGTCAGGAACACACAGTTCGGCGCGCCGAGGCCGGGCGGCAGCGGGTTGCTGGTGCGGCCGGTGCCGACCAGGAGATACGCGCCGGAACCGAAGGGCACGCGCTCCATCGCGATCCCGAACGCTGCATTTCCCACCTGCGGCGAGCCGCCGAAGGCGTCGCATACCGGCGCGAGGCCGGTCGCCGGATGCGCGCAGCCTTGGCCGTAGGGAACGATGCCCGCGGGGAAGGGACCGGGCATGAAGCCGCGGGCGAAGGCGCTCGCATCCTTGACGAACGGACCGAAGCTCGGGTGGTACACGCCGTTGGTCGCGTTGCTGAAGGCATAGCTCTGGCGGGCTTCACCGGTCTCGATCACACCGTTGTTGTTCGTGTCCTGAAGCAATGCCCAGCTCTTGTTGGCCGTGCTGCCGGTGCCCCAGCAGATGTGCAGCTGATCGTCGGCCGCTTCGATGGTGAAGGCCTGCTGATTGAGCTCGGGAACCGCGCCACCGCCGGGGAGAGCGAGCTGGAAGTTCAGCACTCCGGCGACCGGCGCACCGGAGAAGTTCGCCCACAGCGTGATCTCGCCTGCACCGATGCGGAAGTCATTGTCCGCGTCGCGCCAGCGATAGTAGAGGCCGTGCACCGGCACGTTGGCGGGATTCAGATAGCGGAACGGGCTGTTGTAGGCAGCGCCGAAGAAGTAGTCGCGCGGCGCGAAGAGGCGCTCGGGCGCGGCAGCGAAGAACTGCACGTCACTGAAGACCTTCGTGGTCGGCGCCGTACCCACGGTCACGTCCCACTGCGGGAACGCACCGCCGACTGCGAAGTCGGGATGGGTCGCGATGCCGTTCGCTTGCGACGGGTTGAAGAACACCGACGCGACGGTGTTTCCGCCGACCTTGCTGAAGGCATACCAGGCGTATTGATCGGGGCTGTTGGCCGTCGACGCACTCGAGCTGCCGCGGCTGTATGCGATCACCGTGCCGTCGCCCAACACGTGCACTTGCTCGAAGAGCATCGAGGTCAGCGTGACCGTGCCGGAAGCACCAGGCACGGTGAGTCCCATCGCCGCGCTCACGAACAGCGACTGCTCGTTCGTGTCCGCCGCGTCGCCGTCGCCGTTGAGGTCGATCAGCTCGTGGATGCCCGCGCCGAAGGGTGAGTTCGAATCGTCCTGCGCGACGTAGACGTGCGTGACGTTGTTGCTGTCGCGGTAGACCGCGATACCGTCGGGCGAGAACGCGCTCTGGAAGTCGAAGAACTCGGTGACTTCGTTGGGGTCGAGCACGCCGTTGTTGTTGGCGTCGACGCCGCGCGTGATGCGACCGTCGGCGGAGTCGGCGATGTAGAAGGCGTGGTTGTCACCCTCGCGCGTCCACGACATGTCCGACATGAACGAGGCCAGGAGGCCGCCGCTGCGATTGCGCGTGTTGAAGGAGACGGTGAGGAAGGCGAACAGCTCGTTGCCGTCGCTGATCGTGCCGTCGCCGTTGAGGTCCTTGAAGCGCGACACCGGGAAGGATTGGGTCGCGGGACCCGTCGGGCCCTGGCTGTCGGAGAAGCCGGTCAGGAAGAGGTAATCGCCGTTGGCGAAGGGCCCGGTGCCCTGTGCCGCGGCAATGCCGGCAATGGCCAGCGACGCGAAGACGGTGTGGAGTTTCATCGTGACGGAGAAACGGGAGGACTGAGGGGTGGCAGTGTAGGTGCCGAGGTGAAGGGGAGGTGAATCCCCTTTGGAGTCGCCTTTTTCCTTCGACGTGTCGATGGTGCTTGGGTGCTGATCCATGCGCTGCGCCGCATGCCAGGTCGGTGCTCCACGCCAAGCGGTCGCCGGCTCGAACCCGGTCGGGCCGTCGAGCTCAACGCCGCTGACTCGAGGGCGCCGGAGTCAGGGTGTCGAGTCGAGGCGTGTCGCGATTGGACGACTCGCCGAGCGATTGGCGAGTGCTCCACAACTGCACGTCGCGACCGATGTGGCCGGTCACGACTAGATCCAGGTCGGGGTCGGTCGCGAGACAGAGCGCCGCGGTGAAACTCGGCAAGTTCGCCACTGCGCGATGGTGTTCGAGGTCCCAGACTCGAAGGGAGCGGTCGTATCCGCCGATGCTGAGCAGGCGGCCGTCGCGGGTCAGTCCCAGTGCCAGCACCGCGCGGCCGTGACCGCGCAGGAGAATCGGCGGACTCGACGGCTCCAGAGTCCGGTAGATCCTCACCACTGCATCGGCGCAGGCGACGGCGACGCGAGCGCCGTGATCGAGGAACTTCGCGTCGGCGAGCCATGTGTCGGGGACCTCGAAGCGTGCGACCTGACGACCCGTTCGGTCGACGATCGTGAGCGTCCCAGCTTCGTCGCAGATCGCGAGTCGGTCGGACGACGGGTCGTACTCCAGCTTCGTGACCGGCGCGCCGCTACCACGGAGCTCCGTTCGCTCGGTCGACACGGTGTCCGCGCAGATCACGCGTCCATCGAGATCTGCGAATGCGATCGCCGTCCCGGTCGGTGCGAGCTCGGCTGTGCTCAGCGGTGTTGCAAGCTCTGCCTCGCTCCGTGTGGCGAAGGTCTGTCCATCGAGCAGCCGAATGCGACCCTCGGCACCGGCCACCAGAACTCGCTCGGACCGCTCATCGACTTCGATCGCAACCACCCGTTGCCCGAATGGCTCGAGACTGTTCGATGCCCAGATGGACTGCGTATCGGTCACGAACAGACCGCCGTCCGAGTCCGCGCTCAGTACTCCACCGCGCGCAGCTCCGACCGCGATCACTGCGCGCGCGTGATTGCGCACTGCGCGCATCGCGGAGTGTGTGAACGGCCGACACATCGCGACTTCGCCCGATTCTCCGGCGACGTACATCGCACGTTGAATCCAACTCATCGCGATTGCGGAAGGATGTGACACGTTCATCACCGGCTCGGTCACCCGCAGGGGCGAACGTGGGTCCCGCAGGTCGATCACTCCCGAGTCCTCCCGCAGCGTGAGGAACGTCAGCCAACGACCATCTGCGGAGGCGTCGAGTGCAGTTGCCGGAACCGGAATGGAGCTCAGAATGCTCGAGTCGGTGACACTTCGGAGTTCCAGGCGATTGCTGCTCGAGATTGCAATCACCGTGTCGTCGCATACGTACCGCGCATCGACCGGCCACGTGTCCATCGACCAGCGCTGGGGCGCACCCGAGCCGTCGAGTCGTGCGAGAACGACCGTTCGATCCAGCGAAGTGCTGACGATCGCCGAGCCGTCACGCCGTGCTGCGAGCGATCGTACCCGCGCATCGTGGAGTCGCATGCGCGAGTTCATGGTCCGTGAGTTGAGGTCCCAGACCACGACGACTCCTTCCGGATCGCCGGTCACGAGTTGCGACCCGTCGCCGACGAACACCGCGGCGCTGATCGTTGCAGTATGTGCATCGGCGTCCGCGAGCCGCGCGAGTTCCTGGCCCGACCGCAGATCGCGAAGGACCACGGCACCCTGGTCGGAACCGTGCGCCAAGACGTCGCCGTCGACTGCGATCACGCCCGACGTCGGCGAGGTCTTCGTGCGCCACCGCACGGTTTCGAGCGACGGCTCGAGCATGACCATTTCTTCGAGACCCGCCACGAGCACGCCACGAACGGTCATCCGGAGCGTCGCGACATCGAAGCCCACGTTGGTCCGCCGAACGGTCGAGTCTTGCGCGAGAGCGAGGTGTCGCCATTCCCAGCCACGATGCTCCTCCGGCGCCGCGGCCAAGGCACGATGCGCACCGCTCGCTTCGATGCGCGGCGGAGTCAGCATCGAGGCCGCGGAATGGATGTTCGCGACATACGATTCCGCGCGCGCAGCAGCGGTGATGCGATCGGCGAGACGACGGGCCTCGCGTTCGCGCATTGCCCAGAACGCCAAGGCGGTTGCCGTCACGAGGACCGCGATCGCCACGCTCACGACGACCCCCGGTCGTCGTTGTGCTCGGCGAAGCACTCGGTGGACGACTCCGACACGCCGGGCGTGGATCGGGCGTCCGGCGGCGACCGCCTCGAGGTCTCGCAGCAGCGCTGCGATCGTCGCGTAGCGGCGACTGGAGTCGGGCTCGATCGCGTGAAGACACACGGTCTCGAGCGCAGTCGGTACCGCCGGATTTCGGGATCGGAGTCGCGGCAGGTGCGGATCCAGGATGCGGCGCTCCACGACGTCGGGCGCGCCGCCGCCGAATGCCGATCGCAGCGCGAGCAACTCCCACAGCGTCACACCGAGCGAGTAGACGTCTTGGTGTGCGCTCGCGACGCGTCGATCGCCGCGGATGGCCTCGGGCGGGAGATAGGGAAGCGAACCGAGTCGTGTCGAGGTCGCGGTGAGCTTTGCGTCGCCCTCCAGCCATGCCAGCCCGAAGTCCACGAGACAGACGCGGCCGGTGTCGGTGACCAGGATGTTCGAAGGTTTGACGTCGCGGTGCACGACGCCGCGCTCGTGAGAGTGACGTAGAGCGCGCGCCACGGTGATCACGATCTCGATCGCTCGCCGAGTCCACGCTTCTGCGTTGGCGCGACTGCCTACGGTCTCGTGGGAGCCTTGGTGGATATCGCCGCCGGTGCGCGAAGCGACTGTCGAGTGTGGCGCGAGCACGCGACAAGCGGTTTGCCACTCATCGACGTCGATCGAGTACGGACGACGGCCGTCGAAATGGGCGAGCAAGCTGCTGAGCGAGCACCCCGGAACAAACTCCATCGCGAAGTACGGAAGTCCGGCAGCCTCGCCCGCAGCGAGCACGCGCGCGATGTTCTCGTGTTGGAGCGATGCGGCGGCGTCGATCTCGCGCCGAAAGCGTTCGCGGTTTCCGGGAAAATACAGGTGTTCGGGCCGGACCAGTTTGATCGCGACGACTCCGCCCGTCGTCTCGTCCATCGCGAGGTAGACGATCCCCATGCCGCCGCTGCCCAGCGGCCGGAGGAGTCGATACGGCCCGAGTCGCTCGGGCAGTGACCCGGTGCGCGGTGCCACGAGTTCCTCGTGACGCAAGCGATCGAGGATGCGTACGGCGCGGTCGCGAAGATGCGACGGCAGCGTGTCATTCGCCAACGCCGAGTCCGGGTCGTCGCTCTCCAAGGCGCGAAACACGGCGGTCTCGATGATGGTCGAGTCATCGGGAATCTCGCTGCGATCGTCGTCATCCATGCGTGCGTGCATCCGGACTACCACCTCAGGTTATCCTCAGCGGCCTGGACGAGAACGACGACGATCTGTTGCGGCGCGCCGCGGCTCGCGACCCCGAAGCTCTGGAGCTGCTGTTGGTGCAGTACCTCCCCGAGTTGCGCGCGTTCGTTCGTGCGCGAATCGGACGTGACCTGGCTGCGAAGGAAACTCCGGAAGACATCGTCCAGTCGGCTTGTCGTGAAGTTCTCGCGAACGTCTCCGAGTTCCGTGGCGGCGGCCGCACCGGGTTCCGTGCGTGGCTGATGCTCGCCGCTTCGCGGAAGATCGTGGATCGTGCTCGCTTCTGGAGTCGGTCGAGTCGAGACACCGGTACCCGGGATGCGACGTTGGATGTCGCGATACACGACGAAATGACCTCGCTCGCGAGCTTGCTGACGCCCAGTCGAGTGGCGATGGGGCGGGAAGACGTCCAACGATTCGAGGCGGCGTTCGAGCGACTGACACCCGAGTCTCGCGAAGTCATCACGGCTTCCAAGCTGTTGGGCCTCAGTCATGCGGACATCGCGCTCGCCACCGGTCGCAGCGAGGGCGCGGTCCGAGTTCTCTTGCATCGCGCGTTGGCGCGACTGGGTCGGCTGCTCGAAGAATCGGGCTCCGCTTGATCGAGTACGGTCAGTAGTCGAACCGGACGATTGCGCCGCGATTCGCTGCGACCGTGCCGGTGGGCAATGACGACCCGGTGCGATCCACCATGCCGACGCCCACTGAGCCGGTGGGAAGCGGGGCGACGATGTGATGCTGCACGGCGTTGGAAGTGACCACGCCGAACGCATTGGCACTCGAATCGAGCGCCATCACCTGGCTGAAGAGGTTCGCGCCGTGAAGTGCTGGTCCGACCGTGATGGCGAGGTTCGTGCCGCTGACCAGGCTGCCGCTCGCGGAAGTGAACACCGGAAGCTGACTGACGATGTCGTGATACACAGTGCATGCGCCGGACGGGGCCGACGCGCTGCCGGGCAACTCGAACGGGAGCGGCAGACCGCTGAAGGACGTCGTGCTGACTCCGAAGTTCAGGAACACGACACTGCTGCGCGGCAAGCTCGAACCGAGGTAGCTGAACTGCATCGTGCCCGCGCTCCAGTTCGCGAAGCCGCTGCCGTTGAGCGTCATCCGTTGGGTGTTGCCCGACACGGCACAGCCGGTGCCGAAGTTGGTGGCGACCGGTGCCGGATTGCCGTTGGCCGTGGCCTGATCGAGGCTGAATGAAGCGGTCGTGCTGCGACTGGTGATTCGAATCTCCCAGCAAAGCGGTCCGCTCGCGGTGTAGTTGAACGGAGTGGTGAAGGTCAGCGCGTGGGTGAACGGTTTCGGCAGGACCCCGTGTTCCACCGATGGGAATTGCACGACACGGGGCGGCAGGACGACCGTGCGGTCGGCGCCGTGGTTGGCGTCGAAGTTCGCATTGGGTGCGCCCGGCGTCGTGACCGCCGTGGACATGTGGACCTCGACGAAGGCCGAGAACCCGGCGACTGCGGCGGTGTGTGTCGAGTCCAGGCGGAGGGCCATGCCGCGGATCGAGCCGGCCGGCAGGCCATCGTGGATCTGCAACACGCGAGCTGGGGTCGTGCCCGAACCGAGCGGTTGGACGTTGCCGGTCAGACCTTCGGCGGCTGTGTGATGCGTGGGATGAACGACGCTTTGCGCGCCCAGACCGCCGCAGAGTGCGACGACGAAGGCGAGGAGAGCGCGACGGTGGAAGGCAGTCTTCATGGTTCTGCCGTCCTGAGCGACGGAGGTCCCGATTCGTTACCGCCGTCGCAACCGAAATCCCTTCGCGTCCTCGCGGCTCGCCGCAGCTCCGAGCTCCCTCAGTTCAGACGCAGCGTGACCGCGTTGCCGAGTCGAAGGGCTGCACCCTGTGCGTGCAAGCCTTGCCAATGCAGCGAGGCTCCGGCAAGGGCAGGGTTGACGGGGATCGTCAACTCCATGGCGACGTGGCGGTCGGTGCCGATCGGCAGTGCGGGGTAGGTGACGATCGACGATGGGTCGAGCAGGAGCTGCCCGGCGATCCCCGGGATCGCGATCGGCGCGCTCGCGGCGAGTGCGACGAGCGGCAGGATCGCCGCGCCGTCCTCGCCGACGAAGTCGATCCGTGCCTTGCTGCCGAGGGCGCCCGACGACCACAGAGTCACCGAGCCCGCTTCCGCGATCGCGCGGATCTCGAGGTCGTCGATCAGCGCTTCGACCAGCGAGGCTTGGAGGTCCTGCGCGGTGAAGCGCAGGCGCATGCGATCGGTCAGCGGGGCGGGGATGGCGAGGATCAGTGCCGTCCACGAGCCGGTCGAGGTGGATCGGGAGAACAACGGACTCCAGTTGCTGCCGCCGTCGCGACTGAGCGCGATCTCGAAGGGGTCGTTGCCGACGCTCTCCGCATACCAGTACCAGAGGGAGACCTCGGCCGCGGATACGTGCGACAGATCGAAGGTCGGGCTCTGCACCGCGGTGATCCCACCGTCGACGTCGAAGCTGCCGGCGCCGGTTCCGGCGCGGCCATCGGTGACGAGACACGCCACGCCGCCGGGGGTGTGCTGCGAGCCGGGTTGGATGATCGTGCCGCCGTTGGTCGTCTGCTGCGGAGCGGCCCGCTCGAAGCGGCCCGTGGTGGCAGTCTGGATCGGAGTGAGCGTGAAGCCGCGATCGGATTCGAGGTCGTCCGTGACCACGATCACGCGCAGGCGCGTGGGAAACTCGAGATCCAGGCTCGTGCTGGTGCCGGGGCCGTTCACGGTCAATCGCAGCGCCGCCGCCGTGCCGCTGAATCCTGGAGCGACAGCGAACGAGAGCTGTCCCGCGGCGACGTTCGCCGTGCCCAATCGCGGCAGCGAGCCGCTTTGGATCGCACCGCTGGTGACCGTCACGCCGCTGGTGAGGGACTGCAACGTGACGCTCAATCCGAGCGGCAACGCACCGAGCCCGTGATTGCGCAGCAACGCTTGCACGCTGCCGGTCTCGCCGGCCTCGACGACCCCGTTGCCGTTCCCGCTCGCGTCCTCGATCACGCTCGCCGATTCGATCGTCGCGTTCACGCCCGCCGCGAGTGCCATGTCGCGGAACATGGTCAGGTGTCGGTCCACGATCGCGACCTGTGCGCTCGGCACCGGCCAGAATCCGCCCTCGTTGGAACGGCCGAGTTCGGGACTCCACGCCGACACGCCGTGTGCGGCATGGTGGTGGTCGAGCGCACCGCCGGCGGCGATGTAGAGCTGTGTCGAGACCGGACCGAACGGCACGCCGCTGTCGTCGGTGAACGTCGGACCCATGGCGGCATACTCCGCGGCGTTCGCCGGGCCGCCGTTCTGGTAACCCCAGGGATGCAGCAGCACGTCGGTATAGGTGTGCGTCGAACAGCTCACGACCGTGCCGAGTCCGGTCATGAAGGCTTCGATCGCTGCTGTCTCCGGCTCGGAGAATGGTGCCGTTCCGCGATAGGTGTCGGACGACGAGCTCGTCGAGTTGCCGCCGTTCGGCGCCGACCAGCCGGTGGCATAGTTGCGGTTGAGGTCGACACCGAAGGTGCCGTTGCCGTTGTTCCGGCGGTTCTTGCGCCACATGCCCCCGCCGCCTGGGTTGGTCGAACGGTTGTATTCGTAACCGTCGGGATTCACGCACGGCACGAAGAACACCTCACGCTCGTCGACGATGGTCGTGGCGATGGGATCGGTGCCGTAGTTCGAGAGCAACCAATCCATGAACGCGAGAGTCGCGCTCATGGAGACCGGCTCGCGAGCGTGATGCACTGAGTCGAACCAGACGCGCGGTTCGTTCTCCGCGGTACCGACGTTGTCGGAGATCCTCACCAGCCAGATGTCGCGACCCTCGATGCTCTGACCGATCGACAGCTTGGGGGAGCAGAGGGTGGGGTAGTCGCGCGCGAAGGAATCGAGGATCGCCGTCATCTGCTGCAGGGTGTAGTGACCACCCATCGCTCCCTGACCAACCGGCGGGGTCAGCGCCTGGGAGTGCACAGCACCGTGACGGGCGAGTTCACGCTCGTGATGCGCGGCAAGGTCGCGGATGGCGACTTCGGCGAACAGACCAGCGCGCGTGATCCGTGCGAAGTCTTCGTCGGTGGCGATCACGTCGACCAACCGCACCGGCGGTTCGAGCGCTTGGCAGGACGCGAGGTCGAGATCGAGGCCGAGCAGGCGATCGAGGTCCGCGGCCGACTCGATGCGCACCTGGACCAGGTGTCGCGTGAGTGAGGCTTGGTGGGCCGTGGGAGTCGTGATGCCTTGGCCGTACAGAGACGCGGCAATCAGCAGCGCGACCGGCGCCGCGAGAGCGAGTGACTTCATGCTGGGTGGAGAGGGTCGGTCGGCGGCAGGCGCAGGAAGACTATCACGCATCTCGCCGAGCGGGTGTCGCCGATGTCAAGGCGGTCGGCCGACGCAACACCCTCGCTATGCTCCCGCGACGATGGCGGTATCTCGTCGTGAACTTCTGGCCTCCGCCGCGGGGCTCTCCTGGATCGGCCCGGCCGCGGGCTGGCGCTACGTCGACTTCGCGGAGGAGGGCAAGGGCTCCGCGGATCCTGATCCGGCCCCCCGTATCGCTCGTTTCGAATCGCTTGCGTTCGGCATGTTCGTGCACTGGGGGCTGTACTCAGGAATCGGCCGCGGCGAGTGGGCGATGAATCTGCATCGCATTCCGAAGCCGGAATACATGGCGCGGATGAAGTCGTTCACCGCGCGGGATTTCTCCGGTCGCGAGATCGCGAGAGTGGCCAAGAGCGCGGGGATGAAGTACGTCACGCTGACGAGCCGCCATCACGACGGCTTCAGTCTCTACGACACCCGCGGGTTGTCACCGCTCGATGTGACGGGGACTCCCGCAGGTCGCGACTTGATTGCGGACTTCTGTGAGGGTTGTCGCGCCGAAGGAATCGTTCCGATGCTCTATTGCACGACGCTGGACTGGAGCGATCCGCGATTCGAGAGCGATTGGGACGGCTACCAGCAGTACCTGCGCGACTCGGTCGATCTCCTGTGCACGCACTACGGACCGATCGGCGGATTCTGGTTCGACGGCAACTGGTCGCGAAAGGATGCCGATTGGCAACTCGACCGCCTCTATGCCGTGATTCGCACCAAGCAGCCGGAGGCGATGATCATCAACAACACCGGATTGGACAACGGTGGCGAGCTCGTACACGAGGAGATCGACAGCGTCACCTTCGAGCGCGGGCGCCCCTCGCCGATCGATCGCTCGAAGATGAAGAAGTACATCGCCGGTGAGATGTGTCACACGCTCAACTTCCACTGGGGAATCGCGACCAACGATTTCAACTATCTCTCCCCTGCGCATGTCATCGAAGAGCTGGCGGTGTGTCGAAGAGCCGGTGCCAATCTCCTGATGAACGTCGGTCCCGATGCGGAAGGTCGAATCCGTGACTACGAACGCGCGGCGCTGGCGCGCGTCGGCGACTGGATCGAGCTCCACGGTGGCGATCGCGGGCCGATGTACGCAGGTCGTCCCGCGGGGATCGTCGGCGAAGAGCGTGACTTCGGGCTCGTCACCGCCGACGCGACGTATCTCTTTGCGTTCGACGTCACACCGACCGCGAATTCTCGACACGGTGAGCACTCGCGTGGTCCCGGGAAGCGTCGCTTCCGCAACGTCGATGCCCGATTCACGCGCGCAGAATGGCTGGACGGGAGCGGCGGTGTGTCGATCAGCCGAGACGGTGAGGACTGCATCCTCGATGTGGGCGGCTATCCCTACGGTACGAACACGGTCGTGCGGGTTGCCAAGCTCGCCGCGGGCAAGTCCGGGTCGTAGCCGCTCCAGAACCCGAGTGACGGATCGCGATAGATCGCGACCATCCGCCCGGCGATCCGCCGAGGATCGTGCCAACGCTCGACGAAGCGGCGGCTTGCCGCGCCGATGGCTCGGCGGCGCGGTTCGTCGGCGAGCAGTCCGACGATGACCTGTGCGAGGCTTTTCGCATCGGCGCGGACGACCGGCAGTTCGTCGCGCATCGCCGGGGGCAGGAACTTCAGATCTTGTTCCCGCAGGTAACAGACCGTCGGCGTTCCCATGGCCATGAGCTCCACGGCGAGTCCGCCGTACCAGCCGATCCGCAGTTGATCGATGAGGAGGTCGGCGTCGCGATACATCTCCATGGCGCGAGCATGAGGTACGCCCTCGACCAATCGGATCTCGAAGTCGATCTCACGGCGAGCCGATTCGAGTGCGCTGAGGATGATGTCGGTGCCTTTGATGGCCCGGTTCGTCGGTGCATGGAGCACGACCGGCCGCCGGCTGGCATCGCGCGGTCGCACCGGCACATCCTCTGGAAACACCGACGCGTACGGAACGAACTCGGCGCCCGCGGGCAGCACGTGCAGCAAGTCGGGATTGAGCGCGAAGATGCGGTGTGCGTAGCGTGCGATGAAGCGGATGCGATCGCGGCGCGATGCATCCTCCTTGGTGTCGCAGTTGCCGCCGACACCCGAGCCGTCACAGCAAGTCACCGCGAAGTTCGCCTGACACCAACCGGACTGGCGCGCATCGCACCCTTGGTAGGTGACGAACAGTCGACGACGCAGCATGCGCAAGAGCGGCAAGTCGATCCCATGCCCGCGGATGGAAGGCAGGAAGGTCTGGCCGAAGTTGAAGTGAAAGACGTCGTAGCGCAGCAGCGAGCGCATCAAGAACAAGATGCGCGGCGGGAGGTCCGCATACTTGCGTCCGGGGCGGATCCCGAGATCGATGTCGACGGGCAACTGCAACCAACTCCGATGGTTCACCGCGACGGTGCTGCGAACTCCGAGTGCGCGCTCTGCGCGCGCCAGCCCAATCGGATTCCCGCCGACGTCCGTGGGGCAATGGAGGACGCGCAGCGAACGGTCGCTCATGTGAAGGTGCGGCGCAGAGCCTCGCGGAGCGGCGTGAACTCGATCGGCACGAGAGAGCGAAGCAGGGACACGTCGGCGCGGAAGTCCGAGGTTCGGACATTGGCCGCGACTTCGAAGTGCGGCTCCTTCCCGAGGATCGAACCGAGTTCGCTACCCAACTCGCGCAAGCCGGTAGCGACCGGGTGAGCGACGTTCAGAATCGGCGGGATCGGGCGATTCTGCGCAGCCAAGTGCAGGAGACTCGAACACGCCCGTGTGACGTCGTCGACGTGGGTCAATGCGATGTGGAGACCCACGGCCTCGTCGCCGGTCGGTCCGGGCTGCAGCGTGATGACCTGGCCGTCGCGAACGCGCGCAGCGATCGTCGGGACGAGCATGGTCGTCTGGGTCGAACCGAAGACGCCGAAGAACCGCAGGCACACCGTCTGCAGTCGGGGACGGAGCAGCCGCAGGGCGTCCTCCGCGGTCAACTTGCTCAAGGCATAGGCATCGTTGCGGCGGACGGCCGCGTCTTCGGCCATCGGTACGAACGACGGTGCGTAGACGCTTCCGGTGGAGGCGTAGAACAGCGTGTGTGCTCCTGCGTCGAGTGCGGCCTCGGCGACCCGCAGGGCGCCGACGACGTTGACGCCGAACAGATCGCCCGCCTGGCGAGGAAAGTCGCGATAGTGCGGCGACTGCGACAGGTAGAACACGGCGTCGACGTCGCGCATGTCGATCTCGTCGCGCAGAACGTCCAGCCGCGTGACCTCGACTTCCGTTCCCGGATGCGTCGCGATCAGGTCATACGCCTTGACAGCATGTCCGGATCTCCGAAGAGCCGCGCAAAGGTGTCGTCCGATGAAGCCGCCGGCACCGAAGACCGCACATCTCATGATTCCCTCTCCGCGTAGACCGTCGCCAGTCGCCGACCGAAAGCTTCGAGGCTGTGATGGGTCTCGATGTAGGCGCGGCCTGCGAGCCCGAGCCGGTGTAGCCGAGGTCGATCCAGAATGAGTTCGCGCAGCACGCGATCGATGTCGTTCACGGTCACGTTCACGATGGGGCAGTGTTCGGGCGCGAGCAAGTATTCGGTCTTCCTGACGAAGCAGACGACGGGCTTGGCGAGCGCCATGGCCTCCTGAGCCAGGTAGCCGTGGAAGCCGATCAGGCACTGGTCGAAGACGATGTCCGCACTGCGATAGAGGTCCAGCGCCTGCCGATTGGGCACGCGTTCGACCATGACCAATTCGACATCGAGGCCCTCCGAACGAAGGCGGTCGATCGAAGCCTGGAGGAAGCGAGTCCCCTTGAAGAATCGGTGGTTCGGGGCGTGCACGACTCGCACCGTGCCGACCGCCTCGGGCGCGGGGGGCAGCGGCCGATATCGATCACCGCGATCGGCCTCGAGGTCGACCGGCCAGAAGTAGAGTTCGTTGCGGCTTCCCGGCGTGTATTCGAGCATGTCGCCCATGGCGAACACCGCCGTGGCATGCGCGGAGATCGCGTTCATGTTCTCGCGGCCACGGCGCTCGTCGCACACGCAAGCGACCTTCGGTGCTGGGCATTCGCTGCAACAGTTCCATTCACCGAGTTGAAGCGTCCGCTCGCGAGTGCGGACGTCGGCGCCGTAGGTCCACAAGTAGACGGCTTTTCCGAGCGCACGCAGGAGCGCCAACTCACGGTCATTGAATCGAAACGGCACCAGTGGCGGCGTGAGTCCTCGATCGCAGTAGAAGTGAAACCTCTCGTAGCGAAAGACCGCCCACAACAGGGTCAGGTACGGAAGCAGCGCGCCGAGGACAGGGATTCGCGATGGTCGCGAGAGGTCGAACGTGAACTCGCGAGTGATGAAGTAGGTGCGGTAGACCAGCGAGTGGGCCGTACCGTTGATCGTGGCATCGGCGCGCGCATTGATCGCGAGGTTCAAGATCGGCGTTCCCGCCCACAGGCTGCGCCCTCGACCAAGTCGCAGCCAGCGCGCTGGAGCGGCGAGGATGCGAATGAGCAGGAAGGCGAGGCGATCGAAGAGCCGTCGCGCCACTCCGGGGCGAGGGCCGTCCTCGTCGTTGGCGCTCACGAGCAGTGCTCGGCGAGGACCTCAGCGAATCGTTGCACGATGACACGATTCGAGTGGAATCGCTCGTACCAGTCACGGCTCTTGGCACCGAGCGCCTGACCTCGATCCTCCGACTCGTAGACTTCGCGAAGTGCATCGAAGACCTCGTCGGGCAGTTTCGCGTTGAGCACCGGCGGTAGCTCGGGCATGCACCATCGATGGCGCTGTTCGTCCAGGTAGAGCAGAGCGGGTCGGCCGTGGAGGAACGCTTTGGGCGTTGTGCTCCCGAATGCACCGAGCCAGAATTGGTCGGCGAGCACATCGCAGGCCGCGACGTATTCGCTCATGCGGCGATTGCCCTGAGTCGGAATCCACAGCACGCGGGACTCGATACCCAGTTCGGCGATCAGTGCCTTGCTGTCGTCCACCTTCTGGCCCCAGTCGACGAGGACTGCGGATGCGCGCGGCGCCACCTCGTGCACCAATCGCGCGAAGCCGCGGAGGAAGAGGTCGTTGCCCTTCTCCCAGTCCGGATGCCGGCGTTCTTCCCAATGTTGCCTGGACGGATGAAAGACGATGAAGTCCGTCTCCAGCCGCCGCTCGAGTTCGCCGCGCAGACGTCGCACGCGTTCTGCGTCCACCGGTGACTCGTTGACGGGGTGCGGCACGAAGCCGAATCGTTCGAGTCCGAGTCGGCCGGCGGCAAGGATGTTGTCGCAGTTGGTGATGAACGCGTGATTCGACGCGCGATAGGTCGTTGCGCAGAGTCGTCCCTGAACCGTGGGTTGGAACGGGATGTTGCGGATCGTTCCGTGCTCGTAGGCAAAGAACGGTCGCTTGCCGACCAAGAGCGGAAGCACACCGTCGGTCGAGTAGCCGACGATCGCGTCGTAACTGCGAAACAGGCGACGGAACATCGGCAAGACCGAGCGATAGGGCTGCGCATCCTCGCTCGTGAGCGCGTCTTCGCGGGCTGGGAACCAGCGGCGAAAGTTGCCGCACATCGCCTGCCACTGTGCCTCATCGAGCCCTTCCGATTCCGGGTGACGGGAGCGACGTTCGGCAAGCGCGCTGTCGAGCAACCATCGAAAGGGCATGGTGGCAAGCCAGGCGACGCAGAGCAGCAGCGAAGCCAGTGTTGCCAGCAGGGCGCAGGGGACGGCGAGCACGGCAAGCACGGTCGCGAGTGCGCTGGCCAGCGCGAGTCCGACCGGCGGTCGCGACCGCGCCAGCCCGCTCAATCGAAACAGAA
>JBFXDD010000037.1:23445-42016 GCA_050181465.1 Planctomycetota bacterium
TCGGCTTCGTCGCTGGTGCCGAAAGTCTCAGCGACGCTGGTCACGTGGCGGAGTCTCCTGGGCAGGTGGTTGACCGTCGACGAAGTGTCGTTGAATCCATTCGACGCTGAGCAGGGACCAGACCAAGAGCCGATGATTTCGACGGCCCTGGAAGTGCTCGTCCAACTTGGTCTTCACGAACTCTTGGTCGAACCAGGGGCGCTGTCGAGTGATGGGATCGAGCAGGATCTCCTGGATGTAGGCCATCGACGGTCCGCGATACCAGTTCTCGTCGGGAGGCGAGAAGCCGCGCTTCTGCTGGAACAGGAACTCGTCGGGGAGCAGTCCCTGCATCGCGCGACGAAGACACAACTTCCCATCGGTGGAATCGATGTAGGCGCTTTGGGCTGCGGAGAGAGACTCCAGATGCAGCTTGTGACGCGACGGGATTCTCCAGGCGAAGTCCGCCAATGCGTTGTCCATGAACGGCACGCGACTCTCCATGCTGTGCGCCATGGAGATGCGATCCTCGGTGACCAAGAGGCCGTTGAGGAAGGTTCGGAACTCGAACTCCAGCGTGCGCCGCAACAGCGCTTCTCGAGTCGGCAGTTCCGGATCGTCGTCAGGGAGCCGCGAGAGCACGCTGTCGAAGCTGGCGCGGGCGGCACCCTCGGTTCCATCGAGGTCTCTGGAGAACAGGTCGCCGAGCTCACGCGCCGGAAGCAATCGATGCCAGGAATCGAAATAGGATTCGGCGAAGTTTTCCGGTCTGCCGTTCAGCGCGAGTCGGTAGCGCCAAGGATAGCCCGCGAACAATTCGTCACCGCCGGTTCCGGCCAGACAAACCTTCACGAATCGGCTCGCCAGCTTGGCGACGTACCAGTTCTGGTGGCACATCCCCACGCGCGGGTCGTCCATGTGCCAGGTGATCCTGTCCATCGCCGCGGGCATGTCCCCGGCGTGGAGGACCACTGCGTAGTGCTCCGTTTGCAGCAAGTACGACAGCATCTCGGCTTGGCGACGCTCGTCGAAGCCCTGCTCGATGCCGTTGACGTTGGTGAGATCGAAACCCGCAGTGAAGGTGTGCATGCGCGGGATCGCGCGACCGGCCACCGCGACGATCGAGCCGCTGTCCATCCCGCCCGAAAGATAGGAGCCGACCTTTACGTCGCTCACGAGTTGTCGCCGAACCGCACCTTCGAAGCTCGCTCGCAGTTGTTCGTGGATCTCATCCGCGCGTCCATCCAGAGCGCGATCCTCGTGGGGGAAGCGTCGGAACCAGCGGTTCGATCGAGGCGGTGAGTGTTCCCCCGGCGCCACGGTGATCGACTCACCCGGCTCTAGCAGTCGCACCCCTTGCCAGAGTGTGTGGTCGCCGAAGAGATTCTGAAAGGTCAGATACTCGCGAAGGTGATTCGCTTCGATAGCGGCTGGCAGCATGCCGCTCGCGAAGAGCGCCTTGATCTCCGATGCGAAGAGGAGAGTGTCGCCGACCAACGCGTAGTACAGCGGCTTCACGCCGAAGCGATCGCGCGCGATCGTCAGTCGATTCTCCAGTCGATCGTAGATCGCGAACGCGAACATGCCGTCCAGCATCGGCAGGCAATCCGCACCGTATTCCTCCCACAGCCGAACGATGACTTCCGTGTCGTTCGTCGAACGGAACGAGTAGCCCTTCTGCTCCAGGCCGACGCGGAGTTCGGGGAAGTTGTAGATCTCCCCGTTGTGCACCAGCCAGAAGCGCTGATCGGCCGAACACATCGGTTGGTGACCTCGGTGGCTGAGATCGAGGATCGAGAGTCGGCGATGGCCGAGTGCCAGACTCACCGCCGTGCGTTCCAGTTCGCCGCACGCGTAGTCGCTTCCGAACACCGGCAGGTGTTCGTTCAGGTGACGAAACCGGGCGTCGGCGAAGGCCAGCCAGGTGCTTCCGCGACCGGCCGGACCGTGGCCGCGCTCGAAGAACGCATAGCCGGCATCATCGGGACCGCGATGCGCGAGCGTGTCGCACATGCGAACGATGGCTTCGGACGCGATCGGCGCACCGCCGATGCGGGCGATTCCCGCGATGCCGCACATCTGCGATCAGCTCCGCGGCCGTGGTGATGTGGCGGCGCGAGCCTTCTCTTCGAGTGCGGCGACGGCATCGCGCCGCCATCGGATGAGGCTCTTCATTCCGTCTTCCAGACCGACACTCCAACGGAAGCCGAGGTCTGCCTCTGCCTTCGCCGTGCTCCCGATGCGATTGGTGACGAAGGTCTGTCCCGCCGGCTCGTACTGGATCTGGAGCTTGCTCTCGGTGAGCGCCAGCAGCAGTTCGGTCAACTCCTTGATCGAAGTGCCGATCCCGCGACCGACGTTGTAGCACTCACCGCTCTTCTCGGCCTGCATTGCCAGAAGGTTGCAGCGCGCGACGTCGTCGACATGCACGAAGTCGTATTGCTGACTCCCGTCACCAAACACGATCGGACGCTCACCGCGTTCGATGCGATCCAGCACCTTGTGCATGACCGCGATGTAAGCACCCTTGTAGTCCTGGCGAGGTCCGTAGACGTTCATGTAGCGGAGGCCGCACCAATTCATCCCGTAGCGCGCGCCGAGGCTCTTCATGAAGTGTTCCCCGGCGATCTTGGTGGCCCCGTAGAACGTGAAGTTGTTGTAGGGATGGTCTTCGGTCATCGGTGTCACCACCGCATCGCCGTAAACCGACGCCGAGGACGAATACACCACTCGCTTGACGCCCTGCTTGATCGCGCACATCGCGACGTTGAAGGTGCCGCGAACGTTCACGTCGAACGCCGAGTCGGGGTACTCGTGACACTGAAGCAACCAGAGTGCCGCCAAGTGGAACACGCCATCGATACCCTCCATGGCTCGCTCGAGAATGTCGCGCTGCATGATGTCGCCACCGTGGGGGAAGATGGTGACGCGCGGGTCCTTCAGCGCACTGGAGAGGTTCGAGACCGAGCCGCGTGCGAAGTTGTCGTAGATCACGACTTCGCGGACACCGGTGCCGAGGAGCTGGTCGACTACGTGGCTGCCGATCAAACCGGCACCGCCAACGACCAGAATACGTTTGTCGTCGAGATTCACGATGGAGGGGGCGGGAGGAAGAGGTGGCGGCTGCAATGAACATGCAAACCAGCCCTGTGAGACTCTACGGCGAGGCTGTCGGTGTGCAAGAAACGGACACCGCCGAACGCGACGGTTCCGGGCTGCCTGCGGCCAAGGTCAAGCCGCGGGGCTCGTGTCGTCGATCTTGCCGTTGGATTCGACGCAAGAGGGATTCGAAGCAAGAGGACCGAACTTGGCAGCGGAACGTGACGAAACGCACCTCGAGGACACACGGCTGGGCGCGATCCTGGTCGAGTCGAGGATCATCTCCGAACGTCGACTCCGACAGTGTCTCGAAGTGCAGGCGCTTCGCGGGCCACGAATGCCGCTGGGGCAGATCCTGATCCAGCAAGGTGTCGTGAGCGAGCGCGTGCTCGCGGAACTGCTCCGAATCCAGGCGATGCGTCGCCGTCGTGATGCCGCGGCGCTGGTCGGTCCGGAAGGTGCCGAATCGACTGGGCTGGCGTCGACCCCGGCCCCAACTCACGGTCTGCTCGGCGCAGCCCTCGCCATCGGCGCGAGCGATCTCGTCCTGAGCGAAGGTCGAGTGCCGCTGGCGCGAGTCGGTCGGAACGTCTTGCGCTTGCGTGATGAAGTCATGCTCGGGCCCGAGGTGTGGGAGATCGTCCGCGAGCAGCTCGGAGAGGATGCGATGGAACGGGTCGCGCGCGATGGTGCCCTGACCCGCGAGCTCAACAGCGACCTGCCGGCTCGCGGCCGGGCGACGGTCTTCCGACACCTGGACGGGCTGGCGCTCAATCTGAGGATCCACCCCAAGTCGGTGCGCACTCCCGAACAGGCGGGAGTCGCCGGACCCCTCGTCGAGGCTGTGCAGAGCGGCCGCGGTGTGATCCTGATTGCGGGCGATCGGAACTCGGGACGTACCGAGACCTTCGCCACCCTGCTCTCGGCAGCGCTCACCGTGCCGGGTCGGTCGGTGCACGTCCTGGATCGCAGCTTCGAATATCCGACCTTGGGCAATGGCGCTCCCGTCACTCGTCGACGACTCGGCTCGAGCGCGACACCAATGGCCTGCGGGGCTTTGCGTGCGTCGTTGCGTGAAGATCCCGACGCGCTCTTCCTCAGTGAGGTCGACGCCAACACTGCCCCGCTGCTGCTGCAGGCCGCCGAGAACGTGGAGATCGTGGTTGCCTGCGTGCGCGCGAAGAGTGTGCGCGAGGCGATCGAACGGTTTCTCGCGATGTGCCCGCGCCACGAGCGGGCTCGCGCGCGCAGCTTGCTCGCCGTGGTCGGTCTCGGTGTGGTCGTTACACGCACTCTGGCTGTGCAAGACGGCGGTGGTTTGACGCTCGCGACGGAGCGTCTGGACTTCGATGCGACCGTGCGCGACCTGCTTCGCGCGGCGGACCACGAGAGGATCGATGCGATGCTGCGTGCGCGAGTCGAAGAAGGTTGTCGCTCGCTCGACTCCTCCATCCTCGAAGCCGTTCTCACCGGTGTCGTGGACTCGAGTGAGGCATTCCCGCATGTGCGGGAGAAGGCTCGCTTCCTCGATGCGCTGACTCTCACTCCGGAAGGAGCGTCTCTATGACGATCACCAAGGAACGACTGGAAGCTCTGCTCGCGGGTGTACTTCGCTCGGGGTCCTCGAGTCTGCACCTGTGCGCGGGCTCCTCACCGTGGATTCGCTTGACCGGTCGCGTGGTCGCCACCGGGGACGAAGTGCTTTCCGCCGAGGATCTCGAAGAGCTGGCTGCCGAGCTGCTGTTCGCCGAACAGATCGCCGAGCTCGGGCGAGGTGGCGAAATCGATGTCGTCTGGAACGCCGCCACGGGCGAGCGATTCCGGCTGTGCGGCTCGCGTCACGAGGAAGGCCACTCCTTCGTGTTCCGTCACGTTCCCAAGCGAACCCCGGATCTACGCGAGTGCCAGCTACCCGAGTCCCTTGCGGGGTTCGCGGCAATCGAGAGCGGTCTCATCGTCGTGGCGGGCCCCCCGGCATCGGGAAAGAGTGTCACCGTCGCCGCGGTCCTCGAGCGACTCCTGCGCGAGCGCCCGGCCCACGTGATGACTCTCGATCGTCGCATCGAGTTGCACCAGACGTCTTCGACCGCATGGATTCACCAACGCGAGATCGGGACCCACGTGGAATCGATCGCTGCGGGTGTTCGTGACGCGTTCGCGAGCGGTGTCGATGTGCTGGCGGTCGGTGCCGTCGAATCGATCGATGACCTGCGAGCCGTACTGGACGCGGCAGAAGGTGGGCTGCTGGTGATCGCTGCCTACGAGGCGTCCTCGGTAGTCGGCGCGATCGCGGAGCTTTCACGGCTGGCGCCGCTCGACGATCGGCTCGATGTGCGGGAACGCCTCGCGACGAGCCTGCGCGTCGTCGTCGGTCAGAGTCTCGTGCGTCGACGCAACGGACTGGGGCGTGTTCCGCTGTTGGAGGTGCTGGTGTCGAACGATGCCGCAGCGCGGGCGATCCGCCGGGGTCGCCCCGAGAGTCTCCATCGACTGATGGCGAACGGTGCCGGACTCGGCATGCAGACGGCGGACATGGCGCTGAACGACCTGTTGCGACGCAACCTCATCTCGGAGGAGGAAGCGACGCAGCACGCGCGCGAGTCGATCCGAAGCAGCTCCGCTGCGAGCGGTTCACCCGGGCTGCGCCGCCGCTGATCGCGGCGAGCGCGCAATACCACCGAGTCCCTGCGTCTCGCGAGGCGCGCGCAGTTCTCAGGCGGGCTGGGTCTTCTCGGTGCGTTTCCCGCCGCGCCGCGAGAAGCGGTTGCGGATCGAGATGCCGACTTTCTTGCGCAGATCCACGAGGTAGGTCTCGAGCTTGCGGGTTTCTCGACCTCGAAGCGCGTTCCACAGGATTCGGAACGGCCGGGTCGGGTGGAAAGCGAAGGAGGTCAAGTAGAAGCTCGCAAGCAGGCGGTACTTCCAGCGCGTGAGCTGTTTGGCGCTGAGGCTCTCGCAGTAGTTGTTCTCATCGAGCAGCTTCTCCTCGTTCGCGAAGATCGGCGTGAAGAGGAACTCGTCGGCGAGCGTGACCCGACCCTTCGCCATCAGCTCGGTGTAGAGCTGCGTGTTCGGGATCGGGAAGAAGAAGCCGACTGCGATGTCGTCGATCCCCATCCGACCCAGCTTGCGTACCAACTTCTTGGTCTCGCGCAGGTCGTCTTCGATGTCATGGGGGAAACCGATCACGATGAAGATCGTGACGTTGAGCTTGTTCTTCACCGACGCGCGAACTGCGTCCAGAAGGCTCTCGGTCTTCATCCGCTTCTGGATGAGCTTGCGCGTGCGTTCGCTCCCGCTTTCCGGCGCGAGAGCGAGCGACTTCCCGCCGGTCTTCGCCAAGAGAGCTGCGACCTCGTCGTCGATGACCTCACAGCGCGTTCCCGAGGGGAACTGCCAGGTGACGTTGAGCTTTCGTGAGTCGAGCTCGTTGCAGAACTCGATGATCCAGTCGCGCTTGAGGATCGCCGTGAGGTCCTGGAAGGGGAAGTTCGTCGCGCCGTAGCGCTCCTTGTAGAGCTGCATCTCGTCGACGACGTCCTTCGCACTCCGCGCGAACCATCGCGTCGTCCACATGTTCGGGGAAGCGCAGTAGGTGCATTGGTAGGGGCAGCCGCGCGTCGCGAGGATCGGGATCGTCTTGCCCTGGTTGAGGCCGTTGATGAAGCCGTGTGCGTTGTAGACGTCGATGTCGATCAGATCCCAGGCCGGCCACGCGATCGTGTCGACCGAGCGGATGCGCTCCCGAGGGAGGCGACTCGCGACGGGTGTGCCGGCGGCGTCGCGATACCAGATGCCGGGCACCTCCGACCAATCGACGCGGGTTGCTCCGATGGCGAGGCCGTTGATCACTTCGACGGCGCCTTCCTCACCCTCCCCGCGGACGATGAAGTCGATCGGCGCCTGTTGCATCGACAGCTCCGGGAGACCGGAGAAGTGTTCGCCGCCACACACGATCGGAACGTGCGGAAAGCGTTCCTTCATGCGCACGATCAGCTCGCGGACCAGAGGCCACGAGAAGGTCCACATGTTGGTGACGCCGAACACTTCCGCATTCGGGTCGAGTCGCTCCACGATCTCGTCGACCGTGAGTCCCAAAGCGAAGAGCTGCTTCTTGGCGTCGTTGCGTGTGACTTTCTCCGGGGCCAACGCGACGGCGTCGAGCAGGCTCACGGTGTGACCGGCCTTGCGCAACGCGGCAGCGATGTAGGCCAGCCCGAGCGGCAGGCTCGGCCGAAGTGCCGTCATGGCGTGCACGTTCAGGTAGAGCGGTGGGTGGACGAGCTGGACCAACATGAGGTGCGGGGCGAGCGGAGCAGTCTAGCGCGTGAATGAGCGCCACCGGCCGCCGAAGCGGTGGTCGGCAAGCGGAGTGCTCCGGCTGTAGGACGTCGCTGCACCGGGCAAAGCGGTCGCGGCATATTGCGACGGCTGCTGCCGACGACCCGCGGAATTGCTCATTTCACGACCCATGGTGTGGGCGATTCCGACGAGGGCTTCACGGGCACCGGTCAGCGGCCGATCTTTCGGCTCGGAGGAATAAGAGAATCATGCAGACTGCTCGTCTTCGTTCCGCCCTGCTCGTCGGTCTCGGTGCCCTGTCGTTCACGGCTGTTTCTTGCAGTGGGGGCCTCGGCCTCAGCTTCGGCGAGCAAGTCGCCGACACCGGAAGGTCGGTGGCCAACCTGTTGCCGACCGCCGACATCTTCGACACGTTGCCTGACCTTGGTGGCGGGTCCACGCTGGTTCATGCGCTGGGCGGCGTCGAGATGTCCGAGATGGCTCAGGGGATGCGTGCGACCGCCTGGAGCCTAGGGATGACCAAGGAGATCTGGTGTGCGCTGCGCGGCTTGATGCGTGCCGACGGCGTCGAGATCAGCCTCGCCGAGATCACAGACACGCGATTCACCGGCGGCACTCTGCAGACCATCCGGTTCCAGCGCGAATTCGACGGAACCCATGATGAGGGCTGCTCCGGTGACCACGATCCCCCGACGGTGCCCTTCTTCGTGCGGGTCGACCTCGCGCTGTGGGACAGCAACGGCAACCCCGTGGAGCTCCGCCAGCGCAACGCGGATGCCCGAGTTCGTGATGTGATGGGACTCGTTCAGTTCGCGTCGACTGCGCAGGGCTTCGATCCCGACACCGCGGTCGGCGAGCACGTCGGCTTCGCGTTCGTCAGCGGCTTGCCGTCGAGCCTGTCGATGGAGTTCCAGGACAGCGAGTTCCCGCAGCTACCCGCCGACGGCGCGGGCCTGGGCTCGATGACCTTCGTCGTCGACCTGGAGCGGCTGCCCGACGACAGCGGCAACACCACGCAGGGCGAGGGCGACCCGAAGGCGATCATGATCGCGGTGAACCGGGTGCAGGGCGGCAGCGAGGTCCTGGCATCCGCCCGCATCGACGACCCGCTGAACACCTCGGTGCGGATGTTCGATGCGCGCTTCCAGACCGCCACGGGAATGATCATGGGCGTGTTGTTCCCGGAGCCGCAAACCGCTGCGGTCGTAGGGACTCCACCCAGCTTCCGTACGCTCGTCGGCTTCATGTCGCTAGCGGAGGGCAATCGCGGCGCCGGCTTCGCGCTCGACCCCTACTCACCGACCAACCTCGCCGAGGCTTGGAACGAGCAAGGCGAACGGATCTCGACCGAAGGCTACGTGGTGCCGACGCAGTTCCCAGGCTGGCCGGGTGCGTCGGAGTTCTGGACGGACGCCTTCTGCCACGGCGTCTGCCAGGACTGGATCGACGTGCTCGATGCTCTGCCGGCGGTCACCACCTGGTATCCGGCCACGTCAGGCAACTGACGTCGCGACGCTGCACGGAGATCTCGCTAGCCCGGACTATCCGCGAACGTCTGCTGCGATCGCCGCAACTCGCGCCCGGCGGCGTCGCTACGTGGTCTCCTCCCTGGCAGCGTAGCTACGGCTACGCTTCGGTCGTCGACCGACGCAGCTCCTTGCCGGGCATCGACCTGCGTCGATCTCGCGACGACGTTCACGAATCAGCCGGGCTAGACCTCGCCGACTCGTCGGGGTCACTCGAGCTCGAGCGCCCGCCCTTCTTCCTCGGTGACCCCTTCGCCAAAGCTACTCCCGAGATAGACCCGGCGGACCATCTCGTTCGCGATGATCTCGTGCGGCATGCCTTCGGCGATCACCGTGCCGCGATCGAGGATGTAGGCTCGATCGGAGATGCGAAGAGTCTCGGCCACCGCGTGATCGGTGATCAGGATCGCGATGTCGCGCGCGACGAGTTGGCGAAGGATCTTCTGGATCTCTTCGACGGTGATCGGATCGACGCCAGCGAAGGGTTCGTCGAGGAGCAACAGCTTGGGTTCGGTTGCGAGCGCGCGGGCGATCTCGAGTCGCCGCCGTTCACCGCCCGACAAGGTCTCGCCGAGGCTGTCGAGGAGTCGCGTGAGCTGGAGCTCTTCCAGGAGAGCCAGTGCGCTGTCGATTCGCTCCCGCTTCTTCACGCCGCGCGCTTCGAGAACTGCGGTCACGTTGTCGAGCACCGTCATCTTTCGGAACACCGACGGCTCCTGTGAAAGGTAGCCCAGGCCGCGGCGCGCGCGGCGATACATCGCGAGCCTGGTGATGTCCTTCCCGTCGAATAGCACGCTGCCTTGGTCCGGCTGCACCATCCCGACCACCATTCGGAAGCTGGTGGTCTTCCCCGCGCCGTTCGGCCCCAACAGGCCGACGATCTCACCGCGATCGACGGCGATGCTCACGCCGTCCACGACCTTCCGACGACGGTAGGTCTTGGACAGGTTCTTCGTGATCAGGAGCGCTTCGCCGGTGCGGCTCAACGGATGAAGCCGATGCGAAAGGGTTGGAAGCCCGGCCAGAACGTCAGGAGGGGGCGCCCGATGATGTGGTCGCGGCGAACGAAACGCACCTTCTGCTGGGCGGGCAGGAACGGCTTGCCGTCGGGGCCTTCGACCCAAGGTGACGACGAGTCGTAGGTCTGCGCCAGCGCCGGGTTCACGGTGGCGCGTCCATTGAGGCGCCAGACCTCGCCCAGTTCGTCGGTGAAGACGATCTTGCCTTCGTCCTGCACGACGACCGGGTTCTCGTCCGGGTCCACGTCGCGGCCCAGCGGAACGGCGCGGAGGTTACCGCGCAAGGTTCGGACCGAACTCTCCAACCGAGGGTCCACCAGGTTGTCATCGGCGTCCACGCCCAGATCGATCGCGGTCCAATCGCGCGAGTCGACCGACTGCAGTGTGTTGTCGCCGAGCATGAAGAAGTGGTCCTCCGGCACTCGGATGAGGTCGAGCTCGGCTACCCCGCTCATGAGCGAGGGCACGTAGTGGAGGTCGCGTTCGAGAGTCAGCTCGCGGATGGTGATCTCCTCGCCGCCGCGAACGGCGATGCGAGCGGTCGCCCGTCCGCGTTCGGGGTCCTTGGAGCCCGGCACCAACCGCTCGAGGGTCCTGTACTCCGCACAATCCAGTTCGGCGACGCGTCTGCCGTCGACATCGGCGATGCAGTAGTCATCGACGTGAGCGAAACGGAGCGCGGTCTCGGTGCCTCCGTCCAGCGGAACCTTGAATGCTCCGCTCGCTTTCACTTCGGCGTTGTTCGAGCGCACCACGATGCGGCCGTTGCCGTCCTTGATCTCGAGTGCGAACTCGTAGACCAAACCCTCCGGGGGCGCGATCCGCACGATCGTCTCGAACTCGGTGGGGCGACTCTTGGGGGCGACCACGAGCGCGATCCGCACGTCCTGCACGTGTTCATCGTGGAGTGAGTTCGCGAAGCTGTCCCCGGGCTCCGACTCCATCGCGTCGATCATCTTTCGCGCGATCCAGGTCGGATAACCGTCGTACACCTGATTGGAGATGCCGCCGCCCGTCGAGTCGGAATAGGTGAGCACGGAGCGACTGTCCGCGCGCCGCTGCACCAGCCGAATCGTGCCGTCCGAGTC
The DNA here is from genome assembly GCA_050181465.1 of Planctomycetota bacterium. Classification (GTDB taxonomy): domain Bacteria; phylum Planctomycetota; class UBA1135; order UBA1135; family UBA2386; genus JACRLW01. The sequence goes on from JBFXDD010000037.1 coordinate 34,459, forward strand.
TTCACTCCATTCGCCGCCGACTCCGGAGAAGGACGTGCCGAGGATCTTGGGCTGACCGTGGAGGATTCGTCGGGCCGGGTAGATCTCCTTCCAGTGCGCTTCCAGTACCCCGGTCGGCCGCGGCAGACTCTCGAGATTCGCGGGCGAGTTCGGGTCGTCGCCCTTCACCCGATAGAGATTGCCGCCGGCGATTCGCAGGGTCTCACCACCCAGGCCGGCGATTCGCTTCACGTAGTTCTGCTGATAGCGAATCGGATAGCGGAAGACGGCGATGTCCCAGCGCTCGGGTTCGAAGAAGATGTAGCGCGACTTGTCGACCAGGATGCGGTCGTACACCCCCGAACTCTTGCTGCCCATCATCGTGGGCTGCATCGACGAGGTGGGGATCTGGTAGGCCTCGATGGCGAAGTACTTCATCAGTACCGCCATCAAGATCGCGATCGCGAAGGCGTCGATCTGCTCGCGGATTCGACCTTTCTTCTGCGCGGGTTTCGCCATCGATGGACCTCGGTTACTCGTCGTCGCCGGTCGAGAGCACGCTCAGGAACGCGCTCTGCGGGATCTCGACGTTACCCACCTGCTTCATGCGCTTCTTGCCCTTCTTCTGCTTCTCGAGAAGCTTTCTCTTGCGCGTGACGTCGCCGCCGTAGCACTTGGCCAGGACGTTCTTGGCGAGGGCGCGGATGTTCTCGCGCGCGATGATCTTCCCGCCGATGGCGGCCTGCAGAGCGACCTCGAAGAGGTGGCGAGGGATCTCGCCGCGCAGCCGCTGCAGGATCTTGCGGCCGCGGTTCTCGGCGACGGTGCGATGGCAGAGGAACGACAGCGCGTCGACCTCGTTGTTCGAGACCAGAATACGAACTTTGACGAGGTCCGCCTCTTCGAAGCCGCGCAGCTCGTAGTCCATCGTGCCGTAGCCGCGCGTCGCGGACTTCAACCGGTCGTGGAAGTCGAAGATGATCTCCGAGAACGGGATCCCGAAGGTGATCATCACCCGTTGCGTGCCGTAGTACTCGGTCTTCTCGTAGACGCCGCGACGGTCGTTCGCGAGTTTCATCACCACGCCGATCGACTCGGTCGGCACGACGATTCGCAACTCGACGATCGGCTCCTTGTACGCCGCGATCCGCGACGGATCGGGCATCTCCGCCGGCGAGCGCACCTCCATCTCGGTGCCGTCGTACTGCACGATGCGGTAGGTGACGTTCGGTGCGGTCTGCACGAGATCCATGTCCTCCTCGCGCTCGAGCCGCTGCTGGATGATCTCCATGTGCAGCAGGCCGAGGAAGCCGCAGCGGAAGCCGAAGCCGAGCGCTTCGGACGTCTCCGGTTCGTAGGTGAACGACGAATCGTTGAGGCGAAGCTTCTCGAGCGAACGGCGCAGCGCTTCGAAGTCCGAGGTGTTGGTCGGATAGAAGCCGCAGAAGACCATCGGCTTGGGGTCCTTGAATCCCGGCAGGGGTTCCGCCCGCTCGTCTTCGCGCGAGTGGGTGACCGTATCGCCGATCTTGACGTCGCCGAGCCGCTTGATGTTGCAGATGAGGTAGCCCACCTCGCCGGCGTGCAGCGAGTCCTCCGGGACCATGCGCGGCGCGAGACGCCCGATCTCGAGGACCTCGTAGTCGGAGTCGGTGGCGATCATGCGGACCTGATCGCCCTTCTGGAGTGTTCCCTCCTTGATCCGGACGTAGATCACGACGCCGCGGTAATCGTCGTAGACCGCGTCGAAGATCAACGCGCGCAGCTTGGCGTCGGGTGATCCCGTCGGCGGCGGGATCTTGGCGACCAGCGCTTCGAGGAGTTCGGCGCAGCCGGTGCCTTGCTTCGCCGAGACCGGCATCGCGTCTTCCGCCGGCAGGCAGATCGCGTCCTCGATCTCGGTGGCGACTTCGTCGGGGCGTGCGTGCGGAAGGTCGATCTTGTTCAGCACCGGCAGCACCGTCAGCTTCGCCTGCTCGGCGAGCAACGCGTTGACGACCGTCTGCGCTTCGACACCCTGGGATGCGTCGACCAGGAGCAGCGCACCTTCGCACGCCTGAAGCGACTTCTGCACCTCGTAGTTGAAGTCGACGTGGCCCGGCGTGTCGATCAGGTTGAGCAGATAGATCTTGCCGCTCTTGCTCTTGTAGCGCATCGCGACCGCGCGGGCCTTGATGGTGATTCCTCGCTCCCGCTCGAGCTCCATGTCGTCGAGCAGCTGCTCACGCATCTGCCGCTTCTCGACGGTGTTCGTGAGTTCGAGCAGACGGTCGGCGAGCGTCGACTTGCCGTGGTCGACGTGGGCGATGATCGAGAAATTGCGAATGAGCTTGATGTCGGTCACGGCGAGGTGGATTCCCGGCGGCGGTTCAGGAACGCGGCGAGCTGGCGCAGCGCGCGGCCGCGATGGCTGATGCGGTCTTTCTCGGCGGCGCCGAGTTCGGCGAAGCTGCGTGTGGTTCCCGGCGGTTGGTCGAGCGGCGCGAACACCGGATCGTAGCCGAAGCCACCGGTTCCCACCGGCTCGTCCAGGATGACGCCTTCACAGCGATCCTCGAACCGGCCGATCACTCGGCCGTCGCCAGCGGCGAGGCAGAGATGGCAGACGAACCGCGCGGAGCGGACCGGCTTGTCGGCGAGTGTGTTCAGCAGCTTCGCGATGCGGTCGGCGTCCGTGGCGTCCGGTCCTGCCCAGCGGGCCGATCGCACTCCGGGTTCGCCGCCGAGCGCGTCGACGCACAGCCCGGAGTCGTCGCCCACAGCCATCGCGCCGACCGCGCGCGCGAGCGCGGTCGCCTTGATCTCGGCATTGCCGGCGAAGTCGGGGCGATCCTCGATCATCGGGGGCGGGTCGCTCAGTTCGCGCAGGCTGCGAATCCTCAAGCCCAAGGGCGCGAGCAGTCGCTCCAGTTCGGCGCGCTTCTTCTCGTTCGCCGAGGCGATCCACAACTCCGCCCGATCGCCGTGCGCGGTCATCGGGTCTCCAGCGCGAGTTGCTGTGCTGTCGCGACTTGCCGGCAGGCCTCTTTCGACAGCACCAACATCGCGTTCAGTTCGTCGTCGGTGTAGGTGCCGCGTTCCGCGCTCCCTTGCACTTCGACGAGACGGTCATCGCCCAGGCGGACCACGTTGAGGTCGAGGTCGGCCGCGGAGTCCTCCTTGTAGTCGAGGTCGACGAGGAACTCGTTCTGGACGCGACCGATCGAGATCGCGCTGACGAGGCCGTGCATCGGCCAGCGCGAGAGGCGACCGGCGTCCTGGAGCGAGAGCAGAGCGTCGTGGATGGCGAGGCACGCACCGTTGATTGCGGTCGTGCGGGTGCCGCCGTCCGCTTCGAGGACGTCACAGTCGACCCAGAGGGTCAGTTCCGGGAGCGCGCGGAGGTCGACGACCGCGCGAAGGGCCCGCCCGATCAGCCGCTGGATCTCCAGCGAGCGGGCGTCGATACGGCCCAGTCGGCCGTCGCGCAGCTTTCGCGTTCGGGTGGCGGCCGGAAGCATCGAATACTCGGCGCTCAACCAGGCCTTGCCCTGGCCGTTGAGCCACTGCGGCACGCTCTCCTGCACACAAACCGTGCACAGCACCTTGGTTCGGCCGGCGATCGCGAGCACCGAGCCCGCGGCCTGCTCGGTGTAGGCCCGCTCGAAGCGGAGGGGGCGGATCGACTGAGCGGTGCGGTCGGTGCGTGCCAGGGGCTTGGGCCTCGATCAGGGGCCGAGCAGGATAGCGTCCGGCCATCCCGAAAGCTCCCCGACCGGTCGCCGCTCGGTCAGCGTCCTTGGTCGATGGGCTGTGCACCCAGGACTTCTTCGAGCGCCGCGCGAAGTTCGGCCACGCCGAACGGCTTGCGGAGCGCGAACACCGGGATCCCGGGCGGAACCCGATGCGCCGTCAGCCCCGAGGTGCTGCCGAGGACCAGGACCCGCAAAGACGGAATTCGCGAGCACGCGTGGTCGAGCACGGTCTCGAGGCTCTCGCCGCGCGCGTCGGCGGCGAGGATCGCGACCTCGAAGCGATCCGGGGTCGCGTCGATCAGGGAGCGTGCTGCCGCGCTGTCCACGCAACTGACGATGTTGCGCCCCCGGGCACGGAGTTCGTGCGCGATCATTTCGCGAAGCTGGGGGTCGCCCTCGAGAATCAGTACGCCGCCGTACTGGTGAGGGATCCGGGTCCGCTCTTCGCGGATTTCGATCGGTGCGAGGACGGTCTCCAGACGGTCGGAGCGCACCGCTTCGTCGCGGGTGTGCACCGGCAGGCTGACGTAACAGTTCTGCTGGAGCCCGTCCACGCCGTCGAAGGCGAGCTCCCCTCCCATCGCCTCCAGCAGGTTGCGGGCTGCGACGTAGCCGATGTGCACCGCGCGATCGTCGGTCGCGACGAAAGTGGCGTCGGCGCTCTCGGTCTCGACGGCGATCTCGATCATGACGCGCGTCTCGTGCTCGTCCTGGATCTCGGCGCGGGCCGTCAGCGACACCTTGCTCGCCGAGCGGTCGAGCCAGATCAGGGTCTCGACGAGGAACAGCATGGCGCTGCGCAAGGCGCGTTCGTCACCGAGGACCGCGGGCAGGAACTCGGCGCTCGCGGTTTCGACACGCAGTCGTGCCCCCAGCGCAGCGACGTCCTCGGCGATGGCCTCCAGCAGATTGCGGACGTCGATCCGCCGTGCACTCACCGGCTCGACTCGCGCGAAACACAGGAACTTCTCGCTGAAGGTACGCAAGCGGCGCAGAGCGGAACGCAGGCTCTCCTGCGAGGCCCGCGCCGAGCGCGAACGGGGCTCGTGGGCTTCGAGAAGATGCAGCGCGTGTCCCTCGATCGCGCTCGCGAGGCCGGCGAGTTCGCGGCCGATGCCGCCGGCCAACGCCTCGAGGTCGCGCACTGTGTCGTCGAGGATTCGGCGAGCGAGCTCGAGCTCGGTCCGCTCCGCCGACGTGAGCGGCAACGGCTGGTCGTGTTGTGCCGATTGGCTCGAGATCGCCGAGGTCTGTTCGCCGCTGGACGAGGTCTGTGTCACGCGCGCAGGTTCGTCCACGGCCGAGTCGACGGCCCCGCCGACGGAGCTTCGTCGGCGGGCGAACAGGATCATCGCTGCGAGCGTCACGGCGACGCCGACGAGGAACCAAAGCACTTGAGGCATGATCGTTCGGTCGTTGGGGGAGACGACCCGAATGCACCCGGACGAGAAGCAGAGAGGGCCCCTGAGTGTGACTGCTCGCGCGTCGAACTCAAGCGCTTAGGTGATGTCGTGAATCACGCTCGGTGCAGCGCACGCACGATCCGATTCATGCGTGCGTCGACTTCTCACCGATCTTTTGACGTGGCCTCGGTCGGCTGCGCGGCCGGCCCCCAAGGTCTGCCACCGAGACGGAACTCGTGACGGATCACGCCCTTGCACTGCGCTGCCGGCGTTGGGATGCGCTCGCTACCGAGATCGAGTGAACCGATTGCGCGCACCAGAGTGGCGGCCACGAACACTCGCGCGCCGGACTGTACGACGGTGAGGCCGGGCGTGCCGTCGGCATCGACCGCATCCACCGTCGATGCGCCGAGGAAGCGGACGCGGAGGCGATGGTTCTCGTGGCGATGATCGATCGAGACGATCATCCGCACGCACGGCTCGTCGCTGCGCCCGAGAAACGTGAGCGAGCATGCGTGCCCGTCACCTCGACGGCCGAGACGGCCGACGAGGTCCAGCCGATGAAGGGTCTTGCCGTGCACGAGTCGGAGCGGCTGGAGAAAGGCCGGCGAGAAGATACGCGGGCGTTCATCCGGGTCGCCGTCGAAGCCGTCGAGATCGCCGCGATCGTGATGATCCTCGAATCGGATGCAGTCTTCCGCGTGCACGCCGTGCTCGCGGTCGACCACGATCACACCGCCTTTGCGCGACCAGCGGATGCGGGCGCCGCCCGACGCGACCAGGATGTCCTTCTTCTTGCGCAGCGCCTTGCCTTCGAAGACTTCGGCGTCGCCTTCGAGCGCGCACGTCTCGGCGAGCGGGGGTTCCTGCCAGGCGCAGAGAGCGATCGTCTCTTCGAGCGCGAGCAGGATGCCGCGCGCGGTGCCGTCTTGCACCGTCCCGGCGAGCAGTTGGGGTGACTCCACGTCCGCGAAACGCGCAACCGCCGCGGGGGTCGCGCCGTTCGCGAGTGCACGTCGCGCGCGCCAGGTCATCAGCTTGAGATCGACGCGAGCGTCGACGCTCCCCGGCGGCGGCGTCTCGCCGTCGGCGGATGCGCTTGCGTCACGGTTGGCGAGCGTCGCGCAACGGCGATCGGGGTGCAGCACGTGCGCTCGCTCGCGCGTTGGCTCGGATTCGGACACTGCGCAAACCATCGCCGCCAGCGGCGCTTCGCCCAAGGGCCGGTCGTCGAAAGATTCCGCCGCTACGAGGGGGCTGGTAGTCGGTGCGCGTGTCCGGCAAGGTGGCGGGTCGCCCGCCCGCCGGCGCCGGCTCGAGCTTTCCACGTTTCGACGGCGGGTGAGGTAGGCTTCCCCCGCTCCCTTCCTCACAGACTCGCACCTTGGGTTCCTCCATCTCCGCAGAACAGGCGCGCGCGGTCGTCGACGCCTTCGCAATCGAAGGTCAGTGCCTCGCGGTCGATGGTTTCGAGCGTGGCCATATCCACGACACCTTCGTGTCGACCTGGGTTGCGGCGGACGGCGAACGTCGGCGTTTCCTGCACCAGCGGATCAACGACAAGGTGTTCACGGATGTGCCGGCCCTGATGAACAACATCGCGGTCGTGACGGGGCACCTCGCGCGATGCTACGGGGCGCCGGAGTCCGAGGGTCACATGCGTGCGCTGCGGTTGGTTCCGACCCGCGAGAACGCTCCCTACCTGCGCACGCCTGACGCGCCGTGGCGTACCTATGTCTTCGTCGAAGGTACGCGGAGCTTCGATCGGTGCGACGGCTACGGCCAGGCCCGTGAGGCAGCGCGCGCCTTCGGTCAGTTCCAGGCCGATCTGATCGATCTCGACGTCGGTTCGTTGCGCGAGACCATTCCCAACTTCTTCAGCTCGCCGTATCGACTCCGGCAATTGGAGGCGGCGATCATGGAAGATCCGGTCGGTCGCCTGCGGTCGGTGCGCGCCGATGTCGCCTTCGTTCAGGAACGCAGGACGATGATCGAATCGATCGAGAAGGCGATTCGCGAAGGTCACTTTCCGGTGCGAATCGTGCACGGCGACACCAAGCTCAACAATCTGCTCTTCGACGAGCGGACCGGCCGCGCGGTGTGCGTGGTCGACCTCGACACCTGCATGCCGGCTTGGTCGTTGTACGACTTCGGCGATCTCGTGCGGTTCACCGCCGCGCGCTGCCGCGAGGACGAGACCGACCTGTCGCTCGCCGGAACGAACTTCGAGTTGTATCGCGCACTCGTCGACGGCTACCTTGAGTCCGCGGGCTCGTTCCTGACGCCCGACGAGATCGAGCTGATGCCGCTCGCGGGACGTCTCGTGACCCTGACCGTCGGCATGCGCTTCCTCGCCGACCACATCGCCGGCGACCGCTACTTCAAGGTTCACCACGAGGGCCACAACCTCGAGCGCGCCCGCGTGCAGTTCGCGATGGTGCG